>CAYVQF010000001.1:0-373517 GCA_964454015.1 uncultured Myxococcales bacterium
ATGCTGGCGCTGCTGATCGCTGGGGCTTGTCCATTGATCTACACGCTCCTAGGGGAGTTGGGGGCGTGGTCGTGGCATCTCTACGCCTTTGGCGGGGAACGCCCAGGGTGGGTGGTGGCTCAGGTCGAGGCGCGCGCGCGTCCTGCGCTCTATACGGAGGCGCGGCATGCCGAGGCGCCCCTCTTCAAGCGCATCATCGATGTTGCCAACGACGCGATCCTGGTCATCGATTCGGAGCGTTTGCAGATCGTCGAGGCCAACCGCGCCGCCCTCGAGCTCTATGGCTACAGCCACCCGGAGTTGTTGCAACGCTCGGCCTTGGATCTCTCAGCAGAGCCTGAGGCGACCCGGCAGACTTTGGCCTTGGAACAGAGCAAGATCTACGGGCGCCGGCATCGCCGCAAAGATGGTACGGGCCTGGTGGTCGAAGCCAACACGTCGCGTTTGGCGTGGGAGGGACGTACTTTTCTCATCGCGGTGATCCGCGACGTGACCCAGTCCTTCGCCCTGCAGCAAGCGCTGGCGCAATCCCAGCAGATGTTGCGCACCATCTTGGATACCATCCCGGCGCGGGTTTTCTGGAAAGACCTGGAAGGCCGATTTCTTGGCGCCAATCGGCGCTTCGCTGAGGATGCGGGCCGCGCGGATCCAGCCGACCTGGTTGGGCAGACCGATTACGATCAGGTCTGGGCGGTGGAGGCCGAGGCCTTCCGCCGCGATGACCAGGAGGTGATCGCCACGGACCGACCCCGCATTGGCTATGAGGAGGTCCAGACCGGCCCTGGTGGGGTGCAGCGGTGGTTGCGGACCTCCAAGATTCCTTTGCGAGATGGGCAGGGGCAGATCATGGGCCTCCTGGGCACCTACGAAGACATCAGCCACCTGAAGCGCGTCGAGGTGGCCCTGCGCGAGAGCGAGGCCCGTTATCGGGAGCTTTTCTCCGAATCACCCGATGCCATCCTGGTGCTCGCCGGTGAGCGCATCATCGATTCCAACCGGGCGGCGGTGGCCTTGTTCGCGGCGCCGTCGCGGGAGGCCCTCGTTGGCTTGACGCCGTGGGAGATTTCGCCGGAGATGCAAGGCAATGGCGAAGCGTCGGCGGCGGCGGCGGCGGCCCACATCGCGCGCGCCTTGGACGAGGCACAGAAGTTCGAGTGGCAACACCAGCGCTTCGATGGCAGCACCTTCGTCGCCGAGGTGGGCCTGACGACTTTTCGCGTTGGCAATCAAGCCTATATGCAGGCGGTGATCCGGGATGTCACGGCTCACGCGATGGCCTTGGCGAGCTTAGAAGCCAGTCAGGAGCGCTACCGCAGTGTGGCCGTGTGTACGGGACAGTTGGTGTACGAGTATTTCGTCGAGAGCGGGCGCGTGGTGTGGGGCGGCGCGGTTGAGAGCATCACCGGCTACAGCGAAGAGGACTTTGCTGCTGTCGACATCGAGGGTTGGCGCGCGCGCTTGCATCCTGATGACGCGGCGCGGGTGATGGCGGCCCTTGAGCTGGCCCAGGCGCAGGGGACGCCTTTTCAAGTCAATTATCGCTTTAGACGCCGAGATGGGGTCTATCTGGCGATTGAAGAGAGTGGGGCGTGGCTGGGGGGAGGTGAGGGGAGTCCACTTCGCCTGGTGGGCAGCATGAAGGATGTCAGCGCGGTGGTCGCGGCATTGGAGACCAGCAAGCGGCTCGAAGCGCAACTTCTACAGGCGCAGAAGATGGAAGCCGTCGGGCGCTTGGCCGGTGGGATCGCCCACGATTTCAACAATAGTTTGATGGGCATCATGGGCAACTTGAGCTTGGTCATGATGGATCTCGATGAGAGCGACCCCGACTACGCCACGCTGCTGGAGATCGCCCGTGCCGCCGAGAGCGCGACGGCCCTGACGCGCCAATTGCTGGCGTTCTCTCGTAAGCAGATCATACAACCACGGGTCTTCGACCTCGACCGCCTCATTCTGGACATGCACCGGATGTTGACGCGATTGCTCGGCGAGGATGTGCAGCTCGAGACGGTGACGCGTCCTGGTGGCTCTCGCATCAAGGCTGACCCCGGGCAGATCGAGCAGGCCATCGTCAACTTGGCGGTCAACGCCCGCGACGCCATGCCCACAGGTGGACGGCTCACCATCGAGACCGCCGAGGTGATCTTCGATGAGGAGATCATCAAGCGGCATCCTCTTTTGGAAGCAGGTACCTTCGTCATGCTCGCCGTGACCGACACGGGGATCGGCATGGACGATGCCGTGAAGGCGCATCTCTTCGAGCCCTTCTTCACCACCAAAGAGGCGGGCAAGGGCACGGGGCTGGGCTTGTCCATGGTCTACGGGGCGGTGGTGCAGCACGGAGGCAGCATCGAGGTCTATTCCGAGCCCGGCCAGGGGAGCTCCTTCAAGCTCTATTTCCCGGCCAGTGCCGAGGTGGAGGGGCAGGTCCGGCGGACGCGTTCGGGCGCCACCTTGCCTGGTGGCCACGAGACCATCCTCGTGGTCGAGGACGACGATGTGGTGCGCCATGTGGCCGAGCGCTTGTTGCAGCGCCTGGGTTACCGCGTGCTGTGTTGCGCTTCACCCGAGGCGGCCATTGCCCTGGTCGAGCAAGCCGTCGAGCACATCGATCTGCTCTTGACCGATGTGGTCATGCCGGGGATGAACGGGCGCCAACTCGCGCAGGAGCTCGTGGCGCGCTTACCCCAACTGAAGGTGTGTTACACGTCAGGCTACACGGAGAACGTCATCGTTCATCACGGGGTTTTGGAGAACGACTTGGACTACCTGGCCAAACCCTACACCCATCAGGCCCTGGCGGTGATGGTGCGCGCCATCTTGGATAGGCAGATCGATTAGGGAGCACGCTTGGCCGAGGTGCATCCTTCAAGGATCGATGTAGAAATCAGGCAGCAGTGGGGTGCCGGGCGCGACGGCATAGGCGGTGAAGTCTTGCACGCCCTCGGCGCCCAAGACCTCTTCGTCCGTGAGGAGTTGGCCTTGGTAGCGATCCACGGGTGAACGCAGGATGGCCAAAACGGCATCGGCGACGATGGCCGGGTGGCGGGTGGCTTTGAGGGCGCTCTCGCCGAGCAGCCAGGCGATGGCGGCGGTGGCGATGGCGGTCTTGGGCCACAAGGCGTTGACGGCGATCCCCGCGGCGGCGACCTCCTGGGCGAGGCCGAGGGTCAGCATGGACATCCCATATTTGGTGATGGTGTAGCCGGTTTTGCCCGCGAGCCAGTGTGGCGCCAGGTTGAGCGGCGGGCTCAGGTTCAGGATGTGGGCGCGGTCGCTGTTACGCAGGTGGGGGATGGCGTAGTGGGCGCAGGCGTAGGCGGCGCGTACGTTGACTTGCCACAGGAGGTCGAAGCGCTCCGGGCTGAGGGCCGCGACGGGCTCCAAGCGGATGGCGCCAGCGTTGTTGACGAGGGCGTCGATGCGGCCGAAGCGCGCCACCGTCGCGGCGATCATGGCCGCGATGGCTTGGTCGTCGCGGACGTCCAGGGGCACGGCCAGCGCCTGTCCTCCGATGGCCTCGATTTCGGAGGCCGTGTCGTGGATGGTGCCTTTGAGCTTCTGGGCGCTGTCATCGGTGGTCTTGGCGGCGACGACCACGTTGGCGCCATGGGCCGCGAGGCTCAAGGCGATGGCTTTGCCAATGCCACGGCTAGCGCCGGTGACGATCACCGTGCGGTCGAGGAAGTCCTTGGTGATGGTTGTCGCGGTCGTTGGCATGTTGGGCCTCTGAGCAAGGGGGGGGCACCCGTCAATGTGTTGCAAGAAGCTAAGGTGGTCGGGTTGGGAAGGCAAGGCGGCGGTGCTTTCTTGCGACGTTGACAACATCTGCTAGCGTATGGGGTAGGTCATGGGGGGCGGGGGATGGAGAGCACGGTGAAGAGCACGAATCAAGTGGTGCGGGGCGCGTTGAGCGGTGGTTGGCTGTGGATTGTGGCGGCGCTATGGCTGATGGGAAGTGCTGCGTCGTGCTCTGATGTCCATCTGGAGCGGCCGGGGGTGCCTCTGATGGACTTGTGGGTGCCTGAAGTGTTGCCTCCCCCTGATGTGATGGACTGGCAGGAGCACGACAGCCCCGACGACGCTGAAATCGAGGACGTGGCACCCGACGTCGTGGTGGCGGGCTGTGCGTCGGATCGCGAGTGTGGCGGTGCGCGCCCCTATTGTGATGCGTCCCTGGGAGTCTGTGTGGCCTGTCGTGGGGACGGCGACTGTGAGGTTGGCGCCTGTGATTCCTTTACCAGGCAGTGCTTGCGTACCCCATGCGTGGTGGCCGCCGATTGTCTGGCGCCCGTGGAGACCTGCACCAATGTGGCCGAGCCGATGCAGAAGGGCTACTGCGCTCCCTCGTGCCTGCCCTTCTCGCCGCGGTCTCTGTGCGCCGCTGACCAGTGGTGTTTCCCTTCGGTGGTGCAGAGTGGGACGGGGGTCTGTGTCCCAAGGCGCCAGGGTGGGCAGGTAGGGGAGCCGTGTCAGTGGAGTCCTCTGCCGCAGGGCACCTGTGGCGACGGCCTGTCCTGTCCCGATGATGGCTCTCAGGCGACCTGTCGTCACTTGTGTGATCCCTATAATGCGCAGTGCCCTGGAGGGGTGAGCTGTGACATGAAGCCCGTCGAGACCTCGGAAGGCACGGTGCTTTCTGCCTTTGGTCTCTGTGTCAGGGGCTGAGCGCCTGGTTGACCTCCTCTGCTGAAGCCACTAGGTTGGCAGCAGTACAGGATCTTGACAGGCCTGGGCCGGCTGTGGCGATGCGGCAGCCCCCGCAATCAGGGAGGTTGGGACCAATGGTAGGCAAGCGCTTGACGGGATATGTCCTTTGGACGCTGGGGTGGGCGCTGATGGCCTGTGGTGGGCCGCAAGGTCCGGTCGCGGCCACTCCAGGAGAGGGCGCCCCTGACGCGCTGCCGGCCGAGGTGAGTCCGAGCGAGCTGGGCGAGCAGGTGTTTCGTTTTGCCATTGCAGCGCGGCCGCGGACCATGGATCCGGCGCTGGTCCGCGACAGCATGTCGGCCCAGGTCGTGGTGAACGCTTTCGAAGGGCTCCTGGTGCGCGACGGCGCTGGGCAGCGTCTGCGCCTTGGCATGGCTGCCGACTACCGTATCAGCGAGGACCAGCGGGTCTATCGCTTCGTGCTGCGTGACGATGCGCGCTGGTCCGACGGTGTGGCCTTGACAGCCCAAGATTTCGTGCACGCGTGGAAGCGGGTGCTCTATCCTTCGACAGCGTCGGAGTACGCCTGGTTGCTGACCGAGGCGGCCCAAGTCAAGGGTGCTCACGCTTTCAACACGGGGCGGAGCGGTGGTGAGGATTTGGGCATCCGGGCGATAGATGCCAAGACCCTGGAGATCGAGCTGGTGGAGCCGGTCCCCTACTTTCTCGAGCTGTTGGCTTTCCCCACCCTGATGCCCATCCCGAGCCACCGCGACATTGCCGGTGAGCCCTGGTGCCAGTCCGACGCGTGGGTATCGAATGGGGCCTATGTGGTGTCGGCTGCGTCGAGCCCGAACCGCTACGTCTTGGTGGCCAATCCCTATCACTGGAGCCATGAGACCTTGCAGGTGGAGCAGTTGGAGCTCCATGTCATCGAGAGTGACGTCGAGCGGGTGGCGGCTTTTGAGCGCGGGGAGATCGACTGGACGGGTCCCCAGCCCCTGCCTTTGCAGCAAGTGCACCGCATGGCGGAGCGCCCGGAGTTTCGCCAGGAGCCTTACCTGGGAGTCGAATACCTCCTGCTCAACACGCGCAGCGGGCCTCTGGCGGACCAGCGCGTGCGCCAAGCGCTGATGATGGTCTTGGATCGCGACGAGGTCTTGATGCGGGCGCTCTCTGGCGTTGGGCAAGCGGCCTATGGTTTCGTGCCACCGCTGACGGGCTATTCGACGAGTGTGCGGGCCCAGCGAGATGTGGTCGCGGCCAAAGGCCTGCTCAGCGAGGCGGGCTATGGGGAGGGGACGAGCTTCCCCACCCTGACCTACCTCTATCCGGCCAGCAATAGTAACGCCGAGCGGGTGGCCGAGGTGGTGGTGAACCAATGGCAGAGCCAACTTGGCATTCGCGTTGGCAAAGAGGCGGTGCCGCTGGGTGAGCTCTCGGATCGCATCCATCGGGGTGACTTCGCCATCGCCCGCGCCGCTTGGGCGGCTGATTTTCTCGATCCAGTCTCTTTTCTCGGGATTTGGACCAGCGACTCGCCCAATAACAGCACGGGTTGGAAAGATCTTGGCTACGATGGGCTGTTGAGCCAAGCCAGGAGCGCTGGTGATCGGGCGCAGCGTTTTGCGATTTACGCGCAGGCTGAAGCGTTGTTGAGCGAGCATGTGCCTGTGATTCCTCTTTTTTATGGCGCACAGACCTTTTTGCTGGCCAACCACGTGCGGGGTTTCGTCGCCAATCGCATGAACCTGCATGTGCTGCGGGAGCTGGCGCTGATTGGGCGCTAAGGGGGCTCGGGGCAAGACATAGGGCTGGTCATGAGCACAGGTGAGCCTTAGACTTGGAGAGCATGAGAGGGTGGTCCTCGGTTTGGGGCCGTCTCGTCCCAGGGGAATGGGAAAGGAAGAGCGAGAAGATGCGCGGGTCTGGGTCTTGGTGGTGCTTGGTCTTCGGTGTGACATTGTTGGCCTGTGGTCCCCAGCAACAACATCTCATGGAGGATGTGGTGGCTGAGGTGGAGCCGGAGCCTGAGGAGGTCTTTGAGGCGGCGCGACACCCTGAACACCTGCCTTTGCATCCCAGACGGCTGACCTTTGCGGTGGTTGGGGACCTGAACGGGCGCTACGGGTCGACGCTGTACAACGAAGAAGTGCATCGCGCCGTGGAGAAGATCATCGCCAAGAAGCCCGACCTGGTCATCAGCGTGGGCGATATGGTGGCGGGGCAGCGCGCGAAGCTGAATTACGCCGCTATGTGGGAGAGCTTTCACACGGTGGTGTCGGATCCTCTGGCTGAGGCGGGGATACCTTTCGCCGTGGTCGTGGGTAACCACGATGGTTCGGCCTACCCACGTTACGCCGAGGAGCGAGAGATCTATGTGGAGCAATGGTTGACGCGGCGGCCCGAGGTCGATTTCGTCGATGACCGCTTCTATCCGCTCTACTACGCCTTTACCTTGCATGATGTGCTCTTTGTCGGCTTGGACGCCACGACCATCGGGCCGCTGGACCCCGGGCAGCGGGCTTGGTTGGCTGAGCTGTTGGCGCGCTACGATCATTACGATGTCAAAGTGCTCTTTGCCCACTTGCCCCTGGTGCCCATCGTCGAGCGCAAGGGGAGGGAGATCATCCGCGACGCCGAGCTGGAGTCGCTCTTGGAGCGGCATCGGGTGACCCTCTTCATGTCGGGACACCACCACGCCTACTATCCAGCCCGCATGGGACAGACCACCCTGCTGCACGTCGGCTGCTTGGGGGGAGGGCCGCGGCCGCTGCGCAACCAGCCGGTGAACTCACCGCGCACCATGTCCTTCGTGAGCGTCGGTGGTGAAGGGGCGTTGGGCTGGGCCCCAGGGCAGGCGCCGCTGCGGATCGACACCTACCTGGCGCCGCGTTTCGAGCGCCGCATCGAGCCGCAGACGCTGCCGCCGATTCTCCTTTTGGGGGAGCGTGCCTTGGCGCGGGTGGATGTGGACGAGGTGGAAGCGTCGGTGGCCTTGGCGGCCATGCTGGCGCCTTATCAAGGGGCGCTGGGCGTGGGCGCCTATGTGGCGATGCGGATGCGGCATCGTCAGGGTTTGCCGCCCTATCGCGGCCTGGCCCTGGTCTCAGAGCACGCCGGCCACCGGGAGGATGGGAAAGTGTCGTGGCCACCGCCGGGTGACTTTCCCCACCCTCCTTTGCTCGAGCCTCCTCGCTTTCGCGTCCTGGAACGGACGCCGCCCGGGCTCCCGCTGCCCTGAAACTCAGGCTTTGATCCGTTTGGGTACGGCGATGTGATCGAGATCCCGGGCGACGACCACGTTGGGAAAGATCTCCTGGGCCTCATGGAGAAAGGGCGCCGTGCTGGGGTAGCGTTGGGAGAAGTGGCTGAGGACGAGCTTGGTCGCACCCGACTCGCGGGCGATGCGTGCCGCTTGTGCTGCCGTCAGGTGCCCGTTGGCTTGGGCCTCGCGCGACTCGGAGCTGAGGTAGGTGGATTCACAGATGAGCAGGTCCGCCTTCTCTGCCAGGGCGAAGGCGTTGTCACAGAGGCGGGTGTCCATGACGAAGGCGACCCGTTGACCCGGGCGGAAGAGGCTGACCTCATCGAGGGTGACTCTGGCATCAGCCGTCTCGAGCCACCCCTGGCGTTTGAGTACACCCACGGCAGGGCCAGCAATGCCAAAAGCCGCCAGCTTGTCTGGGAGCATGGTGCAGTCGTCGTGTTCTTCGAGGCGGTAGCCCCAAGTGTCGACGCCGTGGTCCAAGGGCAGGCAGGAGAGGGTGAACTTGCGGCCGCGATACTGGGGCCCTGCGTTGTGAATGGGGCAGGCCTTGACCTCGATCTGGTTCTGGAAAATCGAAGCGCGGCGGAGACGATCATAGAAGACCTGCCCCGAGGCCGGGTAGTAGACCTCGACCCGGTGCTGGGCCTTGTCGAGGGAGAGGCGCTGGGTCACCCCTGCCAGTCCCAGGCAGTGATCGCCGTGAAAGTGGGTGATGGCGATGCGGGTAATGCTCGAGGCGGAGAGGTCCGCCAGGGTGAGCTGGCGTTGGGTCCCTTCGCCGGGATCGAAGAGGATGCCTTCTTCGTCCCAACGCAGGAAGTATCCGTTGTGGTTGCGATAGCGGGTGGGGACTTGACTGGCCGTGCCCAGGACGACCAACTCGCGGATGGACATGCAGGCTCCTCGATGAGCGCAGGCTCTGGGCTCAGCGCAAACGCAAGAGGCGGAAGCGCCCCTTTGAGGTAAAATCGACGCTCTTGAAGGCTTCGACCCAGACCTCTTTACTCAAGTCGACAAAGCTCAGCAACTCCTTGGTGTCTTTTAGGGTGAGAGCGGCCAAGTGGGAGAGGATACCGCTGAGCACCCGCGGACGGCGGAAGGGAAGCGGCACGTAGAGCCGCTCCAGGAGGGTGGCGCCGCTGTCGTGGGGGATCTTCTCGCCGAAGAAGACGATCTTGCCCTTCTGCTGCCCCAAAAGCGCGCGCTTCTCGTCGATGAGCATCTTGCAGTGGGCCTCGTGCGCTTGTTTGGCCGTGCGACGCGGATCGACCCCCCAGTCTTCGATCATCTGCTCGGCGCAAAGCTCCTCCACGGTCTTGCTCTCCTTGGCCGTGGCAGCAAAAGCGTTGTAGCCCTCTTTCGGCGCCGGCGCTTGGGAGAGAGAGAAGAGCTCGCGGCGCAAGTCCGCGACCAGCGTCCGCTTGACGCCTTTGAAGGTCTGCCAAAAGGTGTCGATGATGTCTTCAGGTCCGAAAACCTGGTGCGTGCCGCCTGTGGAAATGCGGCCGCCTACGGCGCGCGCCATGGAGTCACCCAGGGCGCGGGCAGACTCGTGGTTGATGGCGTGAATGTTGGCGAAACTGTCCAAGACCCAGGCAACGGCGTGCAGCTCCCCTGCCGTCCAGGCACCATACCACCATCCGCCGTGGGCGGACGGCGCCAGCGCCGCCTGACGGATCATGAGCGCCTCGTAGTGGCCTGCTGGTGTGACCAGGGCCGTGATTTTGCTGTGATCCTTGGGGCCGATTTCTGAACACTGATATTGAGCCATGGTGCTCCCCGATGCTGAGGGCTAAGGTGTTGAGGTGTGGGCGAACCTATTGGGCGTCAGCGGCGGCGATCTTCTCTCGAGTCGCTTCATCGAGGACGGGTTCACCCTGGACGAAGTCCATGTGCAAGACCTCTTGGCCCGCCTCATCCCATTGGATGTAGGTGCCGTGAAGCTTGCCGTTTTCATAGGTGCCTTGCTCTTTGTCTTGGCCGTTGGCGTGCCAACGGCGAAAGGGTCCATGCTGGACGTCTTCGACGAAAATCGCTTCGTAGATGAGCTGGCCGTTGGCTTCCCAACGACGCATCTTGCCGTGGATCTTCCCCCGTTCATAAGGGATGGCAAAATGCCGCTGCCCATTGTCGTGAAATGACTCGAAGATGCCCTGAGCGAGATCCTTGGCCATGGGCTGCCCTGAGATTGCTAGCGTGGAAAAGGCGCGATTCCAGACAAGGGTGGCTTGGTCCCCTCGCCGCGTTTCTATCTTCCTCACCACGGGCGGGAGGGCAAGCGTGCTGCCGTCGCGTTTTTACCCTGCACCCATCTCTGAGGCCAGCCGTACTTCAGCTCTGGGACGCTGAGCGCGTGGGAGGCTCTCCCGCAGCCTCGATGGGAGATCACGCCTGGGCTTGCGACCGCCGGGAGAGGGTGTTATTAGCAGACCTGGTTGAAAAACTTGGGTTGAGAGCGCAGGACTATGGCAAAAGACTTCTCGACGGCGCCGCAACCGCCGACGCCACCAGAGACACCCGAGCGAGTGTGCCGCATCGCCCTGACGCCGGCTCAGCAAGCCGCGGTCGAGGCCCACAGCGGGCGGCGCATGGATTACGTTGACGTGGCCGACGACGACGGCTCCTTCAGCGCCGAGATGGGCGCGCGCCACCCCGATGAAATCACCCAGATCGCCCTGCGCCGTGCGGCGGCATTGAACGACTGGGATGAGGCTTATCGCGCCTACCTGGTGGAGCTGGCGGCCTGGCAAGATGCCCCCGATGAACCGGGCCCCATGGATGCCCTGGCAGAGAAAACGGCCCAGGATGCCGAAGCCATGCAGGCAGCCCTGGCCGCTTTCTATGGTGCCGAGACCGAGGCCCTCGAGGCCGCGCGGGCAGAGGCCATGGCGGCCTTCGATCCCAAGGGCAAGAAAGGGAAGGGCCAAGCGCAAGAAGACGACGACGCGTGAGTCACTGAGGGGGAATGATGCCGACGGTCGACGATATACTCGCTGAACAGCAGGCCATGAATCTGATGATGGAGGAGCTGCAGAAGGCGACCGATCCCAAAGCCTTCAACCAGATCTTGGCGGCCATCCAAGAGAGCGGGAAGCGCATCGAGGAGATGTCGCAGGCTTTCGCCGACGCCTTCTATGCCGAACACGCCGAGGCTCTGGCCCAGAGCTCAGAGGCTGTGGTACCCAAAATCGAGGTACTGTTGACACCAGAGCAGCGCCAACGCGTGTTCGAGGCGAGCGGTGTCGACATCCCGAGCGTCAAACTGGTCGACCCCACGGGGGCGCTCAACGCTGCCATGCCCTCGACCCCGCCCCCCTTCATCGAGGCCCAGGCCATCAAGCAAGCTGAGGCCTTCAAAGAGATGGTGGCCGCTCAGGAGGCTGCCGCCGCTGCTGTCGCTGAGGCTCTGGCAGAGTTGGAGGCCAACGCCAGCCCAGAGATGCTGGAGGAAATCGCCAAGCTCAAGGCGGACCCCAACTTCCTCGCCGGCTTGGTCAAGTAGGCCCACTGGCGACCCGCTTCTCCACCTGGGCGCGATAGGTGCTCTCAAAGATCTTGTCGGCGTTGCCCGCTTCGAAACCCTCACGGCGGTGGGCCCGCGTCAGCGACGCCGGGGGCAGGTGGCGGAATGGCTCCAAGACGGCGCGCTCAGCAAACTCGACATAAGAACCGGGGATCAGATGCTCCTCCCCGTCGGCAAAGCGCGCCAACACCCGCTCGGCCACGGTCGAACTCTGGCGCAGCAGGCCATCGGGGCTGCACTTAATCAGTCCCCCGGCGTCATTGAGCGTGATGCCGTGTTGCAGCAGATAGCCATTGAAGCGCTCCAGGTCATCGTAGCCGCCCGCCAAGGCGTGGACGGCGATGGTGAAGTGATTGAGGTAATAGCGGTTGTAGATCACCCAAGCGGCGTACTCACTCTCCTCGCCCAGGCGGGCATAGTCGGCATAAGTGGGCAAGCGCCACAAGGCGGAGTGGAGAAAGGCGTCGACGGCGTCGACATCGTCCAGGTCGAGGGCGTCCACGGGATCCTGCGTGATGGCGGCGGTGTAACTCGCGATGATCTCCTGCGCGGCCGCCGAGAGGTCGCCCACCCGCAACTCAGAAATGAAAATCCGCGGGTACTGCGGTTGCGGCGGCGCGTACCAAAAGGCGTCCAAACGCTTCTGGGCAAAATGATACGGGTCGCGCCGAACATAGCCGCAGTGCAAAAAAATCTTCTCCAGCGAAGCGATGCCGAGGTGCGGCACGCCCAGTGTCCTGAAGGCGATGTGGTCGTTCTCGACGGCGGCACCCGGCGCCACCAAGCCGTCATCCTCGAGAGCCCGCAAAATGCGAGCGACGTCGGGCACCCGCTCCGTGTAGCGGCGCATCAGCCCCGCCAAAATGCCATCGACTTTCGTGCTCTGCGCTGTTTTCATGGGTCCACCTCCGCTGAGTCGCTCCCGGGCCAAGCTCACCCTCTCACATGCACTGGCAGTAGGTCTGGTCGTCGGTCTTGGCAAGGCCCGCTGGAGGGTCGCCGCTGCGCGCGAGACCCACTTGAGGCGCAAAGATAGCGCGCCGCCTGTGGCGACAGCGTGGCGCTGGCCGGACGCCCCGCCCCCGGTACACGATGCCGCACCCAGACCCTGTGGGCAGCTCAGGCCAAGGTCAACGGCGGCGCTTCGACTTGGGCGCTGGTTCCAGAATCACCCGCAAGGGGCGCCGCGCAAAGGTGCTGGGACTGATGGTCTGACGATGCGGTGTGTAGCCAGGATGGGTGACGAGACACTCACTCTCGCGCAAGCTGCTCATCCACACGACACAGGGCGCACCGGTGCAGCGCTGGACGCCATCGATGCTGACCGTTGCCTCAGGAGGAATGGTGGTGATGGTGACGGGATAGCCGAGGTCGCCACTGACCCCCAAAGGGACCCCATGGAGAGCGCCGTAGACGAAGGCGAGACTCAGCCGCCCCAAGACCTCGGGCGGCACGACCGGTGCCGGTGCTTGGGCCGTTGGTGGGGCTTCGCTGTCGCCGGTCGAGGAGGCGGCGTCGCCCCACAACCGCGGTCCCCAGAGCCAGGCCCCCACCGCCAGAAGTCCCACCAGGGCCAGCGCAGCAACGATCCACAAGCCACTTCGACGCTGAACGGCGACGGGCGACGCCCGGCGCGGTGCGAGCGGTGCGGGTGGGGGCGATTGCGCGGCGCTGGAAACGGCAGGCTTGCGCGCCGTCTCGTCCAGCTCGAGTTCCGCCTTGACGCTCTGGCCAAAGAGACGCACGTCGCCTTGTATCGCAGGGGCCGAGGCTTGGGCGCGCCCCTCGGCGATGGCGCGGGCCCGCTCGATGGCTGCGGTGCGTACTCTCGGGGTGGGTTGGCTCTGGGGCTCGCCATCTGCTGGTGCCACAGGAGCGGCGGCAGGGACCGGCGCGCCCGCCGGAGTGTCGGCCGAGTTGAGCCCGAAGGGATCGGCGTCAGAGAGCGGCGCCGGCGTGTCATCCCCTTGTTCGTGGGCCTCCTTCCATGCTTCGCTCGTGGCGAGGGAGCCAAAGAAGTCCTCAGTCGAGGCGGGTGCAGGCGCCGCGGGCGATGGGCCTATGGCGGAGACGTCAGAAATCTCGGTGATGTCAATGGTACCCCACAGCGGGTTGGCCGTGCCTGCGGCCATGGCTGCCTGGAGATCGTCGTACATCTGGCGGGCGCTCGAGTAGCGATGCTTGAGATCTTTGGCGACGGCTTTGCCGATGGTGGCACCGAGATCCATTTGCTGCAGGCGTCTAGGAATGGGGACCGGGTCCTCGAGCTGGCGCCGCATGGCTTCTTGGAGCGTGTCTGCGGCCATGGCGGGCTCGCCCGTGACGAGCTCGAGAAAGACCAGTCCTAGCGCATAAATATCGGTCTGCGGGCCAACATCGTCACCACGCACCTGTTCCGGCGCCATGTACATGGGCGTGCCACAGATTTCGTTGGAGGCGCTGCCTTGACGTCCGAGCAAGGCCGCGATGCCGAAGTCGAGCACCTTGACCACGTCGTTGCGCGCACCCTTGGCGGTGAGCAGGATGTTGTCGGGTTTCAAGTCGCGGTGAACGATGCCGAGACCATGGGCCTCGATGAGCACATCGAGAACCTGGAGGATGATGCCACTGGCGCGCACCAGGTTGAGGCGCTCCTTGTTGATGAGGAGCTCCGTGAGAGACTGACCCTCGACATACTCCATGACGATGTGGAGGACATCGTCCTCATCGCGGCCATAGTCATAGAGACGCACCACGTTTTCGTGTTCCAGGGCCTTGGTGGCTTCCACTTCGTTGATGAAACGCGCCGCTGCGCTGTCGATGTCCGTGGCGATCATCGACTTGATGGCCACCCGGCGATTCAGCTTCAGGTCCATCGCCTCGTGGACCACACCAAAAGCGCCCGCACCGAGGTAGCGCGTGATTTGGTATTTGGTGTCGATGATCTTGCCAGCAGGGAAAAGCAATCCTGTGTTCACTGCGCTCTCGCCTCCACATGTAGCCTGCGGGGCATCATAGGGTAAAACCACGATTTTCGTCCAGGGCAGTGTGGTCAAGAGATGAAGGAAACGCGAATTTGCCTAAATTGCCAATTAGGCCAAATAGCCAAACATGCTTGATCGTCGCGCACGGCTTGGCTAGCCTAGGAGCGCTCGCTTTGGGTTCCGGGCCCATCGCAGGGCTTGCTTCGATGGCACTGAGGAGTCCCTTATGGAAGATGCTGGGTTCTTGAAAGCAGCGAGAGCGCAGGGCTACCCCTGGCTGGCCGTGGCCCTTGGCCTTGCGGCGCTGTGGCTGAGTGGTTGCCAGATCCCCAGCCGATGCTACGAGGATCGCGATTGTCCTGGGACGCAGATCTGTACGTTGGGCGGCTATTGTGCGCCGCAGTGCACCAGCGATTTCAACTGCGGCGAGGGTTTCACTTGTGACGAGGGGGTGTGCCGTCCCCAGGCGGTGGTGGAGCCCATAAGCTGTCCCGTCGATATGGTGGCCATTGCCAATCTCTTCTGCATGGATCGCTATGAAGCGTCGCGGTTGGACGCGAGCGCGACCCTTGCTGGCCAGGATGACAGCATCGCCATCTCCCGCGAGGGGGTGCGGCCGTGGATGGTCGGTGACGACAACGCCATGGCCGAGGCGGCTTGTGCGGCGGCGGGAAAGCGCCTGTGTACGGCCGCAGAGTGGGAGCTGGCTTGTCGTGGACCCGAAGGTCGCACCTATGCCTATGGCGACGACTACGACCGGGAGGCCTGCAATGGCATCGACACCTTTGGCGGCGGCGTTTTTCGCCTGATGCCAACGGGCGCATTCCCACGATGCCGAAACACCTGGGGCGTTTACGACCTCAACGGCAATGTGTGGGAGCACGTCGCCGGGGGCTCGGCCCGTTCGGTTCGAGGGGGAGCCTTCAACTGCAGTGACTCCCGCCGCTTCCACCGCTGCGATTACGTGCCGGGCAACTGGAGCCCGTCGGCTTTGGGTTTTCGCTGCTGCGCTGGTGCGCAGACGCCCCTGCCGCCGATCGAAGACGTGCAAGACGCGGTGGATCTCACCGAGGTCGAAGAGGACTTGGGTTGCATCGAGGATGATGTGGTCGAGACGGGTGACAGCGCGGCTGATGCGGCAGATCTGGAGGTGAACCTGGATCTGAGTGACACCATGAGCGATCAGAGTGAGGTGCAGCCAGAGATCATGGAAGTTGAGGATGGTGAAGGGCTGGAGACGAGTGATCTCATCGTGGAGGAACCGTGTCCGGCTGAGATGGCGCTGGTGGTCAAGGGGCAGCGCAGCTTCTGTATGGATCGCTGGGAAGCGTCCCGCGCCGATGCGACGGCGTCGTCCATCGGGACGAGCGCGTCAGCGGTCTCCGCACCCGGGGTCATTCCTTGGCACCCCATCGACCTCGCCACGGCGCGTCTCGTGTGTGCTGCGGCAGGCAAACGCCTGTGCCGCGCTGAAGAGTTTGAAGATAGCTGTACTGGACCGAGCTCGACGACCTATGTCTACGGCGACACCTATGTGGCCGACACTTGCAACGGCATCGATGCCTTTTGTCATTGCGACGATGGCGTCTGCGCCGAGACCGCGCCTTGTCCCTATCCGCACTGCCGCGTCACCTGTGGCGCATACTTTCGAGTGGTGCCCACGGGTTCTTTCCCGGATTGTGTCAACGCCTGGGGCGTTTACGACGTCAACGGCAACGTGTGGGAGCTGGTGGACTCCGACGATGGCTTGGAGCATTTCCGCGGGGGCGCTTTTAATTGTGCGAACTCGGAGTCCCTGCATCGCTGCGATCACGACGCAACGTGGAACCCCAGCGCCAAAGGCTTTCGCTGCTGCCGTGATCCCCAGTGGCCAACGGATGCTCGTTTGATCGCGCCGCCGCCCTTGTCCCCAGACATCGAAGACATCAGCCGACCCGTGCTGCCGGGTCTGCACCGGCACGGGCGCATTCTCGCGGGAGCGCCGGGGTCGACCCTTGGAGGCTGGCTGGATGACGATTTTGACGACATCTACGGCGCGGAGAGCCATGCCGAGGAGGTGGCTCAGGCGCAGCGCTTGTTGGCAGACGATCCGCGGCAGGCGGTAGAGTTGCTCAAGGCGGTCGTCGAGGCAGGCGCCAACGACAGGGAAGTGCGTCTCTTGTTGGCCATCGCCTACTGGCGTTCCGAGAATCGCTTCTGGGCGATCCGCACCCTCAACGGCCTGGTCAGCGATGACCCGCGTGATTGTGAGAGCAATCTGTGGCTCGGGTGGATCTATCTCCAGACGGTGGCGCTTGGCGAAGCCAAGGCAGCCTTGGCGGCAGCAGCCTGTGACGACGATCCGCCGCGCTTGACTCGCAAGATCATCATGCAGGCATTGGTGGCCTTGGGACAGGAAGAAGCCGATGAGGCGCGGCGCTTGGTGCGGCGTGCGGTGCATCAGCCAGAGCGTTTTGAGCAAGACGAGGCCGTGCTCTCTTCACTGGCGGCCTATCATCTGGGCCATCGGCCAGAGGTGCAATGGCGGGTGGAGCTCAGTGGCGGCTACACCTCCAACGCCTTGATGGGATCGCCCGATGACCCGGCCTTGAGCGCGAAAGAACAAGGCAGCTCCTTTGTGGCGACGGATCTTTGGTTGGGCCTCGATCTCTTGCCTGAGGCGTGGGCCCAGATCGTGGCCGAGGGGCAAATGCGCGCCCAGCTCTACGGGGGGGGAGATGCCTGGCCGAACAGTTTCTTACTGTTTACGGGGCGTTTAGGGCTGCGCAAGACCTGGTCCTCCGTGGCGCTGACCTTGGCCTACCGACCCGAGAGCGTCCTATTCAACCGTGACGACATCTACGGGGAGGCTCCCTTGTGGCTCTACAGCGGGCACCGGGCTGAGGCGGAGGTGGAATTCGGGCGTGTGTTGACCCTCTTCGGGGGCTATGGTCATCGCACTTTTCGCCAAGAAGTGCGCTCCCGCAGCGAGCTCGATCTCGGGGTAGCGACGCAGCTACCCTGGGGACCGTTGACCTTTTTGGGGGCGCTCAGTGGCCGCCTGTGGTTGGCCTCGGGTGAGGCCTACGACATGCGGGGCCTCAACGCCGTCCTGGATGTGAGCTACGCTTTGCCGCACCAGATGCGACTGCGCGCCGGCTTTGGCTTGGGTGCCGAGTGGTATCCCAACTCGCAGGGGTGGTTTGATTTCGACGGCGATGAGGGGCGCAACGAGTTGGCTTTGCGCGGTAGCCTGGCTTTTTACTCACCGCCCTGGCATGAGGGGCGGCTGATGCTGCAGTATCGGTACAGTGATCGGTGGAGCACCCTGCCTACCTATGCCTTCGACGAGCACCGGCTGGTGTTGGCGGCGCAGTGGCGGGGCGATGCATCGCTCACGCGTCCAGAACAGGTCGTCGCGGCGCGTCACGAGCACCTCGCCTGGCCCATGCAGAGCGGCGGCCACTTGGATGAACGCATCCAAGACGTGTTGCGTCAAGACGAGGAGCTGCAGCGCTCGTCGTCTTGCGTCCAGTAGCTCATTCGACGTGCGGCGCCAGCGCGCCAAAGGTGACTCATGGCAAAGAAAGAAGCGCTCATCATCCTCCGCGACACGGTGGTCTTTACGGTCGCGTTTTCCGTCGTTGGGATCGTTTTCAACGCCGTGCGAGAGAAGGGCATCCCGCTGATTGCGACCGAAGCCTACGAGATCTATGTCCCCTGCCCCGAGCCCCTGGGAGAGGTGTGGCCCATGGCGCCTGACGCGGCGGAGGTGCGCGACAGTCGCACCATTTTGATCGACGCGCGCAGCGCCGAGGAGTATCGAGACTGGCATGCGCCTGGGGCGATCCACGTGCTCTATGACTACTTGGATCCGTTGCCTGACGAAGTGCTGGACCGCCTCTCGGGCGAGTTCGCCCGCAGCGGCAAGGCGCGGGTGGTGGTTTACGGGGACGGCGAGGGGAAGATGGGCGACACGGGCTATGAGCTGGGACGGGAGCTGTCGGGACGGGGCTTGCGCAACGTTTATGTCATCGAGGCGGATGTGGAGACCTTCA
This sequence comes from uncultured Myxococcales bacterium, assembly GCA_964454015.1. Lineage (GTDB taxonomy): Bacteria > Myxococcota_A > Bradymonadia > UBA4248 > UBA4248 > CAYVQF01. Next base: position 18,445 of record CAYVQF010000001.1, read on the forward strand.
AGAGGAGCCTGCAACCATGAAGAAGTTGATGCTTTGGTCAGGCCACGCTTGGGTGGCGTTGCCCGTCCGGTTCTATTTGGCCTATGTCTTCATATCGGCTTGTTGGCACAAAATCCTGGAGCCGGGTCTCTTCGCCGTCGACGTCGCGACCTATCAGATTTTGCCACTTTCGCTCATCAACCTCGCCGCCATCACTTTGCCATGGGTTGAGCTTGGCGTTGGGATCATGCTGATCGTGGGCTTCCGATCCCGTGCGGCGGCGCTGATGGTGGCGGGCATGATGGTGATCTTCATGACCGCTTTGGGGATCGCCCTCTACAACGAATTGGATATGTCTTGCGGTTGTTTCGCCTCGTCGGCGGCGGCGGCGGAGGACCCCATTTCCATGATGACCATGTGGCGCGACGCTGGTTGGTTGGCCTTGGCGCTTTATGTGGTCTTTTTCGACAGACGATCTCTTGGTGTCGATGCCTGGATGCAGCGCGTCAAGGAAGGGAAGGAGAAGAAAAATGCAAGCTAGAAAAGGTTGGATATGGGCGGTGGTGTTGTTGAGCTGGAGCTTGTCTTCAGGAGCGGCGTGGGCTCAGACCGCGACCTGTGAGGCATTGTCTGGCGACGCCCGAGCCCTGGCCGAGCGCCTGCTTCAGTCACAGTACGCTTACGAGTGTTGTGACGACACTCTCGCCAAGTGCCTGGAGAAGAAGCCCGAGTGCCAAGGTCCCAAGCGCTTGTCCGACTACGTGTGCCGCTTGGCGGGTGAGGGGAAGGACGCTGCCACCATCGAGCGCTCGCTGGAGCGGCGGGCGCTGTCCATGGTGCGGGATGGCAAAGCAGCGACCATTGCCCATGACCCGGCGACTGTCGCGGGTTGTCCCGATGCGCCGGTGCGGGTCACCCTCTACCTGTGCTTGCGGTGCCCTTATTGCTCCAAGCTCATTCCTGAGCTGCATCGGATGGCGACGCGGGGTGATCTGGCGACGAAGATCCAGATCGACGTCAGAATTTTCCCCATCAAGTCCCACAAGGACGGCACGCCAGTGAACCTCGCCGCGGAAGCTGCGGCCCGGATGGGTAAGTTCTGGGATTTTACGCTTTATGCTTATGCCAATTTCGACAGCTACAAACCGGAGCGGCTGCCGGATTGGGGTGCGGCCATTGGTCTGGAACGAGCTGCTTTTCAGAGCAAGCTAGAAGACAAAGCGACGCGCGACGCGGTGGTCGCGGCGAAGAAAGAAGGGCTGGCTTTGGGGGTGGATGCGACGCCAACGCTCTTCATCAATGGCCGGGCCTATTTTGGTGACAACGACACCAAGACGCTGCAGGACGTCTTTCTCGAAGAGTACGAATACGTCACGCGCTGAACTTCTCGCCCAGGGCTGCTTCCAGGTTGGCGCAGTGGTCGTGCGCCAGGGCCTGCACCAGGCTGAGGTGGGGGAGGAGCTCAGCGCCATGACTGCTGGGCTCGGGTAGCTTGGCGTCGGTGTAGGGTTGAGAGGCGGCGAGTAGATCCTCGATGGCGAGCCTGAGCGCGTCGGGCACCTGCGGTTGGCGTTGTTGGGCTGGGGGCAACCACTTGGTGTCCGGATCGGGGTTGATGGCGAAGCGCAGGGCCTGTTGTCGGCGTAGCATTTTGCGTACGGCCCGCGCCGTGTCCAGCACTTGGGGGGCGAGGGGGCGCAGGGCAGGGCAGGTCGCCGTCCGGGCGAGCAAGGCCGCTTGCCAGGCGCCGATGCTTTGGTAGATGTGTTGCCCCATGGGATCGTAGAAGTCGCACAAGAGCATGGGGGTGGGATGAGGGGCGTCGCTGATGATGGCCGCCCACATCCACTCGCGGACCCTGTCGAGGATGCTTTTTCTGGCCATGGCCCAGGCCTCGGGGTTGGGTTCCATGCTGAGACGCCAGTGGAAATACTGAAGGAGGTGGCGGCCCTTGTCCAGGTCACTGTGCCATGGCTTCAGTCTTGCGGTGGCGTCGGGGATGGTGTTCAATAAGGCCCGCCGATGTCGTGGGTGCCAACCGCGACGGCTTGGCTAAAGGGTCGCCGTTCTTTGTGAAGGAAGTCATGAACCACCTGAGATTCTACGTCAACGATCGTCTCGTGGAGGTTGGCCACTTAGCGCCGACCACTACGTTGCTCTACTATCTGCGCTATCATTTGGGCCTGACTGGGACCAAAGAGGGGTGCAACGAAGGTGACTGTGGTGCTTGCACGGTGGTGGTCATCGATGAGGCCCATCCCGAGGGTCCGCGTTATCGCGCGCTCAATGCTTGTCTCCTGCTGTTGCCGATGCTGCACAACAAGCGGGTATACACGGTGGAGGCTTTGGGGGCGCAGGGCCAGCCTCACCTGGTGCAACAGGCGATGGTCGAGACCTACGGTTCGCAGTGCGGTTACTGCACCCCGGGGATTGTCATGTCTCTCTTCGAGACGTGTTACCGCCCTGACCTGAGCCAGGCCTGGCAGATCGATGATCAGCTCGCGGGCAACCTGTGTCGGTGTACGGGTTACCGCCCCATCGCGTTGGCGGCCCAGAAGGTCGCAGGGCAGCAGCCCCAGGATCGCTTCGCGGCTGCGCTGAAGGAGCCGGCGCCGCCGTCGGAGAGCCTGGACTACCAGCAGGGAGCGCAACGTTTCTTTACGCCAGCGACTCTGGGGGAGCTCTTTGCCCTATTGGCGGCGCACAGCGACGCTCGCCTGGTGGCCGGGGGGACCGATCTGGGCCTGGAGGTGACGAAGCAGCACCGGGCGCTGCCGTGCTTGGTGTCGCTGGAAGGGATCGCCGAAGCGAAGGTCTTGCGGGTGGTCGACGGCACTCTGGAGATTGGCGCCGGCGCACGCCTGGCGGACGTGGAGAGCCTATGCCAGGACCAGTGGCAACCCATTGGGCGGATGTTGCGCTTCTTTGGGGCACGACAGATCAAGAATCGGGCGACCTTGGGTGGCAACCTGTGCTCGGCGTCGCCCATCGGTGACATGGCGCCGGTGATGAGCGCTTTGGGGGCGGAGGTGGTCTTGGCGTCGGCGCAGGGGCGGCGGACCTTGCCTTTTGATGCCTTTGTCCTGGGTTATCGCAAGACGGCGTTGGCGCCCGGTGAGGTGCTGTTGCAGGTGCGGGTGCCGGCGTTGGCGGCAGAGGCGCGCGCGGCATCCTACAAGGTTTCCAAGCGGCAAGAGCTAGATATCAGTATTGTTTCGGCTGCTTTCTATGTCGAGGTGGACGCGGCGGGTGTGGTGCGTGTGGCTCGCCTGGCCTTTGGTGGCGTGGCGGCTCGGCCGGCGGCAAGAGCCTCTGGCGTTGAAGAGGCGTTGGTGGGTAAGGCGTGGACCGAGGCGACGATTGAGGCGGCGCTGCCTGCGATGGCCGAAGACTTTAGCCCCATCGACGATCATCGGGGTTCGGCTTGGTATAGGCGCACGGTGGCGGCCAACCTGGTGCGCGGTTTTTATTTTGAGAGCGCTGAGAACCTTGTGCCTCGGCTTTCCTATCGTCCAACGGCAACGCTGCCCAGCGAGGTGCTGTCATGAGTGAGAAGAGCGTGCAGAGTCCGTTGCACCGGCCATCGTCGCACGAGAGCGCCTGGCAACATGTGAGTGGAGAAGCGATCTACATCGATGACATGCCCCCCCCGAGTGGGATGCTGGTGGCGCAGTTGGTGGTGTCTCCCGTGGCCCATGGCCGGATCGTGCGCCTCGATACCACGAAGGCGGCGGCCCTCCCTGGGGTCGCGGCGGTGTTGACGGCCCAGGACATCCCAGGCGTGAACGACATATCGGCGATCTTTCACGATGAACCGCTGTTGGCGACCACGGAGGTTTTGTGTCAGGGCCAGGCGGTGGCGTTGGTGGTTGGGGACTCTTATGAGGCGTGTCGGCGAGGTGTGAGCGCCGTGGAGTTGGAGATCGAGGCGCTGCCTGCGGTCTTGGATGTCCCCACGGCCATCGCTCAGCAATCGATGCACGCAGGTGTGCATGTGATGCGCCGAGGTGATGTGGACACGGCCTTGGCCTCGTCGGCGCTCAAGCTCAGCGGTGTGGTCGAGAGCCCCGATCAGGACCACTGGTATTTGGAGACCCATGTGGCTTTGGCCATTTTGGAGGAGAACCGCACCCTGCGGGTTTACTCTTCGACCCAGCACCCGGCGGAGGTGCAGGCCAAGATTGGCGAGGTTTTGGGGATCCCCCGGGCGGATGTGGTGGTGTTGGCGCCGCGTATGGGTGGCGGTTTTGGTGGAAAAGAGACCCAAGGGGCGCACTTTGCGGCGCTCGCCTCGTTGGCTGCCTGGCATTGTCGACGCCCGGTCAAGGTGTGGCTCAACCGCGACCAGGACATGATGTGGACGGGTAAGCGGCACCCCTTTTACAGCACCTACGAGGCGGGATTCGACACGGACGGACGCATCTGCGCGCTGAAGGTGCAGACCTATGCCAACGCCGGCTGGGCGCATGACCTCTCCCGGGCCATCCTCGACCGTTGCCTCTTCCACTTGGACAACACCTATTTCATCCCCAATCTCCACTTCGAAGGGCGCATCGCCAAGACGCACCTACCGTCCAACACGGCCTACCGTGGCTTTGGTGGGCCGCAGGGGATCGTCGTCATCGAGAGCGTTTTGAACCGCGCAGCGCGGAAGCTGGGGCTGGACCCCGCTGAAGTGCGGCAGCGCAACTTCTATGGGGAAGCGCCGCGCAACCGTACGCCTTACGACCAAGAGGTGGTCGATAGTCGCGCCAGGCGGATTTACGACGAGCTGATGCAGTCATCGCGCTATCACGCGCGCCAGAAAGAGGTGGCCGATTTCAATGCCCAGTCACGCTGGATCAAGCGCGGGCTGGCTTTCCAGCCAGTGAAGTTCGGCATCTCTTTCACCAATAGCATGCTCAACCAGGCGGGCGCTCTGGTGTTGATCTATACCGATGGCACGGTGCAGATCAATCACGGCGGCACCGAGATGGGGCAAGGGCTCCACACCAAGATGCGGGTGGTGGCGGCGCACTGTTTGGGGCTGCCGCAGGAGCGCATTCGGGTGATGCACACGGCGACGGACAAGGTCCCCAATACGGCCGCGACGGCGGCATCGAGCGGGGCCGATCTCAACGGGCAGGCCGTGCACGAGGCGTGTCGCGTTTTGGTGGAGCGGCTGCGCCCGGTGGCGGCGCGCATGCTCGGGGTGAGCGAGGGCGAGCAACACACCCTGTGCTTTGCTGGCGAGGCGGTCTCTCTGCCCAATGGCCAGAGCGTGTCCTTTTCCAAGGTGGTCCAGCAAGCCTACGTCGAACAGATCTCGCTCTCGGCGACGGGTTACTATCGCACGCCCGATATTTGGTACGATGCCGAGCAAGGGCGTGGCAAGCCGTTCCACTATTTCGCTTACGGCGCAGCCGTGTTGGAGGTCGAGGTCAACGGCTTGACCGGCGAGCATCGTTTGCTACAGGTCGATATTCTGCACGATGTCGGGGACTCTCTGATTCCCAGCCTGGACCGGGGACAGGTCGAGGGCGCCTTCATTCAGGGCCTGGGTTGGTTGACCTGTGAAGAGCTGATTTGGGACGACAAGGGCTTCTTGCGCACCCACTCACCCGACACCTACAAGATCCCCTCCTACGGGACGGCCCCCGTCCCGGAGCGTTTCTCCGTGCAGCTCCTCGAAGACGCCGCTCAGGCGGCGGTGATCCACGGTTCGAAGGCCGTTGGTGAGCCGCCTTTCATGCTCGCCATTGGGGTCATGACGGCATTGCAGGAGGCGGTGTTGGCCTTTACACCCGCAGCGGCGCGGGAGGTAGAGCTGCGACTGCCTTGTACGGCAGAGGCGGTGTTGCGGGCCATCCACGCCTTGGGCGCGCCTTAGGCCACGGCGCCGAGGATCGTCAGCAGCAGGCCGCCCACGCCGCTGATGCCCGCGATGACCGTGAGCACCGTGGAGGTCTTGCGGGCGCTGTTGACGATTTCTTCCTGGGAACGGGTGGAAATCGTCAGCTTGGCGCCCTTGACATGGCGCATGGCAGGTTCGCCCATTTTGTCGTTGAAGGTCCCAATCACGGTCAGGGGGCGATCGATAGGGAGGATCTTCTCGGTGTACTCGTATCCCAGGGTGCGATGACCCATGGTGGCACCGGTCAACGGCAGGGAGAAGGTGCCGAAGGTGGCCACCGGCTGGTGGCTAGACTCGAACTTGGAGACCGTCTGGGTGAGGTGGTCCAGCTCGGCTTGTTCAGGATCCACGAGCACTTTGCCAGAGTCGTCGACCAAGTGAAAGCGGGTGCTGGCCTTGTTGGTGTTGATGGTCTCCGTCTGGGTGCGGGTGCGTTGGATCTGTCGCCCTTGGTTGTCTTTGGTCCAATAGGGCTCTTCGTACTTGCGCGTGACGCGCATCTCGAAGTAGGCGCAAGGCCGCTGGGCCAGGGGCGAGATCAGTGGTTGGGCACACTCGACGCGGCCCATGAGCATGGCCGGGGTGGAGAAGTGGCCCGCGCCCAGCTCGGCAGAGATCTCCTGAGCCGTTTCTTGTAAGTCACCTGCAGCACGCAGTTCAGCCCCGCGCAGTCGCGCAGCTTTCTTTTTCTGTGCTTGGGCGGCGATGAAGAGTCCCACGGCCAGGCAGAGTAAAATGATACCACCGACTAACATGCTTCCTCCTCGACCACGATGGCCTCGATGTGCCGCCACGCGCTGCGTGGCCAGCGCTTTGGGGTTGGCGCGCCCAGATTGCCCATCACCACTCGTCGACCTCGGTGCCCACGAGACCAGCGCCACGCTCACGGCGTTTCTTTTCCACGGGTTTTTCTTCCTCACTCACCTCGCGGTGCGGGGGAAGGGGACCTTGATGTGGTCGGTGAAAGACGGCCGCGCGGAGGTTGAGTGACTCGAGCAAGACCTTGCGGAAGGGACCAAGAGGCTCTTTGAACAGGCAACCGCGGAACTCGAGCGCCCAATGGAGTGGCACCTTCGTTGGGCCATAGTCGGCAAAAAAAGCCTCTTCTTCGAAGCGCAGCACGGCGTCGTAAAAAATGGGTTGGGGTCCGTGGTAGACGAACTCATGGAAGAGCTCGTGTGCTGCTGGACCAGGTTCGAGGTAGATCTCGACCCAACGCTGTGCGATGGCCTCGTCTACGGGGTTGGCAAAGCCCCGAAAGGCCAGGGTATGCACCATCGAACGGATGGCGGCGTTGGGCGCGCGGTAGCCGGCGCGTTCTGAGACCACCAGGACATCGTAACGGGGGTTCTCGGCTTCATGGGTTGCTTGCGATTCGGCCATCTTCCATCCTTACTAGAAGGGCAAAGGTTCCACATACGCCCGTGGGCGCAGTCGTAAAGCTCCAAGCTATGTTCTCACAAAGGATGCTGCAAGGCCAACGGCCATCTACAATCGACGCTGGCGGGCAGGAACCCTGCCTCAGGGTTGTTGTCTGATTTGTGGCCTGCGCTGCTGGGCCCACGGACGAAGATGGGAGTCATCATGAACGCAACTGCCCCTGCTGTGCTCTGCCGGGTTCTCACTTGGCTGTTCATCCCGTGCGTCGCGGTGACCTTTGGCGCTATCGCGGTGCAGGGAGAGGAGACGGTCCTAACCCAGTGGTTGCCGGCACAGGCTATCTTTTTCCCCAGCGATACTGCCTTGTCCTCTCTGGTGCCGCTGCCAAGCCGAGAGGAGCTGTTGGCTTACAAAGCCCGCCTCGATCCCACGCGGGACGGTTCCGACTTCGAGAAGGGATTGCGTCACTTCGCCTTTGAACGGGTGGAGCACCTCCTGGCCGTGGACGCGGCTCTGGCGAAGGCAGACGGCGCCGTCGGTGAACCCCTGCCGCCAGTCGAGCATGGCCCCTCACTTCTCTATCTCGGCGCAGTGGCCTCAGCGTCGCTGGCCCCTGGGCAACAGCGGGATCTGGCGCTGGCTCTAGGTGTGGCCCGTTTGGCTTCCGGCAACGACAAGGTGCGGCGCGCTGGCGCCGAGAACCTGAGGCAGGTCCTGGAGATGGGCCTCGATGCCGACTACGCTGTGGCGACGCGCTTGGCCCTCGCCGACTACGCGCGCCGCCATGCCGATGCCACTGCGGCGCTGGAGATCATGGCGCCTATCGCCGAGGGGGCGATCTACACGGATTTGATCGCCTGGATCGAGGCCGATATGGCCTTTGAGCGACGGCAGGACGCTGGCGTTGAATCGCGCCTGTGGGCGCTCTGGGGTGCCCTCGATCGCGGCCGGGCCGATGAGGTCTCCCCGGCGCTCATCGATCTTCTGCTGCAACGCCTCGTGCGGGTGGGGGCGCAGCGGGAAGGGTCCTGGATGCGTCTGGCCGCGGCTCGGGACAGCTTCTCGACCTCGCAGTGGTCGCGGATCGAAGCGCTCGCCGAGGAGGCCTATGGGGCCCAGGGCGCCGCGGCATCCAACGGTGCGGCTCTCCACCTCTCTTTGGCTGGCAGAGCGAATACGCACGCTCAGGTGCTGAACCACCTTTTGCAGTTGCAGCGCTTCGTCGTCGGGAGCTCAGCACCGGAAGTGCGCGCCTGGTGCCTGAGTAGCGTCGAGGTCCTGGCTGAGCGCGGTCTTTGGCTGAGCGCAGATGGGCCAGGCAGCGCCTTTTTGACGTGGTGTTTGGACGCCTACCAGGACGCCCCGGCGACGAGTGAAGAGAGTTATCCTTTCTTTGCCAGGATCGAGCGCAGCTATGGGGACCTCATGCGCGCTCAGGACAAGGTGCAGTGGGCCTTGGTGCTCTTCGCGCATGGCGACCGCAACCAAGCCGTGGCGCTGTTGGCTGAAGCCGATGTCGAGTCGCTGCCACCCGCGGCCCGGGGCGAGATGGCGGGCTATATGAGTCAGGTGCTTTACGCACAGAACGCCGATCTTCATCTCGGGAATTTGTCCTGTCTGAGAGTACAGTCTCCGCTGCGGGCCGGTGAACGACGCTTGTGGCAGTGGGTGGGCTTGTCGCTGAAAACGGCTGACGCGAATGAGAGGCCGGCGTTGTTGGAAATCAAGGTGGCCTTGGCGCTGTTGGCTGCCGATTACGCACAGGCTGTGAGCAGTGTTGTCGCGCTGTGCGCAGAGCAGGGCGAGGGGCGGGCCTTGTATGAGATGAATCGCGGGGTTCGGGTGGTGGAGGAGATGATGGCTTGCTTGGAGACAGCGGGTCGCTGGGAGGTGATCGTGGACTTGGCTCAGAAGCTGCGCGGGCTGGCGAATCGGACCTTGCGCGACGAGATCTTCGAGAGGGTCGGGGAGCGGGTGGTGACGGCGATGCTGACCTGGACCCAGATGCAACAAGGGCTTGGTCAGGCCGAGCGTGCCGTGGCCGAGCTGCAGGCGTTGCAGACGGTGTGGCGGCAGAATCCTTGGGGCGACCGTCTGCTCTTCGAGACTGGGCAGATGCTCGAAGTGGCTCAGCGCAAGGCCGAGGCTGCGCAACATTACACAGAGGTCGCGGTGGCTTTTCCCTCTTCGCCTTTGGCGGACGATGCGCTCTATCAGGCGGCCAATATGCACCTCGACCTGGAACAGTGGGGCGAGGCGCGGGAGAAGCTGCACTGGATCATGACCCGCTATCCAGGTGGGCAGTATGTGCAGCGCGCTGCCATGCTCGATGCATGGCTGGTGGCCCGCGACGAATCCGTCCTGCCTTAAAGGGAGGTGTATGCGTCTTCGTCCGCACGAGACAGCTTGCCGGCTGCGCGAGCTTGCCGGCGCGCTGCTTGCTCCAAGGCGGCCTGAGACAGGGACTCACCTCGGGCGGCACATCCATAGGCCGCGCGGACAATGGCGTTTTTGATTTCTCCACCCGTGGCTTCAAAGCGCTCGCCGAGGTGACGAAAATCGATGCGGCCGGCGATGGGCGTGGCTGGAGGAATGAGGCGCTCCCAGATGACCGCGCGTTGTGCCGCGTCCGGGCTTGGGAAGTCGATGCGAAAGAGGACGCGGCGCTCGAAGGCGCGGTCCATGTTGGCTTCGAGGTTGGTGGTCAAGAGCATGATGCCTTCGAAGCGTTCCACTTCTTGGAGCAGCATGTTGACCTCCATGTTTTGATAATGGTCCTGGGCTCGCTCGACTTTGACCCGTTTGCCAAAGAGCGCGTCCGCCTCGTCGAAGAGCAACATGGCCTGATGGGCGCGGGCGTAACGGAAAAGCTCCTGCAAGTTCTTCTCGGCTTCTCCGACGTACTTCGAGATGATGTCGGGGACCGAAACGCGGTGGAGTCGCTGCCCAATTTCGTTGGCCAGGATTTCTGCGCACAGTGTTTTCCCCGTGCCGGACTCGCCTGCAAAGAGAGCGACCAAGCCCTTGCCGGTGACCAAGCGCTGACCTAGCCCCCATTCGCTCATCACCTGCGCTCGCTGGCGGCAAGCCGAGAGAAGCTCGAGCACTTGCTCACGGGTTTTGGGGGGCAGGACGATGTCCTCCAGGGTGAGGGCCACCCGCCGTGCCTCACTGAGCTTGTTGGCTTTGCGCTGGAGCAAGGAGAGGGTCACCCGGCTGACGGAGTCAGCGTCGAGTGGTGTGGTAGGTGCGACCTGAGCGCGTTGCTGGCTACAACGCAGGGCATTGGCGATCTGATGACCGTTGATGGTGAAGTGCGCGGCCAAGCGCTCTACGTCTCGAGGGCTTAGCCCAAGGGGCCCGCCGTGGGCTTGCCAGATGTGGCAGCGGTCTTCAGCTTCCAAGGTCGCGACCCGTTGTTCGTGGAGGTCCAGGCCAGGTAGGTCGAGAGGGGGCTGGTCGCCAGCGAGACCCTCCTCGATGATGCAGAGCGCGCTTGGCCGCGCCAGGGCGAGGCTCAGGGCGCGGGGCCAGAAGTGCTGCGCCCGGGGCGTTCGCTCGGGGTGCTCGAGGTGGACCCAAGCGCCGAGGAAGTGGGCGTTGGCAAAGAGCGTCAGAATTCGCCGCGCGTTGGCGTCGTTAGGCTCCACTAGGGAGCACTGCACTGAGATGATGGGCGCTGCCAGGTGATCCGCCGCCATCTTGATGAGGGTGCTCTTTCCGACCCCGCAGGGGCCCCGCAGCAGCAGCAGCGGCCTGGCAGGGGTGTGGAGCTCCGCCTCCACCCCGTGGCGTTCGAGAAAAGGGATTAAGTGCGGACACTGCTTGCATTCCAAGAACGCTGCTCGTGGTGCCTCTCGGGGCCAGCGCAGGGTGGCGAAGGCACGCAGCGATGGGTCTAGAGAGGCCCTGCCGCGCAGGGCGTCAACGAGGAAGAGGGGAACGTGGAGTCCGCGGGCGCGCCAATCTCCGCTGGGCTCGATGGCAGTGGGGTGTTTGGCGAGGAGACCTCTGTCGACGAGATCGAGGACGGCCTCGAGATAGGGAGCCTCATTGCTGGGCGCGCCGTGACCGCCCAGGGCGTGGACCAGCGGGCCAAGCTCGAAGTGGTTCTTGTAGCGGTCTCCTTGGAGGTCGATGAAGGCTCGGTGCGCGGCTTGGCTCAGCTCCAGCGATGCGGCGAGGCTCAGGGCCTCCTCTTGGGGGTCATTCAAGGCCCAGGCATGACAGAGATGGGCGAGATAGATATCGACGCCGAGGTCGAGGGCTTGCTCGCGGGCGCGGCGCGCCGCATGGCGCTCATGCAGTGGATCGAAGCGCAGCGGTGCCCCAGTGGCAGACATCTGCAGCACCTGGAGGATTCTCCGGCGCGAGAAATCACATTCCCAGGCGAGATATTGTTGGTTGGACGCAAAAGAAAAGGGGGACATGACGCCTTGGGTCGCACAGCAAGGCCACCAGGTCAGCGGGGGTGGCGCCTGTGGGGTGTACAGACGCGGCTGGTCGTGGGCCAGAGGGAGACCGCCTTATTAGCCGTTCCACCGGGCTCGGCCGGGACGAATGTCGTAGTGGGTGAAGGAGTGGTAGCGTCCGATGCCGCCGTTGTGCAGGCGGCCTTGGCTGACGAGGCGCTCCATGACTTCCCGTACCTGTACGGGGGTCATGCCAGCGACGTTGAAGTCGGCGGCAGTGCCCAGGGTGTGTTGGGAGTTGCTGGCACCGCCGACCTGCCCGTTCCACCATGGGGAGCGATAGCCGCTGTTGATGGTGATGGAGCGGTTGCCGCAGGCCGCCCTGATGATCTCGAGCTGTTGGCAGAGCCTGATGACGCTGGCGCGGAGATTTTCCGGCACGGGCTTGTTGTCGCCACGTGAGCGGAACTCGTTCCAGGAGAAGTTCGCCGTGACGTTACCCGTTGGGACGTTGGCGTCAGGCGCGGGGGTGGTGGGGGCGGGCTGGTTCGTGCCCGTGTTGGTGGCACCTTGGCCGCTTTGTTGGCTGGCTTGCTGGCGCACCTGGCGCATTTTGGCGAGCGTGGTCGGCCCAACCTTACCTGGCTCGGTGAGACCGTGTTGGGTTTTGAAGGTGTTGACGGCGGTGAGGGTCTTCTGCCCGAAGTAGCCATCCACATCGCCACCGCTGAAGCCGAGCAGGCGCTGGACTTCTTTGACGGCGTCGCCGCGGTGGCCCAACTCGAGGATGGCCCCCCCTTCGACTTGTGCGATGGTGGGTGCGGCGCGCCACTGGATGGGGCCGCTCGCCGGGCTCTGGCCACTGCCTTCCGTGTTGGTGCTGCCTTGTTGTTGTTGGTTGTTGGGCGCGTTCTGTTGCTCGTTGGCGCCGCTGTCAGCGGTGAAGCGGGCGTAGGTGCCGTGGATGTAGGCGTCGCGATTGTTGTGGCGGATTTTGAGCCAGGCGCCTTCCACGGCGTAGACATTGACCTGGGCGCCACCGCTCAGCGCGCCCACCTGAGCTGAGCTGGTCGATGCCAAGGCGCGGATGCGCAGGGAAGTGGCGGTGACCACGGCCGTGCCGATGCGCGATTGGGCGGCTTCGGGGACGATGGGGTTTTCGCCGCCGAGACCGTCGCGCGTGGGAGAGACCTCGGCGGAGTCGAAGCCATCAAAGCTGTAGCGTCCGCCGCCAGGGCCGATGATGGAGACCTTGCCGCCGGGGCCGGCGACGTTGAGGTTGCCCGCCTGGAGCAACTCGCGGAAGCCGCGGGTGCGGTAACGTGAGTTGCGCAGGGCGTTGGCCCGGGTCTGGTTGCCGCCAGCCTCGGCCGCGGCGGCAAGCTCCGTGAGGCGTTTCTCTCTTTCGTCGTTGAAGGCGGTCAGGAACTGGAGCTCTGTGACGGCCTTTCCGTTGACGATGGTGCCGATCTTGCCGCCACACACGGAGGTCGCGCGCTGGATACAGGTGTCCATGCCGCCTTGAATGCGGGTGTCGTAGAGCATGGCGAGGCCCAGGGGCGACTTGATGCCTTGGTTCTCTGCGGCGGTCTCGGCCGGTTTGCCATAGCTGGCGGAGAAGACCGAGTCTTGGGCGTTCTGCATGGCCTTCTCGGAGCCAGCGGCGCGCAAGGCTTGGAGAAACTCGTTGGCGCTGCGCAGGGAGGCGTCTTTGCTTGCCACGCGGGACATGTACTTGCGGATGGCCGTTGCGTTGGCTGAGGTCGAGTTCTGCAGGTAGACCTTGAGAACGGACTCGAGGCTGCCGGCGGCCAAGGTGGCTTGATGTTTTCCGTAGGAGATGATGCCGCCGTCGTTGACCGTGGTGAGGGCGTCGTAGCGGCCCGCGGTGGAACCGCCCTCCATGAGGGAAGTGATCTGGTTGGCGATGAGCCAGTACTGGTCCTTATCGGTGGCCATGCTGGGCTCACGCCGCGAGTCGGCGGCGGCCTCTGGGTTGTAGTTGGGGTTGGAGTTCTGGGATGGGGCCTCTGTCTGTTGCGGTGGGGCTTCTGTTTGTTGCGGTGGGGCTTCTGTTTGTTGCGGTGGGGCAGGTGCCACGGTCGGCGCTGGCGCTTGGGTGCTGCCGGTCCCTGGGATGGTCAGCTTCATGCCGATGCGCAAGGCGTTGGGGTTGGAGCCGATGGTGCCGCGGTTGGCCGTGTAGATCTCTTGCCAGCGGCTCTCACTGCCCAAGAATTTCTTGGCGATTTTACTCAGGGTGTCGCCCGAGACCACGGTGTAGGTGGTCGGGGCGGCGGTGGTGGGCGCCGCAGCGGTAGGGGCGGTGGTGTTGCCTCCGCCGCCCGTGTTGGAGGAGGCAGCGGCGGTACCGGGGATGGTCAGCTTCATGCCAATGCGCAAGACATTGGGATTGGAGCCGATGGTGCCGCGGTTGGCGGTGTAGATTTCTTGCCAGCGGTTTTCGCTGCCCAAGAATTTCTTGGCGATTTTACCCAGGGTGTCGCCCGAGACCACGGTGTAGGTGGTCGTTCCAGAGCCGGTCGCTGGTGGCGGCGTCGTGCTACCCGTGTTGCCCGTGCTGCCGGTGTTGCCTGTGCTGCCGGTGTTGCCTGTGCTGCCGGTGTTGCCTGTGCTGCCGGTGTTGCCCGTGCTGCCACTCGACACGGGCGCTGCGGGGGCGACGTTGGTGCCGCCTTGACCGCTGCGTGCTTCGGCGGTGACCGCTTTGATCTGATTGAAGGGGCCGAGGTTGGCGGCCACATAGCGGATCCAGCCGTTTTGGGCGACGTCACGGGCGCGATCTGGGTCCATGAAGGCTTCCCGGCCCAGCAGGGCGAGAGAGGCGTAATAACCTTCGCCGGGGACGTCTTTGTTGAGGTCTTTGCGGATTTCGTTGCGCCAGCCACCGGCCAGTCCAAAGGAGTGGTTGAAATAACGGCGCATCTGGCTGGCCAGGGTCTGCTGCATGCGCTGGCGGATGTTGGCGTCAGTGGTGCTGCCCCAGATGCGGGTCATCTCGGCGCTGAGGAAGCCAGCCGGGAAGAGGACGTCATACATGTGGACGCCGCTCTTGGAATTACCGGCGATGGCGCCATAAGCGACGGCGTCGCTGTTTTCTGTGACGTGGCCCGCGCTGGTGTGTCCGTAGACCGACGCTTTGTCGCCGAGCTCCTTGGCTAGATTGTAGGCAAAGGAGGTTTCGCCGCCCTTGGAGGTGCTGCACGCCATGAGCTGAACGTCGATGTCGGGGTGCAGGGCGTTGCCCATGGCCCCGACGAAATCCTGGATCCCTGTGTTGCGCAGGGTTTCGCTGGGCATATACAGGGCTTGCGCGCCACCATGGCAGTAGATGGCCAGGCGCTTGACCTTCAAGAACGCTGGGTTTTGCGGTGCCGTCGCCGGTACGGCCGCTTTGTAGCGGCTCGTCAGGGTGTTGTGGACGGCGGTCACACCGGAGGTGATCGCCGCTTGGGTGCGGAAAGCGATGGCTTTACCGATCTCCAATTTGCCACCCGTGGCAGTGACCGCATTGTAGCGCTTGCCCCCGCCCTGCCCGGCCACGGGAAACTCGGCGTTGTTCTGGTCCTTCGAGGCGTTTCCCGTCTTGGGGTAGTCCGCGTAGAGGACCATGGTCACCCCTTTGGGGTGGAGATCGCGCACCTTGGCGACTTCGGGGTCGCTGATGGCAACATTAGAACGCTGCTGGGGATTCAAGGCCTCAGATTGCCCATCGAGGTCTTGGTTCGCGACATCTTGGCGCGCCTTGTCATTTTGTGAGGGGCCGTCTTTGTCTTGCTGAAGTGTCGACTGACTCTGTTGTTCTTGTTGGAATTCCAGCGGCATGTCGTCCTCACCTTGTTAGTCGCGTGCTGCGCGCGTTTGATTGACGCCGAGAACCGATGGAGACGTCAAGGTCTCATCAGCCCACCTCGCGGGGTGGTCGCGAGCGCGGAAGGGATGGCCCAATCCGGTCGTTCTCCACAGGCAAAGCAATTGGTGTGCCGAGGACTGGCCTTGGGCGGTGGTGCCAGAACACAGCGTCCTCTCTCGCTTTGGCGCAGCAGTAACGGGGGTAACGTTTTGCGCGGAGGCCCGCGCAGGTGGGGCGTCTGCTTTGGGCGACGACGGCGATCGTGGCGCATCGACTTGCGATGCGAAGGGCTCCTTGTCATGATGGGGGGGTGGGTGAAAGCAGCGCGCTTTCCCTATGTATTCCGAGAGACTCTTTGGGCAGGTGACGGGAGGATGGCTATGTGGTGGCGTTCGATGGCTCTCGCAGGCGTGCTGTTGGTGGCAGGCCTTGGGCTCTTTGCTTGCGACGATGAAGGTGCCAGCGTCCGTCTTCAGGCCTGTGTCGATGGCCGTTGCCCGGCCGGCTTCGATTGCGTGGACGGTCGCTGTGTCCCAGAGACAGACCAAGGTGAAGTCGAGGTCACGCCTGATGGGAGCGACGATGTGCTCGATGTGGTGCCAGAGATCGACGACCTCGCCGATCAAAGTGACCGCCCCGACGACACGCCCTGTGAAGGCGTCGTCTGTGGTAGCCAGTGCTGCACTGCTGACGCGCTCTGCCAAGATGGTGCCTGCGTCGACGTCTGTGAGCCCGTGCGGGCGCCTTGTGGATCCCTCTGCTGCGACGAGGGACAGGTCTGCCGTTTAGGCCAATGCGCTGCCAACTGCGGTGGCTATCCCGTGTGCGGCTTTGCCTGCTGTAACTTGGGGCAGCAGTGCGTGGAGGGCCGGTGCACGACCGTGTGCAGCTCGGAACAGATCACCTGCGGTGAGGGCGATGCGATCCGATGCTGCCCCGCTTTTCAAGAGTGCCGCAGCGACGGCACCTGTGGGCCCTGCCCTGAGCTGCGCGCTTGCGGCGCCGTTTGCTGCCCCGAGGGTGAGCGCTGTGAGGGCGGTGTCTGCCGCGCGCCTTGCGATGGGGTGCGCTGTGGGGTCGGCGGCGAGCTCTGCTGTCAGGGCGCTGAGACCTGCATCTTCGACACCTGCGTCATCCCGGGTGCGCCCTGCCAGACCTCCATTCACTGCCCCCACGATCACTACTGTGAACCCAGCCTCGGGGCCTGCATCCCCAAGGCGCTCAACACGAGCATCTGCGAGTCCATCCCCGATTTCGGCGTCTTCACCCCGAGCCCTGCCAGCGCCTTCACGGGGCTCGAGGTCAACGGGTTGATTTACGACCAGTCCCTCACGACGCCCGTGGTCGCCGATATCGACGCCGATGGGCACCCCGACATCGCGGCGGTCATGTATAGAGGCAACCTGCTCGACGCGGTCTTGGTCATCCTCGATGGCCGCGATCTCTCGCTCAAGGCCCACAGCGCCGTCGGGGTGCAACCCAACAGCGCTGGCCTGGCTGTCGCCCAGCTCGACCCCAGCACCCCCGAGCTGGAGATCGTGGCCATCCGCCATAACGGTGGCCTCAACGTCTACCGCCATGACGGCTCCCTGTGGTGGAGCCACAGCACGGGCGCGCTCGGCACCATCCGCGACCACTCGGCGCCGGCCATCGCCGATGTCGATGGCGACGGCCGGCCAGAGATCGTCCTCGGCTTCAGCGTGATCTCTGCCGATGGCACGGAGCTCATGCTCGACCAGGGGCAGGGGGGCGACAACTGGAACGCCAACGGGGCCATGACGGTCCCGGTCGACATGGACCTGGTGATCAACCCCGAGACGGGACAGCGCGAGATGGAGCTCGTCGCCGGCAACCGCGTCATGAAGCTCGACGGCACTTACTTGTGGGACGTCTCTGAGACCTACAGTGACGGTTACGCCGCCGTGGCGGATCTCGACGGCGATGGCATCCCCGAGGTGGTCGTCGTCAGTCTCGGGAACGTGCGGGTCCATCACGGCCGCACAGGTGAGCTCCTCTGGGGCCCCGTCCCCATCCCCGACCTCGGTGGTGGCGCCGGGAGGGGCGGCCCCCCGACTATCGCCGATTTCGATGGCGACGGCCGCCTCGAGTTCGCCACGGCAGGGCGCGGGGCGTACGTGGTCTTCGACATGGACTGCATCGGCGAGGACGTCGATCTCAGCGCCTGTCCCTCAGGGCGCAGCGATGGCGTGCTGTGGGTGATGGCGGTCCAAGACATCTCCAGCTCGGTCACCGGGTCGAGCGTCTTCGACTTCGACGGCGACGGTCGCGCCGAGGTCGTCTACAACGACGAGTGCTTCCTGCGCGTCTACGACGGCACCACGGGTGAGGTACTCTACCAGGTGGCCAACTCCAGCCGCACCGGCTCGGAGAACCCCATCATCGTCGACGTGGACGGCGATTTCAAAGCGGAAATCGTCGTCGTCTCCAACAACGACCAAATCATCCGCGACGCCTGCGACCACAACCCCGGCTACCCCGAGGGCGGAACCCACGGCGTCTTCGTCTACGGCGACGCCCAAGACAACTGGGTGCCGACCCGCGCCATCTGGAACCAACACACCTACCACATCACCAACGTCAACGACGACGGCACCATCCCCACCCAGGAGGCCACCCACTACCTCTCGCCCCAGGCCAACTCCTTCCGCCTCAACACCCAAGGCGAAGGCCTCTTCAACGCCCCAGACCTGGTCGTCGGGGACATCATCGCCGATCGCAGCCAGTGCCCCAACCAGCTCAGCCTCACCATCCACATCCGCAACGACGGCTCCCTCGGGGTGCCGGCTGGCGTGTGGGTCGAGGTCCGCATCTCCGCTGGCGGCGAGCTCCTCGACACCCTCTACCTCCAGACCACCGAGGTGCTCCTGCCGGGGACGTCGACGGCCCTCAGCCTCACCTGGCTGCCGCCACCGGCCCTGATGCAGCCCCTGCACATCGAGGTCACGGTCGACCAAGACGACCGCGGCATGAGCTCCTTCCGCGAGTGCCGCGAAGACAACAACGACGCTGTGTTGACCGACGTCGAGTGCTATCAGATCAGCTAGCCCTTCCCACCCCTTTGGCTGGGTTGGTGTCCACGGCCCCTTGGGCGTGCGCCCCTGCGCTCATGCCGCAGCGCTACCGGCCACGGCGTCGAAGAGCGTCAGGTTGGCTTCCAAGGCATGCGCAGGGAGCACCGTGGTCAAGGTCTGGCGCACCAAGGCCACGTCGAGCTTGGGGATGAGCCCGCTCTGAGCCAGGCGCGCGATGAGGGCTACGTTCTGCATTTTCTCATCCGGTACGGCCGCGCTGACCTGCAGCACCTTGGCGCCGCGCTCTTCGAGCGCCGCGGCAACGGCCTCTGCCGTGGGATAGGAGCTCTGGCGCTGGCGCACCACCGTGGGATCCTGGGTCGTGTCGAAGTAGATCAATGTGCCGCCGGGACGCAGCATGGTCATGGCGCCGCGCAGCGCTTCGAGTCGCTCCAGGGCGAGGACCAGGTCGGCTTGCCCGGGGGGGATGATGGGGGTGCGTACGCCAGCGCCGATCCTCAGGTGGGCGCGCACCACGCCGCCGCGCTGCGCCAGGCCATGGGTCTCGACGCCTTTGACGCTGTAAGCGGCGGCGACGGCGGCACGGGTGACGACCTCATTGAGCAGCGCGATGCCCTGCCCACCGACACCACAGAGGTAAAGATTGAGGGCATTCATGGGAGAACCTCCTTGCGTTTGCGCAGGATCAAGGCGCCTTCTGGGCTGGCGGCCTTGCACGAGCCATCGCCAATGCAGAGGCCGGGATGTACCGTGGTGCGACCGTCGGCGCCCACCTGGAAGGAGGGACAGTCGAAGGCAGAGATGCGCGCGTGGGTGGCGGCGTCGGCCTTGGGATCGATGGTCATGATCATGGGCAACTCACGTCCCTTCCGCCGCAAGGCGCGGGTGAATTTCAGCATGCAGGGGTGGCTGGCGATGACCACGGAGAAGCCCGGCTGGCCGAAGGCCTCTTGTAGGGCCGCCACCAGCTTGTCGTGCTGGTAACAATCCACCTTGCGGATGAAGCTCACTCCCAGGCCCTCCAACACCTGTTGGATGGGGATCTTGCGCTCCGCTTCGGGCGATGAGGGGTTGGTCTGCTGTCCCGTCATGGCCGTGGCGCCGTTCTCCATGACCACCAAGGTGAGGTTGTGGTCGTTGTGGACGGCGTTGACGATGGCCGGCATGGCGGCGTGGTAGAAGGTCGAGTCGCCCACGAAGGCCACCACTTTGCGGGAAGTGTTGCCCAGGGCGAGCCCCGCTCCCGTCGCCGTGGAGTGGCCCATGCTCAACAAAGCCTGGCCGAGGCGATAGGGGGCGAAGGCGCCCATGGTGTGACAGCCGATGTCGGCCACGGTGATGGCGCCCTCAGGGAGAGCCGCGCGCACGGCGTAAAATGCGGCGCGGTGCCCGCAGCCCGGGCAGAAAGTGGGCACCCGGGGCGTGATCGCCGCGGCGCCGGGGGTGGCGCTGGGGGCAGGCTCGGTAAAGAGGCTGGGCCAGGCGTCGGCCAGCACTTGGGCGACCGCCGCGAGGTCCAGCTCGCCGCTGAGGTGGCTGTCTTGGCGGGCCAGGATGCGACAGCGCAGGCGGTGGTCGTAGGCAAAGGCTTTGATCTCTTGCTCGAGGACACGGTCGAGCTCTTCCAAGACCAGGATCTCATCGTGCTGGCTCAAGAAGTC
The DNA here is from genome assembly GCA_964454015.1 of uncultured Myxococcales bacterium. Taxonomy (GTDB): domain Bacteria; phylum Myxococcota_A; class Bradymonadia; order UBA4248; family UBA4248; genus CAYVQF01. The sequence continues at coordinate 38,697 of CAYVQF010000001.1, forward strand.
GAGCAAGCTCTGCCCGGGCAGGGGGAAGGTGTAGCCCAGTTTGAAAAGATCGATGGGGTGCCCGGCGCGCTCGAGGTGCTCCAGGCAGGCCATGGCCGGTAGTCCGGCGGCGATGATGCCGTGGCGGAGGCCGCCTATGGGGGCACTGCCGTTGGGCGTGAGGACCGAATTCCATGGCGAGTGGGCGGCCTCGATGGCGACCTCACGCAGGCGCTGCAGGGCGCGGGCTTTCATGGGAAAGACCGCTTGGGTGATAGGGATGTGCTCTCCGTCTCGCGCCGAGAAGCGAGGCGTCCAGTCGGGCTCGTTGTCGGGGCGCGCCCCGAAGTGTACCACCTCGCGTTGGTGACAGACGTGGGTGGTGAGCCGCAGCAGGACGGGCATGCGGCGGGTGCGGGCGATGCGCGCGGCCTCCAGGTACATGTGGTAGGTCTCGGCGGGTGAGGCTGGCTCCAGCATGGGCATCAGGGACATGCGCGCGAAGTGCCGGTTGTCTTGTTCGTTCTGCGAGCTGTTGGCCCCTGGGTCGTCTCCGAGGATGACCACCATGCCTCCAGCGAGATCCATGAGGGGGAGCTGGACGGCCGAGTCGGCGGCGACATTGAGGCCGACGGACTTGAAGAACACCGCCGCGAGGTGGCCGTTCATGGACGCCCCGTAGGCGACCTCCAGGGCGACCTTCTCATTGGTGGCGTATTCGAAGTAGAAGGGCCGCTGCGCCGAGGGGATGCTGAGAATGGCGTCGGCGATCTCCGGCGTGGGTGAGCCGGGGTAGGTGGTGACCACCATGGTCTCGGCCTCGATCATCGCGCGAACCAGGGCATGGTTCGCCATGATGAGTTCCGACCATGGCGCGGACTGAAGCAAGAGGGCGTTGAGTGCTGCCATCGTTCATCTCACGTCATGCGGCAAGAGCCGTGGGGGAGGGCGCCAGGGCGCAACGAGGCCTGAACTTAGCGGCTTTGCCCTTGTCCTGCAAATGTCGTCTCAGAGGTCCTGCGGGGTGGGCAGGGCGGCGGTGGACGCCACCCTCAGGAGCGGCGACCCAGGGGGCGCTTTTTGGCGCCCCGCCCTGGGGCTTTCAGCCAAGGCGCGCTGGCTGGTGCTGGGCGCAGCCGCGGCAGCAAGGGCTCGAGCAAGCGGAGCACGGCGACGCGCTGGGCGAAGTGCGCTGGCAAGTGAGCGCTGAGGATGGCGCCCAGGGGGCGGTTGCCTGCGGCCGCTTTGATGGCCTGGGCGATGGCCTGGGCTTGCTGATGCAGCGGGGTGAAGGCGCCCACATCGGGGCTCTCTCCCCCTTGCCACAGGAAGGGCTCCTCCCAAGCGGCGAGCCACCACCACAGGGCTTTGGTCTCGGTCCACAGGGTGGTGACATCCTGGAGGGTGAGGTGGCGGGCGGCCATTTTTTCGCCCAGGGCGAGGGCGTTCAACCACAGGGGCCAGAGCTGTGGCCACCGCAGGGCCATGTGCGCGCCATGGAGGACGGGATCTTGGCCGAAGGCCTCGTTGAAGCGCAGGGAGGGACAGGCGGTCAAGGCGCTCACGAGGGTGCGTGGGCTCGGCGGCGGTGGCGGGGTTGGGAAGAGGCAGGCGATGGCCTCGGCGGCGAGTCGGGGTGGGCGCCCGTCGGAGGTGGTCACAGCAAAAGCGCGATGCGCCTGGGCGAGGACGTCATCCAAGGGGATGCTGGACGGGTCGGGGCTGGTGAGGAGGCGCTGGGCTTGGGCGAAGAGGCGGAGGGAGAGGTGGTGTTCGCGCTGGAGGAAGTCGGTGGGGAGGGTGGTGGGGAGGCTCTGGGTGAGGCTGGGATCGGAGATGGCGTCGAGGTCGGCGAGGACTGAGCTGTGGCTGACGCCGTGGGCGTTGACCACTTCGAGGGGGCAGATGACGGGGTTGTAGTCCACCACGCGTTGCTCGCCGCAGCGGAAGACGCGGTTGAAGGGGAAGAGTTTGCAGGCGCCGGGTTTGTGGTCTCGGCCGTGCTCGCTCTCGATGCGGCAGCGCAGCTCGGGGTCGAGGAACCAGCAGCCGGCGCGCGGGTTGGCCATGGTCCAGGTGTTGCCGCGCAGGCGGAGGAAGAGGGCGGCGTCGGGGTAGGCGTCGAGGATTTGGGTGGGTGTGTGGTGGTGGCTTTCGAGGCCGATGCCGAGGCCGCGGCAGCAGGCGCCGCATTCGCGGCAATCATAGCGGAGGCCGCCGTCTGGCCAGGTGAAGTAGGTGGGGTGTGCGGGCATGGGGACCTCTGGGGGCGCTCAAGGGGTACGCCGTCGCAGGGCGTCGATGCCCTGATGGTGCTGGGCATGGCAGATGGCCAAGGCGAGGGCGTCTGAGGCGTCGAGGGCGAGGGCGGTGGCGTCCATGGACAAGATGAGCTTGACCATTTTCTGCACCTGGTCTTTGTCGGCCCGTCCGGTGCCGACGACGGCCTGTTTGACATGGGTCGGGGCGTACTCGGCGACGCTCAGGTGGTGGTGGGCGCAGGCGACGAGGGCGGCACCGCGGGCTTGTCCCAGCTTGAGGGCCGAGTCGGCGTTGCGGTGGTGGAAGAGCCCTTCGACGGCGGCTTCCGTGGGCCGGTGCTGGGCGATGATGTCGCTGAGGCCTTGAAAGATGAGGTAGAGGCGGGCGTGGAGCTCGCCTTTGGGGACGGCGATGCGACCGGCATGAAGCAGGGCGAGTTTGTTGCCGGACTTTTCGATGATGCCGAAGCCAGTGAAGCGGCTCCCTGGGTCGATGCCGATGATGCGTCGCTTGGTTGTGGGGTCTTGCAAAGCCTAGCCCATGATTTCTGCCAGGAGGGCATCATCGATGTCGGCGTTGGTGTAGACGTTTTGGACGTCGTCGTTGTCTTCGAGGACTTGCCACAGCTTCATGGTCTGGCCGGCGACCTTGGCGTCTTCGACTTTGATGGTGTTCTGGGCGATTTTGGTGAGCTCGACCGAGTCGAGGGCGTAGCCCGCGGCTTCGAGATTTTTGGCGACCTCTGCCAGATCCGTGGGGGCTGTGGTGATCTGGAAGGTGTTGTCGTCGACCTCGACGTCCTCGGCGCCGGCCTCGATGGCGGCCATCATGACCTCGTCTTCCTCGCGACCTTCGCCGGCGATGGTGATGAGGCCTTTGGTTTCGAATTGCCAGGCGACGCAGCCCGCTTCGCCGACGGCCCCGCCGGCTTTGGAGAAGGCGAGGCGCACCTCGGCGACGGTGCGGTTCTTGTTGTCCGTGAGGGCCTTGACCAAGACGGCGACGCCTCCAGGTCCGTAGCCTTCGTAGAAGACCTCATCGAAGTTGGTGCCTTCGCCGCCGCCAGCGCCGCGTTTGATGGCCCTTTCGATGTTGTCTTTGGGCATGTTGAGGGCTTTGGCCTTCTGCACGGCGAGGCGCAGCCCGGGGTTGAACTCGATGTCACCGCCGCCATCGCGGGCGGCGACGATCATCTCACGCACCACTTTGGTCCAAGCCTTGGAACGCAGAGAGTCCTGGCGCGCCTTTTTGTGCTTGATTGTGCTCCACTTATTGTGACCTGACATAAAACCTGCGTGCCTTTCAGTTGCGATGATGGGCGAAATGACGAAGGGGTCACAGCGCGACGAAGGCGGCGCTGAGTCCGCGCTCTGACTTTGCTGCGCGCGCATTATAGCGATACAGGCGTTCAAGCTAAAGGGCGCGTGGATCATCGTTGCGCAATGATCTTGGCGCGACCCAGCGTGAGGTGTGGGTCGGCGCGGGCCGGCGCCCCGCGGGCAGGTGTCAGAGGGTGATGTCGAGGGCGCTGCGGTCGAGGCGCTTGATGATGTCGGCCGTCGCCAGCGCTTGGGGCAGGACGTTGGTGGCGAAGAAGACGGCCGTGGCGACCTTGGCGGCATAGAAGCGGCCGTCGGCGCTGTCTCGGCTGATGCCGGCGCTGAGCTTTTGGTCGGCGATGGTGGCCTGCTCGAGGAGCATCCAGGCGACGAGCATCTGGCCCATCATCTCGAGGAAAGGCGTGGCGTAGAGCATGGGGGGCTCGGGATCCTTCATGGCCAGGGTGGCGAAGGTGTAGGTGGTTTCGCCGAGGCGATTCTTGACCTGTTCGAGGAGATTGAAGGCCTCGCCGAGCTGCGGGTGCTTCTTGTGGGCGCTGATGAAGGCACTCAGTTCCTGGAGGAAGCCCATGAAGACCATACCGTTCTTGGCCGTGAGTTTGCGGCCGAGGAGGTCCATGGCTTGGATACCGTTGGTGCCTTCGTAAATGCTGGCGATTTTGCAGTCCCGCATGTGCTGCTCGATGCCGTACTCGCTGATGTAGCCGTAGCCACCGAGGGTCTGCATGGCCCACTCGGTGACGCGAAAGCCCATGTCCGAACCGAAAGCTTTGCAGACCGGGGTGAGTAGGCCCACCACGTCTTCGAGGCGCTCTCTCTCGTCGTCATCGTCAGTGGCCTCGGCCTGATCGAGGAGGAAGCCGGCGCGGTAGATGAGGGCGCGCAGTCCTTCGACGTATGACTTCTGGAGCAGGAGCATGCGTCGGACGTCGGGGTGTTCGATGATGGGGACGCGCGGCGCGTCGACATCCTTGAAGTTGGCGATGGATGTGCCTTGGATGCGCTCTTTCGCGTAGTGCAGGGCGATCTGGTAGGAGGCGCTGCCCAGAGACATGCCCTGCAGGCCGGTGATGAGGCGCGCCTCGTTCATCATCTGGAACATGACCTTGATGCCTTTGCCTTGTTCGCCGACCAGGAGCCCGCGGCATTGTCCAGCGTCTCCAAAGGAGAGCAGCGCCGTGGAGCAGCCGTGGATGCCCATTTTGTGTTCCAGGCCGGCGACGTTGACATCGTTGCTTTGGCCGAGGGAGCCGTCTTCGTTGACCCAAATTTTGGGGACGATGAAGAGAGACACGCCTTTGATGCCCGGTGCATCCCCTTTGACCCTGGCCAGCACCAGGTGGATGATGTTCTCCGTGAGGTCGTGATCCCCGCAGGAGATGAAGATCTTGGTTCCCGTGATGTCGTAGGTGCCGTCGTCACGGAGGACGGCGCTACTCTTGAGGTCGCCCACGGCGGTGCCGGCGTTGGGCTCAGTCAGGCACATGGTGCCCGTCCATTTGCCGCTGTACATGTTGGGGACGAAGCGCTGCACCAGGTCGGCTTTGGCGTGTTTTTCGAGCATGTGGCCGGCGGCTACGGTCAGGCCGGGATAGAAGACGAAGCCCGTGCAGGCCGACACGAAGAGGTCACTCGTGGCGATGAAGAGAGTGGCCGGGAGCCCTTGACCGCCGAGCTCCGGGTTGGTGTGCAAGGCGACCCAGCCGCCCTCACAGAAGAGCTTGTAAGCCTTGTGGTAGGCCTTGGGCACGATGACTTGCCCGTTCTCGAGTCGGCAGCCCTCGCGGTCGGCCTCGGCGTTGATTGGCGCCAGGACCTCCGTGGCGATTTTCTCGGCTTCGTTGAGGACCATGGCGTAGAGGTCGGTGTTCTGTCCGCTGAAGCGCTCCGAATCGGCCAATTTGACCAGCGGCAGTTGTTCAAACAAGACGAAGTCGATGTCGCGACGATCCACAAAAAACTCGGCCATGTGCTCCTCCACGGGTGACGATTCGGGGCCGCGCGCCGCGCACTGGGCGCTGCGAGTGACCTTAGGGTGCAGAGCAGGCACGGCTACGGTGTCGATGTCACACGGATCGACGTGCCTGCGCCCTCCAAAAGTTTCAGTCGTCACAAATGTAACTGAGCCACCGGAAATGGCAAGTGGGCATTTAACGCGCTGCGTCGAAAGGGGGCGCGCGCTGCCGATGCCGGGGCGGCCCTGCCGGTCGCCGTGCCGGGGGCGCGCCCTCGGGGGCCCAATCCTACCAGACGCTGGGCGCGGCATCAGCCGCGGGGGCGGGGTCGATGATCTGGAGGAGCTCGACGTCGAAGACCAGCATGCCCTGCGGTGCGCCTGGGCGGCCTTGGTAGGCGAGGGCTTCGGGGATCCAGAAGCGCCGCTTCTCTCCTTCTACCATCAACTGTACACCTTCGGTCCAGCCAGCGATGACGCTGTCCAGAGGGAAAGTGATGGGTTTGCCCCGTTTGAGGCTGGTGTCGAAGAGGTTGCCGTCGGTGGTCCAGCCGCTGTAATGCACGACGACGACGCTGTCGGCGCTGGGGTGACGGCTGCCGCTGCCTTGGGTGAGGACGAGCGATGCCAGGCCCGAGGCGGTGGTCTCTGCTTCCGGTGGCGGTGCGTCGACGTGGGGCGGTGCCTTGGGCATGGGGGTGAAGCTGACGAGCTCGACGTCGAAGACCAGCATGCCCTGCGGTGCGCCTGGGCGGCCTTGGTAGGCGAGGGCCTCTGGAATCCACAGGCGCCGCTTTTCACCGACCACCATGAGCTGGAGCGCTTCGGTCCACCCCGGGATCACTTGGTCCACCCCGATGGTCACGGCTTCTCCGCGCAGGACCGAGCTGTCGAACATCTGGCCGTTGGTGGTCCAGCCTGAATAGTGGACGGTCACGACATCGCCGACGGCTGGGTGCTCCGTGCCCGTTCCGGGCGTGAGGACGCGGGTGGCCAAGCCGCTGGGCTGGGTCTGGGCGTCGGCTGGGATGGCCGCGACGTCGGGCGGTGTCTGAGGGGCGTGCAAGATATCGATGAGCTCGACATCAAAGACGAGCATGCCTTGGGGGCGGTTGGGCTTGCCGGCGTAGGCCAGCGTTTCTGGGATCCACAGGCGCCGCTTCTCACCGACGACCATGAGCTGCAAGCCTTCGGTCCAGCCGGGGATGACTCCCCCCAGGGGGAAGCGGGCCGGCTCGCCGCGCAGCACTGAGCTATCGAACATCTCACCGTCGGTGGTCCAGCCGGTGTAGTGAACCGTGACTTGATCGTTGGGGCCGGGGCGCTGTTGTCCCGTGCCGGGCTGCAAGACTTTGGAGGCGAGTCCAGTGGGGGTACGTGCGGCGTCTGGAGGGGGCGCGGCCACATCGGCCGGCGCCGCGATGGCGCCTGGTTTTTGTGTCTGGGGTGCTTGCTCACCGGTGTGAGCCGTCTCTGAGTCTGGATCCGCTTGCGGGGGCTTGGCGACGGGCGGGCTCTCATCGGTGGCGATGGCCAGGCCCTGGTCGGAGGGCTGGGGGACCTCGGCGGCGTCGGGCGCGCTGGGGCGTTGGTACTTGCAGCCCGGTGCCAGGCTGGCGAGGAGCATGAGCAATGCAGTAAGAATGATGGGACTTCGCATGGTGATTCCGTCGCTGACGTGTGGGGTACGATGTGGCCGATGGGTGCAGAGGTGGCGCCTCGAGGCCACGGGCAAACGCGGCCATTTCTACCTTGCTCCCGTAGTTGACGCAATGGACGGCGCTCGGGTCCACCTGGGTGGCGGCGGGCGGGGAGGGTGAGTGGCGCAGCCCGGACATGGAGGCGCGCCGCGGCGGTGAGCACGGCGCATGATGGCGGCACGCGGATCGCTGCGGTGTGCCGGGTCCGATAGGGGTGGGTATTGGCTTGGATGAGGTGGATAGTAGCGTAGAAGGTTGAGAAGGATTAAGAATAAAGGTGTGGCTCCCTCGGTTCTTTGGGGTGATGCCCGGACGGCACTAGCGGAGGAGATGGGAAGGGCATGAAAATCGGGAACCGCTCCATGGTGGGTCACAGAGGGCAGTCGCGCCGGACGCTGCGCTTTGTCATCGCCGGGTTGGCGTTGGCCTGTGCTTTTGGTGTGAGCGTCTTCCGCAGCCAAGGGCGGTGGCACTTCCACTGGGACGCGCGCTCGTTGTTGGCCCAGCCTGAGTTGGAGGCGGGTGCCTACGATCTGTCGAGCATCGTGGTGCTCAACCGGGTCCTTCTCCAGTTGCAGGAGAACTACGTCGACACGGCCCGCTTCGACGCCCAGACGATGCTGGCGGGTGGTCTGGACGAGGTGCAGAAATCCGTGGCGGAGGTGGTGACCGTTTTCGATCGCCCCATTCTGCAGTCACCGACGCAGGTGGTAGTGCGGGTGGGAGGTTCAGAGAAGACTTTCGATTTCGGCAGCTTGAGTAGTTTGTGGGAGATGAGTCTGAAGTACAAGGAGATTTTTCGCTTCGTACAGATCCACCTCAAGGGGGAGGTGGATTTGCGGGAGGTGGAGTACGCTGCCATCAACGGAATGCTCAAGACCTTGGATCCCCATAGTGTTTTGCTGTCGCCTGAGACCTACAGGGATATGTTGGAGGGCAACCGCGGCAATTTTGGTGGGCTCGGCATCGTGGTGCGGATGCTAGACGGTGTCTTGACGGTGGTGCGACCCATGGGGAGTGAGACGCCAGCGGTCAAAGCTGGGATTGAGCGCGATGACCAGATCGTCGAGATCGATGGCCTCACTACGCTCAACATGAGCATTCAAGACGCCGTGGAGCTGCTCCGGGGCGAGCCGGGGACGGTGGTGCGGCTGACGGTACAGCGGCCGGGGGCGGCGTGGTCTGCGCCCCGGGACTTTTCTCTGACTCGGGCAGAGATCACCGTCCCCAGTGTAGAGAGCGTCGCTTTGGCGGATCAGATCGGCTACGTCAGGGTCAAAGGTTTCCAGAGCAACACGCACAAGGATCTGGTGGCGCATCTGGGGGCATTGTCGAAAGAGATGGGTGAGCTGCGGGGCTTGGTGCTCGACCTGCGTGGCAACCCAGGGGGCTTGCTCGAGCAGGCCATTTTGGTCGCCGATGAGTTCGTCAAGGCGGGTACCATCGTCACTACCGTGGGATCTGGACGGCGCTATCGCAAGCCCTATCCGGCCAAAGAAGACAATGTTCAGCCCTTCTACCCCATCGTCGTGCTCATCGACTCGGCGGCGGCTTCGGCCAGTGAGATCGTTGCCGGCGCCTTGAAGCACCTGGACCGGGCCATGGTGGTGGGTGACACGAGCTTCGGCAAAGGCTCGGTGCAGGTCCTCTATGAGTTGCAAGACGGGTCGGCGTTGAAGCTGACCATCGCCCAGTACCTGACGTCGGGTGACGTTTCGATTCAATCGGTGGGGATCGTGCCGGACATCAAACTGGTGCCCATGCGCGTGTCACGGCAAGACATGGATCTTTATCTCAAGTCTTGGGTGCGGCGTGAGGCGACCTTGGGGAGCCATTTGGATCACGAGAGCGCCCAGAAGGACTTACTGCCCTTTAGGCACCTGCGCTATTTGGCTGACAGTGGTGGGCAAGCGGAGTTGGAGCGCCACGTCGAGCAGCGGGAGGCGCCGTCTGCCACTGAAGCCGATGCGGCGGTGAGTGGAGGTGATGGCGCCGGAGAGGAGGAGGAGGATGAGGAGGGCGCGCCGCTGGATCTCGTCGACGAGGAAGAGGCGGTCGTCGTCGATGACGAGGAGGAGATCACTCCGGCCAAGGATCCGCAAGTGCGCATGGCGCGTGACCTGTTGCTGGCCGCAGGGAGCACCTGGGAGCGGCCGATGCTGTTGGAGAACCTCCAAGAGCCTCTGGCGGCATTGGGTAGAAGGGAGGATTTGCTGTTGACCCGCCGCTTGGCCACGCTCGGCATCGACTGGAGTGATGGCAACGTCAACGCCAACCCGCACTTGGAGGTGAGCATCACCCCGCTGCCCAACGGTGGGGTCATTGCGGCGGGCGAGGAGGTGAGCGTCGAGGTGGTGGTGCGCAACGTCGGGAGCACGGCGGTACATCGGGTCGTGGGGATGACGGCGTCGACCTTCCCGCGTTTGGACGACAAGGAGCTGATCTTTGGACGCATCGATGCTGGTGAGGTGCTGTCCCGGGAGGTCACGGCCCGGATTGGCTCGGCGCAGCGTTCGCGCCACGATGAGATCAAGGTGAACTTGCACGTGGAGAGTGGCCTGGAGCTGTCGCCCGTGTTGGCTTCGGTGACGGCCCACTTCGAGACCCAAGGGGCGGAGCCTCCCGATTTTGCGGTGAACTACATGGTTGTCGACCAAGATGGCAATGGCGACGGCTTGGCGACGCCAGGTGAGCTTCTGACCTTGCGGGTGGTGGTGAGTAACCGTGGACGCGGCGCAGCGCGGCGTCCATTGGTGTTCTTGAAGAATCGCGCGGGGAAACAGATCGCCATGCGGGTGGGGCGTGAGCGTCCGGATCCTCTGCCTCCTGGAGGGGAGGCGGTGGTGGATTTCGTCGTAGAGGTACGTGAGGTGACAACGCCGACCTTGGATTTCGAGATCCACGTCCAGGACACCGCTCTGGGTCGGGCGCTGATGGAGGAGATCCAGGTGCAGACGTCGGCGGCTGGCCAGGCGGCGGAGCCGGTGGAGGGGACCTTTCGCGTGACGGTGGACTTGGCCAAAGTGTGGGTGTCGCCGCATGCCGATGCACCGTGTTTGGGCGAGCTGGCGCGGGGTGCGCAGGTGGCGGCGCTGCGCCGCTGGGGTGACTATGTTTTGGTGCAGAGCGGGGTGCGCATGGGCTGGGTGCGGGCCAGTGAGGGGGCGCTGGTACCAGAGGAGGCAGCGGCCGTGACGGCCATGGCGCCGTCCTATCTCGGAGGCAACGCGCGGATGCACCTCACGGCGCCGCTGGTGGCGGCAGGCGATGGTCTGGTTGAAGTGCGCGGCGAGCTGCCGGGCGATGTTCCGGTGAAGGATTATCAGGTTTTCGTCTACAGTGAGGTGGACCATCGCTTTGAGTCGCGCAAGGTCACTTTTGCGCCTTTGGAAGCCGATGCGCGTGCCTTCGCGACGAAGGTGCCCTTGCGGCCTGGTTTGAACCGCGTGAATGTGATCTTGCGTCAAGAAGATCTGCGTGAAGTTTCGGAATCGGTTTATGTCTTTCGCAATTAAGGTCCACGCCGTTGGCGTGGTGCTGGTGGGCGTGGGCTTGGCGTCGGTGCTGGCGTGTCGGGACGGCGTTCTTGATGGCGAGGGGCGTGTGGAGCGCGCTGCGCCTGTTCCGCCGGTAACGGCGCGGGCGGATGGTGAGGGTGGATCCCAAGCAGCAGGCGAAGGGCAGGCGCTTGGTGTTGTCATTGCTGGGGCGACGCGGTTGTTGGCTGAGGTGCAGGGGCGGCAGGCGTTGAGCATGTGGCGCTTGGACAACGGCCTGACGGTGGTGGTGGTTGAGCGTGGGGGGTTGGCGTCGGTGGCGTATCAGACCTGGTTTCGGGGGGGCTCACGCTTGGATCCAGAGGGGCGGGTGGGGACGGCGCATTTGCTGGAGCACTTGATGTTTCGTGAGGTGGCGGGGCTGGCCGATGGTGGTTTCGACCGGGTGATGGAGGCGATGGGGAGCGAGGCCGGGGCGGTGACTTGGTTGGATTACACGAACTTTGGGCAGCGGGTTCGCCCTGAGCGGGTGGAGGAGCTGGCGCGGATCGAGGCGGCGCGGATGCGCGGGCCGGTGTTGCGGGAGGCGACGGTGGCGTCAGAGCGGGCGGTTCTGTTGCGCGAGCGGGCCTATAGGATTGACCAGGACCCGCACGGCGTGTTGCTGGAGCGCCTTTACGCGTCGGCTTTTGGGGAGCATCCCTACGGTCGGCCAGCGGCGGGTCGGCGCGAGGACATCGGGCAGATCGCTGTGAGCGATTTGGAGGCTTATGCACGGCAGGTCTACCATCCGGCCAATGCGCTGGTGGTCATTGTAGGGCCGGTGCGGGCCGAGACGTTGTTGCCGGTGCTCGTCGAGGCCTATGGGGTGCTTCCCAAGGGGCATGAGGCGGTAGGTGCCTGCGACGATGCGCCCTTGCCCGAGCTTCCCTTTGCGGGGAGGTTGGTCTTGGGGGTGGATGCGGAGGTGATGGTGATGGCCTATCCGGCGCCACCCCTGGGGACGAAAGCGTCGTTGGCCATGCAGGTGCTGAACGTGGCGTTGTTTGCCGAGCCCTTCGGGGTGTTGACCCGTCTACTGACGGTGGAGCGGGCGCAGGTCAGTGAGGTGAATGCGTGGGTGGGGGAGTTTGCGTGCCGTTCGTTGTGGGAGATGCTGCTGCACATGCGGCCCGGGGTGAGCGCGCGGGAGGTGCGACGGCAGATTCACGAGGTGCTGCGCGAGGTCGCGGAGAATGGGCTGGATGAGGCGCTTTTTCTGCGGGCTCGGAAGCGTTTGGTGTTGGAGGCTGCGACGCAGGGTCAGGATGCGATGCGTTTGGCAGAGGGGATAGGACAGTATTGGGTGGCAGGACGGGATGTGCGGGAATTCTTGCGGCGGCGGGAGCAGATCGAGGCTTTGGGTGGTGAGGACGTGCGCGAGGTGGCGCGTCGCTATCTTGGGGCGGGACAGGAGGTCCTGTGGTTGGGTGAGCCAGCGGCCAAGGAGGTGACACCGTGAGGCGGTTGGTGGTGAGGGCGTTGGGTCCCGTGCTTGGCGTGGCGCCGCGCTGGCGTTGGGTGCTGCGTTGGTTGCTCGTTGGCATGGGTGTGCTCTGGCTGGGGGGCGGCCGGCCTGGGGTGTCGCCGGCGGGGACGCATGAGGCGCATGGGGGGGCGGAGCAGGTCGTGGCGATCGGCACGGACGCGCTCTACTGGTGGCAAGAGCCCAGCGGCATGCAGGTGGTATTCTTCGGCGTCGGTGCCGATGTGGTTAGCTTTCAGGTGTTGTGGCATTCGGGGGCGATGGATGATCCGCCTGACAGGGCCGGTTTGGCGATGGTGGCGGCAGAGCATCTGGTCCGCTGTACGGCGCAGATGGACCGGCTTGCCTTTGAAGATCGGTTGGGTGACTTGGGGGCGCGCGTCGAGCTGCAGGTGGGGGAGAGCGCGACGTTGTTGCGCGTCGAAGTTTTGGCCGAGCATGCCGAGGCGATGTTGGTCTTGCTGGGTGAGATGGTGGATGCGCCTTGTGAGGATGAGGCGGTGTTGGCGGCGCTCTTCACGGAGCTCGATGGGCGCGAAGCCTTTAGGCTGGACGACGATCAGCGTTTGGCGCGGACTTTGTTGGCGAGCTTTGCCTTTGGCGCGCATCCTTATGGCCGTGATCCTCTGGCGCGGTCCGAGAGTCGCCAGCGGATTCGCATGGCCGATGTGGCGCGCTATCGCGACGCGCATCTGCACATGAGCAACGCGGTCTTGGCGGTGAGTGGTCCGGTGGACGCCGCTCTGCTGGTGCGTCTGCGCGAGACGTGGCAACAGTTCAGAGTCGGCGAGCGGCCCGTGCGCGCCCAACGCGCCCTGCCTCGCGCTCGGGGGACGCGTCTGTTGTTGGTGGACAAAGCCAATCGCAGCCAGCATCAGGTCTTGGTGGGGCTACTGCTTCCACCACCGACGGCGGAAAATGGTCCGGCCTTTGAGCTGGTGCGGGTGGTGCTGGGCGGGACCTTCTCCTCGCGGCTGGTGCGAGAGCTGCGGAGCGAGAGAGGTTGGACGTACATGGTGCGGGCTGAACGCTGGCGTTATCCTGAGAGCGCTTTGTTGTTGCTGCAGACCTTCGTGGCGCCCGATCGCAGTGTGCAGACGCTGGGTCAGATGCTCCATCACCTGAACGACTTGGGCCTGCATGGGATGCGTGAGGGGGAGTTTGAGGCGGCACAGCGCTACTTCGTCGAGAACTGGTGGTTGCGCTTCGAGAGGCCTGTCGATGTGGCGCTGGAAGCGGCACGCTTTCTCCATTATGGTTTGAGCCCAGAGGCTCTGCAGCAGGTGCCAGAGCGGGTCGCGGCCTTGGAGAAAGGGGAAGTGGATGCGGCCTTTCGCAGCTTGGTGACAGAAGGTGACCTGTCGTTGTTGGTGCTTTGTAGTGCAGCGCTGTTCGAGAGCGCTTTTCTGCGAATGCCTGGTCTGCGCTCCCTGGCGATTGTTCCGTATGACACGTGAAGCGTGCTGATGAAGGTTAGATGATGACGAAAGCAAAGGCAGTTTCTATCCTGCTGATATTCTTGAGTTTGGCTCAGTGGGCGTGCAACAGCGTCACTTCTGAGCTTCCGGCTCAGACTGGGGCTGAGGTGGCTGCTTTGGGTGAGAGCCCGCGTTTGAGAGCCTCACCGGAGCTTGCAGGCAATGGGACGGTCGCGACGCCTGAGACGGTGGCGTTGCGTCTTCTCAAGCACACCTTGGTGTTGATCAAGACCAAGTACTACGACCCAGAGCGGGTGGATTGGCAGAAGATGGCCGTACATGCGGTGGATGCGCTGCAAAATGGTGTGGCGGAGATCGTCGCTGATTTCGACAAGCCCATTGAAGCCCAGCCACAGGCGGTCAATTTGCGCGTCAACACCCGCAGCCAGTCCTTCTCTTTTACGCAGGTGAAAGATTGGGGTACGGCGCACGAGCTGTGCGCCGAGGTGATGGGCTTCGTGCTGGCGTCGCTGCGGGAAGAGAAGGAGGCGGCGGACCTGGAGTACATGATGATCAACGGCATGCTGGGGACCCTGGACCCGCACAGCGTGTTGCTGACGCCAAAGATGTACAACGACATGATGACGAGCCACGGTGGTTTTGGTGGTCTGGGGATCATGATCGGCATACGTGACAACACCTTGACGATCATCAGCCCCTATGAGGGGACGCCGGCGTCCATGGCGGGGCTCAAGGCTGGCGATCAGATTTTGCGGATCGGCGAAGAGTCGACGGTCAACATGTTGTTGCATGAGGCGGTCGATCGCTTGCGCGGTGACCCAGGGACCACGGTGGAGATCGTGGTCATGCGCAAGGGTTGGGCCGAAGGCCGTCATTTCTCGATGGTGCGTGCCCTCATCGAGATCAGGAGCCTGCTGACGCACTTCATCGCCGAGGACCGCATCGCCTACGTCAAGATCAAGTCCTTCGAGAAGAACACCGCTGAGGACATGCGGGCGAAGCTGGCGGAGATGCGCAAGCAGCATGGAGAAATCAAAGGGCTCATCCTCGACATGCGCTTCAACGCCGGTGGCCTGCTCACCCAGGCAGTGATGGTGGCCGATACCTTTCTCAATCGCGGTCAGACCATCGTCATCTCCGAAGGCATTGGCGGCAGTGGTCGTGAGGTCGAGCTCGCCCGCGACTACGGGACGGAGCCCAACTATCCCATTGTCGTGCTCGTCAACCCTGGGTCGGCCTCGGCCAGTGAGATCGTTGCTGGCGCTTTGCGCAACAACAACCGCGCCATCATCCTCGGTGAGCGAACCTTCGGCAAAGGCTCGGTGCAGGTGTTGCGCGACAATGAGGATGGTTCCGCGGTCAAGTTAACCATCGCCCAGTATCTGACGCCGGGTGACATCTCCATCCAGGGCTTTGGGATTCCACCGGACATCGAGGTCGTGCCGGTGTTGGTCTCAGCAGATGAAGGGATTGATCTCTTCATCAGCGAAAACATTCGCCGTGAGGGGAACTTGGAGCTGACCCTCGTCAGCGACAAAGCGCGTATGCCTGAGGAACCTTCCCTTTCGGTACGTTACCTTTATGACCTCAGCGAGACCGAGCGGGACAGCGAGTCCTACGTGGAAGATTTCGAGATCCGACTGGCGCGGGAGATTTTGCGTCGGGCCGAGAGCTCCGAGCGCACGGCGCTGCTGGGCACCAGCCCGCAGGTGGTGGCGCCCTTCCACGCCGAGCAAGACCAAGTGGTCGCCAAGGCGCTCGCGGCGCTCGGCGTGGACTGGTCGAAACCAGCCAAAGCCACGCCATCGCAACCTTTCACGGTCTCAATTGCCATCGTCGAGGACGCCGAGAAGAGCGCTGCCCTGCCGCTGGCGGCTCAGGAAGGCGTGCTGCGCGCCGGGGCTGAGGTGAAGTTGCACGCGACGGTGACGAACACGGGCGACGCGAGTATCCACCAGCTTGCTGCCATCACCCATGCCAACAACCCCGTCTTCGACGACCGCGAGTTGGTCTTTGGCACGATCAAGCCCGGTGAGAGCCGCACCTGGGACCTGACGCTGAAGATTCCACGCGGGCAAGAGAGCCGCGGCGACAAGGTCCGACTCACTTTCGTGGACGCCAACGGCCCCTTGTCGCAAGAAAGCACGGTGGATGCGGTGATTCAAGGACTGCCCAAACCCAGCTTCGCCTGCAGCTACTGGATAGACGATCGCAGTCAGGGGAACGGGGATGGGGTGGTGCAGGTGGGTGAGACCGCCTCGTTCATGCTCTACGTCGAGAACCTCGGCCGCGGTGACGCTGAGGAGGTGGTCGCGGCGATTCGCAATGAGTCGGGTTCGGCATTGTTTTTGGCCAAAGGTAGGGAGTCACTGGGGCGCATTCCGAGCGGTGAGTCCCGCATCGCGGAGATGCGCTTTGACGTCAAGGGGGTCAAAGAGGGAGGGGAGACCATCGATTTTGTTTTGACACTCTACGACAGCGATTTTGGCACCCTCTACAGTGAGACGGTGCGCCTGGATGTGGCCGCGCAGGCGCGGACTGAAGCTGCGCCAGGCTGGGTGCAGCTTCAGGGGCCAACAGAGATCGTCGCTGCGCCGCGTGCCAATGCCATGCCCATCGCCAAGGGCAAAGGGGAGATGGTCCTGCGGCGGGACCGCCTCGCGCCAGACCCAGCCTTCGTGGGGGTGAGCTGGGACGTGGGGGAGAGGGACGTGCGCGGCTGGGTGACGGCAGATCGGGTGAACCTCATCCCGGCGGAGCACAACTCCGAAGTCGACCAGCCGCGGATGTTGACGCCCAACCGGCCTCCGATCATCGTTTTCGACAGTGTACCCCTCACCACGACGCAGGAGGCACTGGAGGTCACGGGGACCATCTCAGACGACGGCGTCGTGCATGACTACCGTGTCTACTTGTGGCATCGCGATGGTTTGAAGATCCACAATCAGAAGCTGGATTACGGGATCGGCGGCCGCAGCGAAAAGCGCTTCGCTTTCGAGGTTCCTCTTCGACCTGGGAGCAACATCGTCACCGTGGTGGCACGAGATGACCAGAAGTTGGAACAGAGCGCCGTGCTCTATGTCTCCCGCCCCTAGGCGGGCGCGGGACGCTGGGCTGAGCGGCGGCCCAGGTTGCTAGCTATTTGTCCTCGTCTTCGTCGTCTTCGTCGTCTTCGTCTTCGTCTTCGTCTTCTTCGTCGTCGTCGTCGAGGTCATCGTCATCCTCGTCGTCTTCTTCGTCGTCGTCGAAGTCATCGTCATCCTCGTCGTCATCCTCGTCGTCATCCTCGTCGAGGTCGTCGTCATCCTCGTCCAAGTCGACCTTGCTTGGCGCCTGGGCAAAGTCGGCGATGGGAGCCTCTCCGGCGATCATGGTATGAATGGCTTGGGCATTGTCAGAGGGGGTTTCGCCGAACCAAGTGGCGAACATTTCGATGAGATCTTGTTCTTCTTCGCTGATCTTGTTGCCGAAGAGGCCCAAGAAGCCACCGGAAGCCTGGGCGACCACATAAGTGAAACCGAGGAGGTTCTTTTTGGCCTTGTCGGCGATGGGGCCGCTGAGGTCGTCATAGATGTGCTTGAGCACGAAAATGCAGCCGTAGACGTAGGCTTTTTCGGGTTCTTTGGCTAGCAAGGCTTCGAGTAACTTGAAGGCGTCCGAGTCTTTGCTTGCGCCCCGCTGTTGGGCCAAGGCGAGGATACGTTGGCTCTCTTTGGCCGAAACCGAGCCGTCAGCCCAGGCGACGGCGATGAGGGGGACCAAAGGCAGCACGGCTACGGTCTGTGCGGTGAAGCCAAGGGCGAGGATATCATCGATGAGGGGTGGGTTGTGGATGTGCCCAGCTTCGCCGAGGCTGACGCGGGCCTTGGCGAGGTCGTCGGATTTCATTTTCTCGAGTAAAACGGTGCGTCGTCGCTCGATTTCCTGCCGGGCGATTGTTTGAAGATCATCGCGATTGAATGTAGCGGTCATAAGGCTCCTTTCGTTGTCATTGGCAATGGAGGTGGTACCTGGGTGGAGATCGGTGCGCAATGCCAAGGCTATGGCCCCTCGCAGTGGCAGCAAGGCGGTTGGAAGGGGAGTGTTCCCTTTCCTTCTCACGTAGGCAAGATATATAGCCTGAAGCGCGCTTTGGAGCGAGGGTGCCCACGAGAAGGGGCGGCAATGTGGCTTGCTTGGCAAAGGGGATTTTGCGACAAAGGCGCTTGAGGAGGGGCTGATGGAAGGTAGCGTTGGCTATGCGTTTTCTCTGACACTCTTTGCCGGATTGAGCACGGGCTTGGGCGCCATTTTCGTGCTCATGAGCAAGCGCTTTGGTCTGCGTTTGTTGGCCTTTGGCCTGGGCTTTTCCAGCGGGGTCATGGTCTACATCTCCTTGGTGGAATTGCTACCGCACGGGACAGAAGTGATGAGCGAGGATCTGGGCGATGCGATGGGAAAGTGGGTCGCGTTGGCCTGCTTTTTTGGGGGCATTGCCGTCTCTGCCATCATCGACCGGTTGGTGCCGGAGCCGGTCAATCCCCATGAGGTGACTTCTGAAGCAGACATCCAAAGCATCTGTTGTGAGGCGTCTGACTCGGCGCCGCTGGTGCGTAGCGCCACAGAGAGAGCCGCCCTGCAGCGGGTTGGTCTGGTGTCGGCGTTGGCTGTGGCGCTGCACAACTTGCCTGAGGGGATGGCGACCTTTGCAACGGCGCTGGCCGAGCCATCCTTGGGCTTGAGCGTGGCCATCGCGGTGGCGATCCACAACATTCCGGAGGGCATCGCCGTTGCTGTGCCCGTGTATTTCGCGACGGGGAGCCGGTTCAAGGCGGTGGCTTGGTCCTTTGCTTCGGGCTTGGCCGAGCCCTTGGGAGCGCTGCTGGTCTTCCTCATCCTCATGCCTTGGTTGAGCGGTACGCTGGTGGGGGGGATGTTGGCAGCGGTGGCCGGGGTCATGGTCTTCATTTCTTTTGATGAGCTTCTGCCTACGGCGCGGGCCTACGACCAGGGTCACGCCGAGATCGCCGGTGTGGTTCTGGGCATGGCGGTCATGGGGATTTCTCTGTTGCTGTTAGGATGACGGCGGCGCAGAGACGCGCGAGAGAGACGCCACCATCGCTCGAGAGCAAGGATGACGCATGCTGACGACACTCGCTTCCATTCTCTACGTGGCTGCCTTCATGTTTGGGGCAGCCTGGGGTTCGTTCATCAACGTTCTAGTCTATCGCTTGCCGCGACGGCTCTCTCTGGTGCGGCCTTCTTCTTTTTGTCCGAGTTGTGAGACGCCGATCCGGGCCTTTGACAATGTTCCTGTCTTTGGCTGGCTGTGGCTGTGCGGTCGCTGTCGCGCTTGCAAATGCAGGATCCCCGTTCGCTATCCTTTGGTCGAGTTGGCCACGGCGCTGGCGACGACGCTTTTGGCCTGGCATGTTTTCGATGGACGTTTGGAGGCGGTCGTGGGTGGTCATGCGGTGCTGTCTACGCTCCTGGTCCCCTACGTGTTCCTCTTCTTCTACGTCGTTGCTCTGATCGCGCTGTTTTTGGTCGACTTGGCGTCGACGGAGCTGCCACTGGAGATCACTCTGCCGGGGATCCTCTTGGGATTGATTTATGCGTATGCGGTCCCGGAGACGGGGCTACTGTTCGATCTCGTGCCCAACGTGTCTCTGTTTGACGCCGTCCTAGGGGCGGGCGTGGGGGGGGGGGTGATCGTAGCGATCATCATGGGTTACTTTTTTTTGACGGGTAAGGTCGGCATGGGTGGCGGGGACATCTGGATGATGGCCATGGTGGGCGCATTCGTGGGGTGGCAGGGCCTGTTCTTCATCTTTTTTGCGAGCAGTGTGCAGGGTCTTCTCTTCGCTGTGGGTGCGGTGCTTTTCGGGGCCAAGCAACAGGTCGAGGGCGATGGAGGTGTCTTTCGCAACCACGAGGTGGCCGAGCTGGAGGCTTCAATGGGGCTCGCGGAGGATGGGCAAGAGGCGGGCGCGCCAGCCTTTCGCAAGCTCGCACTTCCCTTTGGACCCTTTATCGCGCTCTCGGCCTTTGAGTACATTTTCTTTGGCGATTTTCTGCTGTCCCTATTGACCGGCGGCGCGCTCTCTGCCCACGGGTGGGTTTTATGAACCCCTCCTGGGACGAGCTGGTGTCCGAGCCGCAGCGGCGCGCCCGTCGGGGTGTCTCCATTCGTTTGGTGCTCTTGGCGAGCCTCTTCGTCCTGGTGGTCATCGTGTTCGGGCTGCTCTCGGTGGCTCTGCTGCAATCGACACGCTATAGCGCCGAAGTGGCCTACCGGCGCAGCGCTCATCTCTTGGCCACGGCTGCCGTGCATGATCTCGATTCGGCGCTCTTGCCGCGCTGGGTGGAGGAAGGGGCGATCTGGGGCTACGGGGTCTTCGCCGTCGCCGAGGGCGATGCAGTCGTGCGCTTGGAAGAGGTGGGCGGGCGCGTCGATGCGAGCTTTGGGGAAGGAGCGCGCCTTGGTGACGTGCAGGCCCAGCATGTGCGCATCCGCGAGGGGCGGCGCCTGTTGGTGAGTTATCGAGAGTTGCTGGGGGACGAGGGGGCGGCGCAACGCCGGGTACTCGTCTTGGCCTTGGACCTGAGCGAAATCGATGACGCCGTGGCTGCAGCGCAGCGCAGCGTTCTGCTCCATTTGTTGTGGGTGGCTGCGCTGCTGATGGTCGTCGGCTATGTGCTGTTGACCCGGGCGGTAGTGAAACCGGTGCAGCGCTTGGTCGATGCCAGTCAGCGCGTGGCGGAAGGTGATTTTCGCACGCGCCTGGTGGTGGGAGGGATGGGGGAGATTCTGGTCTTGGCCCAACATTTCAACCAAATGGTGGCAGCCCTGCAGCGTTCAGAAGCTGCACACCAGAAGAGCTTGGCTGCCCTCGCCGAGGGGAATGCGGCCCTCGCTGCCGCGCAGGAATCACTCATTCGTTCCGAACGGCTGGCGGTGGTGGGCCGGTTGGCGGCTGGTGTCGCGCATGAGATAGGCAACCCGCTGGCGTCAGTTTTGGCCTACTTGGAGATCCTCGATGAACCTGGTCTCGAGGCTGGCGAAGCGAAGACCGTCGTGGCCAACGCGCGAGAAGCGACCCGTCGCATCAGTCAGATCATTCGCGAGTTGCTGGACTATAGCCGCGGCGAGTCTCCCCAACTCAGTCTCTGTTCGCCATTGGATGCCATCGCGCAAGCCAGGCGCCTGATCGAGCCTCAGCCCCGTTGCCGGGGGATTTCCTTCACAGGCCCCCAGTTGACGGCGCCGCTCTTGCGCATCGATGAGTCCCGTTGGCTACAGGTCCTGGTCAACCTCTTTCTGAATGCCTGCGATGCCCTCCAGGGGCAGGGTGTCATTCGCTTGTATACGGCGCAGGACGAGAAGAGCTGGACGCTCTATGTTGCGGATAATGGGCCAGGCATTGCGCCAGAGATCAGGCCCCACATTTTCGCGCCCTTCTTCACCACCAAGGCCCCAGGACAAGGGACGGGGCTGGGGCTGGCGATCTGCGAGAAGGTCATGGTCGAGATGGGCGGTGAGCTGAGCTTGGTGCAGGCTGATGCAGGGACGACCTTTGCGTTGCGCTTTTCTCTTGGAAGTGGTGACGAGCCCCGGCCCGCGCTCCCTTAGCCGGGATCCTGGCTTGGGTCGACGACGCGGATGCCCATGGATACGAAGGTGAAGATGAGGAAATCGATCTCTGAGGCGGACAGATGCTCCAGGGGCAGAGCGGCGCGGATTTCAGCATGGGTGACGAAGCCCTGGCGCATGGCGTTTTGGATGAGCGCCTTTTTCGCCAGCTCAAAGCCATCGTCGTTTCCGTCAGCGCTCTCTCCACGAGCGTCTGGGCTTTTGCGATCTTCAGGCGTGCCTTGGGAAGTCATTGGCGAGTCCCTCCGTCCCGAGTTCGTCCGGTTGGGCCACGTCGTGGGGAGCCCGGACCAAGGTGGTTGAGCGCAAAGGATCTGAGCAGCCGAGCCAGGCCATGGCTTCACCCAAGAGGTAGATGGAGCCGGTGATCAAGACCCTGGCGTTGGGGCCGAGCTCGCGGCTAAGCGCCGTGATCGCCTCAGGCAAGGTCGCATGGGCACAATGGGTGGGCCACCCTGCGGCGCGGCAGAAGTCCTCCGCATTGAGCACGCGGGCGTTTTCGACAGGGGCGGCGACCGTCGCTTGCAGGTCGGGGAGGCGTGCGTAGTGGCGTGCGATTTCGGCGATGTCTTTGTCTCCGCAGGCGTTGGCGACCAAGCCCAGAGGCCGAGGGTCTTGGCTCTGGAGGTGAGCGATGGCGGCACAGCAATGCTCCGCCCCCTGCGGGTTGTGACCCGCATCGAGGATGAGATGCGGGACGAGGGGGAGTCTTTGGGCCACGAGCTCTGGGGCGACGCTCCACATTCGGCCAGGCCACCGGGTGCTTTCAAGGGCGGCGACGACGTCGGCAAAGGCGCGGGTGGAGAAGCGCCCCATCTCTTCCAGGAGGAGGGCGGCGCACACGGCCGTGGCCACGTTGTCTCGCTGGAAGGGGTAGAGGTTTTGGCTTAGGGTGAAGGTCTCTTCGCGGCCCAGGCCCCAGAAGACATAGGCCTGGTCGCGTGCCTCCAGCCCAAAGTCCCGGCCGATCAAGTAAGCGGGTGCCTGCAGCGCTTCAGCTTTGGCAAGCAAGGTGTCGACAGCGGTGCGACTGCCGATGACGACGGGGCGCTCAGGCCGCATGATGCCGGCCTTCTCGCTAGCGATTTCTTCCAGGCTGCGGCCCAGCCATTGCTCGTGGTCAAGGCCGATGGCCGTGATGATCGAGAGCGCCGGGTCAAGGGCGTTCGTAGCATCGAGGCGGCCGCCGAGGCCCACCTCATAGACGGCAAAGGAGCACTCGAGCCGTGCGAAAACACTCACCGCCATGAGGGTGGCCAGTTCGAAGTAGGTGAGCCCTTGACTGGGGCCAGGCCCGCACAGACACGGATCTAGATACGCCTCGAGGCGCGTCGGCAGGGGGAGCCCGCCAAAGCGCTGCAAGATGGAACAGCCAATGGGGAGCAAGGCTTCCTCAGAGACGGGGAGCCCGTCGATGCGAATGCGCTCGCGGAATGAGAGCAGGTGGGGCGAGGTGTAAAGGCCGCAGCGGTGGCCAGCGAAAGTCGCGATGGAGGAGAGGGTGGCACCACATTGTCCCTTGCCATTGGTGCCGGCGATAAGTACGTGGGGCGCACTTTGCAGCGCTGGGGAGAGGCTCTGGAGGGCTGCGCCCATGGCTTCCAGTCCGAGCTTGATGGCGAACTCGTTCTGCCTGAAGAGGCGCTGACAAAAGAGGGAGTAAGCCGATACATCCATCGCGTCGCCATTAGGGATTGTGGCATGAGACGGAGACAGCGCCCCATCTGCCGCTGCGACGCGGCGGGATGGCGCGTGGTCAGCCCAGGGAGTAGCTCGAAATCAATCGAGAAACTCGTAGCGATCTTTGAGCTCGAGGTAGGTGAGGTAGCGATCGAAGGCCACGCGATCCGGGACGTGAAAGCGTCCATCTTCGCTGACTTTGACGAGGCCCTCTTTGACCACTTTCTGCAAGAGGAGATCCACTTCCGTACGCTGCATGCACAAGACCTCGCTGAGGTCATCTGGTAAGAGCGGGGCAAACTCCTCTTCCATTTGGGCGATTTCCCACTTGAGTTGGTGGAGGAGCCGCGCCATGGGACGCCGCAGTTGCAGGTTGACGATGCGGAACTGCGCTTCAGTCAAACGACCCGCGAGCTTGCGCATCATGCGCAGGGCGATCTCGCCGTTGGATCGCACCATCATCTCGAACTGCTTGGCGTCGACGATGAGTAGCTTGGCTGGCTCCACCACCGTCGCCGTGACCGGGTGTGGTGCCTCCATGACCAAAGCCAACTCACCACAGAACTCGCCGGGCCCCAACACCTCGATGGGAGCTTCGGTTTTGTTGATGCGCTTGGTGATCCGAATGCGCCCTTCGTTGATCACGTAAAGGCGTTTCCCAACCTCGCCTTCACGGAACAAGACCGTTCCTGCTTCGTAGACTTTTCCGTGTTTCTCGACCAAGTGCTTGTCCATGGAGTCCTCACGCGGCACTGTTACCCGGGCCCTCGCCACGCCGCAGCTATCCACTAAGCCTCTAACGGACGCAAGCCAGGCTGTCAACGCGACAACGCAGATGCGTTTTCCTCGGCTTGGGAGCGGCGCCGTCACCCTATCGCGGCGGTACACGATAGACATAGCTCTCGGCCTGGCTTGGGCACGACGCGGCTGTGGCAGAGATGTCCTGGAGCGTGGCCAAGAGGCGTCCCTGAGCCAGCGCGGCCGAGAACAGGTCACAAGCCCGGCCGGGCGTGTGGGTGGGTGGGCATGGCGGCAGCCCGTGCGACCGTGGGCCGTGCGGGCGATCCCCACGTTGGTTTGGGGCGCTCGGCCTCCCTCCCTGGCGACATTTCCCGGGTAGCGCGGGAATCTCGGGTGGCATCGATATTGAAACGTTGAGGTGTGAGCGATTCGACACCTCGGGTCGCACAGCTAAGCAAGGCGGGGGAAGACATGGAAAGAAGCACACAGCGAAGGCACACCAGGGGGACGGAACCTGGAAGTGAAGCATATTCGTCTTGGTCAAATATACGTCAATCGCGTACGTCGCTCTTGGCCGCCTACGTGATCCTCGGTTTGGCGGGCGCGGCAGCGCTGGCATTGGGCTTTGTCGTCCTTCCCAGCTTTTTGAGCGCTCCCGTGACGTTGAGCCCTAAGGTTGCGCCGCCGCCTTCGATGGAAGAGGCCGTTGTTGAAGCGCCGCCAAGGGTATTGCTGTTCTATGACCTGTCGCAGCCCGACTGCAGCGCCTGTGACCTCCACTTGTGGCGCTTGGCCTATTACAGTTTCCAGTTCGAGGCTGCCGGGGCCGAAGTCTTTGGGGTGGTGAACGGCTTGCGCAATGGGAGCACCCAGCGCGATGAGTCCCTCGCCTTCCCCTGGCCGGTGGTCATGGACCTCTCGGGGCGCCTGGCGCGAACCTATGGGGTCGTTCGCGCTGAGGACACGGCACCCACTATCGTGGTGCTGGCTGGCGATGGCCGGGTGCTCATGCACCTGCGTCCCAAAGACGCCTTGGACAGATTTGAAGGCGATGTGTTGACGACGATCATCGCGGCGACACAGAAGGCCCCGCTCGACGACAAGGTCTCGGCGCTGCGGCTATCACCTCAGTGAGTGAGGACGCGCATGGGGTCGCATTGGAGCATGTCGCTGAAGAACAGCGAGAGTACATCCAAGCGACTGGCCTCCACGGTGGCGAGCAGTGCGGCCAGGGCGCCGTGGGATTGACTCTCCTTGTCGCAGAGGGCGAGGAGCTGCGAGGTGGAGGCCGCCGCCAGCCAGCCGTCACGGTGGAGGCCAAAGAGCTGTCGCTCGAGGTCAGCGACGCCCATCATCCACAGGCCTACGTCACGGGTTTGACAGCCGAGGGCACGGCGCAAATCACTGATGCTCGGGCGCGCCTCCGTGGCAGGGGCGAAGCAGAGGCGTAGGGCGGTGCTCGCCGCCGTCCATTGTCGCAGCGCCTTCAGTCCATTTTGCTCTGGGTGGGGATCGGCGAGGTCGGCGCGGGTGGGTGCGAAGTGGAGAATGCTGAGTTTATCGGCGTTGGGCCGGGCACAGGTGATGAGCACGCGGTCCTGGCTCAGGGCGAGGGCGACATAAAGGCGACCCTTGGCGCGGGCTAGGTGGGCGGGTGCCAAGGTGGCTTGGCCATGGGCGGCGCCGCTCTCCATCGTCTCGTGGAGGCAGTGGGCGCGAAAATCAACGCGAGCAATGGCGCGGCAGATGGCGGCGTGGTTGCTGCGTTGCGGGGCGAAATGCTCAGATGCGTCGGTCGCGACGGTGTTCCATGCACGCTCCATTGTACCCTCCCTGGTGTAGCGGGTGTGAACATTTGAACACTGAACGTGTGTGTAGCACGCGCGTCTTCCCGAAGCAAGAAGAAAAGTTTTCTCGACGCGCCGGGGGCGGCTGGGCGTTGAGCTTCGGTCCCTATGGAAGCCTCAGCGAGGTATGCTAAGATCGCCGCCCCAGACGCCCCCATGCTCAAGTGGAGCGTGCAGCACGCTGTGCCCAGGGGCGACGGCCATGGAAGTTGGGATGATAGAGTCTATTGACGAAGTGCGACGGGCCTTTGCCCAATCACCAGCCGAGAGCCGAGCTTTCGTGCGCTATGTCGAGGCCTTGCGACGCGAGCAATTGCTAGAGGAGGTGGTCGAAGCCTACCGGCAGCGCGCTACGGCCGTGGGGGGAGATGAGGCTTATGGCCTCTACCTGACCCTTGCCGATCTTTGGGGCCCGCGGCTGGGGATGCCTGGTCTGACTTCGGAGGCTCTCTTTGCCGCTTATCAACTGCGTCCCAGCGCCGTGCTGCTGGCGGACCGCTTGCGTCGCCATTTGGAGCAGCAAAACGATTGGTCGCTGCTGGCGCGGCTGATGGACAGTCAAGCCCGTCAGGCGACGGATCCTGCGCAGGCGCAGTTGCTCTGGTTGCGCTTTGGTCACTTTCTGCGCCAGCGTCTGCACGATCTGGATGAGGCGGCGCGGGTCTACGCCAAGGCTGGCGAGTGTGGTGCCGTGAGCCCCTTGCCGGCGCTGGTTGCCCTGCGACGTCTTTATCGCACTGAGCCGAGCTGTAGCGAGGCGGCTCGTCTGGTGCTGCGGCTGGGGAAGCCTCCAGGCGCCCTGGAGCAGGAGATCGCTCGCCTGCAGCAGGAGCTGAGCAAGTGTGGCCACGATGATCGCCAGGGCCGTGCTGCCATTTTGTTGGCCTTGGCGCGCCTGTCGCTTGAGCAGGTGGGCGATGGCGTGCGTGCATTGGAGCTGCTCAAACGGGCGCGCGAGCTCTCGCCGAGCGTCAGCGATGACGCTTACGAGCTTCTGTGGGCGCTGGTGCTGGCCATCCCGGAGCACACCGAAGCCCAGGGGTATTTGCGCCAGATGGCGGTGGAGCTGGGGCGCTGGGAAGATGCGTTGCGCTTGGCGCGTCTCGGGGTGGAGAAGGAGGCCTCCCCGGCGGATCAGGCTCGGCTCCTGATGCAAATGGCCATGTGGGAGGCCTGTGAACGCCACGACGAGACGGCGGCGGCAGCGTTGCTCGACGAGGCCTTTCTCACCTGCCCCGAGAGCGCCTTTGGCGAAGGGGAGGTGTTGTCTTGGGCTTCTGCCTTGGTACCACGGGCACCGGCCTTGCGCGCTTCGTTGCTACGCCTCCTGGAAGGTACAGGTGCCTTCGACGAGCTGGAGCGCTTGTGGGGACAGATGGTGGAGGCAGCGCCCAGTGAGCTGGCGCGGGGGGAAGCGCTCTGGACCTTGGCGCGCCTACAAGCAGAGCGGGCCAAAGTCCCGCGCCAGGCTTTGGCTGCGTTCATGGACGCGGCGCACGCGTTGCCTCGTGAGGCCATCCTGCGGCTGATGGAGGATCTGGTCGACCTCTACGATGTGCTCGAGCTTCGCGAAGAAGTGGTCGATGCGGTCTTGGCCTTGGCTTTACGTGTAGATAGCTGGGAGGTGGCGGCCGATCTTCTGGCGCAGCACGCGGCCTCGCTGTTGAACCCTCAGCGTCGCGCGCGGCGCTATCTGGAGTTGGCGACGATCTTGGGCAAGCACCTCAACCTACCCGAAGGCGAGGCCAAGGCTCTGGAGCAGGCGCGCCGCGCTGCGCCGGATGAGCCCATGCGCCTGGGTCAGGGCGACCACCTCCTGGATGGGATGACCGAGGATGGGCCGCACCGTGGAGAGGCGGCAGACCTGGCACGTAGCGATAAAGAGGCAGAGGCCCGTGCGACGATGCTGGTGACGCGTCTGCGGACCACTGCCGATGCGTTGTTGTTGGACGCGAGTGGTGGGCAGGAGGCAGAGCAGAAGCGCGCCCTCCTGGCTGAAGCGGCTCTACAGCAGTTGTTGCGCGCCGAAGGTCCCTTTCGCCGTCGTCTCTTGGAGACGCTTCAGGCGCGGCACTTTCTGGTTCTGGCCCAATTCGCGCAACGAGACGAAGCGCACCATGGCACGGCGGCTTTGTTGAACTATCTGGCTTATCTGCAGGATCCCGATCGGATCGACGACGTGGAGGCGCTCTCGTCGTCGTTGGAGCGAGGCGATTTTCTTCTCGAGTTGGGTTGGGTCTTACACGGTGAGGTCCGGCGCGCTCGAGCAGGGACGCAGCGGCAAGATGCATGCGAGCGCCTGCAGGAGGCGGCACGGCGCTTCGCCTCGGACCTTCCCTTGGCCCTGCTGGCGGACTTCGCCGCCCTCGAGGGTGCGCCGCAGCGCGAGGATTACGAGGACTTGTTGAACCGTTGCCGCGCGGCGGGGGAGTGGAACATCCTGCTCGAGGTCTTGATGTGGGCGGCCGATGGCGCGCCATGGCTGCAGCGCGAGGGAGCGTCGGCGCAAGTCGCGGTGTTGCGTGAAGCGTCCCAGGTGGCAGGCGCGGGCTTGCTGGACACAGAGCGCCAAGTGGCGATTTTGCGCAGACTCCTTGGGGTCGATCCCAACGACGAAGAGACCCTGCAATTCTTCAGGACCCACTTTCATGATGACCCCTTGGCTTTGTATCAGCTCTTGGCGCCGGCGGTCCTGGCTGCCCAGGGCTCTCAAGAGCGGGTTCAGCGCCAAGCGGAGCTGGCGCAACTGAGCCAGGTGGGGATGGGAGACCTGGATCGGGCACGCTTCCACTGGCATCAGGTTCTGGCGAGCGATGAAGTCTCTGAGCCTTGTCTGCAGCGCGCCATCCAGGCGATGCAGCAGATTTACGGCGGGTGTGGCCAGATCGCCGAGCTGGTGAAGCATCTGGAGGCGCGCATCGAGGTTCAGCCCGAGGGGCCGCGCCGCTTGATGTTGCTCAATGCCCTCGTGACGACCCTGCGTGAGAACGACTATGCGCCAGCAGAGGTGCGTCGGGCCCTGACCCGGATGCTCGAGATCGCCCCCGATGATGGGCGCGCTTTGGCAGGCTTGGTAGAGCTGGAGATCGACGCCGGGGACTACCTCGCGGCGGTCGAGCGGCTGGATCACCTGGCTGCGTCGACTGAAGGCGATGCGCGCTTACGCCATCGCCTGCGCCAGGCTGCTCTCTACACCGATGGGCTCGGACAGTGGCCAGAGGCGCTCGCCATTTTGGTCGACTTGAGCTGGCGCTACCCTGAAGAGGCGGCCATACGGCAGATGTTGGGGCAGGTGCTGTCGGCAGAAGGTGGTGAGCACCTGGAAGCTGCGCGCTGTGACGAGTTGCTGCGTTTGGTGTTGGAGCACCCCGCAGCGCCTGAAGAGAAACAGAAGCTGTTGCTGATGGCTGCGGAGGTCCTGGGGAGTGACCACCATGCGGCCGAACAAGTCGTTACGTTGTGGCAAGAGCTGAGTCTTCTGGGCCCGCAGGATGTGGAGTCTGCCGTGGGCCTCGGGCGTTCTTTCGAGGAGCTCGGGCACTGGGATCGCGCCATCGATTGTTACCAAGGGGCCTTGGTGCGCCAAGATCTCAAGGCCGCTCAGCGCGCGGCGCTCTATTCTCTGCTCGGGGATGCGTGCTTACATGGCCAGAGTGATCCCAAGCAGGCGTTGGTTGCCTTCCGGGAAGCATCACGTCTGCAGCCGGACAATGTGGATTATGTGCGGGCTGTGCTGACCTGCGCCAACGTATTGGAAGACCCAGAGATCCAACGCGACGCTCTGGTCCGGCTCTTTGAGCTGGCCAATGACGCGGCTGAGCGCTTCAGGTGTGGCTTGTCGTTGATTCGTCTCGATGTGGCGAGCGGACGGGTGGCAGAGGCATGCCATTGGGTGATGGCCATGCGTGGCATCGGCGGTCAACCCGGCGCACAGTGGAACAAGGTCATCGATGCGCTGCGCCCAGTGGTGGACGCCGAGCCTCTGGTTCAGGTCTTGGGTGTGGTGGCCGAACAGATCGAGGAAGAGGCGCTGCGCGTGGCCTTGTCGTTGGAGCAGGCTCGCCTCCTCGAGTATGAGCTCCAGCAGGAGGAGGCGGCCATCGCAGTGCACGCGCGTTTGCTCGAGCGGCAACCCTGGCTGATTGAGAGCCTGGAGGCGCTGGCGCGCCTGCACTATGTCCGCGGTGATGGTTCGGCAGCGCTGACGGCTCTGGAGACGCTGATTCGCCTCTCACCCGAGAGGCGGGTCGAGCCTCTCCTGGCGAGCGGGACGGTCTTGTCTGAGATACTGAACGATCCAGCGCAGGCCTTTGCGCGTTTTCGTTGGGCCCATGAGCTGGCTCCCAGCGATCCCCGTCCCCTGGAGGGGATGTGGCACTTGGCAGAATTGAACGCCTTGTGGGCCGAGCTCATCGATGTGCTGGAACAGGACGCCATGCGAGCCGATGTACCAGAGGTGCAGGTCGAAGGCCTAATGCAGGTCTCACACCTGGCCGAGGAGAAGCTCGGCGATTTGGACCGCGCCTTTCACGTCGCACGGATGGCGCAACAGATCGCGCCACACAACCGCCAGGTTTTGCGCGAGATCGAGCGTCTGGCCGTGCGCGGTGGTTCGTGGCTGGAGTTGGCCGTGGTCTATCGCTCATTGGCTGACTGGGCAGAGCGCGAAGAGGAGCAGATTGACTTTTTGCACCGCGTGGCGGAGGTCACAGAGCACCGCTTGGGAGACCCAGAAGGGGCCATGGATGTGCTCTTCGAGGTTCTGGACGAGTATCCGCACGACGCTGACACGCAGGCCAAGTTGCAGCAACTTGCCGACACGCACGCCTTATGGGCTTTGGTCTTGGACTACTACGACACGAGCGCCAGCAGGACCGCCAACGCCCAGACGCGTCTCGAGAGGATTTTGCAGGCGGCCGATGTCTGTGAGACGCGGCTGGGCCGCTCGGATTGGGCCGTGGAGCGTCTGCTCAAAGGCTTGGTGATGTCGCCTCTGGATGCGGGCATCGTCAAGCGTCTCGCGGCCCAGGACACGGTCGAGCAGGCGGTGTGGGACAGCGTTGCCAAGATCATGGCCGAGGCCGAGGTGCCAGCCTCTGAGCGTTTGACCATGAAGCAAGCGCTGGCCACGATTCACGCGGAGCGTCGCCAGCAGCCAAGCGCTGGGTTGGATGTGCTACTGTCGGCGTTGGCGGAAGACCCCCTTCATCCCGATATTTTTGATCAGGCTGTGGCCCTCGCCGAGCGAACCCGACGCTATCCCGATTTGTTGCGGGTCTTTGAGCGCAAGCTGGTGGACACGCTCGATAGGCATGTGGCTCTGGCGTTGATGCAGCGCAAGGCTGAAGTGTGCGAGCTAGCCGGTGATGAGGCGCGGACTTTGGAAGCCATGCGTCAGATCTTGACGGTGGATCCGGCTCACCCCTTCGTGGTGCAGCGCCTGGCAAAGGTGAATGATGCGGGTATGACGCCGCAGCATCGCTTGCTGGTGTTGGAAGTGCAGGCTGAGAAGCTGGCTGATCCTCTGGAGCGGGCGGAGAAGCGAGTGGAGGCGGCGGAAGTGTTGCTGGCCATGGGGCGCCTGAGCGACGCCGCTGAGGCTCTGGAGCGGGCACTGCGCGAAGATGCCCATCACGTCCGGGCGCGACGGATGGCGTTGGACTTGTATGCCCGCCTGGGCCGGTGGCCGTTGGTGCGCGATGGGCTGCGTTGGATCATCGACAATGACGCCGAGCCGCAGCATCTGCGGGACGATTTGCTGACCTTTGCCCGGGTCTGTGAGGAGGAACTCAAACAGGTCGACGGTGCGGCGAGTGCTTTGCGCTACGCGCTCGATCTGTGGCCTGAAGATGATGCCATCCTCGTTTTCCTCGAAGGCGTTTTGGAGCGCAATGGCAAATGGGCTGAGCTGATGGCGCATTTTGAAGTGCGGGCGGGGCAGGCAGACGGCTATGAGGAACGCAAACGCTGTCTGCTTGGCGTGGCCCGCATCGCCATGGAGGTTTTCAAGAACAAGCCCAAGGCGCTGGCTGCAGTCGAAGAGATCTATGGCGATGGAGGTGAGAGGGACGCCGAGGTGTTGGTCCAGCTTGCGGATCTCTATGAGGGCATGGGACGCTGGGACCGAACGGCAGAAGCCTTGCAGATTCTGGCTGAGCTCCAGCCAGCCGCCGAGATGCGCGCCGAGGTTTTGTGGCGTCTGGCTGAGATTCGTGAGCAGCGCTTGTCTGACGCCGATGCGGCCCTCGATGTTTTTTCCGATTTGGTCCAGAGCTCTCCTAAAGATGCTGGGGTGTGGCTGCGACAGGCCAAGCTCCAGCAGGAAAAGGGTGATTGGCAGGGGGCGCAGCGCAGCTTGCAAGAGGCCGCTGCCGTTCAGCCGGCCGCTGAGGCAGCCGACACCTGGTTCCGGATTGGGGTGGTGCGACGCGACACGGGTGGCGATGTGCAGGGTGCGCTGTCTGCCTTCGAGCAAGCGGTGTCGTTGGATGCCCGGCATCGCCAGGCCTTCGCGGCGTTGTTGAGCTGGGCCCAAGCGCGGGGTGACCATGAGCGTCTGCTGACGCTCTATGAGCTGGCTCTGGGGATGGACGAGGGGCCCGACGCCCAAGCGGCATTGCTGTGGCGGCGAGCTCTGTTGCGGCGAGACGCTTTTGCTGAGCCAGCGGCTGCGGAAGCGGATCTGCGTGCGGCGCTGGCACTGCGCCCTGGCCATTGGGGCTGTCGCCGCGACCTGGCGGATGTGCTCTTCGTGGCGGAGCGCTGGGGCGAGGCAGCGGCGCTTTATCATGCCCTCACCCATGAAGCGCCACCCCTGGCTGAATCGGAAAAGGACGACTATCCCGAGGCGCGTCTTGGCCGCTACGAGAGTGATCGGGAACCCGACCGATTCCACTTTCAGTTTCGCTTGGCGCATTGCTTGGAGCAGCAGGAGTCATACCGGCACGCGGCGACCCTCTACAGCGCCTTGGCGGAGCTCTATCCCGACCATAGCGGTGTGTTGTTGGGCTTGAGCCATTGCCACTATAAGCTAGGGAACTGGTCTGCGGCGCGGCGTCACATCGAGAAAGTGCTCGACGGCACCCACCCTCTCGAAGCGCAGGATCTGGCGCGAACGTCTTACTTCTGGGGTGATATTCTACATGGGAGTGATCGTCTGGATGAGGCTCGGCAGTGCTTCGAGCGCTCGCTGGATGCCGATCCGAGCTATAGACCGGCCGCGGATCAGCGCCTGGCGATTCTCATCAAGCAGAAGCGGTGGGGCGAGACCATCCCTGCCTTCCAGAAGCTGTTGGCGCTGACGGATGACGCTGAGGTGAGGGGGGCGATCCACAAGCGCATGGGCGAGGTCTACGAGTATTTTCTCGACCGGGTGGATGACGCCATCGTGGCCTATGAGCAGGCGGTGCTCTTGGGTGGGGATGTCTTTGACGTGCCCGAGCGCTTGTTGCGTCTCTATGCGCAGACGGAGCAATGGGAGAAAGGGCGTTTGGTGGCTTCGGCCCTGCTGGAGGAGCAGCGCGAGGGTTCGGCAGGACAGATTGAGTATATGTTGGTTCTGGGTGACATCCTGTTCAAAGGACTTGGTGAAGCCGATGAAGCCCAGGAGATGTACCAAGCCGCCTTCACCAAGGACCCGAGCAACCTGCAAGCGTTGGAGCGCTTGGGGCGTTTGCTCGGGATGGGCAAGAACTTGGAGGGCATGAGCTCCCTCTATGAGTCCTATCTTCGCGCGCTCCCTGAAGGTGATTCCGAGGCGCGTGCGGCAGCGCTGTTGGCCTATGCGGACCAGTTGGTCCAGCTCTGTGGGGCGGATGCCGATGCGGTGGCGGTGCTGATGCGGGTCCAGGCGTTTTTCCCTAACGATCTGCGGGTGCATCGGCGTCTGGTGCGGGTCTACGCGCCCGACCATCTGGCCCTGCCAGAGCTCGAGGTGCAGCACCTGCGCAAGGTTGTTGATCTCAAAGGCTTTCAGCGACATGACATCGAGCGCATTGGGGCCATTTATGAGGCGGTGGCAGAGCATGAGGGGCGCGATGCCGTGGCGGGCTTGCTGCGCTTCATCGATGGCAACGATGAGGCGCCGCTTCCGTGGACGCGTCTGGCACCTGGTGTGCTCCAGGGGGATGCCTACCAGAGACACGTGGTGCACCCGTTTGCGCTGGGGCCCCTCGGCGATGTCTTTGCGCTCTTGGCAGAGCTGGGGCGGGACTTTTTTAGCCAGGAGGTCGTGGGAGACGTCGAAGAGATAGGGCACCAGACGCGCTCGCCAGCGGTGGCGATCTTCAACGAGTTGACCAAGGCGATGAACCTGACGCCGCGGCGGCTTTACGTGGACAAGGACAGCGGTGGCGTACCCTACCGGGTGGTGATGACCGATCCCCCCTCGGTCGTGATCGCCCGAGATACCTTGCGAAGCCTTCTGGGGCACGAGCTGCGCTTTTTCCTAGCCAGGGCGCTGGAGCTCTCACGGCCGCGTTTCCTGCTGCCCTCGGCGCTCTCGGCTTTCGAGCTGGTGACCCTGGTGCGGACGCTCTTGAGCGAGCTGTCTACTGCTCCGCCAGCCAGCGTCAAGCTCTCGCTGGTCGAGAGGAGAACCCAGGAACGGGTGCAGCGCTTTCTCCGCGAGCTCAAAGCCAGACACTCGCTGGAGGTCCAAGAGAACTTGGTCTTTTTGATCGACGAGGTCTTAAGACAGAACGGCGGTGAGGCGCCGAGCGCCAAGCGCTATGTTGCCGCGGCGCGGGTGACGGCGATCCGCTGTGGCCTTTTGGCAAGCCAGAGTCAGGTGGCGACGCTCAAGCGAGTGCTCAAGGAGATGCAAGGGACCGCTCTGTATAGGCCGCGCTCCTTCCAAGACTTTCATGAGCTGGTGGGGGCCAACGCGGACCTGCACGCCCTGCTGTCCTATCTGGTGAGCGATCACTATGTCTTGGCCCAGCGCGCCATTTGCCGGACCACGGCCAAAGACGTGCTCCCACCGCGCGCGCCAGTTGCGCCCAGCGAGACGGACAGCCTGAGCTTGGATGACCTCTTTGCGGCGGTGCAGAGTAAGGTCGTGCCGCCCGATAGCCAAGACCCCGTCCTGGATGGCCTGGAAGGCGCTGCGACGGATAAGAAATCAACGGTTCCAGCCATGGCGGGAAAGCCCTCCCCAGTGGCGGCAGAGGCTGCACTGGCGACGTCTGGGCGCCAGCGCTGGCACTTCCCCAGTAGCCTCAAGGCGATGCCACCACCGCCTGCGCAGGAAGAGGCGATGGCAGAAGTGACCACGGTCAGCGTCGATGACGTGAGCAGCGTGGCGGTGTTGGAAGGGGAAGAGGAGCAGGTGCTCTCTGGCGAAGAGATGGCGCTGTGGACCTTGGAGTTGGACGATGTCGATCTCGAAGACGTGGTGTTTGACCAGGCACCGCCGCCGCTGCCCAAAAAGTAAGGGTCGAGAGGCGGTGTTCGTACCCCATGGGTGTGCACTTCCGGCACAATTCAAGGGTGGCGTTGATGGGGAGAGGTGCGGACGTGAAAGCAAGTGATGATTGTTGGGTCAAGGCTATTGCGGGGCACATGCTTTGCATTGTAGCCTCCTAGGCCATCTTTGCGGTCTTGGTGGCGTAACGCGCGCTGGGCTTTGCGGAGATGGGTCGCGCGCTGATCGCGTACTTGGCGGTCTGTCCCTAAAGCTTGCAGGAGTTGAGCATGCCTTCATTCTCTTTGATCAAACCGCTTGGTTGGGCTGTCTTCATGTCCAAGGGACACAAGCTACCGACGAAAGCGGATTGGAAGCAGCCTTCAGGTGACCCTGCCGGCAATCAGTATCGCGATGGTATCAAGGCTGAGAACTGGGTGGCCGTGCCCCAGGGGTTGCCGCTGTTCACGCCGCAGAATCCTCATAAATATCACATGGATAGCTGCAATACCCTGGGTAAGCAGTACAAGGCTTTCCACGACACGATGCTCGATGCGGTGCAGTTTGGGCACAATCTGTGGCGTCTCCAGGCCAAGATCAGCGGGCTCATCATCAATGGACCGGTAGCGGTAGGGAAGCCTGGCTGTTTGCAGGGGCCTGAGCTGAAGAACCTGATCAAGACGTACCCAGCGTGCATCCTCATGATGGGCAACGAAGGCAAGTGGCGTGACGCTGTCGCGACGGGTGTGTCGACGTGCTTCAAAAAGTTCCAGGACAAGGTCACGGTTCCGGGCTTGCCCTGGTATCCAGCCTTTGCGGCTTTCCCTGGCCCGCAGGCCCCTCCCATGCCCAACATTCCCACGCCGCTCTCGGCCTGTATTTCTGCCCAGGCGGCCATGATGTTGATGCCCAACAACCTCAAGAAAGAGATGATCAATGCCCTGCCGCAGGGTTTGCGCGACAAGGACCACGACAAGCACTATGAGACGCTTTTCGAGTCCATTGCGACGGCGGTGTCTGCTGGCTTTGCAATCTGGATCAATGCGCAGATGGTGATGAACGTCCTGGGGCGTGGTCCCATCCCCACGTTTGCGCCGCCCTATGTGCCCGTTGGTCCGGTGGTCGGCGGGGGTAATATCGCGATACCAGGGCACCTGGCCGTGTAGTGAGATGGCGCGGCGGTTCTGCATGGGTTACGCGCGGGCTGGGGGCGAGGGCCGTGCATCGTGCCAAGCCCACCTGGGAGCAGGGAATGCGGCGGCATTCGAAAAATGGTGCCGAGGTTTGTCATGCCTGAAGTTGAGTCAAGTGGAGAGGCAGGTGAGGTGTGGCAGAGGGGTGACTTGTTCGCAGCAATGGCTGCGCACGGTCACGCAGGAGAGCACTTCGAGGAGCTGGTGCGGGGCTCAGGTCTGCGCATCGAGCGCATTATCTCGCGGGGGCAGGTGACGCCAGCGGACGCGTTCTACGATCAGCCTTGGGACGAGTGGGTGCTGGTGGTCCAGGGCTGGGCCAAGGTGCGTTGCGGCGAAGCGCTGGTAGAGCTGCGTCCAGGGATGTGGCTGTGGTTGCCTGCCGGCTGTCGCCATCGGGTGGAGGCGACGAGTCGAGAGCCGGCTTGCCTGTGGCTGGCTGTGCACGGAGCCGAACAGGTTGGCGGGGCTAGCTCAGGTTGATTTTGGCCCAGCGGCGTTTGCCTACTTTGATGACATAGGAAGCGGGGGGGAGTTGGAGCTGAGGATCAGTGCAGCTCTCGCCGTCGATCTTGACGGCGCCCGACTGGAGCAGGCGCCGTGCTTCGGAGGTCGATGGCGCCAGTTGGGCCCGGGTCAAGACATGGGCGATCCACAGGGTGGTGGCCTCGGGATCACAGTTGAGATCGATGCATGGGATGTCGTCGGGGACTTCACGGCGGCTGAACTGGGCGATCCACGCCTCTTTCGCGGCGCGCGCCGCGGTCGTTCCGTGAAAAGCTGAGGTGATCTCCTCGGCGAGGGCGTGCTTGGCGTCCATGGGGTGGCCTGCGCGGCGCCTGGCCTCCTCGGTAGCGCTGATGTTGGAGAGCAGTTGGGTGTAGCGCCACATCAAAGCGTCGCTGATGGACATGAGTTTGCCGTAGATGGTGTCGGCGGCTTCAGCGATGCCGATGTAATTGCCGAGAGACTTCGACATTTTGGCGCCGACGATTTGACCCTCCTCCTCGCGCGCGTCGATGCCCTCCAGCAAGGGGACCGTGAGGACGATCTGGGAAGGTTGGCCAAAGTCCTTCTGAAGCTGACGGCCGACGAGGAGGTTGAAGAGCTGGTCTGTGCCGCCAAGCTCGACGTCGGCACGCAGGGCGACGGAGTCGTAACCCTGCACCAGGGGGTAGAGGAACTCGTGGATGCTGATGGATCGTCCTTGGGTGAAGCGTTTTTTGAAGTCATCCCGTTCAAGGATGCGGGCCACGGTGTAGTGGGCCGCCAGGGAGATGAGGCCTGAGGCGGACATTTCGCCCATCCACTGTGAATTGAAGACGATCTCCGTGCGCTCAGGATCGAGGATCTTGAAGACTTGCTCGGTGTAGGTTTGGGCGTTGGCGGCGATCTCCTCTTCCGAGAGAGGCTTGCGGGTTTCGCTCTTGCCCGTAGGATCACCGATGCGCGCGGTGAAGTCGCCGACGAGGAAGAGCACATGATGGCCGAGGTCTTGGAAATGCCTGAGCTTGCGCAGGACGACGACGTGGCCGAGGTGCAGGTCCGGCGCGCTGGGGTCAGCCCCGAGCTTGACCCGCAGGGGGAGCCCACTCTTGGCACAGTGCGCGAGCTTCTCTCGCAGCTCTGTCTCTACGTGGAGGTCGACCACGCCGCGCGTGATGAGGGCCATCTGTTCGTCTATGGAGGGGAATGTTCGCTTGCTCATGCTCTGTCCACTCGAGGGTGCTTGACGTTGCGACGCGAGGTGCGTCCTGGTACCACGGCAGGGTGGTTTAGCGCGCCCTCGACGTCAAGACAACCGTTAGCCACGCGTTTGTCAGGGGGCGGGACCTCACTGAGGTGGGTGGAAGAGCCGCCGGCGGCGGAGGGCGGCGCTTGCGACGACGCGATGGCCGAGAGGAGCTGAGGGTATGAGGTGGGAGACTTTGTTTCGGCTCGCGTTGGTCCTTGCCGGGTGTGCCGGGGGCGCGCTGTTGGGTTGTGGAGCAGGGGCGAGGCCCCCTGAGCGGGCATACGCAGCGACGGTGGAGCCGGGCCTTCCGCACTTTGAGCTGTTGGTGCTGCACCTCGATGAGGTGTGTGCGCTCGTGGAAGGGGCGGCGCCGGGCGAAGAGGCTGCTGCGGTGCGCGTCTATCTCCAAGGCCTTGGACCTCACCTCGCCCGTCTTGGCCTGGTGGTCGCCTATCTCGACGGGCGGCTCGCTTCCGATGTCGTGCCAGCCTACGGGCGACGAATGGCGGCGGTGAATGCGCGTTTGGATCGGTCGCTGGATGCGCTGGCCACTGAGGCGGCACGGGTGGAGGTGGCGACCTTGCTACATCAGTGGCTGGTGCGCGGTCGGCTGCCGCGCTGAGTTTGCCGCGTTGGTAGTGTGAGCGTAGCGGCGCTCACCCCTCGATTTCTGCGTCATAGTAACAGAAGCCGCTGCGGCAGCTTTGCCCCTCGGCGCAAGGTCGGTTGACGGAGCAGAGCTCGCGGCAGCGCGCGTCGACGCAGTAGAGGC
The DNA here is from genome assembly GCA_964454015.1 of uncultured Myxococcales bacterium. GTDB lineage: Bacteria > Myxococcota_A > Bradymonadia > UBA4248 > UBA4248 > CAYVQF01. The sequence continues at coordinate 77,397 of CAYVQF010000001.1, forward strand.
CATCGGCACAGTCGGCGTTGACGGCACACTCGGCGACGGGTCGCCAGTCCGGGCGGCAGAGGTTGTGGTCACAGAACTCGCCGGTGGCACAGGCGCTGTCATCGGTGCACGACGAGACGCAGTAGCCGTTGATGCAGTACTCTCCGTTGGCACACTCCGAGCTGAAGCGGCATTCACATCCACCGGCTGGGTCGTCGCCGCAGAAACCATCGTTGCAGGTCTGGGTGCGGGGGCAGTCACTGCTCGCGTTGCACGCCGAGAAGCACATGCCGTTTTCACATTTGCCCGATTGGCAGTCGCGGTCACTGAGGCAGACGCCGTCCAAGCGCAGGGGGCTATCACCGACGCAGAGACCATTGACGCAGACTTGGAACTCGCGGCAGTCGGCGTTGTTTTCGCAGGGCGTGGAGTCACAGAGACCATTGACGCAGGCTTGTCCAGAGGGGCAATCGCAGTGGGTGTTGCACTCGGTGGTCTCCGTGCCGGGCTCGGGGGTGACGCACTTGCCGTCGACGCATTCGTCGCCCAGGGGACACTCACAGCTCTGGGTGCATTCGAGCTCCGTTGGGATGCAGCGTCCATCTTCGCAGGTCATGCCGCTACCGCAGTTGGCGCTGGTGACGCACTCGACCTTGGTGACGCATTCCCCGTTGATACAGATTTCCGTGGCGTCACAGTCAGAGTTGCCCGCGCACTGTGGATCGAGGACGCAGACGCCACTGATACAGGAAGCACCCGTTGGGCAGTCGCCGTGGGCGAAGCAGCCAGTCTCTTCGGGGACGCAGGTGGCGTCGATGCAAAGGTGGTCGCTGGGGCAGTCGTCGTTGGTGGCGCACTCATTTTGTGTTTCTTGCCGGCAAAAGTGGCTCTCGTCGCAGTAGTAGTCTGCGGGACAGTCAGAATCGCCATAACAGAAAGCCGGGACGCAGACGCTTCCTTCGCAGAGCTGTCCCGGTGGGCAGTGGTCGTTGTTGGTACAGGTGTTGGGTACCGGTGCATCGACGCAGTAGCCGCTGGCGTTGCAAACTTGGCTCTCCGAGCAGTCGCCGTCCCAGGCACAGCGTGCGGGATCGGGAACGCAGGAGCCGCGGTCGCAGACATAGGCCCAGCCGCAGTCGCTATCGGCGCGACAAGCCCAGAGGTCGTAATCATTGTCGCAGCTATAACAGCCCCAGGGGTCGCAACACTCATCGTCGTCGAAGGAGAAGAAACAACCGGTCGTGGCAAAAGTCAGCAAGGCGAGAGCGGTGAGCAAGTGAGTTGGCAAGCGCGTGAACATGGGGACCTCCTGCATCCATTCAGACGGCGGTCTGCCTCCCACTCGTTGGCGTCGATGTGCCGATGGTGCCACAAGTGGAAGGCCTGCGGGAAAAGGGATAGCGCGCGGTAGCCATGGTGCTTAAAGCAATCAACAGCAGCGCGTGCACAGGCGGGGCGGCACTGCAGAAAGTGTGCCGCTTGTGGTGCGTTGCTATAAGTGCTTGGAACGAAAGTTCATTGCTGCGGTAGTGTGCAGGGAGAGGTGAGGCAGGGGTGGCTCACGTGGACGACGCGTGTGACACTGGGATCTTGGGTGCCTCGTCGGGGCCACAGTTTCCCTGCGAGGGGGGCATAGGACAAGAGGCACACCACTTGGACAAAGAACTTCTCTGGGGCGCTAGGACAGAGCCGCTGGGGCGGTAGGTGCGAGCGGTGTCGGGTGGCTCACTCGGGCTTGGGGGTCTCTCTTTCCGGGGCAGCCTCTTGGGGCGCGGCGGGAGAGAGGGCGGCATCGCTGGGGGATGACAGGGTGCTCAGAGCGGCTGGCTCAGGCGCGGTATGGGGCAGGATCTCGAGGAGGGTGTAATTCTGTCGCCGCGGGCGGCGGTGCAGCAGCAAGCTGAGCTCCGTGCCCGCGGGGGTCCAGCGGAAGGTCCCTGGTCTTTCTGGCAGGTCCAGTAGCTCTGCCACCGGTGGCTCGTAGCCGCGCTCAAAGGCTTGTTGGAGCAGGGCGTCTGCCGAGACGTCATAGCCTAGGCGCTTGCGGGTCAGTCCGAGATTGAAGATGACGTTGACATCTTGGCTCGCGGCGCGCATGAGGCGGGTGAGCACGCGATGCGCTTCGTCAAGGAGGCCCTGGCGCAGCATTTCGAGGGCTGCCGAGAGTTTGTTGGGGATTTCGGCGCTGTGTGCGGTCATAGTGGCCATGATTCGGACGGAGTGCGGCGATGTGCGTGGCGAGCAAATTCCGGGCACCCACAAAGCTGGGCTACGCTAGCGATTCACCAGAGCTAGATCAAGCTTTTTAGCCGGATTTTGAGAAATCGCTGCTGGACGTTGCCCGTGACCTGTGTGCGGGCTGGGGCGAAGGGATTGCTCATCGGGTGCGGCAGACCGACAATGGGGGTGGGTCACGGTGGCATGGGTGACCGAATCTGCCTCTCATCTCTGGGTTGGTCGATGGACGATACGCAGGCGATTTTCGATCATCACGCAGCGTTGCAGCACATTCCTTCGGCGCCAGGGGTGTACCTCATGGTGGATCGCAAGGACCGCATCGTTTACGTCGGCAAGGCGAAGGACCTCAAGGCGCGGGTGCGTTCGTACTTCAGCGGTTCAGATCCGCGTCCGTTCGTGGCGCTGTTGGGGCGGTTGCTCAAGGCCATCGACGTGGTGCTGACGGGTAATGAGAAAGAGGCCTTGCTCTTGGAGAGCACGCTGATCAAGCGCCATCGTCCTCGCTTCAATTTTATGATGCGGGATGACAAGGACATGCTGCAACTGCGGGTGGACCCAGGGGAAGCGTGGCCAAAGGTGCGGGTGGTGCGCAAGCGGCGGCAGGATGGGGCGAGTTATTTTGGCCCGTACCCCTCGGCGGGTTCGTGCCGGGAGGTGCTGCATCTGCTCAATCGCTATTTCAAGCTGCGGACCTGTCGCGAGCAGGTGTTCCGCAACCGGAGTCGTCCCTGCCTCCAGTATGAGATTGGGCGATGTTCGGCGCCCTGTGTGGGCTTGGTCGAGCGGGAATCGTACTTGAGAGATGTGAACGCGGCGATGCTGTTCTTGGGTGGCAAGCACGCGACCTTGATCGCGCGTCTGCAAGAGAAGATGGAGGCGGCGGCCATGGCTTTGGCCTATGAGCAGGCAGCGCACTTGCGGGATCAGATCGCGGCGATACGGCGGGTGAGGCAGCGCCAGGAGGTGGTGCAAGAGGCGGGTTTGGATCAGGATGTCTTTGCGCTCCATCGCGAGGGTGAGCGGGTCAGCGTCGCGGTGATGATCGTGCGCGACGGGCGCTTGGAGGGGGTGGAGTCCCACCACGCCAGGGATCAGTTGACGGAGGATGCAGACATCATGGTGCAAGTCGCGCTGCAGCGTTACCGCGCCGGATATGTGTTGCCGCAGGAGATTCTTTTTGATCGCAAGCTGGCGGCGCTGGCGGCGCTGCGGTCGCTGCTGGAGGATGTGGCGGGGCGGCGGGTGGGCCTGCGCTCACCGAAGCGCGGGGCGGGGGCCCGTTTGGTGCAGATGGCGGTGCGCAACGCCGAGCAGCAGTTCATCCAGCATTTTACGCGTGAGCGCGACGAGGAGCGGGTGCTCATGGGCTTGCAGAAAAGCTTGGCATTGGGACGTCTGCCCCGGCGCATAGAGTGTTTCGACATTTCGAACTTGCAGGCGGGGGCGATGGTGGCGGCGATGGTGGTTTTCGTCGATGGCAAGCCGGCGCCGCGCCACTATCGTTCGTACAAAATTCGCGATGTGCGGGGTCAGGATGACTATTCGGCGTTGTATGAAGTGATTTTGCGGCGCTTTCGTCGGATCGCTGACGGTCTCGAGGGGGCTGACGCGCCGGTGTTGGGGGAGGAAGGGTTGCGCCAGGAGGGCGAGCCAGATCTGGTGATCATCGATGGGGGCAAGGGACAGCTCAGGGCGGCGTTGGAAGCTCTGGAGGCGTTGGCTTTGGGTGGCCGTTATGATGTGATTGCCTTGGCAAAAGGGCGCCCCCTGGGAGGTGGATCCCAAGAAGAAGAGGTTACGCATAGCCCAGAACGGGTCTTTTTGCCGGGGCAGAGCGAGCCGGTGGTGTTGGGGCAGCGGAGCGACGAGGTTTTTTTGTTACAGCGGGTGCGTGACGAGACCCACAGGCGGGCGATTGGGCATCACCGTCTGGTGCGGGGTAAGGAGGGTATGGGCAGTCGCTTGGACAGCGTCGAGGGGGTGGGGGCGAAGCGCAAGGCGGCGTTGTTGCGGGCCTTTGGCTCGGTGCGGGGTATCCTAGGGGCTACCGATGAGGGGGTGGCGGCGGCGGCGGGGATTTCGCTGGCATTGGCGCAGCGGGTGCGCGATGCCTTGGGTGGCTCAGGTGACGAAGGTGCGGGGGAAGATGCGGATGAGGTCACGTAGGCCGCGGGCGCGGGCGCGCCAGGTGCTGCCGTAGAGGAGGTGCATGGCGCCGCGGAGGCCTTGGTAGATGCTGGCGTCGTGGGGGTACCACCACATGTTTTTTTTGACGCCTGGTAGGATGTCGTGCACGAGGCAGCGGACTTGGGTCATTTCGGCGAAGCCGATGGCGCCGTGGGTGCGGCCGATGCCGGAGCGTTTGACGCCGCCCCAGGGGGTTTCGGCGAGGCCGTGGCTGACGACGTGGTCGTTGATGGTGACGACACCGACACAGAGTTGGCGGGCGATGGCGGCGGCGGTGCGGCGGTTGCGGGACCATACGGAGGCGGTGAGGCCGAGGTCGCTGTCGTTGGCCAGGGCGATGGCTTCGTCCATGGTGTCGACGCGCATGACGGCGACGAGTGGGCCGAAAGTTTCTTCACGCATGACGCGCATGGCGTGGTGGACGTCGACCAGGACGGTGGGGGGGAAGAAGAGGCCGTCTTGGGGTGCCGTGGCTTGGGCATGGATGCGGGCACCTTGGGCGAGGGCGTCGTCGAGGTGGGCCTGGACGAGGTCGCGTTGTTTGGCCGTGGTCATGGCGCCGACGTCGACGTTGTGGTGGAGGTCTGGGCCGACGGCGAGGGCGGCGACGCGGCGTTCGAGGCGGAGGAGGAAGGTGTCGTAGACTTGGGTGTGGACGTAGATGCGCTCGATGCCGGCGCAGGTCTGGCCGGCGTTCTGGAAGGCGCCCCAGGCGGCGCCCGCGGCGGCGCGATCGAGATCGGCGTCGTCGCAGACCAACATGGGATCATTGCCGCCGAGTTCGAGGCAGAGGGGGATGAGTTTGGGCGAGGCTTGGGCCATGAGGGTGGCGCCGACCTGGACGGATCCGGTGAAGAAGAGCTTGTCGACGTTGGCTTCGATGAGGGTGTCGCCGGCGCTGCGGCCGGGGAGGTTGACGTAGGTGAAGAGGTGATCCGGGAGTCCGGCGGCGCGGAGGCAGCGTTCGAGGGCGCGGCCGACCTGTTGGGTTTCGGTGGCCACTTTGAGGAGGACGGCGTTGCCCGCGAGGAGGGCCATGATCACTTCGGAGAAGGGGATGCTGAAGGGGTAGTTCCAGGGCGAGATGATCCCGACGACGCCGTAGGGCATGTGGGTGAGGGTGCTGATTTTGTTACACAGCAGAGGGTTGGAGGGCCAGATGCGGGTGTCGGCGAGGAAGGCTTTGGCGTTGGCTGCGTAGTAGGTCGCGGCCATGGCGGCCGGCAGCAATTCGGTGGCGATGGCGTCGACCCGGGTCTTGCCGTTGTCACGGGCGATGATGGCGGCGAGCTCGTCGACGTTGGCGACCAAGTAATTGCGGATGCGCAGGATGTGATCGACGCGCTCGCGCAGGGGACGCGCGGCCCAATGGCTTTGGGCTTCGCGAGCGGCGGTGACGGCGGCGCGGACCTCTTCTGGGGAGTCCAGGCGGGAGTAGCCGATGATTTCTTGATCCCATGGTGAGGTCGAGGTGCTTTGATGGGCGCGGATCATAGGGTTCTCGGGTGGGTGGGAGGTGGATGGGAGGGCGTCTTAGTTGTCGGCTTCGGGCCTGGGCTTGGTGGGGGGGCGGCCCGTGAAGTGGTGCATGGACTGGTTGATCCCGAGGATCTCGGCGATGGTGTCGAAGAGGCGCAGGGGCAACAAGCGCGCGGGGGCGATGATGTGGACCAGGGGCGGGAGGTAAAGTCGCGGCTGGCGCTTCTCAATGACCTTGGCGATGCGTTTGGCGACGTGGTTCTGGCTGAGTATGGGGAGAAGCCAAGGGAAGCGGGTGTGAACGCCGGCGAACATGCCCGTATCGATGAAGAAGGGGCAGATCACGGAGGTCCTGACGCCTGGTGCCAAGTGGCGCAGCTCGGCGCGCAGGGCCTCGTCGAAGCCGACGGCAGCGAACTTGCTGGCGCTGTAGTCTACCAGGTTGGCGACTCCGATGAGTCCGGCGGCGGAGGCGACCGTGACCAGGTGCCCGCTGTTGCGGGCGACCATGGCGGGGAGGAAGGCTTTGGCGGTCCAGAAAAGGGCGAGGGTGTTGACGGCGAAGGTCTTTTGGATTTCAGCGGGGGTCAGCTCGAGGAAGGCCTTGCCGGAGACGACCCCGGCGTTGTTGACCAGGACGTCGATGTGGGGGTGCTCGATGAGCACCTTTTGGGCGCAGGCGGCGATGTCATCGGGGTTGGCGAGATCGCAGCAGTAGGTGGCGACGGTGGTGGCGTAGCGGCTGACGAGATCTTGGGCCACCTCGCTGAGGGCCTGCTCCTGGATGTCCCAGAGGATGAGTTTGGCGCCTTTGCTGGCGAGCTCCGTGGCGAGTAGGCGGCCGATCCCGCTGGCGGCGCCGGTGATGAGGATGCTTTGATCTGCGATGGATGCCATGAGCTGCTCCTGTGCGAGGTTCATCTGAAGAGGGTGACGTCGTCGTTGGCGGTGGTCAAGGTGTCGCTTGGTGGTGGGCAGCGGCGTGGCGAGGGGGTCGCCGCCAGGGTGTCGCTTGTCAGCGCCGTGCGGCGGCGGTGGGGAGGAGGTCGGCGGTGGCGGTCATGCGTTCTTCTAGGTCTGTGGTGGTGGTGGTGGCGTGGGGGTGCCAAGGTTCACCCGAGGCTAGGTGGACGCGGGCCAAGGGCATGGGGAGCTGGTGTTGGTCCCAAGCGCGGCGGAAGGTCCAGGCGCGGTTGGCGCAGGCGCGCAGAGGGACGATGGGGCAGTGGCTCAGACGGGCGAGGGTGAGGGCGCCAGCTTTGGCGCGGTGGCGAGGGCCGCGTGGCCCGTCGAGGGTGATGGCGACGGCGCCGCCCCCTTTGAGATGGCGCAAGAGTTGGCGGGCGGCGACCAGGCCGCCACGGGAGCTCGAGCCGAGGACACAGCGGTGGCCCATGGAACGCAGCAGGGCGGCCATGCGGCGCCCGTCGCGGCTGGCGCTGGCCAGGATCAAGAGCTTGGGTGGGCGCAGGGGGAGGAGCATCTGCAGCTCTCCGTGCCAGAGGACGAAGACCGCCGCCTGGCTGGGGAGGGGGTAGCCGTGGGGGATGACGCGCCACGACGCGTGGAGGAGGCGCAAGGCGATGCGGGTGGCCAAGATGAAGAGCCACTGCGCGGCGCGGCGGAGGGTGGCGCGGAGCTTCATGGGGGTGGGAGACGGCAGGTGTCGGCGATGGCCCAGAGGCTGGCGAAGGGGAGTGTTCCCAAGGAAGGATCTTGCCAAAGCTCTAGGTGGTAAAAGGCTCGGCGTTGATTGTGTCGCGGCTGGGGGCGGAGGGTGGTGTGCTTCTGACCGCGTGCGATTTCCCGGCCATCCTCCAAGAGTCGCCAGTGGGCGTGAGGTGGTAGATCGGCGGTGATGGTGAGGCTCCCTTCATCTTGGTGCAGGCTGATGTGGCCGGGGTCGCCGAGGTATTCGTTGACGCAGACGCCACAGCCCTGAGTGATGGCGTTGAGCGCCAGGATCGGCTCGAAGTCCTCCTGGACTTGGGGGAGGTGGAGGACGAGGGCGGAAAAAAAGAGATCATAGGGGGTCATGCCGCCGTGGGCGTCGCTGCCACAGAGCATCCACACGGGCTGTTGTAGGGTGGTGCGGAGCTGCACCCAGAGATCGCGCGCCGGTGCGGGTTGGCTCAAGAGGGCGAAGGTGAGATCGCGGCGGGCGGGACCGGCGAGGAGGGCGGCGGCCAAGCGCCACGCCGGGGTGTGGGTAGCCAGGCGGGGGGCGTTGGCGATCTCCAGGCCCATGGTGCCCGCGGTGAAAGCCGCCAGCTCTTCGTCGCTGAGGTCGGCCAGGTCATGGATGCCCGAGGCGGTGGGGTGGTTGAGGACGCGCAGGGCGGCGGCGGGATCGTTACGGCGCTCCCCGTGGTGACGTCCCCAGAGCTGGCCGTGGTGGTGCTTGCCAACGGTCCACTCGCCGCCGTCGAGGATGGTGGGCTGGGTGCGATCATCTTTGACGAGCTGCCCCAGGGTGTGGTTGTGATCGGTGACGATGAGGAAATCGAGGCAGGCAGCCTGAGCGGCGGCGCGGGCGCGTTCGGAGCGGTCGATGCCGTCGTGGTCGACGGCGTGGAGGTGGTAGACGCCGCGCCAGCGAGGGGAGGAGGGGGGGCAAGTGGGTGCAGGGGGTGGCAGGAGGAGGGCGGGGGTGAGCCAGAGGGTGAGCCACAACGCGGCAGTGGCGGTGAGAGCCCACCAGAGGCGACGGCGCGGGGCTGGGGTTGGCGTGGCGGTGTTCATGGTGTCGGTGGCTGGGTTGCCGTGGGGGGCGAGAGGCGGAGCACCTGGTCGGCCCACGGGGCGATTTCAGGTCGATGGACGACGAGGATGGCGGTGGTGTGGGAGTTGCGGGCCGCCAAGGCGTCGAGGATGTGGGCTTCCGTGTCGGGGTCGACGGCGTCGGTGGGCTCGTCGAGGAGCAAGAGATCGGGTTCGGGGAGCCAGGCGCGTGCCAGGGCGAGGCGGCGCCGTTGCCCGCCAGAGAGGTTGGCGGCGGCGTCGCAGATGTAGCCGTCGAGGCCGCCGTGTTCTTCAACGAAGGCGCGGGCACCGCAGCGTTCGAGGGCGGCGAGGAGCTCTTCTTCGGTGTGGCGGTGGCATGGGTCGAGGTTGTCGCGGAAGGAGCGACCCAAGAGGGCGGCGTCTTGATCGAGGTAGCCGATGCGGCTGGCCAAGGCGGGGTTGTCGAGGAGGGTGTAGGGGAGTTGGTCCCAGTAGACTTCGCCGCGTTGTGGAGGGATGAGGCCTGCGATGATGCGGAGGAGGGTGGTTTTGCCGACGCCGCTGGGGCCGCAGATGAGGAGGGTGTGGCCGCGGCCGAGGGTGAAGGAGAGGTTGGTGAAGAGGGGGGTGTCACCGTGGGTGAAGGTGAGTCCGCGGGCTTCTACTTCCACCTGCAGCGGCGGGGGGAGCAGGCTCCCCGAGGGTTGGGGCAGTGTGTTGAGGAGTGGCGCCAAGCGCTGGGCAGATGCGCGGGCTTCTTGGGTGGCGGTGTGCGCGCGGGCCAGTCCTTTGAGGGGCTCGTAGAGCATGAGGGTGGCGGCAAAGAAGCTGATCAGCTCGTGGGCTTGCATGTGGCCGCTGTTGATGCGGTAGATGGCGAGCCACAGGGTGAGGGCGATGGCAGAGACGCCGAAGAGCTCCATGACGCCGTGATTGGTGGCGCGGAGGAAGCTGGCGCGGATGCGGGCCGTGTAGATGTCTTGGACGGTGTTGGCGAAGCGGCGCAGTTCAGCCTGGCGGATGGGGTGGGCGCGCAGGTGATCGCGGTTGGCGAGGGTGTCGATGAGATCGGTGGCCATGGCCCCGAGGGCTTCCTGTCCGTGTTGGCTGCTGCGGTGGAGCTTTTTGCCGAAGCGGCGAATGGGCCAGACGGCGAGGGGGAGGGCGACGAAGGCGAGGAGGGCGAGGGTGGGGTCGAGGGCGAGGGCGAGGGCGAGGAGGGCGGCGACGGTGGCGCCATCGCGGAGAGCGGTGGCGATGGCGTCGATGCTGCCCGCTTGGAGGATGTCGACGTCGCCGCCCAGGCGGGCGACAGTGTCGCCGCGGCTGATGGGGTGGGCGTTGCAGCGATGGGCGTCGATGATGGCCTTGAAGAGGCTCTGGCGCAGGTTGCGGGCGACGCGCTGGCCGATGATCCCGGTCAGGGTGACATGGGTGATGTGGGCACCAGCTTTGATGAAGGCGATGAGGATGAGCATCAGGGGCAGCAGCCAGGCCAAGTGGGTGGTGTCGAGTGTGTCTGGGGTGAGGCCTGGCAGGTGCTGGAGGAAGGGTTGATAGCCGTCGGTGCCGCCGGAGAAGATGTAGGCCATGAGCGGCCCGACGAGGTAGGCGTAGAGGCCGGTGGCGAGGGCGTGGAGGAGCATGGCCGCGGCGGCGCCGGTGAAGGCGCAGAGGTGGGGCCGGAGGAGGGCGCCGAGGCGGAGGGAGGCCGGGACGGGTTGTTGTTGCGTCATGTTCAGTCGCAACTAGAAGAGCTCGTTTTGGGGGTCTGGGGGGTGAGGCCTGAAGGGGCGGTGCAGGTGGTCGTAGGCGCGGCGGGTGGCGATGCGGCCGCGGGGGGTGCGCTGGATATAGCCCTGCTGCAGGAGGTAGGGCTCGTAGACGTCTTCCAGGGTGTTGCGGTGCTCGCCCGTGGCGGCGGCGATGGTGTCGATGCCGACGGGGCCGCCGTCGAACTTGTCGATGAGGGTTTCGAGGTACTTGTGATCCATGCGATCGAAGCCGGCGTCGTCGATACCGAGGCGGTGCAAGCTCTCGCGGGCGAGGTCAAGGGAGACGATGGGCGTCTTGGCCACTTGGGCGAAGTCGCGGACCCTGGCGAGGAGGCGGTTGGCGATGCGCGGGGTGCCGCGGCTGCGGCGGGCGATTTCGACGGCGGCGTCGGAGCTGAGGCGGAGATCGAGGAGTTTGGCGGAGCGGTTGACGATGGTGGCGAGGTCGTTGGCGTCGTAGTAATCGAGGCGGGCGTGGTGGCCAAAGCGATCGCGGAGAGGGCTGGTGAGGAGGCCGGCGCGGGTCGTGGCGCCGATCAAGGTGAAGCGCGGCAGGCCGAGCTTGAGTGATCGCGCGTGCGGGCCCTCGCCGACGACGATGTCGAATTGGAAGTCCTCCATGGCGGGGTAGAGGTTCTCTTCGACGATGGGGTTGAGGCGGTGGATTTCGTCGATGAAGAGGACATCGCGCTCGTTGAGTGAGGTGAGGAGGCCGGCCAAGTCGCCTTTGCGCTCGATGGCAGGTCCGCTCGAGACGTGGGCTTCGACGCCGAGCTCGCGGGCGCAGATATAGGCCAGGGTCGTTTTGCCGAGGCCCGGTGGTCCGCTGAGGAGGATGTGGCAGAGTGGATCCTGGCGGTCCCGTGCGGCCTGAACGAAGACCTCGAGGTTTTCGACTTCGTGGCGCTGACCGATGTACTCATCGAAGTGGGTGGGGCGCAGTGAGGCCTGGAGGGCCCCCTCGTTGAGGTCGCTGACCTGAGAGAGCAGGCTTGGATTGTCGCGGTGGGCAGGGGGCATGTTCGAACCTCGAGAGGTGCGGTGTCAATCAGCGCTTCTTCAACCAAGACAGGGCCGACTTGAGGGCGACGTCGAAGTCAGTGGGTGGCGCTTCTTCGCGGGCCAAGGCCTGGAGGGCTTCGGCGACGCGTGGCTCAGGGAAGCCCAAATGGAGGAGGGCTGAGCGCAGTTCGTCGTGGAGATCGGTGGGTGCGGCGGGGATGGCCCTGGCGCGCGGCCCTGCTGTTGGGTAGGTGGGCAGGGCCATGTCCTGCAGCATGGGTTGTAGCTCGATGACGAGCCGTTGAGCGGTCTTGGCGCCGACGCCGGGGACCTTCTTGAGGGCGGCCAAGTCGTTGGCGAAGGCGACCTGGCGCAAGGCCGCTGGGTGAAAGGTGGACAAGAGGGCGAGGGCCATTTTGGGGCCGACGCCGTTGATGGCGATGAGGCGGGTGAAGAGGGTGCGGCTCAAGGGATCGAGGAAGGCGAAGAGGGTGAACTGCTCTTCCCGGACATGGGTATAGACGTGGACGGCGAGGGCTTCGTCGCGATCGGCCGCGGCGCGGGCGACCTCGAGGTCCGGGGTGGTCATATGGAGGAGGTAGCCGACATCGTGCACGTCCAGGACCAGGTGATCTGGCGCAAAGAAGAGAGGCAGGCCTTTGAGGTATGCGATCATGAGGGTCGATGTCCTGGATGGGTGCCTGGGGTCGCCCAAAAGACCCGAGCCTGGGGGACGCTGGCGCGGTGCCATCTTGGCCAGTGCGGCGTGCTTTGTCCATCATAAAGGGCGTTGACAGTGGCCGGTGACTTGCGCTATCAATGCGCGAGTGAGCGGCGTTGACTTCGCTGCTGCACCCGTGGGCGGGATTAGCTCAGTTGGTAGAGCGCCAGCTTCCCAAGCTGGAAGTCGCGAGTTCGAGCCTCGTATCCCGCTTTGCTTTCTAGAACCAGTTTTAGGCCTCGTGTGACTCTAGTGACGAGAAAGCCCTTTGAGCTTGTAGCTCCGAGGGTTTTCTTTTTTTCTGGGCATTGTGCAACCTGGCGCTGATCGAGGTCATGAGAGTGACGGCGCTAGCGTGAGCGGCTGGTGGCGTCGAGAGGGCCTGTGCCTTCGCAGTGACGCTGTGCAATCTCAGGGTATGGCGACGCAGTCCTTGGGATCTTTGGCCCGCACTTGGTAGCGACTCTGGGGTGGTGCCCCCCAATGGGCGGGGGCGCTGACCACACCTTGGCGGCAGGTCGCGGGCCAGGCTTGCGTCAGTGAAATCGGTGGCGGGCGCTCGGCCCAGACCAAGAGCAGGGTTTGGGCCTCTGCTGGGGCGACGAGGGTGTCGAGGGCGCTGGGGCGCACGGCGCTGCCTCGGGCTGGGGGCCACGCGTCGAAGGTGGCAGCAGGGCGGCCGTGGTAGAGCTGAAGGGTGGCGGCCCACTGGTAACGATCGGCGAGGATGAGGTCGCAGCCCTGGGTTGGGAAGTGAGCGGACCAGGCGCGCCAGCCACGCATGCGGCGGAGGGGATCGTGGCGGCCGAGGTCGACGAGGCCGAGGGCGAGGATGAGGAGCGCCGCGAGGAGCGAGGCATGGACGGCGAGGGTGGGCCGCCACCAGCGGGGCAGGTGCTGTGGGAGTTGGGTGGCGCCGAGGCAGAAGAGTGGGAGGTGGGCGAGGGCGAGCCAGTTGGCTTCGATGGGGGTGAAGAAGGCGGCGCTGGCGAAAGGGAGCAGGGCGCCGCCGCCGCAGAGGGCAAGTACACGTCGTTGTTGACTCGGCGCTGTGTTTGGGGTGGCGTCGGCGAGAGGGCGTCCTTGGGTGCGGCGGCAGAGGCCGTGGGCGATGATGGCCGAGGCGGGTAGGCCCAAGACGGCGATCTGGGCGAGGATGAGGCCCAGAGGACCGCCGACGAGGCGCCAGGCGACGAAGCTGGAGGGGCTGGCGAGACGTTGGAGTTGGAAGGCCGTGGCTTCGAGCCCGGTGAGGAGGTAGGTGGCGGCGGCGGCGGCGCAGGCGGCGAGGGCCCAGGGGCGACCGCGCGGGTGAGTCCAGAGGGTGGCGAGCCAGAGAAACACTGCCCAGAGGCCGTAGATTTTGGCGGCGGTGGCGATGATGGCGAGGGGAATGAGGAGAGGTAGGGCGCGCTGGGTGAGGAGGAGATAGAGGGCGAAGTGCCAGGCCAAGAGGAGGGGGATATCGGGGGTCCAGACCAAGCCACTGGCGAGCCAGATGGGGGCGAGGAAGAGGGCAGGGTAGAGGCGCGGGTTGACCTGGCAGTGCCTGAGGATAGGGAGGACGATGGCCGTGGATCCCAGAAGCGCGAAGAAGGGGAGCCAGGTGATGAGGAGAGGGAGAGCGTTTGCCGGGCAGGGGATGAGTGGCCAGGCGGCGGCGCCAGGGTGATCGAGGTAGCCCCATTGGGGGACGCGCGACCAGGCTGCGTAGTAGGCGGCGTCGGGTGGGGCTTCGAGGAGGGCGGTGAAGGTGGCGACCAGGAGGAGGCCCGTCAGCGGCGCAAGCCACCAGGCCACGGCACGCATGGGGATCAGTAGCCGTCGATGAGGACGACGCGGGTGCCGACGGGGAACTCGCGGGAGGCGTCGATGACGATGGCGGTGCAGAAGCGGTCAGTGGTTTTGACGACCATGAGCTCGCCGATCAAGCGCAGCGGGAGGTCGCTGAGATCGTATTCGCGATCGGCGGAGAAGTCGTCCTCTTTCTTTTCCTTTTTGGGGTAAACCGGGGCGTTGGTGGGTCGGCCGAAGGGCCACTCCAGGTCGTCGGGTCTGTCGATTTTTCCGTCGCGATCGGAGGATTTTTCCCGTTCTTTTTCCCGTGCTTCGGCGTGGCGTTCGGCCCAGGTTTGGGTGTGGACGACCTCGCCTTCTTTGAGGGGGACGACGCCTTCGCGTTGTTCGAAGACCATCCAGCGGTTGCCGAGGGCGACGCCGTCGAGGTGACCTCTGTTGATGAGGACCATTTGCTGTTCCCCGAGCTGGGTGACGAAGTGGACGGCGTCGATGATGTTGGCCTCGACGTCGCGGGTGTTGGTGGTGGGCGCCATTCTGAGGAGGACGTCGCGCAGGGGGAGCAGGAGATCGCCGCGGTGGATTTCCTGGTATGCGTTGTTGATCATCCCGGTCGGGAGTTGGATGCCATCGTTGTAGATGATGTCGAGGGTGCCCACGAGGATGAGTTTTCGGGCCACTGCGTTGCCGCTATCGCGGTTACGCGCGGGCGGGTCCTCGCGGTAGATGGCGAAGCTCTGTCCGGCTTGGACGCGTTTGCGCCGTTCGATGTCCTCCCAGTCGACGTAGGCCTCATCATGGAATGTGAGCATGTGCTTTTCTTCGGGTGAGAAGACGACGCGCCCGGCCTTGTCGAGCTCCTCTTGGGTGTAGAAGCCTGCGGGCATGATGGAGGTACCGCGCTGATAAGCCATGGAGTAGAAGTAGCCCATGTCCGCGGAGCTAGGGATGGCCTCGCCGTCGCCGGGTGCGCGCAGGTAGACGATGTCTCCAGGGAAGATCCAGTGTGGGTTGGTGATGTGCGGGTTGTTGGCCCACAGTGCTGGCCAAACATAGGGATCGCGGAAGTAACGTTGGGAGATGTCCCAGAGGGTGTTGCCTTGTCTGACGACGTGGACGGCAGGCAAGGTTTTGCCCGTCTCGACTCCTCTGACGCGAGCGATTTTCCCTTCGGGTTGGTAGTCGCCGAGGACCGAGAGGAGATCGGGCGACGCGGCGGCCGTGGGGTCAGCCGCGTCGACGGGGGATGCCTCGTCTTGGGCGTAGGCGTTTGCGCCACAAAGGCCGAGGCACACCAGGAGGGTGCCCAGGGCCAGGCGTGCAGCATAACGATGGGTTCCAGCTTGATTCGGCGTCATGGCACACTGCTCTCTCAAAAGGGAAATAAAACGCATTCCAAGGGCGAGTCGTCGGCTTAGGAGGCGTTGAGGCTTTCGACGCGCTGGCGCGCGAGGGTTGCTGCTTCGCTGTTGGGGAAGGCTTCAATAAGGTAATGGAGGACGTCCTGGGCGGAGTCGCTTTTGTTGAGCCGCTGATAGGTCAGGGCGACCTTGAGGAGCGCATCGGGCACCTTGTTGGCGTCAGGGTAGTCCTGGACGATGCGGTGGAAATAGGCTGCGGCTTCGGCGTAGAGTTCTTGGCCGTAGTGGCATTCCCCGAGCCAGTAGAGGGCGTTGTCGATGTACTCGTAAGGCGGGTTGGCGGCGAGGAAGGCGTTGAAGTGATCGATGGCGGTGGCGAATTGATTTTGGCGGTAGGCCTGCATGCCTTCTTTGTAGATTTCCATGGGTGCGGTGGCGCTCGCCGTTTTGCTGGCGGCGGCGGGTGCTGGTGCGGGTGTTGGGGCTCCCTTGGCCGAAGGGAGGCGCTCGCCGAGGACGACGTCGGGGTGCGGCACGCGGGTGGCGGAGGTGTTGGTGCGGGGGGTACTCGATGAGGGGGCGACGGCGGCGGTGATGGTATTTCGGCCCATGTAGCGCTGAATTTTATCGGCGGAGACGACGATGTCTTCGTATGCTTCGTCGTCGTCGAGGTAGGCGGTGCTGGGATCGTAGCGGTCGTAGGCTTGCTCCCAGGATGTGGCCGCGGCTTGGACGGTCTGGCTGGGTGTGGGTGCGGGCGGGGCGATGCGGACGACGGCCAGGTTCTGGGGATTGGTGTTGTTGTTGGCGCGTTGCTGTGCCTGGAAGGCGTTGAGTTGATCTTCCACCAGGGCGAGGGAGGACTCGTAGGCATCGAGTCGAAGCTGGAGTCTGCGGTTGGACTGCTCCAGCTCAGTGACCCGCACTTCAAGGGTGGCGGCGCGGACCTCGAATCCCGAGCCGGACGTGGCACAGGCCATGGGGAGCAGCGCGGCGAGGGCGAGCGTCCAGCAGGCGCATCGTTTCCACATGTTGGGTTGGAGAGGGTGAGGTGTGGGTTGCATGGCTGCCATCCTGGGCGGTGGGGTCGGTCAGGGGTGCGTTGGGGCACCGCTCCTCCGGGTCAGGTTGACGCTAGCAGACA
The DNA here is from genome assembly GCA_964454015.1 of uncultured Myxococcales bacterium. GTDB lineage: Bacteria > Myxococcota_A > Bradymonadia > UBA4248 > UBA4248 > CAYVQF01. The sequence continues at coordinate 93,804 of CAYVQF010000001.1, forward strand.
TTTGCGCGCTGTCACATTTTGGGGTTTGGTCGGTCTTCAGAGCGGCGCCGGGGTCATCTGGTGGAAAAGGTGCGCTGCATTGCGCAAGCGGTTAGACTGTAGCGGCGTATGCGGCGAAGATAGCGAGAGCATTGCGCGATCCCTCAGTGGTTGGCGAGAGATGAGCTGGCATGGTGAACACTGGAATCAAGCTGCCCGATGAGGGCGAGCGCCTGGCGGAGCGCTACACGATCATCGCCCGGGTGAGCCTGGGTGGTTTTGGTGCGGTGTACCGGGCGATGCAAGACACGCTTGGGCGGGAGGTGGCGATCAAGGTTCTGCTTCCGGAGGTCACGGCCAACAACCAGGACTACGTGGAGCAGTTCAGACAAGAAGCGCTGTTGACGAGTCAGCTCCGCCATCCGAACACGATCACCATTTTCGACTATGGGCAGACCGATTCGGGGCTGTTGTTTTTGGTGATGGAGTGGTTGGAGGGGCTGACGCTTTCGGATGCGCTGCGCAGTGAGGGCAGTTTCAGTTATGAGCGTTGCTACCACATCAGCTTTCAGATTTTGAAGAGTCTGGCTGAGGCGCACGATCGGGGGATGGTGCACCGTGACTTGAAGCCTTCGAATCTGTTTTTGAGCAACCAGTACGGGGAGACAGATTTCGTCAAGGTTTTGGATTTTGGTTTGGTCAAGAACCTCGGTGGTGAGCCGCTGGTGATGCGGGGCAAGACGTTGGAGCCACCGCGCTTCACTGAGAAGCGGCGGGCGCCTGGGACACCGCACTACATGGCGCCGGAGCAGGCGACGGGGAAGGGGACGACGACTTCGGCAGACATCTATTCTTTTGGGTTGATTCTCCACGAGATGCTGACGGGCCAGCGCGCAGTGGATGGCGCCGACAAGATGGAGGTGCTGTTGCGTCAGGCACGGGAGGCAGTTCCACCGCTGCCCGAGGCCTTGCAGAACACGTTTTTGGGTCGGATCGTGGCGCGGTGTGTGGAGAAGGATCCGTTGAAGCGTCCGCAGAAGGCGGGTGTTCTGGTGCGGGAGTACCAGCGGGTGGAAGACACGGGCGGTGTGGAGGTGAGCACTGCCGATATCCGGACGACGAGCAACTGGCGTCCTTTGGCGCGGCCCCGAAATCAGGCCGCGGAGATCACGAGTGGTCCCGAGGAGGTCTTCGTCGGCCGCGCGGAGGAGCTGGAAGAGTTTGGTGGGTTGTTGGAGAAGGGACTGAGTTCCGGCAACGGGCTGGTGATGACCGTCTCTGGTCCGACGGGGATCGGCAAGACCTCCTTGGTGCGCAAGTTCAGCGAGATCTTCCTGGAGAGCGGCAGTGGCATGGTGATCAACGGTGGTTTTTTGCCGAGTGATCAGATGCCTTTGTCGGCTTTTCGGCGGGCCCTGCGCGCTTTCTTACAGGTTCAGACGGATGACTTGAGCGAGGGTCGCCACCAGATCCGCCGCGCCTTGGAGCGCTATAACGTCAACGACATTTATTTGCTCAATTTTCTTACGCATTTTTTGCTGAGTAAGGCTGGTGGCGAGGGGGATGATCGCGACGAGTGTGCGGCGCGCATCGAGGACTTTTTGGATCGCCTGGCGCAGCGTTCTCCGCTGTTGATGGTGATCGAGAACCTCAATTGGGCCGACGCGGATTCGCTGGATTTGATGTGGCGTCTGGCGGTGAGTCCAGTGATTCGGCAACGGGCGGTGTTCTTGACGGCCACCTTTCGCAGCCACGAGCGCATGGACAACCGGGAGCTGCAGTTGGTGCTGGAGCGCTTCAACCGTCTGGACCACACGGCCTATCGCGAGTTGCGTGTGGGTTGGCTGGGCAAGCGCGACTGCATGCAGATCATCAACAGCGCCATCAACATGCAGCGGACCATGGCGAACCGCTGTCTGGCCTTGTCCAAGGGGAATCCTCTCTTTCTCAATTTGGTTTTGCGCTACATCATCGATGAGGCAGAACACATCAGCCGCCAGGCTGCGGACCCTGCGGGCTTGGGTTCCAAGCTCTATTTGCCGAGCTCGTTGGAGAAGATCTCCCTGCGGCGTATCGATCAGGTGGTGCGCAAGTACGGCCAGGATCTGTTCCGCGAGGTCTTGCGCCGGGCGGCGCTGGTGGGTGAGAACTTCAGCGTGGCCGCGGTCGAGGCGGTCTTGCGCAAGGAAGGACAGTACGAGTACCTGGATCGTGCCTCACGAACGCTGGAGATTTGGCGCCGGGAGGGTCTGTTGCGCCGTCCATGGGATTCGGAGCGCAGCATGGAGTTCGTGCACCCGCATCTGGTGGAGTTTTTTGCGACCGATTCCGAGGCGTCGCTGCATTTGCTCGTGGCTCGAACCAAGGAGCAGATGGCGCAGGAGGCGGGTGGTGGACTGGACCAGGCTGATCTGGCTGGTCACTATCGGGCGGCGGGTGAGCACGCGTTGGCCGTGCGTTACCTGGACGCGGCGGCGAATACGGCGCTGGAGCGCAATAATTTCTCCAAGGCGAAGGCGCTCTACGAGGCGATCCTGCCGCTGCTGGATCTCGACAGCGCGCAAGGTGAAGAGCTCGGCAAGCGGGTGTATTACGACCTCGGTGAGATCTGCCGGCGTCTGTCTGAGTACGGGCCGGCCGACGACTACTTGGCGAACGCGTTGGTATTGGCACAACGCAGCGGCGACTCGGTGACTGAGGGACGCTGTTACTGCGGCAAGGCCGATTTGGCGCTGGCGCAGAACCGCCTTGATGATGCAGATGGCTATTTTCATCGCGCGCGCGCGCTGATCTCTGAGGTTGATGAAGGCCTGCAGGGTCGGTTGTTGCTCGGCATGGGGCGGGTGTCGAGCCTCAAGGGCGACTGGGAAGCGGCGCAGTCATGTTTTCAGCGGGCCTACGATTTTGGTGCTGGCGGCCAGAGCTACGACCTCATGGCGCGCTCGCTACACGAGCTTGGGCGGACGGCCCTCGAGCTGGGCAACTTTCGCGCGGCCCATGAGTGGTTTGGACAGGCCCAGAAGTACTATCGCTCGATCAATAGTTCGGCCGACGAGGCCGACGTGTTGCTCGACTTGGCCAAGACGGCCTACCTCTATCGCCGGGTGGAGGATGCCCGCGATTGCATCGAGCGGGCCATCGAGATTGAGCAGCGCTTGGGGGATCCCCTGGGCGTGGCCCATGGGCAGACGGCGCTGGGCGACCTGGAGGCGAGCCTGTTCCACGTCGATGAGGCGCAGAAGTTCGTGCTACGAGCGCTGACGGTGATCAAGGAGCACAACGATCGGCAAGGATCGGCCGATAGCAAAGTGGTGTTGTCCACGCTCGAGATGCTCTTGGGCCACTACGAGAAGGCGGCCACTTTGGCGCAGCAGGCGCTGGAGGAGTACCAGGAGATCGGTTCCTTGTCGCGGCAGGCGCATGTGATGGGTCGGCTGGGGCGTTTGGCCCTGTTACAGGGCGATTACTCGGTGGCTGAGGAGCAGCTTGGCCAGGCCGTGATGCTGTTGGATGTGCACAGCTCTGATGCCTATAGGGCCGAGATTCTGTGTGACTTAGGCTTGCTGGGGGAGTGCCAAGGCGACTTTTCTCGCGCCGAAGCCTACTACCAGAGTGCCTTCGCGACGGCGCAACGAGGTGAGTGGTTGGAGCGACAGCAGTTGGCGCGGGTGGCGCAGTTGCGAGTCGGGCTTCTGTTGCAACCAGGCCGCTGGTATTACGACGAGCTGTGGGAGATCGCCAACGAGGCACGTGCCTTTGGGATGCGCAGTGTGCAGCTCGAGGCGCTGCTCCACCTGGCGTGGTTCGAGGGGGTCTATGGTGACCAGCCGGGTTGGGAGGCGGTGATCGCCGAGTTGAACCACACCATTCGGCTGCACCGGATGCCGCTGCAGGGCATTCTGCGCACTTTCGACGTCATTGCCGAGGTGGTGCGCCATTGTGCCGTGGATGTGGCGGGTCTGTTTCGCCGGAGTGCGGGCTGGATCCGTCAGTGTGTGACCCAGGGAAGCACGTCGTGAGCGCAGGGTTCAGGGGTTGAGGTTGAAGCTCACCCCGAGGTTGAGTGAGAGCTGGTTGACGGCGTTCTCCAAGGCGATGCCTGCGGGTGCGCCAAAGACGTCGCCGTGTGAGCTGTGTTCGAAGTAGCGGTAGGTCCAGCCGGACTCGATGAAGAGCGTCAAGGCTGGGGTGACTTGGCCTGCAAAGCCGGCGAGGAGTGAGAAATTGACGCCCACGCCGTGGTACCAATCAGCGTCAAAACGACCTTGCACGTCTTCGCTGAAGCGGTTGATGGTCACTCCCACTGGTATGAGCAAGTAGAAGGCGATGCGGTCTTCGAGGAGAGGCAGGCGAGCGCGCAGGGTCAAGTCCACGTCGAGCCACAGGTTGCGGACGAGCTCGAGGTCTTGCGCGGCTTTGGTGCTCCAGGCCATGCCGCGCACCAAAACGCCAGGCGCGAAGTAAGGTGAGATGGGGATTTCCACGCCGAGTGAGGCGCCGAGGCTGGGGTGGAGTTCCTCGACGGTGGTGTCGCGCGCGCTGCTGCTATCGAGGGCGCTGTCGATGCGGATGTGGGTGTCATGGGAGCCACTCCAGGCGCTCTCGGCGCGCACGGAGAAGACGACTGGGAGGTCTTCGGCGACGCCAAGCGCCGGTTGTAGCAGCAAGAGCGCGAGCGTCGGGAGGAGCGAGAGGTGAGGGAGAGATCGTCTGTTGGGGAGGTACATGAGCGCGCTCGCAGTTCTGAAGGTGTGAGGTGCGGATCACCACAGTTTCTTGACGTCCGTGTTGGGATAATAGTGTTCGAGGATGCCCGTGTAGCTGTGACCCTGGCGGGCCATTTCCATACATCCGGTCTGGCACATGCCGACGCCATGCCCGAAGCCGCCACCGACGAAGGTGAAGCCGCTGACTTTCCCTTTGGCGTCGCGTTCGGTCTTGACGACGAAGAGGCCGCTGCGCAAGCCGCCAAAGAGGCGGCGGACGGGGAGCTCTCGTTCGATGATTTCCGTGCCCTGGGTGCCGGTGACAGCGAGCTTGACCACGCGGCCGCCGACGCCGCGTTCTAGCACCTCGATGGCTTGGACCGCGCCAAGCTTTGGCCAGCGGCGGGCGACGAGCTCATCGATCTCCTGGCTGGAGAAGCCTTTCTCCCAGCGGAGGTTTTTGCCGCTGGAGTAGTGGGTCGTATTGCAAAAAGTCTTGGGCGTGGTCGCCAGGAGGCGGGCGAGCTCTTCTTCCGTGGGGGGGGCTTGGCGCGACGCGCTGGGCAACTCATCGCTGTGGGCATAGAGGTAGGGGCGCGGTGGCAGCCCCCAGACCTCTTCTGGACTGGCCATGAGGCCACCGCAGTTGGAGCTGTAATAGGTTTCGGCGATGCGTTTGCCCGCAAAGAGCACTTCGCCGCGGCTCTCGAGCACGGCCTGATCCGTGGCGTTCTTGGCGGCCTGCATTCCCGCAAAGACCTGGCAATGCTGGGTGTTGCAGAGGTTGTAGGGATCGGCCAAGTGGCGCACGCCGATCTGGGAGAGCAGGGTGCCCCGAGCGGCGATGGCTTGCACTTTGAGCGCAGCCAGGGGGGCGGTGGCGAAGATCTCTGCTGGAACCACGCCGCGCAGGGCGGTCTCGACACCGACGACATTGACGACGGCGAGCTTGCCATGGCGGTCGGTGGTGAAGACCAGCGCTTCGAGGAGGGCGACGTCTTGTTTCTTACCGCTCTCCGTGGGTACATCTTTGAGCGTGATGAGGTGATCGCCGCTTTGGATCCACAGCAGATCTTGGTGATGGATCACCACGTCCTTGGCGCTGCGCGCCAAGGTCAGGGCCGCGCTGGGATATTGGACGAGCTCTGCGTGTAGGGCGACCTCGACCTGGTGCTTCTCTTCGATGGATTTCTTGGTGACTTCGGCTTCCGCCGTGGTGTCAAAGGGTTGGGAGACCAGCAGGGACTCACGGTTGTCGAAGACCGCGCCGGAAATCGCGAAGAGGGCACCCAGCTCGAGCTTCGTAGCCTCGATGCCGCGCTGGCGCCACAAGCTCTCTGCGGCCGCGAGGGCCTCCCCTTCCGCGGGGGTGAAGCGTTCGAGGACGAGATAGTACTTGTAAGTTCCCGCGCGTCCGTCACGGAGTTGGACCACGTAGTCTTGGGCGGCAGGCATCTCGATGACTGGCCCGCCTGGGCCAGCGGGGAGCACCTTGATTGGGGCCGCGGCAGTGAACCGCACCTCATCGAGGCCATCGACGATGCCGATGCGGACCACGGGCTCGCCCGTGTCGCTGAAGCTCAGTTGGCGCGAGTAGAGCAGCGCCAGGCGATCGGCAGCGGTGAGTTCGGTGGTCTGGGCGCGTCCAAGGCTGGGCAGGGCCACCAACGCGAGCATGAGGAGCATGAGCGCCGCGGCTCGCCGGGATGCGTCACGAGTGAGCTGGGCCATGGACGTCTCGTGTGAGGGGCAGTTCGGAGAAGAAGAAAGCGAGCTCTTCGAGGAGGGCGTTTTGCCGGGTGGGCTTGACGATGTAGGCGTCGCAGCCAGCATCCAAGCTTCGGCTAATCTGCTCGGGCAGCTCGTGCGAGGTCAAGGCGACCACTGGGAGGGTGCTCAGGCGAGCGTCAGCGCGGATGCGCCGCACGGCCTCGCAGCCGTCCATCTCTGGCATCTCCATGTCGAGTAAGACGAGGTCTGGTGGGTCGTTGGGGGCGCGGGTGAGGCGGTCCAGGGCCTCGGTGCCATTCGTCGCCGTTTCTACCTGGTGTCCGGCGTCGCGCAGGAGTGCCGCGTAAAGGGAGAGGAGGCTGGGGTTGTCGTCAACGAGGAGGATGTGGAAGTGGTCGCGCTTGTGGGTCATGGTTGCCGCCTTCAGTGGCACGGGCGTTGCTCTGGGCGCTTTGGCCGTCGAATGGTAGGCCCATGGGGTGGCAAAGGCCAAGGGTCGAGCGGTCTTTCAAGGACGGTAGACACTGCCGGGTTGGGTTGCAAACATTTGAAAAGGCGGGCCGACGCGCACGGCGAAATCAAAGGTGCCCTCGAGTGAACCCATGCGCTCGCGGCTGACGACACGCTCACCGAAGACCTCGCGGTAAGTGATCTCTTCCAGGTCTCCGGCGATGCGTCCGCTAATCCGTTTACCCTCGTCGAAGCTCAATTCATCGAAGACGAGGGTACCGACGACATGCAAGGAGGTGAAGTCGCGCAGGCAAGAGCCAAAACGCAGGTAGGCCTGGGCACACTGATCCGGTCCAACGGGGAGCGTTTGCCCTGTGAGGTCAGAGAGGCTTGGGCAAGCTTGGAGTGCCGTCAGGCCGGGCGACTCTGCGATGGCGATGTAGAGGCCATCGGCTCTGAGGCGATCGTTGCCCTGGCTGGCCATGCGGATGAAGGCCCCGTTGTTGGTGCGGGTGGCGGCAAAGAGGCTCGGCGAGAAGGGGAAACGCGCCGCGGCACAGCTCAGATGCGCAGCGAGGGTCGCCTCGAAGCGGGCTTGGTCATCGCCGAGACAGCCCATGAGCAAAAGGCCGAAGAGGCACAGGTACAGGGGCCGTGAGCGGTAGGGAGCGCCGGAAGGCCTCGGGCATGGCGGTGGGGGCAGCAAGGTCTGACTCCTGGTGACAAAGAGACGACGTCCTGTGCCATCATACGGTTGCGAAGGGGTGCAAGCAATAGCAGGCAAGGCGGCAGATCGCCAGCGCGAGGCGCCTCAGGTCAGCGCCCTCTCACTGCGCCCGGGTCGCGACGGTGAACAGGGGGACCCCACCGCGTTCGTAGATGATCATGTCCCAACCGCTGGCGACGCTTCGATAAAAGGTGTTGGCCCTCTCCTCATAGGCTGGGTCGAGATCGTCATGGGGGAGGATGATGATCTCGGCATCGAAAACGACGCTCTCTTTGATCCACGTAGGGAATAGGCGTGCGGCGACTGCGAGGCGCAGCGCGTCGGGGCGCTTGTCGTTCAAGAGCTTGGCTACCCGGAACTCAGCGTTGAGGTCCGCAGTGGTGGCAGGCCTGGACAAGGTGAGCACTTCCGAGGGCATGGGCGCGTAAGGATACCTGGGCAGACCGCGATCCCTGGCGCCCTGGGGGCCCCCGACGAACCACGAGTAATAGGCTTCGAAGTAGGGTTGGTAACGCCGGGCTTCGAAGAGGGGTGGGAGGACGATGAGCAGGAGAAAGGCGGTGATGAGCACGGCTTGCCCTAGGGCGAGCCAGCGGGTGGGCGAAGGGCGCCAGGGCACGAGATCCATGGCCACGGCGACGAGGCGGCCCGTTCCGGCAGCGGCGAAGACCAACAACCAGGGCAGCGCAAAGGCGATGAGATCGATGCCGCCAAAGTAAGGTGTCCGCAAAAGCAGAGGGAGTAAGAGGGCAAGGACCAAGGAGACCTTGGCGAGCCGAAGGAGGGCTTCCCGAGCCTTGGTGGGCTCCAGCAAGGTGAGTGGGTGTCCACTATCCTCGCGCGGTGCGAAGGGCAGACGCATGAGCCATGTCAGGGGGCGCTTCCGGGCAATCCAGTGGTAGATGGCGCCACCGCGCCAGCCGACACAGGCGAGCAAGAGGTACACTGGCGGCAAGGTGGCGAAGACGAGATAGGGGGCCGCATGCCATGGCATTCTGGCTTGACCCCACAGCGTGCCTGCGTAGGCAAAAGGATCGGCAGGTTGGCGCAAAAAGTGGGTGAGCCAGATATTGGCGGCTTGTTTGGTCTCAAACCAGAGATAGGGGTAGGCGGCGAAGCCCAAGGCCAGGCCAGCGGGGACGATCCACAGGAAGCGCAGCGCGACGGGGGGTGTCTGGGCGAGTCCGTTGCCACGCTGGGGCAGTGAAGTGCCGACGACGGACGTGTAGAGCCAAGGAAGCCAGGCGAAGAGCCCGATGAGGCTGCTCTGGAGCGCGGCGGCGAGGGCCAAGACGGCTCCGAGGCCGGCCACGGTGCTGAGACGGCTGCGATGGAGAAGGAAAATGGCGAGGGTGGTAAAAAAGACCGCCGAGGTGGAGAAGCCGACCATGCTGGCGATGCCGAGAAGGCGCGGTAGGGTCGCGGCGCCGAGGGCCGCGACGATGGCGCCGAGAGCGCCGCCGGCCTCCAAGCCCATGAGGCCGATGAGGAGGATGAGGCAGGCGAAGAGCAGGGCGTTGGCTTGGAGGGCGAGATGGGCGGCATGCTTCTTGGCCCCCAGGCCTTTGGCCGTCGCGACCCATGCGGGCATCAGGGGCGGGAGCCCACCGTGGGGGGCGAAGGCTTGGGTGACGGCTTCTCGCTCGATGACCCCTTTGGCGCCGCCTCGGCACCACCTGCGGTAAAAGTCTTCCCTTTGCGCTGAGGCCTCCAGGAGCCACGCTCCCTCACGGGTGATCCCGCGTTGAGCGCCCACTTGCCAGGCGGCGGCGCCTCCTCCCGCGGCGATGGAGAGGAGGATGAGCAAGACCCAGGTGCGTGGGTTACGGAGGAAAGCAAGGCAGGCACTGCGCTTGTCGTTGCTAGTCACCGTTGAACTCCATGGTCAACTCGCCGTCGAAGCAAAAGTGTCGCTGCCCGTCGTCTGGGGCCGAGATGTGCACGGTCAGGTCGGAGGTCGTCGCGGGATCCAACGGCAGCGTAAAGTAGCCCCACCCGGGGCGGTTGGGCTGTGTCCTCTTGAGGCGCTCATCGCCACCCTGGACGAGGCGCAAGGTGACGGGACTACCGGGTCCGTTGGCGATGCCATCTGAGAGGGCATAGCGCCCATTGAGGGCGCTTCCTCGCGGCAGGGCGGGGAAGTGGATGGACAGCTCATGACCCGCCAGGGGGTGCGCCCAAATGCAGCGCTCGGGCTTGCCGCGGATGAAGAGCTCCGTTGGTCCGATCCAGTTCCATGGATGCGGGCCACAGTGGATACGGCCGAAGCGCCAGGGTCCACAAGAGGTCGCCTTTGAGCTCTCCGTGTCGATGAGCGCGACGTCGGCGTCTTCGAGGAGCGCGCTCAGCAAGACCTTCTGGCCCGGGCTGCGCCACACCCACGCTTCGAGCGTGACACCGCCGCGTTGCCCTAGGACCTGGACGTCAACGCCTTTGGGAGGGGTCGGCGAACGCCCAGAGAGGGCCAGGACCCAAGTGCGCTGCTGCGAGAGTTGGGGCGCGCGGTGGCTGGTGATGAGGCGAAGCGGCGGGAGGCTAGGGTCGTTACCCGGCTCGACGACGAGCGCCTCGAGTGGCGTGGTGACCAGGACCGGCCCCTCGATCCGGGCGGCGTGCTCGTGTAAGAGCTTGGCGGCTTCCTCGCTGCGGGTGTCGAGGCTGTTGCTGCCGAGGGCGAGGAAGAGCGAGGCGAGCCCCATGCCGACCACGAGGGAACACACCAGGGCATCGATGGCGTCGGGCTTGTTTCGGTCCGAGGTGGGGGAGGTGTAGCTGGGTCGTGTCATGGAGCCAAGGGGGTGTCATCGGGCGGTGAGATGCCCCAGGGTGGGGCCGTAGCGATGCAGCCCCATTCCTCGCCTGCCTGGGTCGGGAGTGTCAAGGTGCCGTGGACCTAGACATCGCTGCCTCCCGGGTGCACCGTGTGGCAGTTGGGCGGCGCGGTCGGGCTGGTCGCGATTCACGAGGGAGCAGCGTGGCGATGGATGAAGCGAAGCGGGATGCGGCGGCGGCAAGGCAGGCGGGGGAGGCGGCGGCCTTGAGTCTCAAGGAAGTGCAGCGGCGCGTCGATCAATGGATCATGCAGTTCGAGGAGGGCTACTTCCCGCCCCTCGCCAGTCTCGCGCGTTTGATGGAGGAAGTTGGGGAGTTGGCGCGTGTGGTCAGCCACCATGAGGGTTTCAAAAAACCCAAGGCGGGTGAGGCCATGGGCGATGTCGGGGAGGAGATGGCCGATGTGCTGTTGGTGCTGACTTGTTTGGCGAATCAGCAGGGCATCGATTTGGAGGAGGCCATGCTGGGGGTGCTGGCCAAGATCGCTCGGCGCGACACCTCTCGCTGGACCTTGAAGCGCCATGGGTCGGCCAATGACGTGGGGACGGGCGGCAGGTCTGATGGCGCGCCATGAGCCGCCGCGGGGCAGCAGGGGGGGCTTGTCCTGGTGAAGGCATGGGGCAAAGCTTCGCTGGGGACAGATCCGCCTTGACTCTCAGAGCGGCGTTGTTTATTCTCCGCACGCGTTTGCGGACGCCGATCCATCGTTGTCGGTGGAGACAGCGAAAACGTTGAGGAATCACCGTGAGTTCCTCTCTTTTTGCTCCGGTGAATGGTCGCGCAAGCCTGCGCGGTAGAGCGACATTTTTTGTGACGATACATTTTTTGAGGTTCAGACATGTACGCTGTGATTCGCACAGGCGGTAAGCAATATCGCGTTGGGCAGAACGATCTGCTGCAGATCGAGAAGCTGGCTGCTGATGTTGGTGGGACCGTCGATTTCGATGTGTTGGCAGTGGGCGCCGGTGAAGGGCTGGTGGTTGGCACGCCATTGGTCGAAGCGGCCAAGGTGGTGGGCACGGTGGTGCGCCACGGTCGCGCGCGCAAGGTGACGATTTACAAGTTTCGCCGTCGCAAGAATTATCATCGTAAACGTGGACATCGGCAGAGCTTTACGGAAGTGCGGATCACGAACATCGTGGCGCCGACGGCGTAGGCTGGTTGAGTCATCGAGTCCCCAGCGCGTGACGCTGGAAGAAGGGAGAGGATCATGGCGCATAAGAAAGGCCAAGGATCCAGCCGCAATGGTCGGGATAGTAATCCGCAATACCGTGGTGTGAAGCTCTACGGTGGCGAGACCTGCAGGGCTGGGAATATCATCATTCGTCAACGTGGCACCCAGGTTCATCCTGGTCAGCACGTCGGTATGGGGCGTGACTACACCCTCTTCGCGCTGGTCGATGGGGTGGTGAATTTTGAGCGCGTGGGACGCGATCGCAAGCGGGTGAGCATCATCCCTGCGGCGACGGAGCAAGAGGGCCAGGCCTAGTTCAGGCGTTGGCTTTCATCCTAAGCGACGAGTATGAGGGACCGCAGCGTCCCTCTTCTTGTATGCGGGCTTGTCTTTCCAATGGAATTGGGCAAAGGGCCCTTTGCCTTTGTCAGGGTGGTCACAGTGGCGCTCTTCGTCGATGAAATAACCCTTTGGGCCCATGCGGGAAAGGGCGGAGATGGGGCGGTCTACTTCAGGCGCGAGAAGTTCGTGCCCCGAGGTGGGCCGGCAGGGGGCGATGGTGGCAGCGGTGGGGATGTTTGTCTGGTGGCCAGCCACCGAGTGAACACCCTCTCGCACCTGCGCTTCCGTCGCAATCTCAAGGCCAAGAACGGGGCGCCTGGGGGCAAGAACCAGATGCATGGCCGGGGGGGCGCGTCGATTGAGGTCGAAGTGCCCGTAGGGACCCTCGTCTATGGCCAAGATGACGATGGGCTCCTGGGGGACCTCGTCAGCGATGGGCAGCGACTGATTGTGGCCCGCGGGGGCAAGGGCGGCAAGGGCAATGCGCGTTTCGCGACGGCGACCCATAGGAGTCCCGACTTCGCCGAGAAGGGTGAAGCCGGCGAGAGCATCGCGTTACGCCTCGAGATGAAAATGCTCGCTGACGTTGGGCTCTTGGGTTTTCCCAGCGTGGGCAAGTCGACCCTGATTCGCGCCGTGTCCAACGCCAAGCCCAAGGTCGCCGCTTATCCTTTCACGACATTGACTCCCAATCTCGGGGTGGTGGTGTGGCGAGATGAGGTCGATTTCGTGGTGGCCGACATTCCCGGACTCATCGTCGGGGCCAGCGCTGGCCGAGGTTTGGGCCATGACTTTCTGCGCCACCTGGAGCGCACGGCGCTGCTGCTACACATCATCGAGGTCACGGAAGAGCTCGAAGGGGTGGAGAGCGAGCGCGATCCCATCGGCGATTTCGAGCGACTCAACGCCGAGTTGACCGCCTATGCAGAGGATCTGGCGCAGCGGCCCCAGGTGGTGGTGTTGAACAAAGTGGACCTGACGCATGTGCGGGCGCGGAGCGAGGGCTTGGCCCAATATTTCGGTGATGCCGGCTACCCCTTTGCGGCGGTCAGCGCGGCGACTGGCGAGGGGATGGACGCTTTGCTGGCCCTCATCGTTGGCCAGCTCGCGGAAGTGCGCCGCGACGCAGAAGCAGCGCCTCAATCGTAGCGCAACCAACAGTTCAAGGCCTCGAAGAGGCAGGCGTTGCGGCAGTGGATGGTGCCGCCGCAGGCGACCGTGCAGGAGTGGGCACAGTCCTCCATGGCACAGAGGCGCGCTTGGCTACAGAGCATGTGGCAGTCGCCGTCACGGCAGGCGACGCTGCAGCGTGCGCCTGGGGCGCAGAGGGTGTCGCAGGTACCGAGGGGGCAGTTGAGATGGCACTGTGCCTGGTCCTGGCACGCGAGGGTGCAAGCACCCGTGGGGCACTCGAGTTGGCAATGACTTGACTCGGCGCAGAGGGCGGCGCAGGGTTCCAGGCAGGTCCAATGGCATTGCTGGCCAGGTGGACAGTAGCGCGAGGATGGGTCTGGCAAACAGGGGTCCTGGGTACAGGCGTCGGGGTGGACATCCCCAGGGTCTGCGTCAAGAGACCCGTCGGCCCGCTCCGACGAGAGGCCTGGAGCCACGGGGTAGCGGGTGTCCAGGGACCAGGACGGATAACGGGCGGGGGGCTCATCACAGGCGATGAGGGAGAGGCCCAGCAGCCACAGACCCGACAAGGTGACGGCCGCGACGCCATGGCTGGAGCGAGATGCTGGTGCGGCGCACATGAATCAAGGCCCTTTGACGGGACGCGAGCGGGGACACTCGGTGCGGTAGAGGTCGATGTAGCGCGTGACGACATTGACCGCGTCGGGGCGCAGATCGCGCCTGTCGGGGAAGCGTTCGTTGACGGCTGCGACGACGCGGTAGACCTGGCACCAGTCATTGCGCAGGGCCTGCTGGGCGAGGACCAGGGCGCCGATGAGGTGTACGGTGTAGCTGCCTGGGGCTTGCAGGGAAGCTGTGTTTAGGAGGCGCAGTGGCGTGAGGGTGGCCAATTCTCCGGGCCCGCCCAGGGGGCCCAGGTTGGTATAGTCGTCCATGGCCAGGAGGTAGCCCAAGGCAAAGACCTCCGCTGGGTTGAGATCAGAGAGGCTGAGGTCGGGGCGCGGGATCTCCTTGGCGGTGGCGAGGAAGTGGGCGTAGGCCAAGGCGCGGTCGCGCGGCTGGGGGGACCAGGGCAGGGCGTTGATGATGGCGGCGCGGAGGTCGTGAGCCAGGCTCTCGTCACTGAGGGCGGCAAAGAGGGCGACCGGGTCGCCATCGTTCATGGCGGCAGCCGCCTGCACGAGAGGGCTGTCGAGGTAAGCCGAGGAGAAGGGGGTGTTCGTCAGGGGCGAGTCGGCGAAGGTGTGGCTCACGGGGCCAAGCAAGAAGGCGAAGAGCGCCGTGAGAGGGACGTGGATCCAAGATGAATTGCGGTGTGGCATGCAAAGCTCCAATGCCGCTCAGCCACCGACCGTGGGCAGGCTGTTGGCGATGAACATCAACAACAAGCCTACCAGGCTGCCGTTCAATTCTCCATCGCCATATACCATGACGCCCTCTTGGGAGAGCTCGATGGCGCGCAGCATGGGGGCGAGGCCGGGCAGGCGCAGGCGCGCGACGGCGTTGAGGAAAGCGGGCCAGCGGCTGATGAAGTCTTGGGCGGTGGCGGGATCGGTGAACTCGAGCCGGGTGAGCAGCCTGGGATTGTCGTCGGCCGAGATGGAGGCCGAGAGGGCGATGGGGGCGGGCAGCGGCGGGAGGCCGGCGCCGAAGGTCAGGGAGGTGATCCCGCGGACCATGACGAAGACGGCAGGATTGGAGCCGGCGGCGCCGTCGACCTCGGCGATTTCCTGGAGCGTTTGCAGGAGTGAGCGCTCGGCCATGGGTTCGGCGGTTTCGACTTGGTTGGGGTCGCCGAGGGTGTGGAGCAGGTGGAAGGGGAGGTAGAGCACCAGGCTTGGGTTGGGCATATAGACGACCCGTTGATATCGGCCGTGTTGCGCTTCCTCGGGATCGGCTGGGGCGATGGGTACGGCGAGGGGGCGGCCGTGAAGCTCTTGCCAAGCGAGGCTCCCTGAGAAGGATTGGTTCAGGCTGTCTTGGATCTGGGCGTCCGAGAGGGTGTGTTGCACAGCGAGGAAGGTTTCGGCGAAGACTCTGGGATCGGGCGTGGCGATGAGGAGTGCGTCGAGGGCGTTGAGGGGATCGATGCCGCTCTGTCGCAGGGTGACTTGGTAATCGGGGAAGGCGGTGAGCAGCTTGCGGACGCTGTCCTCGTAGCGGCTCTCGCGGACGCGGTCGTTGCGGATGAGAACGATGAGGCGGGCGTTTCCTGGACCGAAATCGCCGACGGTGGGGACGGCCGCCGCGGCGTGGCGCTGTGGCAGAGGATCATCGACGAGGGGGACGCGGGAGGCGACGGCGTCGTCAGCTTCCTGGTCGGGGTGATCTTCTATGGGCGAAGGGTCCTCCTCTTGGGGTGGTAGGGGCGGGGTCGGCTCATCCGCGTGGGTGGGCGTCTCGCGCTGGCGCTCGCGCACTTTGGCTTTGTAGACCGGGATGGGGCGGAGCTGACGTTGAGTCGTGGGCGGCGGTGCTTCGGGCGGGGGGGCTTCTTCCTCCGGGGCGGGAGGCGGGTGGCGTTCGGCGAAGGTGGGTACGTCCTCAGGGGGCTGTTCTTGGGACAAGCTCTGGTCGTCATCTGGTGTATGGGCCGCCGTCTCATTGGCGTCGAGGACCTCTGCGTAGGTACCGATTCCCGTAAGCGGCGCATCGCTCCACTCGATTTGCATATGGACGAGTCCGCTGGCCAGTTGCAGGTAGTGGAGCAGGGCGATGACGAGGATGTGGAGAGCGATGGAGAGCAAGGCGTAGGGGAGGCCGCGGAAGAGGAGCGCTGGGTAGGAGGCGCCGCGGAGGGCCGGGTCTGCCTGGTGTGGTTCGTCCGTTTCGTTTTGGGGCGCGGTCGTTTCCGACATGGGGGGTGTTCCTGGCGTTGACGGGTGACCCAGAGAGCGGGTCGGGATGTGGGTAGCAACAAAGGGGCCGCGCTGGCAAGTCAGCAGCGGATGGTGGCAGTTGGGGGCGGTTGGGGTGAGGAAAAATGCGTAACGCTTGATGCATGTGGGGTTGGCATTCGCTATGATGAGATCAGGGTGGACGCCTTCCTTAGCGGTGCGCGTCTGGTGAGAATGTTGGCCCACTTTCTGCAGTGAGACTTTGCTTATCGCGTCAAGTGGGGCGCGATACGGGACGGACCTTGGTGTCGAGATGGTAGATCTCCCGCGCAGTGGTTGCGTTGATGAGCTAAGGCGTCTGCACGAGGTTGCGAGTGCCCGATGGGCAAGAGGAGGGCCGCCATGAACGAGAGCACCGAGAGGGCCTCCAAGTTAGGGAGGGGGAGCACCAGCGGATTGATTGGCCGTGAGGTTTGGTTCCGTGGCCAGGTTTGGCGCGTCGTTTCTGCCAGTGGCGGGAACACCCATGGTTCGCCGTGGTTGACGCTGATGCGTGGTTTTGGGATCAAAGCGATGGCGAAACGTTACGAGGTGATCGAGGCTTTCAACTGAGGGCGTCGATGCCTTGCCCCTTTTGCGCCTGGTTGGCGCCGGAGGGCTTGGGCAATGAAATTCCGATGCTGCCGACAGCGGCGAAGGGCGATGTCCTTGGCGGGCAGCATTTTTGGGTCGCCGCGGCTCAGGTGACTTGGCGCGGGTGAGACGATGGCGCGGTGAAAACGGAAAAAGCCGAGACCTTAGGTCTCGGCTTTTTTTTTCATCGCTAGAGGCAGCGGCTAGGGGCCCTGCCTCTAGGTCGTATCATTTATAGACGAACTCGACGCGACGGTTGCGCTGGTGGTCCGCTTCGCTTTGGGCGTTGGGGACGACGGGTTCGTACTCACCGCGGCTGCGGGTGGTGATGGCGCGTTTGGCGACGCCCATTTTCTGGAGGACGGACTCGGTGGCGCGGGCGCGCCGATTGCCGAGGGCCATGTTGTACTCTTCGGTGCCACGCTCATCGCAGTGACCGGTCAGCTCCATGGCGTTGATGCCACGAGATTTGAAGCAGTCGAAGTTGCTGTTGAGGGTGTTCTTGGCATCGGAGCGGATGGCGGACTCGTCGAAGTCGAAGTAGATGGTGCGCGGCTGGCAGACCGGGGGCAGGACGCAGCGTTCGTTCTGGCAGATCTGGCCGGCAGGGCAGTCCTCATCGGAGGTGCACTCCGGTGGCATGCGGCAGCGGCCGTTCTCACAGATCTGGCCAGGAGGACACTCTTCGGGACCGAGACACTCGGGACCACAGCGGCGGTCGCGACATTTTTGTCCCGTGGGGCAGTTGAAGGCCGGTGGGTTGCAGTAACCGTTGATGCGGGCACAGGTTCCACCGTTACAGACGAAGCTCTCGTCGAAACGGGAGACGCAGTGGCTGTCATCGCGACACTGTGCGCACTTGGCGTTCAAGCAGTACTCATTTTTCTCAGCGCAGTTCTTGTCGTCATGACACTCAGGGTAAGAAGGCCCACACCCGTAGGTGCCCAGGACAAAAAGCGCGCCGACGAGGCCCAACCAAAAACTCCGACGTAACTCCATCGGTTCCTCCTTCACTATGGCAAAGATGTCTACTGCAAGCGACTCAACAAATGATCTAAACACAAAAGGTGGTGACCCGATGTGGGCCATAACCACCCAGACACACGAGGTGGTAGGACAACCTAACGGAGGTCCTTGAGGCTGTCAAACAGCCACGCGACGTGCTTCAAGCAGAAAGGCGGTGGTTTCGGTGGGGATCAACCAGGACGCTCCACATTCAGCGTGCCAAGCTATAGACCGAAAAGTGCGAAAAGACAAGGGGTCGGACGAGAGCGTGCGTTGGGTCGAAAATCGCTGGCCTTCGATTTAGGGGTGTCCATGACGTCGTTGGCGCGCTGCGCCGGCTAGGAGGTCGGGTCTGCGGGGTGCATCAGGCGATGCGCCAGGGCGAGGTAATCGTCCATGGAGGCGGTGGGCGCGATGTTCTCGGCGTAGAGCTCATCTTTGAGCCGGTGCATGAGCTGGCCAAGGGCCTGGCCGCGCAGTCCAAGGTGCTGCTGGAGGTGGGTGCCGAGCTTCGGGGGCAGGCGCCAGGTTGCTGCGTTAGGCTGGCCGGCGGCGGCGAGCCGTGTGTTCACTTCGTCGAAGTGGTGCCGGAGCTGTGGTGCGGCTTCGAGCGCCGATGTCGCGCGCTGGAGACGGCCTTGGATGTAGTCGCGCCACAGCGGGAGGTCGGGGCCGAGGGCTTCGACGAGGTGGTGCAAGGTAGCCGTCGCGGGAGGAGAAGCGAGCCAGTGGGGTGAGAGCTGGGTGAGGAGGCAGAGGAGGCGGTGTCTTTCGCTGTTGGAGAAGCGGAAGCGGAGGGCGATTTCTTCGGCTCTGACCAGGCTGAACTGGGTGGCGCCGAGGGCGGCGCCGCAGCGCAGCGCCGGGGGGAGCCCGATGGCGTGTAGCATGATGGCCCAGCGCAACATGGGTTGAGGGGGGCTGTGTTGGAGGAGGGCGAGAGACTGTTCCCAGAGGGAGGGTGCGCCAGGGTCGGGTCGGCTGAGGTCGAGGTTGGGAAAGGCGAGGTGGGCCCTGGCGCTGCGCAACGCGTCGACTTCCGGCAAGATGAAGGCGAGCAGGCCGACGTCGGCGAGCCACTGTAGGGCCGTGGCGCAGTGAGGCTCGCCGAGGAGGCGGTGCACTTCGTTTTTCCAGCGTTCTCGGCTGACGTCGAGGATGGAGTAGGCCAGGGGGAGGGCGGCGGCGCTGGTGACTTCCGTGGGTTGGAAGGCGAAGCGGGCGATGAAGCGGGGGATGCGCAACATCCTCAAGGGATCGTCGGCGAAGATCTCCCGTGTCTTTTCTGGGGTGGCGGCAGGGACTTGCAGGCGTTGGGCGCGGATATCCCTTTCACCCTGGAAGGGGTCGATGAGGGTGCCGTCGCGCCGCATGGCCATGGCGTTGATGGTGAGGTCGCGCCGGGCGAGGTCGTCCTCGAGCCGCTGGCCAAAGACCACGACGGGGTGGCGGGAGTGTTTGGTGTAGGACTCCTTGACGCGAAAGGTGGTGATCTCGTAGGTGGCGCGGCGGATGACCGTGGCGATGGTGCCAAAGGCCTCGCCGATGGGGATGGCTTTGAGACCGGCGCCGCGGAGAATGGCCCGAATTTCTTGGGGCGTTGCGTCGGTCGTGAAATCGTAGTCCTTGGGGGGCAGGGCCATGAGGATATCGCGTACGCAGCCGCCGACGAGGTAGAGTTGGCGTTGGGCGTTGGCGAAGGCCTCGAAGAGGATATCAAAGGTCGCGAGAGAGGAGACGGGCACGGCGTTCAGCCTACGATTTCTGCGGAGAGAATGTAGTCGAGGTTGGGGAAGGAGGCTTTGAGGTAGGTGTTGCCCTGCTGCCCGATGCGGCTCTGGTCGGGTCGTTCCCCGTAGCCATTGTAGAAAGCATCGACCACATTCATGCCTTCGATGACGCGGGCAAAGGGGGCGAAGCCCATGTTGTCGAGGCGCAGGTTGTCTCTGAGGTTGATGAAGATCTGGGTGGTGCGGGTGTTGGGGCCGGCGGTGGCGAAGGTCATCATGCCGCGTTGATTGCTCTGGCTGACCGGGTCGTCGGTGATCTCGGCGCCGGCCCAGGCCGCGGAGATCTGCGGGTCGCCGTGGATACCGAACTGGACGACGAAATTGTCGACGACGCGGAAGAGGGCGATGTCTTGGAAATAGCCGGCGACGACCAGGTTGTAGAAGCGCTCGGCGCCGACGGGGGCCCACTCTCGCTGAACCTCGACGACGAAGTCCCCTTTGGTGGTGACGAAGCGGACGCGGAACTTATCAGGGACCAAACGGTCCAGGGTTTTGGGATTCTTGAGGTCGAAGGTGGTGGCGGGTAGCGCGGCGATGCTGTCGCCATGGGCTCCCGCTGCGGTGCCCCGCAGGGCGACTTCGCCCGGGAGCTCTTCGTCCAGGGCGCCCGTCTCATCAGAGCCTTGCAGGAGCCCCTGCATGCCGCCGTGGGGATCGTGCACCCGTTCACCTGCGGCCTGGTTGGTCGCCTCGGCAGGACTCGCCTCCTCGGGGGTGGTGGCAGGCTGCGCTGGCGCCTCTGGAGTGGCGGCGGTTTTGGCCGTGGTCGCGGGCTTCTCGCCTTGAGCTTGGCAAGCGATGAGGCTGAAGAGCAGGATGGAGAGAGCGATTGACCTGATTGACATATTGATCTCCATGACAGTGTCGTGGGTGTTGGGCGAGGGTTTCAGCCCAGAATGTTTGGATAGTTGGTGAAAAAGAAGAGCGCCATGAGGATGGCGGCAAGGATCACCAGGACATAGAGAGATTTGCGAAAGGTTGAGAGGCCCTCTTGAAGTTGGGCGCGTTCGGCTGCAAAGCGCTGGCTCAGGGGGAGGTTTGCCGCCTCGAAGAGGTCCTCGAGTTGGGCCGCCGCGTGTCCATCGTCAGGTCGGTCGGCGACCCGGAAGCGGTACCTGCGGCAGGCCAAGTCGTCAAGCTGCTTCAGTTTGCAGAAGGCGGTGAAGCGCCGGTGGCCTTCGAGGGTGCCTTCGGCGAGGGCCGCTTCCCAGAGGCGCTGGGCTTCGGCGAGATCTGCCGGGTCGACATTTTCGTTGCGATCCCAAGGCATTTCGCCAGGTTTGTCGACTGCGGGGGAGAAGCCGCAGCGATGGCAGGATCCGGGGTCGGCCTGGCGGTGGCCACACTTGCGGCACTGCTGCGGTGGGACGTCGGCGGCGATCTCGGGTAAGGCGGGGACGCGCTGGCTGGCGCTGGGGTGAGGGGCTGCCGGGGCGCGAGGGGTGGGTTCTGGATCCACGTCAGTGCGGGCGTGCGCGGCGGGAGAGCTGGGTTTGGGCGCGTCCGTCAGAGGCGCGTCGGCGGTGGGTTGGGGATGCGGTGGTGAGCCGCCGGGTTGGGCTGGCGGCGCGGTCGCGGCGTCGCTGGCTTCGAGGTGGAGGTGGATGGGCTCAATGCGCCCACATTGGGGGCATTCCAAGGCGACTCGCTCCTGAGCGTGCCAGAGTCGGCGTGGCGATCCCACGAAGGTGCAGTGTTCACATTGAAAGCGCATGGGACCCCCTCGGGTATTAGAAGACGGCTGATAGCAGCTCGTGAAGCAGCGGCAGGACGATGGGGCGTGGCACAAAGGCGAAGGCGAAGAGGAGCAGACAGGCCGCGCCGATACCATAGGCCCAGGGTGGCGGGGGCGTGTCGTCGACTTCGGGGTGGTCGATGCCGGTGACGATGAGAAAGATGGCCAGGACGAGCCAGACCGGGTGGAGGAGGAGGCCGAGGAGGATGATGACGGCGAAGCAGGCGCGGGCCGCGTAGCGGTAGGCTCTGCCGAAGACGGCAAAGCCGATGTGGCCGCCATCGAGTTGGCCCGCTGGGGTGAGGTTGAGGGCGGTGACGAAGAATCCGACCCAGCCGGCGTAGGCGAGGGGGTGGAGGAAGATGTCGTGGTCGCGCGGGAGAGGGTCGAAGAGGAGGTAGGCGGTCAACCAGGTGAAGAGGCTGTCGCCGAAGACGAGGAGCTCGGCGGTGCTTGTGAGGGGGGGGATTTCGTGGACTTCGCTGAGACTGAGCCCGACGACATAGATGGGCAGGGCGACGGCGGCGCCAGCGAGGGGGCCGGCGGCGCCGATACAGAGGAGGGCTTTGCGATCGAGGTAGGAGGCGCGCATTTTGATGAAGGCGCCAAAGGTGTAGAAGGGCGGCAGGCCGGGGAGGAAATAAGGCAGGGTGACGTCGACGTGGTGACGTTTGGCGGCGAAGTAGTGTCCGAACTCATGGGCCAGGAGGATGGCTGAGAGGGCGGCAGCGTAGATGAGACCGCCTTGCCAGTCGGGCAACCACCAGAGGATGATCACGGCGACGGTGAGGGCGAATAGCCCCAAGTGGAGGGCGAGGCGACGCGGTGAGTGGGACAGAGGCACAGGGGGACTCCAGATGGCGTGCTACTGAGTGGGCCAAGGGCGCCCTTGGTCATCGACTTCGTAGACGAAGACGTCGCGGAGGATAGCCCCTTGTGGGTTGAGGCGGAAGCCGCCGCAGACCCCGGGCCAGGTGGCGCCGCTCTTCAGGGCTTGGAGGAGGCATTCACGTGACGGGGCTCGAGGGCAGCGGCGCAGGGCGGAGACGGCGACGAGGAGCGCGTCGTGTGCTTGCCCTTCGAGCTCAGTGGGGGGGCGGTCGAAGGTGGCGTAGAAGTCGTCGTAGCGGTCGCGGCTGGGCTGGTCGCGTTGGAGGTCACAGATGTCGAGGATGAGGGCGCCGGTGGCGGCGGTGGTGCCGCGGAGGGAGCCAGCGAGCCAAGCGCTGGTGCCGAGGAGTTGTATTTTCGAGGTGGGCCAGCCGGCTGCTTTGAGGGCGCTGAGGACTCTGACGACTCGGGAGGCGTTGTCGGGGATGAAGAGGACGTCGAAGGCGATCTGGGCTTTTTTGTGGCGTTGGGTCGAAGCCTTTGGCGTGGGTGATTGGCTGGTGGTGGTGAGTTGTCGGGTGCGTTTCCCCGTGAGCAGTTCAGCGGCGGTGGCGTCGTTGGGCTGGCGGGGGGGGTAGGCCTCGATGGCGTGGAGGGTACCGCCGGCTTGGAGGAGGGCCGCTGCGTACGCCTGGGCGCAGGTGGTTCCATAGGCGTTATCGGGATAGAAGATGGCGGCTTGGGTGGCGTTGAGTTGATGGACGGTGAAGGTGCCGAGGGCGCGGGCTTGGGCCTCGGGGGAGAGGCGGAGGCGAAAGACGCCTTGGGTGGCGTCTTCGCTGTTTTCGGCGCTGGTGAGGAGGAGGATGGGGATGGCGAGTTCCATGGCGCGTGCTGCTGCGGCTGCCGATTCGATTTGTCCGATGGGGCCGATGATGGCGATGAGGTTGGGGTGCATCGTGGCGAGGGTGTCGACGGCTTGGGCGGCGCCTTCCGGGGTGCCGAGGGAGTCGTGGACGATGAGCTCCACGGGCATGGGGAGGGCGTCGCGGGCCCACTCGAGTCCGTCGCGGGCGGCTTGGCCGAGGTCTTTGTGGGGTCCCGAGAGGGGGAGTAGGGCGGCGATCTGCGGCAGGGCGGGGGTCTCGGCGATGGCGCAGTTGGGGGCCAGGCCGGCGATGCTGGCGAGGAGGGCGAGCAGGGCCAGGGTGCCGGTGGCGACGTGCGGGCGTCTGAGGTGTTTAGCTTTCGTAGAGGGCATGGATTTGGTCGTGGAAGGCCTGGCGTCGGGGGAAGGCGTCAGGGGGGCAGAGCGCTTCGAGTTGGCGGAAGCGGTCGATGAGCGCTGGGTCGGTGATTTGGGGGATTTCGAGGCGCCAGTGGAGGAAGAGGTCGCCGCGTTGGCCGCGGGTGTCGTAGAGGCCGCGCCGGTGGAGGCAGGTTGGGTTGTGGCGGAGGGCGGGGGGGATGCGGACTTTGAGGATGCCTTCGAGGCTGGGGACCTCGACGAGGCAGCCCTGGAGGGCCTGAGCGCAGGAGATGGGGACGTCGAGGTGGAGGTGGGGGCCTTGGCGGAGGAAGAAGGGGTGGTCTTGGTAGCGCAGGCGGCAGGTGATGGGGCCTTTGGCGGATTGGAGGTGGAGAGTGCGCGGTGGTCCCGGCGGGATGGTGATGCTTTGGCCAGCGACTCGGCGCAGGCAGCCGCTGATGGCTTCTTCGAAGGCGATGTGGAGGGTGTGGCGGGGGCGGACTCTGGCGATGAGCTTGCCGATGGAGGTGCCGACGGCGGTGGCGAGGGCGGTTTTGCTGGGGAGCTGTCGGTGCCGATCGTAGGCGGCGCGTTTTTGGGGGTCGATGAGGGTGCGGTAAGCGCTGCGGAGCTCGTGGAGATCGCCTTGGGGCAGCTCGGGGTTGAGATCGGGGTGGAGCTGGCGGAGGCGTTGCTTATAGGCGCGGCGGATTTGTTGGGGTGTGGCCTGTGGCGCGAGTCCCAAGCGTTGGTAGTGTGAAGGCATAGGGTGCGCTCGGGGCGAAAGCCTTCGGGTGGCCGTGCCAAGAGGCCAGGTGCAGCACCCGTGCTCAGGCTTTGTCGTCGTTGTTGTACATCATTTCTGCGTACATGGCCTCGGCCACGCGTTGGGCGGCTTCTTCGAGGTTAGTGAGGGATTCATTGAGGTCGGCGATCTCGGCGTTGTCGGGGAACTCGACGAGATCCTTGGCGCGCATGACGGCCTTTTCAATCATGACGTGGTCGCCCTTTTTGAGGTAGGCCGCGTATTCGCGGGCGGACTTTTCGGTGGTGTAGATGAGTCCTTTGACGCGGTTACAGAGCTCGACGCGCTCCTTGCGGACACGGTCGGACTCGCGCTGGGCGTCGGCTTCGGCGATCATTTTCTGGATCATGGACTCATTGAGGCCGCCAGAAGCCACGACGCGAATGGACTGCTCTTTTCCGGTGGTGAGCTCTTTGGCCGAGACGGCGACCAGTCCGTTGACGTCGATGTTGAAGCTGACCTCGATCTGGGGTTGTCCGCGGGGCCCTGGTGGGATGCCGAAGAGCTCGAAGCGGGCCAGGCTGTGGTTGTCGCGGGCGAGTTGTCTTTCCCCTTGGAGCACATGGACGGAGACCATGTCTTGGAAGTCGAGGGTGGTGGTGAAGACTTCGCTGGCGTGGCAGGGGATGGGGGTGTTGCGTTGGATGAGGGGGGTGAAGATGCCGCCCATGGTTTCGATCCCCAGCGAGAGTGGCGTGACGTCGAGGAGGAGGACCTCCTCGACCTCACCGCGGAGGACACCGCCCTGGATGGCAGCGCCAATGGCGACGACCTCATCGGGGTTGACCTTGAGGCTTGGGGCTTTGCCGAAGAAGCTGGCGACGGTTTTTTGGACGAGGGGCATGCGGGTCATGCCGCCGACCAGGACGACCTGGGTGATCTGTGCGGGGCTGAGGCCGGCGTCGCTGAGGGCCTTTTTGCAGGGTTCGAGGGAGCGCTCGACGAGTTTTTCGGTGATGGCTTCGAGCTCGGAGCGGGACATGGTGCGGTTGAAGTGGACCGGCGCGCCTTTGGAGGTCATGAGGAAGGGCAGGGAGATTTCCGTTTCTTTGGCGACGGAGAGTTCGTGC
Source organism: uncultured Myxococcales bacterium (assembly GCA_964454015.1). Lineage (GTDB taxonomy): Bacteria > Myxococcota_A > Bradymonadia > UBA4248 > UBA4248 > CAYVQF01. Next base: position 118,834 of record CAYVQF010000001.1, read on the forward strand.
TTGGCTCTCTCTGCGGCTTCTTTGAGGCGTTGGAGGGCGGCGGGTTCGCTCCTGGGGTCGATGCCGCCATGGTTGGCGGCAAATTCCGTGGCGAGCTTGTCGATGATGAGGTTGTCGAAGTCTTCACCGCCGAGGTAGGTGTCGCCGTTGGTGGCGAGGACTTCGTAGAGGCCGTCGCCGAGTTGGAGGATGGAGATATCGAAGGTGCCACCGCCGAGGTCGTATACGGCGATGATTTCGCTTTTGGATTCGCCAAAGCCATAGGCGAGTGAGGCCGCGGTGGGCTCGTTGATGACGCGGAGTACATTGAGGCCGGCGATGCGGCCGGCGTCACGGGTGGCTTGGCGTTGGCTGTCGTTGAAATAGGCCGGGACGGTGATGACGGCGTCGGTGACGGCTTCGCCAAGATAGTCTTCGGCGATTTCCCGCATATGGGTGAGGATCATGGCGGAGATTTCGGCCGGTGCATAGTCGCGTTCGCCAGCGCGGACCCACGCGTCTCCGTTGGGTGCTTTGATGATGGGGAAGGAGGCGAGCTTGATGGCGTGTTGGGTTTCGTCGTCTTTGAAGCGTCTGCCGATGAGTCTCTTGACGGCGTAGATGGTTTTTTCGGGGTTGGTGACGCCTTGTCGTTTGGCGATCTGGCCAATGAAGCGTTCGCCGTCGGGGCTGAAGCCGATGACGGAAGGGGTGGTTCTCGAGCCTTCCATGTTGGGGATGACGACAGGGGCCCCGTTGTCGAGGACAGCGACGCAAGAGTTGGTGGTGCCGAGGTCGATTCCGATGACGCGAGACATAGATCAAGCTCCCATTGCAAGCCGATGGGGACGTTAGTCGAGGCGTGATGCCGAGGCGGTTGGGGTCACTCTGCCGGGTTTTCGTTCGAGCTCACTTCGCGGGCTTCACCGGAAGAGTCTACGGCGATCGCCGTGTCATCAGCAACGGTCTGCTCAGGGGTCAAGGGCTCACTTTGTCCCGATGGCAGCTTGGAAACCACGACGAGGGCCGGTCGGATGAGTCTGTCGTTGAGGAAGTAACCCCGTTGGTACTCTTCGAGGATGGTGTTAGCGGGGAGGTCGGGCTTTTCGATCTGGTGGATGGCTTCGTGGCGCTGTGGGTCGAAGGAGGCGCCGAGGCTGTCGAAGCCGTTGCATTGGTGTTTGCCGAGGGTGGCTACAAACTGGCGTTGGACCATTTGCACGCCTTGGAGGAGGCTCTGTCGGTCATCAGAGGTGGCGGCGTGGAGGATCGCCCGTTCGAGGTTGTCCTGGACGGGGAGGAAGTCGACGATGAGTTTTTCGTTGCCAAAGCGTTTGAGGTCTTCTTTGTCGCGCTCGGCCCGTCGTTTGAAGTTCTCGAACTCTGCGGCGACGCGCAAGAGGCGCTGCTGGGTGGCGCGGAGCTCTTCCTCAAGGGCCACGATGCGGGCTTGCATGGTGTCCATTTCGGCCTGTTGCGGATCTGGCATGTCGTCATCGATTTCGATGAACTCGACGCCATCGGCTTCAGCGTCGTCAACATGCTGGCTGGCCGTGTCCTCGCAAGGTTCAGAGGGGTCCTGCGGTGAAGTGGGCGCCTGGGGGGGGGCGGCGGGTTCCGTCGCGGCGCTGTCGTGGCTGGCTTGGGCCGCTTCGGGCGGTGTGCTGGGTTGAGGCTGCGCGGTGGTGGGTGTGGTTTCCTCGGATGGCGTTGTTTTCAGAAGGTCGTCGGGTCGTGTCGTTTCTTGTGGCAGAGGCCCTTCTTGATCGTCGACCAAGAGCGTTACCTCATGTTCGTCGTCCATATCAAAGTCATCGACTTCGATGGCTTCAGCGCACGCATCGGCATCGTCGAGGTCTCCGATATTTATGGGTGTGTTTTCATCCACTTCGTGAATTTCTTTGATGTCGAGCACTTCCACGTCATCCGAACCCATGTCATCTCCTCAAGCTAGACCGGCAATCCGTAGGCAACGAAGCGCCCGACGCCATGGTGGCGCGCGCCCCGATGGTTGCGGGAATAGCCTGCATGAGTCGGTGGCGGACGTCAATTGCGCAGTGTCCACGGGTGTGGATCCGGGTTGCATTCCCGCTGTTGACGCGCTTTCTGGGGGCTGCGGGTGAGGTGGCAAAGGGGGGGTGGTGGTTTGGTTGCGCCTGGTAGGGTTGGTGAACTAAAGTCGGGTGCGTGCTTGGTAGTGGCGTGCGGCGGCGTCGGTCTCGCGATGCCCCAGGCGCTGGGATTGCGCGGAGCATCCGTGGGATCTAGCGAGGAGAAACACATTGCGTAAGTTATTGGCATTGCTTTTTAGTTTGGGGCTGTTGGCGAGCACAGTGGCCTGTGAGAGCGAGCGCAGATCCCAGAGCGGTGGCAGCGCTCCGCCGGCGCAGGAGGCCGTGGCGGCGGCGGCTGGCAATGAAGGGGAAGGGGCAGGGGCTGAGGAAGGTGTGCCTGCGGCTGGCGAGACGCGGGTCGAGGTGCGGGGTGATCTGCCGCGTTTGGCGATGCCGAGTGAGCTGGAGCAGCGCGAGGGCAAGGCCGTCGAGAGTGAAGCGTTGGCGACCTTGGGCAGCTCAGGGGCGGGTCCAGGTAACAACTGGGCTTTCGACAGCAGTAGCAGCGGTGGTTTTTTCCTGGTCGCGGCGAGCAGCCGGGTGAACACGGCCGGCGGCGATGTGCTGAGGCGGGTAGACTTGCGCGGGGCGCCCCAGGAGTATGATTTCAACCCACACGTGGAGGGTGCTCAGGGGATGCATGTGTTGGTGCCGTCGGCGATGCGGGGGCAGTGGCACGATGCTGATTTTTCTGGCGATGGTCTCTTCGTGGGGCGGATTTGTGGTTTGGTACCGGGGCCAGCGAAGCGGGTCTTTGCATTGGCCGGTCGGGGGGCCTTTTTGTTGGATCCTTACACCCGAGAGGAGGCGGTGACGCCTGAAGCGGTGATCGTTTTCCCCTTTGGTACCAATATTTGTCGGGGGGTCTATTCGGAGTCGTGGCAGAAGCTTTTTGCCATCGATGTGGGTCGGACGGGGGCCAGCGGTGGTCAGCGTGGGGTCTACGTGGCGGATTTGCCGGCGGAGCGCGGCAAGAATGTGCTGTCGTCACTGTATTTGGTTGCGAAGGACTATGGTTTCAATTCGCACTCCAAGAACACTTTCCAGTCGGTGAACCTCTTTGGTGACGCGTTGTACTTGATTGAAGGCAACGCCCGTTTCAATGCGAACTGGGACACGGGCGTGCACAAGGTGCCGCTGAACGTGCTCGGCGAGCCATTGTTCAGCCAGGCCGTGTTGGTGCGTGCCGAGAACCCCATCGACAGGGCGCAGGGATGTCCGTTGAGCGCCGATAATTTGGCAGGCTCCTTGGTGGTGCCTGGCACGCCGCCGACGTTGTTGACGGGGGGCACACGGGCCGTCGTTGCATGGGATCTATCGCAGACCGTGCCGGTGCGGGTGGATATGGATCCTCGCCGGCCGGGGGTACAGGGGGTCGACATGGATCCCTTTGGCCAAGGGGCGGCGCGCATCATGTACGCGCCATCGGGTGAGGCCGTTTATGTGATGCCTCACTGTCGTTCGGGTGGTGTGAAGGTCGACCTTGGCGGTGGCTATGGGCCCCAACACGCGCTGCGTCTGGCTGAGTTGACGCTGGCGGGCGGGACGCCGGCCTTGGCCGGCGACGGTTTGGACGCCGGTTTCGTGACTTTTCTCCAGGAGCTGATTGCCAACGTCAAGCCGAGCTATTTGCCGACCTTCAGGATGACTTATAGGGACATGGCGGTTGGGGTACGGCATGTGGGACTGATTGGTTCGGGCGTGTCGGGTGCGAGCGGCTTGGGCCCGGGCTCGGACATGGTGATCATCGATTTTGCGAGACGCAGCCCACTGGCATTTGCCGAGCCCAGCGATCCGCGGCGGGCGCATGAGCTCACCTACGGGTTTCGCTTCGCGGCAGGTGACAGCGACTTTGGCGGGAAGGAGCAGTCATCTCACGCGATCATGTGGATTCCCTAGAGAGAGTTCGTCTGGCATCGATGCTTGAGATCCCAGCGGGGGGTGGACCTATATGGACGTGATGCAGTGGATGAGAGCGCTGGTGGTGTCGTTGTTGGTGGTGATTGGCTTTGGCCTCGCCGCCCACACGGTGTATTGGCTGTTTCGTTATTTACTGCTGGGAAAGCGTGAGCAACGCTGGGACGGTTGGCGCGAGCGGGTGTGTGCGTTCGTGCGCTACGCCCTGGGCCAGGGGCGTGTGATTGCCGAGCCGGCGGGGATACTGCATTTTTTCATTTTTTGGGGCTTCATCGTCTTGCAGATCGAGACGATCGAGTACCTCATCCGCGGGGTGGTGGATGGTTTTCACTGGGGGCAGTTGATCGGTGCTGGCGCCTACGACGGGCTGATGTTCTCGCAAGACGTGTTGGGGTTGTTGGTGTTGGTGGCCGTGTCGGTGGCATTGTTTCGCCGCTACGTGGTGCGTCCGCCGCATGTGGTTCGCACGCTGGACGCGGCGTTGATCCTGGTGTTGATCGCCGCGTTGATGGTGACGAAGTTTTTGGCGAATGGGGCAGAGATTGGCCAGGGGCATCAAGGTCATGACGCGGCGTGGACGCCCATCGCCTCGTGGGTGGCGGCGCTTCTAGGCGGTGGCGCTGGCGACGGCGACTCGTGGCGCTGGGCGGCCCTCTACCACGTCAATTATTTCCTTCACATTGGGATTGTGGTTTTCTTTGCGAACTGGATCCCCCGTGGCAAGCACTTGCACCTATTGGGTGCTTTACCCAACGTTTATTTTTCGAGTTTTGGCAAGAAGGTTGGGGCGTTGCCTCCCGTAGACATCGAGAGCGCGACAGAGGCGATGATGGATGAGGCGACGGGGGAGTCCTTTTACCTCGGCGCGCGTCACATTCATGACCTCAGTTGGAAGCAGTTGTTGGACACCTACGCTTGCACCGAGTGTGGGCGTTGTGAGCACTATTGTCCGGCCTACAACACGGGCAAGGCGCTCAATCCGATGATGGTGATCCACAATCTAAAGGACGCGTTGAAGGCGCGTGGCCGAGCGATCTTGCGCGAGGGTGTGGCGGCGGACACCTTTGCGCCGTTGGCGGACAGTGTGGTGTCGCGGGAAGAGCTTTGGGCTTGCACGACCTGTGGCGCCTGTGTGGCGACTTGTCCGGTCTTCATCGAGCACGTCAACACGATCGTCGACATGCGGCGCCACCTGGCTTTTCACGGCGAAGTGCCGCAGGAGTTGGCCAACACGTACAGGAACTTGGATCAGAGTGCGAATCCGTGGGGCTTGTCGGGTTCACGGCGCGGGGATTGGGCGCGGGATCTGGGTGTGCCAACGGTGAAGTCTCTGGGGCGTGCGCCTGAGGTGTTGTTTTTCGTGGGTTGCGCTGGGTCTTATGACGAGCGTCAGAAGAAGGTGGCGGCGAGCTTCGTGCGGATTCTGCAGGCCTTGGAGGTCGATTTTGCGGTGCTGGGCGCCGAAGAGAAGTGCTGTGGCGATACGGCACGGCGCACGGGCAACGAGTACCTCTACTGGACGCTGGCGCGTCAGAACATCGAGGTTTTCGAACGTTATCAGATCCGCAAGGTGGTGACGACCTGTCCCCACGGCTACAACGTTTTGCGCAATGAGTATCCGGCGTTGGGTTGTGAGCTCGAGGTGTGGCATGCGGCGGATTTTTTGGCGACCTACGTGCGATCTGGGCGTTTGGGGTTTAGGGCATCGGCGCTGGGTCGGGTTGCTTACCACGATTCGTGTTATTTGACGCGGTGGAACGCCATGGGGGCGGAGCCGCGCGAGATCTTGGCGGCGATTCCAGGGGTGGAGCCGCGCGAGTTTGCCGCCTGTGGCAATAAGGCGATGTGCTGTGGTGCCGGTGGCGGGCACATGTGGATGGAGGAGGACGCGGGCCAGCGGGTGAATGTGGCGCGGGCCGACCAGGCGCTGGAGACGGGGGTGGATGCGGTGGCGGTGGCGTGCCCGTTTTGCATGACCATGTTGGAGGACGGCTTGAAGCACCGCCAGGCGGAGGCGTCGTTGCGTTTGTTGGACCTGGTGGAGATCGTGGCGGAGCACATGGAGGTGCGCGGGGCGGAGTCCAGTCATGGCAGCGTGACGGAGTCCGCAGTGGCGCGAGATTGATGCGATGAGAGCGCTTCCCTTGGGCATTGATTTGGGGACGTCGAATTCGAGCGTTGCCATTTGGCGGGACGGCAAGGTCGACGTCGTACGCGATGAGAACGGGGAATCGTTGCAGGCGTCGGTGGTGTCTTTTTTGGCTGACGGCAGGGTGCTGGTTGGCAACGCCGCCCGGATGCGCGCTGGCGCCGCGCCGACGGAGACGGTGTTGAGCTCGAAGCGCCTGATGGGTCGTCCCATCTATTCTCCCGAGGCGGTGGAGAGCCAGCGGCGCATGGCCTGTGTTTTGGACGAGGGGCCGGGGCGCAGTTGTGTGTTCAGCGTCCATGGTCGGCACTATGCGCCGGAGGAGATCGGGGCGTTGATCCTGGGACGGATGGCCGATATTGCTGAGGAGCATCTTGGGGTGCGCAGCAGGCAGGCGGTGCTGACGGTGCCAGCGAATTTTCGGGAGGCGCAGCGTTCGGCGACCATGCGTGCGGGGCAGCGGGCCGGTTTGGAGGTGCTGCGGCTGTTGAACGAGCCGACGGCGGCGGCGTTGGCCTATGGTTTTGGTGAGAAGCCATCGCGGCGGATGATTGCGGTGTTCGATCTGGGTGGTGGTACTTTTGACATGACCCTTTTGGAGCAGCGAGGGGAGGTGTTTGAGGTACGGTCGACAGCGGGCGACACTTTCCTGGGCGGAGACGACATCGATGAGCGCTTGGCTGAGGCCATGGCAGGTGCCTTTTTGATACAGACGGGGGTCAACCCGCGTTCGGACAAGTCTTTGTGGCAGCGGCTGCGTGCCGTTGGGGAGGCGATCAAGTGCAGGCTGAGCCACGAGACGGAGGTGGTGGTTGAGGTATCGGAGCACCTGGCGGGTGTCTCGCGTCCGGTTGCGGTGACCTTCTCTTTTGACCGGAGCGCCTTCGAGAGTTGGTGTGAGCCGCTGCTGCGGCGGACGCTGGTGACGTGTGATGAGGCGCTGCGGTTGGCTCGGGTGAGCGCCGAGGAGATCGAGGAGGTGGTTCTGGTTGGGGGTTCGACGCGGATACCGCTGCTGCAGGAGATGGTGGCGCAGTATTTTTCGCGTCAACCCTTGATGCGCCTGGACCCGGGTTTGGTCGTGTCTTTGGGGGCAGCGATCTATGCCGGTTCGTTGACGGCGATCAGCTATGGCGATGGGATCGCCTCTTATGCGCCGCCCATCCGATACAGCGGCGGCACGGTGAGGACAGAAGCTTTTGATGGCGCGGTGTTGCCCTTAGATGCTTTGGATGGCTCAGAGGAAGTGGAGGCATTGACGACGTGGGAGCACCCCGAGGAGCCTGACACGTTGCACACGGGTGCCGTGCCAAGTCTGCGGGAGGGGGAGGTCGGGCTGCGGGTGGGGTCGTTGCCGTTGCTCATCGATGTGACCTCCCATGCGATTGGTATCGCGACGCTGGGTGGATTGTTCGACGCCATCATTCCGCGCAATGCCAAGGTGCCCACGGAGCACACCCGGAGTTTCACGACGACGCGGGATGGTCAGGACTCAGTGCTGTTGCAGGTCTATGAAGGTTCAGCGCGGCTGACGAAGGACAATCACAAGCTCGGCGAGTTGGCGCTGCGCGGATTGCGCAAGGCGCGTCGAGGTGCCACCAAGGTTTTGGTGACGTTGTCGTTGGATACCAATGCGATGCTGCATGTGGTTGCAGTGGATAGCGAAACGGGTCAGAGTGCGCAGTGTGACTTGGTAGTGGCAGGTCTGGCACCGACGTAGTTATGCAACGTATCAGTCTCGAGAGCGGCCCCAGGGTGCGGATTGCGGTGGCGTCTGCGGATGCCAATGTGGTGTCTCGTCTTGGCGAGTCCTTGTCGGTTCCGGGTTATGCGGTTTATGGGACCTGTTCCTTTGGGAAGGCGAGTGAGTTGCTGGGACGGCACCGTGTCGACGTGCTGATCGTGGATCAGGTTCTGCGAGGGGGCTTGGGGCTCGATCTGCTGGGCGAGGTAGCTGGTCGTGGGGCCCATGGGGTGTTGCGATTTCTGTTGGTACACCTTGGGGATGGGATTCCGCCGCGTTTTCAGCGGGTCTTGCTTTACCACGATGTGATCGCTTACCCGGCCCCGGCGCAAGCGTTGCTGGAGCAGATCGAGCGCTGGTTGAACAACCCGAACACGCTGCCTGACATGCGCACCCTGCAGGGGAGTCCTGGGCGGCGCAAGCGACAGGTTCCGCCGGACGATTATCAGCCGTCGGCGTCAGCGCTGGCGGCGCAGGCCTTGGCGCCGATGTCGGTGACGCGTCGCGCCCGGAGCGTGGAAGCCTTCATGGAAGAGATTCGGCAGCGGGTGCGTGACTTGGCGGCCCAGCACTATTGGGGCATCCTCGGTTTGCCGGCCCAGGCACCGCTGAGCGAAGTGAAGGCGGCCTTCGACGTGGCGAGTATGCGCTTTCACCCGGATCGCAACAGGGGTCTGAGCACACTTGAAGGGAAGCGGTTGTTGAACCAGCTCTATGCCGCCATGACCGAGGCTTACGACGTGTTGAGTTCACCTGAACGGAGTGCGCGCTATTTGCAGGTGTTGCGGGAGGGCTCACTGCGTTTGGTCGAGGGGCACCGGGCGGATTGGCACGGGCTCGAGTCGTTGTCGGCGCACCCGGGGGCGCGGCGATTTTTGAAGCTGGCGCAGACGGTGCTGGATGCGGGCGACTTGGCGGCCTGTGTGCAGAACCTGCGTTTTGCGTTGAGCATGGAGCCGGAGAATGTCGCGTTAGCGGAGAAGGCGGCGGCCTTGGAAGCCGAGGCGGCGCTGGCGGCTGACGAGGAAGGGACTCGGAGTAAGGAAAGAGGCGAGCATGAGTGACGAGCAAGGGAAGGCGGCGGCGCCAGCGCAGGGTGAGAAGAAGGGCAGCGATTTGTTACCCCGGGTGGTGACGTCGGTGGTGGCGTTGCCGGGGCTGATCGCGCTGGTGATGTGGGGACCGCCATGGTTATGGGCGTCGTTTTTGGCGGTGGCGACGGCGGTGGCGTTAGATGAGATCAACCGGATGCTGTTGAAGGAGGAGCCGCGCTGGGTACAGTTGGCGGCTACAGGCCTGGGCTTGGTGTTTTTTTTCGTGGTCTATGGCTGGGTGGGGCCGGGGGCAGGTTTGCGCGCCTACGTGGCGGTGCCGGGTGAGGTGGCGCTGATGCTGCTGTTGGCGGTGCTGTTGTGGGCGGGATTTTTATTGCACCTCATGCGGGATCGCGCGATGGAGCGCGCGGCAGGGGCGGTGAGTGGGACCTTTGCGGGGGTGTTGTATGTGGGCTACACCTTCGTGTGCTTGGCCCTGCTGAAGCGTGATTTTGGTGCCGAGGGTGCGGGGTGGGTGTTGATTTTGTTGGCCATGACGTGGATGAGTGATACGGGGGCGTACTTCGTGGGGCGCGCCGTGGGGAGACGCCGCTTGGCGCCAAAGGTGAGCCCCAAGAAGTCCGTGGAAGGCGCGGTAGGCGGGCTGGTGGCTTCGGTGCTAGCGGCGTTGGCGATAGGGGCGTTGATGCTGCCGGCGTTGAGTTTGGCGGAGACGGTGTTGCTGGCGGTGGTGGCGAACTTTTTGGGGCAGGTGGGTGATCTTTGCGAGTCTCTGCTCAAGCGTTCCGTTGGGGTCAAGGATTCGGGTCGGATCATTCATGGGCACGGTGGGATCCTGGATCGCATGGACGCGGTGTTGTTCACGGTGCCTTGGGTCTATGCCTTCGCCTTGTATAAGGCGGGCCATTTCTTATCTTGACGGTGGGGCTGTTGCGGGGCGGGCGGATGTCTTTTCATCTTGCCCGGGGCGACGAAGTTGATTATTGCCCGTGCAGGTTCGCATGAGCCGAGGGCTCAGGTGTAGGTCTAGATGTCACTCATTTATATTGTCTTGCTCATCGGTGTCCTGGTCTTCGTGCACGAGTTTGGTCACTTCGTGGTGGCCAAGCTGTTTCGCGTCAAGGTGTTGTCGTTTTCCATTGGTTTTGGGCCGAAGATCTATGGCTTCCAGCGGGGGGAGACGGAGTGGGTGTTGCGCTGGCTCCCTCTCGGGGGCTATGTGCAGATGCTGGGGGCGGATCCCTTTGATGAAGTGGCGCCGGAGGACAAGGGGCGTGCTTTCAACGATCAGCCGTTGTGGGTGCGCTCCCTGGTCATCCTCGCCGGGCCGGTGGCCAACTTGCTGTTGCCGATTCCGATTCTCTTTGCGGTGTTGCTGGCGACCCACACGGAGGACCTGCCGCCGGTGGTGGGGCAGGTGTTGGAGGGGACGCCTGCTGAGGGCAAGCTAGAGCCGGGCGATGAGATTGTGTCGATCGACGGCAAGGCGGTTCGCTATTGGACGACGCTGCTGAGTGAGGTGAGCGGCGCGCCGGGGCGTGAGCTGCGCCTGGTGGTGCGGCGTGACGGTGCTGAGGTCGAGGTGGGGCTGACGCCGCGGGAGACGTTGCTACAGGACGAGTTGGGGATCGTCTCGCAGCGGGTGGGACGCATTGGGATCACGCCGGATCAGATGGCGCCGGTGATCGGTATCGTCGATCCCGAGGGCCCGGCGGCGCGCGCCCAGATGGCCACCTTCGATGAGGTGGTGATGGTGGGTGAGCAGCGGGTGACGACTTACCTGGAGTTGTGGTCGGCGTTGCAGGCGGCGGGTGGTGCGGCGGTGGAGGTGGTGTTGTTGCGAGAGCTGCCCCTGGGGGTGCCCTATGGCCATGTGGCGGTGGCGGTGCCGCGGCGGGTGAGGGTGACGGCGGTCTATGGCGATGGGATGTGGGATTACGGTTTGGAGTCTGCTGGGATGTACATTTCCCAGGTGGACGCGGGTTCCCCGGCGGCGCTGGCAGGTTTGCAGCGAGGGGATCGGATCTTGGCCTTGAATGGCAAAGGGCACAACGTGTTCCGCTCGTTGGTGGATGAGATGGCCCAGGGTTGGGAGGCGCCTCAGGTGCTGACGGTACGGCGCGATGGGCAGATCCTAGAGGTGCCCATCGCTTTGGAGCGTTTGACCGTGCTGGGAGAGTTTCAAGAAGAGCGTCCGGTCATCGTGGCGGGTTTCTACAGCCGGGTGCGGACGGTGCCGCCACCGCTGCGGCAGTTGAGTTGGGGGGACCGCTTCTGGCATTCGAGCGCCACTTCGGTGGAGACCACGGTGCGGGCGTCGACCATGCTGGTACTCTATCTTTATGGGATGGCGGAGGGGCGGGTTTCGACCAAATCCATTGGTGGCCCGATCATGATTGGGCACATGGCGAGTAAGGCCGGCGAAGATGGTTTGGCCTCGTTTCTGCGGATGTTGGCGGTGATTTCGATCAACCTGGGGATCATCAATTTGTTGCCGATACCGGTTCTGGACGGTGGCCACCTCTTGCTTTTTGCCATCGAGGGGGTCAAGCGGGGTCCGTTGAGCATGCGGACGCGGCAGATCGCGTCTTTCATCGGCTTTTCAATGGTGGTGTTTTTGATGCTTTTTGCCTTCAAGAACGATTTTGAGCGTTATTGGTCACTGATATTTGGCTAATGGCGGGGTGAGGTGGCAGTGGAAGCTTTGGTGTTGGCGGCGGATACGTCGATGGCGGTGCAGACGTTGGCCTTGGTGCGGGGTAGGCAGTGTCTGGGGGAGTTGGTTGTGGCGTGTCCGCGGGGGCATTCGCAATCCCTGTTGGGCGCGGTAGAGCACTTGTTTTCCTTGACCAGAGTCGACTTGGCCCAGGTGGATCTGTTGGCCATTGGTTTGGGGCCAGGTTCATTCACGGGTCTGCGCATCGGCTTGGCTTTGTTCAAAGGCCTGGCCATGGGTCGCGGGCTCCCTCTGGTGGGGGTGTCAAGTTTGTGGGCCCTTGCTGCTGGGGTTGGGGCGTGGCCGGGGGTGATCTGCTCCTGTGTGGACGCGCGCAAGGGTGAGGTTTACGCGGCGCTGTATCGCGTCGATGCCGCGGGTGGCTTGAAGGCGCTGGGTGAGGAGATGGTGTTGGCACCAGAGCGGCTGGTGGTCCAGGTGGAGCAGGCGCGTGGCGAGGCGCCGTTGTTGATGGTGGGGAGCGGGGTGGTGGCTTATGAAGGCGTCTTCCGGGGCGCTTTTCCTGGGGCGTCGTATGGACTGCCGCACCGGAGCGCTCCATCGGCGCCGCATTTGGCGTGGCGGGCTCAGGAGCTCGCCGCGGTGGGTGGGGTGAGCGCGTTGGCGGCGTTGGAGCCGCGCTATCTGCGTCCCAGCGACGCGGAGATTCACTCGGGGGCCAAGGCGGTGCGGGCGGCGGCGAACCAATAGAGGCAGGCCTGGTCTTCTGGGTCGCAGTGAAGGGTCTCGAGGTGGCGGCAGGCGCGTTCTCGGCGTTGATCGAGGATGAGCGCGAGGGCGCCAGCGGCGCGGGGGCAGGGGGAAGCGACGTTAGGGGCGAGGAGGAGGTGGGCAGCGTTTGGGTAATCGGCGGCGGCGAGGGCGGCGAAGCCGCAGAGGGTGCTGAGCGTGGGGCTTGGGTACCAGCGGTGGTCGTGGAGTTGGAGCGTGGGGGGGGCGGCGAAGTAGTGTTGGGCGAGGAGGTCGCGGAGGGCGAGGGCGGCATGGCTGTCGGGTCGTTGGGCGGCCGTTTCTTCGGCGTCGCGCAGCTCACGGTGGAGGGCATCGAGGTGGTTCTGGCAGTGGTGCCAGGCGCTGGCGCCGAGTTCGTTTTGGAGGGCGTCATGCGCTTCTAAAAAGAGGGGCGGCACTTGGGTGGGGTCATAACAGTTGACTTGGGTGGATCCAAAAGAGAGTTGGGTCGGCAAGGGGGTTGAGAGGGGTTGGGAGGGGTCGCAGTCGGGTTGTTGGGGCGACGGCTCGTCGGTGCATTGGGTCAGGGTGAGGCTGGGGTCGTGGGGGGTGGTGTTGGGGAGGCAGTCGGTCAGGACGCGGCGATAGTCCTGGGGGCAGATGGGGAGTCCGATGCAGGCTTGGCGTTTGTTGGACCACGATTGGTTAGGCCAGCAGCAATGGCCATCGGTGGGGACGCGTCCCTCGGTGCATGGAGGGGTGGCGTGGAGGTTGGTGGCGATGAGTAGGGCGATGCCGATGGTGGTGATGGGGATGGGTCGCGACATGTGTGGGAGTGGTGGGTGGCCCTGACTTAGGCGTCGTCACTTTAGCGTTTGTGGCGGGTGAAGGCCAGGGTGGGGTGTAAAGGGCTCGCGCCGTGGGCGGGGACGTGGTATGTGGCCGCAGCGCCCGCAGGGGGCGTGTGGTGTGACGCGGGAGGTCGTGGTGGATCTGGGGACGTTGGCGGCCTATGATTTTGTGTTGCCGGAAGGGCAGATAGCGGCGGTTCCGGCTGAGGAGCGGGATGGTTCGCGGCTGTTGGTCGTGGGCCCGGCGGGGTGTGAAGACCGCTGTTTTCGCGACTTGGTGGCTATGGTGCGGCCGGGCGACTTGTTGGTCGTGAACGATGTTGCGGTGCAGGCAGCGCGGGTCTTCGTCGAGCGGGTGAGTGGTGGGCGCGTGGAGCTGTTGTTTCTGGATGCGTTGTCGGCGGTGCAGGCGACTTACCGGTGCATGATGCGGTCGCGGCGGACGGTGCGGGTGGGGGAGGTGTTGCGGTTGGCGTTGGCTGATGGCGGGCACCTCTCGCTGGAGCTGGTTGGGCGTTGTGCCGAGGGCTATGTGGAGGTGCGTTTTTTGGACGGGGCCGCGGGGGCGGTGGCGCTGGAGGGTGTGGGTGAGTTGCCGCTCCCGCCTTACATCCAGAAGCGCCGGCGGGCGCTCGGGGTGCCGGAGTACGGAGGGGAAGACGCGGAGCGTTATCAGACGGTCTATGCGCGCGCTGGAGCTGCGGTTGCGGCGCCGACGGCGGGTTTGCATTTTACGCATGGGTTGCTGGCGGCGCTGAAGGCGCAGGGGGTGGAGATCGCGACTTTGCGCCTGGATGTGGGTCTGGGGACTTTTCAACCAGTGCGGGAGACGGACTTGTCGCGGCATGTGATGCACGCCGAGTCTTACCACATCGACGCGGCCTTGGTGGCGGCGGTGGCGGCGACGCGGCGGCGCGGTGGGCGCGTGGTGGCCGTCGGGACGACGGTGGTTCGGGCCTTGGAGGATCAGGCGCAGCGTTTTGGTGAGTTGCGAGAAGGTTGTTGGGAGACGCGCATTTTCATCCGTCCTGGCCATGTCTTTGGTGGGGTGGATGTCATGGTGACCAATTTTCATTTACCGCAGTCGACTTTGTTGATGCTGGTGTGTGCTTTTGGCGGCTATGCGCGCGTGATGGCGGCCTATGCGCATGCGGTGGCTGCCGGTTATCGATTTTTCAGCTATGGGGATGCGATGTTGTTGTTCCCCGAGGGAGTGGCATAGGGATGGGTCCATTGTCTTTTACAGTAGAGCACCAGAGCGGGCAGGCGCGGGTGGGACGGATCGTGACGGCCCACAGTGTGATCGAGACGCCCGTGTTCATGCCGGTGGGCACGAACGGCGTGGTCAAGGCGATGATGGCTGAGCAAGTGGCGTCGTTGGGGGCTCAGATCATTTTGGGGAACAGCTATCATCTCTATCTGCGTCCTGGGCTGGAGGTGCTGCGGGAGGCGGGTGGCCTGCATCGTTTTGCCGGCTGGGAGCGCAGCATTTTGACGGATTCTGGAGGTTTTCAGGTCTTCAGCCTGCAGAAGCTGTCGCGACTGAGTGAGGAGGGGGTGGCCTTCCAGAGTCACATCGATGGTTCGCGGCACTTTTTTACGCCTGAGTTGGTGATGGAGATTCAGGGGGTCATCGGCAGTGACATTGCGATGGTGTTGGACGACTGTCCGGCCTTACCAGCGACGCCGGAGCGTTTGGCGGCTTCGGTGACGCGGTCCCTGGCGTGGGCCGAGCGGGCAATCCGCTGTGAGCGCCCAGCCCACCAGGCGCTCTTCGGGATCGTCCAGGGGGGGCTTGATCTGTCGTTGCGGCTGCGCCACTTGGAGGCGCTGGCGGCGATGCCTTTCGATGGGTTGGCGATAGGTGGGCTGTCGGTAGGGGAGCCGCCAGCAGAGATGCACGCCATGTGTCGGGCGTTGGCACCGCAGATGCCAGCGGAGCGGCCACGTTATTTGATGGGGGTTGGCACGCCTTGGGATTTGGTGGCTTGTGCAGGGGCTGGCGTAGACATGTTCGATTGTGTGTTGCCGACGCGCAATGCGCGGATGGGGACGGTGTATACGCGGGATGGGGAGCGGATCAACATCCGCAATGCGGTACACCGGGGGGCGATGGCGCCGCTGGACAGCCGCTGTGATTGCTACGCGTGTCGTCATTTGTCGCGGGCTTATCTGCGCCACTTGTTCGTCGCCAAGGAGATCACTGGGGTGGTGTTGCTGACCTTGCACAACCTGAGCTTTTACTTGTGGCTGATGGGCGAGATTCGGCGCGCGATTCGCGGCGGTACGTTGGCTGAGTTGGAGGCTCGCTTTGCGCCGCAGCAGCGAGAAGGCGAGGGCCAAGATGGCTGAGACGGTGTTGCAGTGGGAGGTGGTGGCGACGGAGGTGGGGTTGCGTCTGGACCTCGCGGTGCGGGCGCATCTTCAGCGCCAAGGGGGGCTGGAGGGTCTGTCGCGGCTGGCCATTCGGCGGGCCATCGAGGATGGGCGTTGTCATGTGAATGGTCGTGAGGTGCGCTGGTGTTCTTGGCGGATGCCTGAAGGGGCGCGGATTCGCTTGCTTTGGGTGGATGAAGGTGAGGTGAGGGTCGCGCCCCGGGGTGGGTCGGGGGGGCCGGCCCTCGAGGTTCTCTATGAGGATGCGTGGCTGATCGCCGTCAACAAGCCAAGTGGCTTGCCGACCCAAGGGACCTTGGATGCGCGCCGTGCCCATCTATTGGGCCAGGTAGAGGCGGAGGTGCGGGCTCGGGGGGGGCGTTACGTGGGCTTGCCGCACCGTTTGGATGCGGGGACCTCCGGGGTGGTCCTCTTTGCGAAGAACCGAGAGATCAACGCGTCCCTTGGCGGTCTTTTTGCGCGAGGTGAAGTAGAGAAGACTTATGACGCGGTGGTCTTTGGCGCTCCCCTCGAAGCAGAGGTTTTTAGGGTGGACAATCACCTGGATCAGATCAAAGGGTCGCGTCCGCAGCGCTGGGGTGAGGTGCATGCTGGTGGCAAACGGGCGGTGACGGACTTCGTGGTTCGGGCGCGGCAGTCGGTTCCCGGTGGCGAGGTGGCGTGGGTGACGGCGCGTCCTCTGAGTGGGCGGACGCACCAGATTCGGGTGCATTTGGCGGGGTTGGCGCGGGCGATCGTCGGTGATGGTCTTTATGGTGGCCGAGGGCACGTGGGTTCCCTGCGGGTGGAGCGTTTGATGTTACACGCGAGTCGCTTGTGCTTGGTGCATCCCGTTGGGGGTGCGTCATTGGTGATTGAGAGTGGCTGGGAGGAGCGTTTCGTAGGTTTGTGCGAACGTTTGGGGCTGTTGGCGGCGGAGGTGTGAAACGCGGCGAAAGGCGTGGCGCACGTTCCGTTGAGTCTTGACCCGGTGGCTGGTGTTTGATAACGATACCGTCTTCGTTGGGCCCGCGGCGCTTGGGCTGTAGGATTCCGCTTTCATTTCGAGGGTTTGATGAATACGAGTGTGTGGTTGACTGGGGTGGCCCAGAGTGGCGGGGGTTGGTTTGACATCCTGCTGCCGCTGGTTTTGATTTTTGGTGTGTTTTATTTGCTGGTGATTCGGCCCCAGAGTAAGCAGCGTCGCGTCCGTGAGAAGATGTTGTCGGAGCTGAAGGTGGGCGACAAGGTGGTCATGAACGCCGGTATTTTTGGCGAAGTGACGGGTCTGAAGGACGGCGTGGTGACGTTGTTGATATCGGACAAGGTGCGTATTCGTGTTTTATTGAGCCAGATTGGTGGATTGGAGAGCGAGTTCGTTCGTCGCGATGCCGAACAGAGCAAGAAGTAGTAGGCAGCAGGAATTCGCAAGTGGCACAAGGGTAGAGTCAAGAGGAGAGGGTACGCGATGTCGCGAAGCTGGTGGCTGAAGTCCGCCCTAGTCATTTTTCTCGTGTTGTTGGCTTTGGTTGGTTTGGTGCCGACCTATGTCGAGTTGATAGCGTATCCGGAGAACATCGATCCGAATCGTGACGCGCTCGATGAGGCCGCCCAGGCTGAAGGTGACGAGGGCGTCGAAGGGGCGCAGGGTTTGGTACTGGATGAAGAGCGTCGGGATCCGGCGCTGCCGTCGTGGTATGTCTGGTATCAAGACAAGATCACGGACAAGGCGCTGACCCTTGGTTTGGACCTGCAGGGTGGTTTGTTGTTGCGCTATTCGGTGGATATCGATTCGGCGATTGACGACAAGCTGGCGCGTTTTGGCAGCGACATCAAGAGCGCCATGAACGCCAAGGGCGTGAGTGTGGACTATCGGGTGTTGCGCGATGAGGATCGTCTGAGCTTGACCTTTGGCGCGGCTTCGGAGACGGGGCGGGTGAACGATGAGTTCATGCGCGATTTCCCGGTGCTTTCCATCGTGGGTCGCAGTGGTGCCGAGGTGGTCTTGGGCCTGCGGGAGAACTACCTGCAGGAGACCGAGGAGTTTGCGGTGAAGCAGGCGGTGGAGATCATTCGCGAGCGCATCGACGCGCTGGGGGTGGCCTCTCCTTCGGTTCGCGTCGAAGGTGGCCGCCACGTGGTGGTGGAGCTGCCTGGGCTTTCGAGTCGCCGCGCAGCGGCGGCGGAGAAGCTGATCAGCACCACCGCGGTGTTGACCTTCAAGCTGGTAGCGGATGCCTCAGAGGCGATGCAGCTCTTCACGGCGTGGGGCGCCGAGTTGGCCGCCGATGGACCGATCAAGCTGGAGGGTGGCACGCTGGTGGCGACGGACGAGTTGACGCCAGCGGGCCGTCTGCGGGTGTCGGGGCGGGATGTTCTGAAGGAGTATGTGATGACCAAGCGCGACCATATCCCGCAGCAGCGTGAGGTGGTTTATGAGCGCGTGGATCGGCGGGGTCAGAGAGACGAGGCCGCCAAGGGCCCGAGCCAGTGGCGCCTGCGTTTGGTGCGGACGGATTTGCCCGTGTTGACGGGTGACAACGTGGACGACGCCTATCCGGCTTCGAATCCGAACACGAACATTCCTTACGTTTCGCTGAAGCTGGATCGCAGTGGTGGTGATTTGTTCTATGACATCACCAAGGCTCACGTGGGCGATCAGTTGGCGATATTGATGGACGACACCTTGGTTTCGGATCCGGTGATTCGCTCTGAGATTCCCGGCGGCAATGTGTCTATCGAGATGGGCGGGACGAACCGGCAGCAGATCCTCGAGGATGTGCAGAACCTGGTGGTGTCGCTGCGTTCAGGTGCGTTGCCGGCGCCGATTCGCCAGGAGTTCAAGACCTTGGTGGGGCCCTCTTTGGGGCGCGACTCCATCGAACGCGGCACGCGGGCGCTGCTCATCGGTTTTGCTCTCATCGTGATTTTCATGTTGGTTTACTACCGTCTGGGGGGCTTCGTCGCCAACGTGGCGCTGGGAATGAATGTGTTGTTCATTCTGGCGATCATGGCTGGTTTGGGTGCCGCTCTGACCTTGCCTGGGATCGCCGGCATCGTGTTGACCATCGGTATGGCCGTTGATGCGAACGTGATCATTTTCGAGCGGGTGCGCGAAGAGCTGCGCGCGGGTGAGACGCCGCGCAAGGCATTGCAGAATGGTTACGATCGGGCCTTGTGGACGATTTTGGACGCGAATATCACGACGGCGATTGCGGCGTTGGTTCTGATGGAGTTTGGTTCGGGTCCGGTCCGCGGTTTTGCGGTGACCTTGTTGATCGGAATCGTGTGTTCCGTGTTCACGGCATTCTTCGTGACCCGTTTGATTTTCGATTGGTACATTGCTCGGGAGAAGGTGGAGCGCTTGCCGATCTAGTGCGGTGGTGATCCCTTTGGGAGCGGGCCCTCTTGGTCCCGCTGGTGCCTTGGTTTTTCAACCTTTGTCGGACGTTTTCCTGCGATGCAGATCATTAAACCGAATACGAACTTACCCTTTATTTCCACGGCGAAGCCCTTCATCATCTTCAGCGCCTTGCTGGTGGTGGCCATGCTGGTCTTGCCCTTTGTGAAATCCCCCAATTGGGGGACGAGTTTTCGCGGGGGGTCGACCATCACGCTCCACTTCGAGGATGCGGTGGACACGGAAGAGGTACGCAATGCTTTCAACGCTCATCCGGAATTTTCGAGTGTTTCGGTGCAATCACTGGGGGGCGGCGACAAGTCGAGCTTCATGATCAAAGTGAGCAACACGACCACCTTGAGTTGTGACAAGGTGGAGGTGTTGCGCGGGGAGGTCCTGGGGCATTTGCAGGGGCCGCTGTCTTTCAAAGATGTGGAAGTCGAGGCGTGGCCGACGTGCACTGGTGAGGGTTTGCGAGGCGATTTCTTCGTGCGCTTCTCCAAGGGAGTGGCACCCGAGGGGCTCGTCCAGGGCGATGGCGTCGATTTTGACCCGGTCACGGGGATCAGCGTTGCCCACATGGCGGCAGCGGTGAACGGCGCGGGTATCGAGTCGACGGTGGAGTTCGAGAGCGAGTCGCGTCGCTTCATCGTCAAGCCTGCGGGCTTGCAGGCGGACGTGGTCAATCTCTTGAGTGAGGCTTTTGGCGAGCGCTTCGATCGGGTCAACGGTCTCGATGAGATCGTGACGGTTGGCGCCGATGTGGGTGAGAAGTTCCGCAACGACGGTATCGTTTCGATTCTCTTTGCCCTGGGGCTGATCTTGCTCTACATCGCTATCCGGTTCGACATCCGCTTTGCACCTGGGGCGGTGGTGGCCTTGGCCCACGACGTCATTGTGACCTTTGGTCTGTTGACGCTGCTGGGTATGGAGGTGACTTTGGAGACGGTGGCGGCGCTCTTGGCCATTGTCGGTTACTCGTTGAACGACACCATCGTGACCTTTGACCGGGTGCGTGAGAACCTGACGACGTCTGGAGACGAGCCTTTCCCGACGGTGGTCAACCGAGCGATCAACGCCTGCCTGAGTCGCACCTTGCTGACGTCGATTACGACCCTGTTGGCGGTGGTATCGCTGAGCTTGTTGTCTACGGGGGTCATCGCGGATTTTGCGACGACGCTGGTCTTTGGGGTGTTGATTGGTACCTACTCGTCGATTTACATCGCGAGCCCGGCCTTGGTGTGGATGGACCATCAGTTGCGCAAGCGGCGCGAGCGCGAAGCGGCGCGGAAACGCCTGGAAGAGACGGCGACGGCTTCCTGAGCGCAGTGATGGGGCTTGCACCGAGCCAACATGATGGTACCTTTTCTCCGTGCCGGGGATTGGGGGCTTTCTCAAGAGAAAAGAAGTGGCGTTGGCTCAATGACGAGGTATGGGAGGAAGGTGTGGAGCTTGTTGGAGCCGGATCCTGAGCTGGTAAAGGAGCTCGAGGAGACGGTGGGCATCGAGCCTTTCCTCGGACGTCTCTTGGTCAATCGGGGCGTGAGTTCAGCGGAGGCGGTCGAGCGCTACCTCAACCCCAAGATGAGCGATCTCCACGACCCGATGTTGATGGAGAACATGGGTGAGGCGGTGCTGCGGGTGCGGCAGGCCCTGGCCAGTGGTGAGTCGATCGTCATCTTTGGTGACGACGATGTGGACGGGGTGACGGCGACGACCGTGCTTTACCAGTATCTTCATGCTCTGGGTGGGAAGGTGCGCTTTTTCATTCCCCGGCGTGGGATCCACGGGCACGGTTTCAACGCGCAGGCGGTAGCGGCGGCGGTGGCCGAGGAAGAGACCTCCTTGTTCATTGCGACGGACTGTGGGCTCTCGGGTTGGCAGGAGATTGCTCAGTTGCAGGCATCGGGCATCGATACCATCGTGATCGATCACCACGCCTTGCCCGATACGCTGCCGGAGGCGATCGTCGTCAATCCGCGCCTACCGGGGAGCCGATTTCCCTTTAGGGAGCTGGCTGCGGTCGGAGTTGCTTTCAACTTTGTGTTGGCCCTTTCGCGTCATCTTGCCGAGCTTGGGCTCTTTGGGCAGGGAAGCGGTCCCGATCTGCAGGCCTATTTGGATCTGGTCGCCTTGGGCACGGTGGCGGATGTGGTGCCCCTGGTGGATGAGAACCGGCTCTTCGTGCGTTTGGGGCTGGAAATCTTGCGTCGGCGCCGCCGATGTGGGATCGCGGCGTTGCTCGCCGATGTGGACGTGGATAGCCAGCTCATCAGTGAGCGGACCATCTGTTACCGTCTCGCGCCGCGTCTCAATGCGGCGGGACGGATGGGGAACCCCAATGACTGCGTGACGCTGCTTTCGGCGGAGCGCTACGGTTTGGCCCAGGAGTTGGCAGCCAACTTGGAGTCTTACAACGAGCAACGCCAGCACGCTGAAGGC
Source organism: uncultured Myxococcales bacterium (assembly GCA_964454015.1). Lineage (GTDB taxonomy): Bacteria > Myxococcota_A > Bradymonadia > UBA4248 > UBA4248 > CAYVQF01. The sequence goes on from CAYVQF010000001.1 coordinate 140,270, forward strand.
AGCATCGTTGAAGAGGCCATGGTGTTGGCGGGCGAGCAGCTTGCGGAAGGCAAGCGCGTCTTGGTGGTGGCCAAGGAGGGTTGGCATCAGGGGGTGTTGGGGATCGTGGCGAGCCGGTTGTTGGAGCGTTTTCAGCGTCCTATCGTTTTGATATCGCTTCAGAATGGTCACGGTCGTGGGTCGGCGCGCAGTCCCGACGGCTTCAGCATCCTCGAGTGCTTGCGCCGGAGCGCGCACTTGCTGAGCGATCATGGGGGGCATGCTTCTGCGGCTGGCTTGAGCCTGAAGGCCGAGAACCTGGACGCGCTGCGCGCGAGCATCGAGGCGGCGGCGATGGCCCTGCTCCAGGGCGGTGACGTACCGACGGTGTCGCTCTTGGTCGATAGTGAGGTTCGGGTGAGTGACTTGAGCGCGCGGCGGATGCGGCGTTTGGAATCGTTGGCCCCCTTCGGCGCAGCGAATCGCGAGCCGACCTTCATGTTGCGGCGGGTGCGGGTGATGCGAAGCCGGATGGTAGGGCGCAACAACGTGCGCCTGCGTCTGCGGGGCGATCGGGCGATTTTGGAGGTGTTGGGTTTTTCCGTTGGTGAGGCATCCTTTGAGGTCGGTGAGGTCTTGGACGTGGTGGTGACCCCACGCGTGGGTGCGCGAGGGATGGGGGGGGGCGAGTTTCAGTTGTTGGCCTATGAGAAGAGTCGCTGAGAGGAGTGGGGGTGTGAGATGCGCAGATCGCGACGACGGATGAGGAAGCCAGCCCAGAGCCATCAGATGACCATGGTGACTCTGGCGATGATGGTTTTGCTCCTGGTGGGGATCTTGGCGGTGGGCGACAGGGTGAGTGAGCGGATGTCTTTGCTCTTCGTTGGTGAGAGCGAGGAGGTGGTGGGGACGCAGTCTCTGCCGCGGACGCTCGAGGTGGCGCAAGGGGTTGGGGAGGAGGCCGCAGAGGAGAAGGTCAGGGTGCCCGAAGGCAAGGTGGCGTCCCACAGCGGTGAGGTTTTGCGGGAGGCTTTGCACCAGGTTGCGGCGCGTTTGCTGCCGCGAGGAGAGTAGAGACAGAAGCTATGCGAGTGGCAGATCCGGAATGGGAAGAGTTGCAGGCGAAGCCTTTTGGGGCGTGGATCCCCAAAGCCGATTTGATGTATCGCAGCGCTGAGCTGAGGCGGATGATGGAGCTCGGTGCGCGGCTCGACTTTACGCGGCCGGCGGAGGTGGAGGTGGGGTCGAATCGGGGGCGTTTCTTGGCGGGTTTGTGCCAGGCGCGCCGGGAGACCCACTTTTTTGGGCTCGAGCTCAAGCGCGGGTTGTGTCAGGTGGCGCAGCGCCGGCTTGACAGGGCAGGTCTGCACAATGGGAAGGTGATCAACGGCGACGCGCGTTTGGCCTTGCCCATTCTCTTTGGAGAGGCGTCGCTGTCAGCGATCTACGTGCTTTTTCCTGACCCGTGGTGGAAGAAGCGCCACGCGAAGCGGCGCTTGCTCGACGAGTCCTTTTTGACGATGGCGCGCTGGCTGCTTTGCGACGGTGGGGTGCTGGTGGTCAAGAGTGACGTTGGGTCTTACATCCACGAGGTGAGCGCGGCGTTGCAGGGTGACAGTGGCTATGCGTTGCTGCCGGTGGCCGAGGTTCCGGGAGCGGAGACGTGGGCGTTGAGCACGCGGGAGCGGCATTGTGTAGAGGATGGTCTGCCGATCTACAGTGTGTGCGCGCGTTTGGTGCGGCGTTGGGAACCAGGTGAGGAGACAGGGGTGCTGCGAGAGGCCTGAGGGTGGCGCGGCTATGCTTGTAGGCTACGGATATCTTTGATGATATCGTTACAGGAGCCGTAGCGATCTTTGGGAGCTTTGCGCATGCACTTGAGGATGATGGTTTCCAGGGCGACGCCGATGGCGGGGTTGAGGGAGCGCGGCGCCGGTGGTTCCTCGTGGACGTGTTTATAGGGGAGGTCACCTTTGAAGAAGGGGACGGTTCCCGTGGCCAGCTCAAACATGGTGACGCCGAGGCTGTAGAGGTCGGAGCGGTGGTCCAGCTCGTTGCCCAAGATTTGCTCGGGTGACATGTAGAATGGCGTGCCGATGGCTTGGGTGTGATCGTTCTGGGTTTCGGTGAGGACTTTGGCGAGGCCGAAGTCGAGGATTTTGAGAGAGCGGTCGGTCCGGGCGAGCATGATGTTGCCGCTCTTGATGTCGCGGTGGACGACGCTGCGGTCATGGGCGTACTGGAGTCCCCGGCAGGCGTGGGCCAGGATTTGGAGGATGAACTTCTCCGGGAGGGGTCCTTCTTTGGAGACGATTTGTTTGAGGGTTTTGCCCTCGATGTACTCCATGGCGAGATAGACTTCGCCGTCAGGCAGGCGTCCGATATCGAAGATGGTGACGATGTTGGGGTGCTGGAGCTGGGCGGCGGCACGGGCTTCGCGGAGGAAGTACTCTTTGGCGGTGTCGTTGTCGCGGAGCTGTTTGCTGAGCACCTTGAGGGCGACGGTCCGCGAGAGGAGGATGTCGTGTGCCTGGTAGACGATGCCCATGCCTCCGCGTGCGATTTCCTCGATGATTTCGAAGCGTTGTTGTGCTTGCGGTGCGGCGGGCACGGACATGGGCGTTGGGGGCGAGAAGGTGCCGCTCATGGGCCGGTGGGGCACGGGTGACGAGGCTTCGATGGGGACGAGGCGCGGGTTCGAGGGTCGGGCGCGTCTCTTGAGCATGGCCGAGGGGGCGCGGTTGGTGATGCCGTCCGAGCCGACGGCCTTGTTGGCAGGCGCGGCGGCGAGCTGGCCAATGCGGACCGCGACATCGCGGTAGGCCGGATCGACACGCATGACCTGTTGAAAGGTCTGGGTGGCGTTGGCTGGGTCGCCTTGGTTTTCGAGGCAGCGCCCCATTTTGTAGAGGAGCTGGATGTTGGAAGCGTTGGGGTCTGAGTCGCCAAAGGCGTTGCGGTAGGCGTGGTAGGCGGCGTTGTGTTGCTTGCGGCGCCAGAGGACGTCGCCTTGGAGCTCCATGGCTTCCTGGTAGCGGGGGTCACTGGGTTCGACGCGCTTGAGGGCCTCGACGGATTCGTCGAGTTTTTCGAGTGAGACGAGGATGCGCCCGACCCGATAGAAGTCTTCCATGGAGGCCGAGGCTCGCAGCTCTCCGGCGTGGTCGTTCAGTTTGGCGAAGAGTTCAGCGGCGCGGGCGTAGGCCTTGCCGGCCTCGTAAGCTTTGGCAGCCTTCTCGAGGTCGCCGCCTTTTTCGTAGAGTTCGGCGGCGCGGATGAACTTCTTCATGCGGATGAAGAGTACGGCCGCTTTGGCAGGCTGTTGGAGATCGATGTAGATATCGGCGGCGCGTTCGAGGAGGCCAGCGTTGATCAGGAGGGCTGCTGCTTGTTCGGAGTCCCCTTCCATGAGCAGGGCTCTGGCCCGCGCTTGGGCCGCTTGGCTTGGCATGGCGGCGCTGTCGTAGTGGGCCGCGGCTTCGTGAAAGTTGTTGGCATCTTCGAAGAGTTTGGCGGCGTCGGCGTAGCGTCCCGATTGGGCGAGGGCTTTAGCCGCTTCGTCGGGGTAGCCGGCTTTGAGATAGAGCTGGAGGCCGCGTTCGAAGCCGTCGGGGGTGGAGATGTAGTGTTGGGCGGCTTGAGCAGCCATGGCGCGAGTGGCACCGATGAGCTTGAGGTTTCCGCGGGCGATGTCGAACTCGATGTCGAAGGCCTGGGCGAACATCTCCATCTGATTGGTGGTGTCCCCTGCGTCTTGAAAGGCTTTGGCGGCTTTGAGGTGCTGGCCGAGCTCCTGGTAGAGTTCGCCGGCTTTGCGGTAGAAGGTGCCGCGGGCGTAGTAATCAGCCGCTCTCTCTTTGAGGCCTGCGGCTAGCATTTCGAGGGCTGCTGCCTCGAACTGTCCCATCTCACCCCAGATTTCACCGGCGCGGACGCGGTTGCCGGCTTTCTTGTAGAGGGCGATGGCGCGGGCGCCGTTGCCAGCGAGCTCCTGCGCTTCGGCAGCGCGGGCGGGATTGCGCGCTTCCGAGAAATAGACGGCGGCGGCTTCGTAATGGGCGTTCTGGAAGAGCAGCTCGCCGGCGGCGAGAAAGTCGCCGTCCTGATGTAGCTTGCGCACTTGCTTGCGCAGATCCCCTGACAAACCCTTCAGGTTGGGTTCGTCGTTACGACCCAGCAGAGACTTGAAGATGGAGGCTACTACAAAAACCACCTAAACGTACCAAAAGCGTCCGCATACTGTCACGATGGGAGAGGTGCCACACAAGCCACAAGCGCCGGGGCCTGTCAACACGACTAGGGCACCACAAATCAATAGCAATGATGCGTCAGTGGCGTCAACCCCGAGCGAGGGCTCCTTTCCTGTTGGGTTGGTCTTGCGGGTGGGGGAAGGGCGAGGCAAGATGCTGGAGATTCAAGCCGCAGCGGTGGGCGCGTGGTGCGTCGCTTGGGGAGAAGAGGCGAAGGTAGGGCGAGTATGTTGGCACTATTCGAGGAGCGAGGTTTTCGTCTGCGGCGCTGCACCTGGGAGCTGACCTTGGCGTGTGATCTGCGCTGCGGCCACTGCGGTTCGCGGGCCGGCCGGCCGCGGGCTGATGAGCTGAGCACGGACGAGGCCTTTACAGTCTGCGACGATTTGGCGCGTCTGGGCTGCCGTGCGGTGACCTTGGCGGGTGGCGAGCCGACTTTGCGCGACGACTGGCCGCAATTGGTCGCTCGCCTGCGGGGACATGGGATGAAAGTCTCCATGCTTTCCAATGGCTTTGGCTGGGGTGCCGAGCAGACGGCTCGAGCTCTGCAGGCAGGGGTGAGTCAAGGGGCCTTCAGTCTGGACGGTATGGAAGAGGCGCATGATGCCAACCGCGCGCCTGGCTCTTTTGCCAAGGTGTGCGCGGCCATCAAGGCGTGCCGGGAGGCGGGTCTGCGGGTGTCGATCGTGACCCATGTGACCCGGGCCAACATGGGGGACCTGCGGGCCATGCAGGGGCTGTTGTCCTTTTATGGGGTGAGCAATTGGCAACTTCAACAGGGCGTGCCCATTGGCAACCTCTCGGAGCACCGCGAGCGGGTGCTGGACAAAGCGGACATTCTGGTTTTGGTGCCACTCATGGCGGAGCTGGCGCGCCTTGGCGGACCGCGCTTGGTGGCTGGCGACAACCTCGGTTACTACGGGCCACACGAGATCGACATTCGCGGCGGGAAGCGCTTCCGTTTGCCCTTTTGGTTGGGATGCCGGGCTGGGATCGAGGTCGTAGGCATAGAGAGCCATGGCGACGTAAAGGGTTGTCTCTCGCTGCCCTCTTCCCGTAATGGGCGGAGGGATTTCATCGAGGGCAACGTTCGGGAGCGGTCCTTGTGGGACATTTGGCGTGATCCCGCGTCGTTTTCTTTCAATCGGACCTTCGACCTGGCCGAGCTTCAAGGCGATTGTGCTGGATGTGAGTACGGTGAGATCTGTCGCGGTGGGTGTACGCTGACCTCAGTGGGCTTTGCCGACCGGCGACGTTCTTTCCCCAACTGTTACCATGCGGCGGCGCGCGCCGCGGCCTCAGAAGAGGGGGATGGGTGAGGCCGGTGCGCAGAGAGACGTCATGACTTTTGAGCGCACCTTGTCGCAGGAAGCCTTAGGGATCTTGGCGGTGGACCTCGGTTTGCGGGCGGGCTTCGCGTTTCTGAGCGTGGCAGGAGAGGTGTTGTGGTGCCGCTCCCAGCATTTTGCCAACCGCAGTGCCATCGGGCGGGCGAGCTGGGGCGTGTTGCAGTCATGCCCGGCGGCGGGTTGGGTGGTGGTGGAAGGGGAGCGGGCTTTGGCCAACGCGTGGCGCCGAGCTGCGTTGAAGCGGGGGCTTGGTTTTTGCCGGGTCGACGCGGGGCAATGGCGGGCAGAGCGTTGGCCGCAGGGGGCGCAGCGTTCGGGAGCGTGGGCCAAAGCGCAGGCGGTGCAGGAGGCGACGGCGTTGCTGCGGCGGCAGGGACGACCTGCCGTACAGCCCTTGCGACACGATACGGCGGAGGCGGTGTTGATCGGTCTGTGGTTCGCGGGTCAGTTGGCTTCTGCGTCAGGGTGAGCTTCGGCGGCGGGAGGCAGGGCGTTGGCACCCGTGGCGGGGTGATGAAAGAGCGTGCGGTGGGGGAAGGGGATTTCCATCCCAGCCGCGTCGAGGGCCGCTTTGATGGTCTCCCGCAGGCGACCAAGGGTTTCGATGTAGTCCTCCCGCCGTGCCCAGACCCGGACCTCGAGGCTCTGCTCAGATTCGCCGAATTGGGTGAAGAAGACTTGGGGCGGTGGTTCGGCCAGACACTTGGGGTGTTCAGCGAGGGCCTGGAGGATGGCTTGGCGCGCAGCGGCGACGTCGCAGCGGTAAGCGATGCCGACGAGGATGCTCATGCGGCGGATGGGAAAACGGGTGTAGTTGATGATCTCGGCCTTGATGAGTGCGTCGTTGGGGACGCGGACGAAGAGGTTGTCAGCGGTCTGAAGCTTGACCGAGAGGAGATCGATGGCGAGGACCGTGCCGGTGGAGGTCCCGACTTGGATGAAATCGCCGACATCGAAGCTGCGCTCGCCCATGAGAAAGAGGCCCGCGATGAGGTTGGAGGCTGACGTCTGGGAGGCGAAGCCGATGGCGACGGTGAGGATGCCGGCGGCGCCGAGGATGACCGAGAGATCGAAGCCGAGCTCACGCAGGGCTGTGAAGAAGATGAGGCCGTGCAGCGCGTAGGAGATGACCCGTTGGAAAATCTGGTGATGGGGCAGGCTGAGGCGTTTGGAGAGGAAGGTGCCGAAGGCGCGGGTGGCGATCCTGATGACGGGGAGGCCGATGGCCAAGATGAGCATACCGCGGAGTACGGCGGTGAAGGCATCGGTGGCCACGAAGGCGAGGAGCCAATTCCAAAGATTTTGCATGGTCGGTGCTCAACGATGGAGGAGGGTGGCTAGGCAAAGAGTCCGGCGAAGACCCGGCGAAAGGTGTTGCCAATGAGTGGTTCCTGCGGCGGCGCCACGCGGGTGGCTTGCGGAGTTGCTGCAGGTGGTCCGGCTTCGAGCCGCAGAGAGACACTCCCGTCGGCTTCGCGCACGGCGGTCACGTCTTGGGTCCAGAGCTGGCCATGGTCGTTGGCGTAGAGGGCGAGGTTGCGCAGGGGGACCTTGATGCGTTCAAAGCGCATGGCATCGGCCGTGAGGTTGCGCAGGGTCAAGGCGGTCAATGCGCGGGCCGGGTTGAGTGGCATGGGATCGGAAGAGAGCAGGGCGCGGGTTCTATTGAAGTAACACAGCTCACCTTCGCGGGTATTGGGACCTAGCCATGCTTGTTGGGGTGTGGAGGTGGGGATCTCGGCCAACAATTGCGGTGGATCATCCGTCAGGAGCCGAAGCCAGACGGGGGAGGAGGTGTGCAGGGTGACCTCCTCACCCGTAACCAGGGTGAATGGGGCTTGGGGGCGAACCAAGATGGCCTTGTCGGGCAGTCCGGGGACAAGGTGAATGCGGGGGAAGGTGGTGCGGAAGCCAAAACGCAGGATGTCTTGCGCGGCCGCGGGCAAGGCGTCACCGCATTGGTAGCGCACGAGGGTGTCGTTGAAGGGGTTGTTGTCGCTGTGGGTGGCGAGGGTCCACTCTTGGGGGCGGCGCAGGAGGCCGAGGGTGAGTGGCCCAATCTGCCACAAGCAGGCAGTGTTGAGGGGTACGTCGAAGGTGCCCCACCATTTCAGGTCATTGGGATCAGAAGTCATGGGTCGTGCTCGTGGGCGGGTAGCGGGTGGCGGTGTGCTCAGGGGATTGCCGAGCCACCTCTGGGGGTCTACACTTTTGGGTGCCTCGTGTCATGGCACTTGGCGTTGGGGGCTGCGTTTTACGGTTGCGCTGGATCGTGGCTTCTGCTAGGAGCCCACGAGCAGCAGCGTGGGGTGTGAGATGGTGCGGTCCTTTGGCCGCCGTGACCCAAGAAATCAAGAGGAGGCCGTTGCAATGGCGAAGCGCAAGCGCGGAGAGGCGGACCCGCAGAGCGATGAGCTCGATGACGACCTTGGTGTGGATGTGGAAGACGTTCTCGATGAAGAGGAAGAGGACGACGACGAAGAACGCGATGAGTATGAAGAAGAAGAAGATGACTTAGAGGTATGGCGCGCCCTGGAAGAGGAGGAGGAGCGGGCGGCGACGTTGGCCTTCATCTTTGCCGAGGAGCTGGGCTACAGCCCGGACTATGATTGGGATGGTCTGCCGGAGGTGGAGCGCGAGCGCCACGAAGAGATTTTATCCTATGACCGCGAGGCATTGGAGAAGCTCAGCGCCAAGCGCTTGAATGTCCTGGATCGCTGGGCAGCGGCGCAATCCTATGCTCGAGTTGGGATGCGGGAAGCCTTTCAAGAGAGCTGCGTATCGATTCTGAAGTCGCGTCGCCGTCACGCGGCGTTGGCCTACGAGGACATTTACCTGGAGCTCATCAGCGATTTGGCAGAGGGCAAGGACTTCGAGGAGGCCTTCGCTTATCTCGATCGCTTTCGCAAAGCCTTTCCAGATGAGGAGGAGGTCTATCAGCGGGTTCGGGGCTTACTGCTCATCGAGTCGGGTGCGATTCATGAGGGGAAGAGCATCCTCGACGAGCTGATGGCCAAGTCTTCCGACAACGGCGAGCTTCATTTGGAGATCGGTGATGATCTCCTGGCCATGGGGCATCCCGAGCTCGCCTTGCGGGTCTTGGAGCGAGGTAAAGACTTTGCTCGGCGCAACCGGGACACGGAGCTGATGACCGCTCTGGATGAGACCCGGCGCCTGGCACTGAGCCATATCGAGGCCTTCTCTTAGTCGTCCATCGCACCCTGTCCCAGGCGCTCTCTGCCTGGAATCCTTTTTTGCCTCGGCCACGTTGTTAGGGTATGGCTGGGCAGACGGGGTGTTGCAATGGAGGACCATGGCCAAGGCTGACCAAAGCAGGAGGATTGAGGGGCGTCGCCAAGTGGGATGGCACTGGGTGGCTGGGCTGCTGTTGGTGGCGGGAACGTTGACGGTGCTGTCGTTGACCGTGGCCCGGGCGCAGGTCCGGGGTGTGGTGTCATCGGTGAGCATCGAAGGCGATGCCGAGGCGTGGACCACTGAAGTGATCACGATGTCGCCTTATGAGGTGCGGGACTTCGTGGCCGTGGCCAGCGGCAATGTAGTGGGTGGGGTGGCTGCCGCAGCGCTGGCCAAGGTGCAGCGCTTGCCGCACGCCGACTTGGTTCAGGTGCGCTGTGCCCTGGCTGATGGCGACCTCGTGCTTGGCGAGGCGATGCTGCGCTGGTTGGCACAGAAGGCTGAGGTCGAGAGGGTGCGGGGCCAGGCAGCCTATGCGCTGGCCACGCTGCTGGACGCGCGGGGAGCTTTGGAAGAGGCGCTGGCGGTCTTGGAAGCGGCGCCGGCGGCGGTGATTCCAGGCGACTACGCAGCCTTCGCCCGAGCTCGTCTGCTGTGGCAGCTCGCGCGGCGTGAGGAGGCGCTCGTGTCGGTGAGGCAGGTCATTTCGCAGCGTTCGAGCCCGCTCTACCATGAGGCCGTTTTGGCCGAGGCGCGTTTGTTATTCGAGCTCGAGGCATGGCCTGCGGCAGAGCGCGCGTTGAGCCGACTGCTGGAGAGCTACCCGGATCAGCCACAGCGACCCAACTTACTTCTGTGGCGTGCGCGCGCGCGCATGGCCCAGGGGCAGACAAGTGGCGCCGTGAGTGATCTGGCCTGGATCATCGATCAGTGGCCGTGGACTCGGGCGGCTGATGCGGCTGAGGCCTTGGTGGAGGAGCTGAGGGGGCAAGGCGTCGCGGTGCCAAGGCCGACTTGGGAGGAGCGCTTCGCCCGAGCCGATCGTCTGCGGCGCGGCCGACACTGGACCCTGGCGGAGTCAGCCATGCTGGCGTTGGGGGGAGAGGATGCGTCTTTGAGCGCGGCGCAGGGCTTGCGGCTGGAGGTGCAGTTGGCGCGCAACGCATACGAGTCGAGCGACTATGCGAAGGCCTTGCCGCTGTGGCAGGCGCTCGTGGCGCGCTGTGATGCGGGGCAGAAAGTGCCAGAGATGGGATGTCGGGTGGTGCACAACTATGTGGTTCGCACGCTCAACTACATGGGTCGGTACGATGATGCGTTGACGGCGCTCAGGGCGCGCGACCGTGTGCTGGCGCGGCGGCAACAGGCGGAACACCTGTTGACCTTTTTGCGGGACAATGGGCGTTTTGCCGAAGCGCTGGCGTTGTGGAACGAGAGCGCGACGGAGCGAGACAAGGGGAGCTGGGACTATGCCTTTTTGACGTTCTTGGCGGGCGATTTCGAGGCTGCTGCGGCGCGCTTCGCGACGTTGGCAGCGAGCCAGCGCGGGCGCCAGTGGGCGCGGATGCGGTATTGGCAGGGTCGTGCACTGATGGCGCAAGGCCTGGGTGAGGAGGCGCGGTCGATCTTTGCCGAGATCGATGAGCACTATGCGATGGATTACTACGGTGTGCTGGCGCGCAGCAGGATGGCAGAGATCGCCCACGGACAAGTGCGGCTATCGCCTGGCGGGGATGGGGAGGAGGGGGTCGGGTCGGCGCAGTGGATTGGCGCGGATGGGCAGATATTTTGGGAGGGCCCGCCTTGGGAGCAGGGCCGCCATCGCGACGTGGCGACGTCGTCGAGTGTGCGCCATGAGGGTTGCGGTCCGCGGTGGTCTGAGGCCTACCTGGACGGTCACAAGTCCCGCGGCGCGCTGGCGCGGGCCGAGGCGGTGCTGGGCGAGCTTTTCCCCCGGTTGTCGCGGGCGCATTTCCTTCATGAGTTGGGTATGGACGCGGAGGCACGGTGGGAGCTGCGGGATGTGGTGCTCGAGTACCGGGGCTTACAGCGCGTGGCGGGAGGCCGCAAGCGCCCGGGGTTGGGTAAGCCCTGGGCGCTGTCTCTGAGCATGGATGGCCATTTGGTGGACAATCGCGGTGGCGGCAGTGGGGTGTGGGGCATCGAGACGAAGGAGCGTCGTTTTCCTGTGCCGAGTGGAAAGGCCGAGCAAAGCGCCTTGGCCTTACGGCAGCGCGCGATTTTGGAGCGGGAGAGCGAGATCTGGCGCTTGCTTCGGCCGGCGCTCAAGGAGGTGGGAGACTACCACATGGTGCGCCGCCAGGCGCGCGTCGGCCTGTTGGGTTTGCCAGGGGGGCCGGCGGCACAGCAGTGGTCCGATGCCTATCCGCGGGCATTTCCCGAGGAGGTGGAGCGCCAGTGTGGTGCCGAGGGTCTCAACCCTTATCTCATTTGGTCTTTGATGAACGTGGAGAGCGGATTCAACCCCGACTCGGTGTCCCATGCGAACGCCCGTGGTTTGTTGCAAGTGATCCCGATGACAGGGATCAAGATCGCGACCAGCATTGGACAGGATCCCTACGGCCCTTATGACCTCATGGATTATCAGGTGTCGATACGCTTTGGCGTTTGGTATTTTGCGCGCCTGGTCGAGAAGTTTCACGGGCGGCATTTTTTGGCCATGGCCGGTTATAACGGGGGGCCCCACCAGGTGGCACGTTGGCTGACCCAGCGGGGCACGGCGATGGATCTGGATGCCTTCGTCGAGACGATTCCTTTCAATGAGGCGCGGAACTACGTGCAGAAGGCCACGCGCTACCTGGGTGTGTACCAGCGGATTTATGAAGGGAGTGCGCGTCTCTATGTTGGGAATCGCTTGGACGGGCGATTCCTTCCGCAGCCCAATTATTGATCGTTGCCGTCGTAGATGGCTCGTGGCGGCGCATGGCATGGGCGGTGACTCATGTGCCGAGTGCGCGCGTGCGTGGGGCTCAGAAGCTCAGGGTCCATGCCACGCCGGCCCCGCGGTCGACTCCCAGGGGCGAGAGCTGCCACGACGTGGTGGTGGCTTGGGCGATGCCTTCTGGGCTTTCGCTTTGGGGGGGGAGGACGTTGCGGCGCCTGGGTTCGTAGTGGTAGACGCCATGTAGGCTTCCCCCTAGATAGAGGGCGGCGAAGGCGATGGCGCCACCGATCTGGACCTGTTGCCAGGCGACGGCGGCGCGTCTTTCGGCGGGGGTGAAGGTGAAGGTATCGCCGCGGACGACCTCGACCATGGAGGCGCCGAGGGCGGAGACCCCGATGGCGGCGAGCTGCAGTGACAAGAAGGTGATTCCCCAGGCCCAATCTTCATTTTGAAATTGCCCGGCGCCGAAGGGTACGAAGTTGATCCAGAATTGGTTCTCCGTCTCCTCGACGACGACATAGAGGGTTTCAACGACCACGCCCTGGATGCGTCCTTTGGCGATGCGGATCTGGCGCAGCTCCTCGGCATGCTGCATTTGGATGTCATCGATGAAGGTGATCAGGGAGGTGGGGATGTCAATGACGGCGCCGGCGACGAAGTCGGGGTCGAGCCTGAGCATGTCGAGCAAGGTTGCCTGGGCGGCGTGGAGGTCGCCGAGTTCGTGTTGGGCGACACCCACCAGGAGTAAGGCCTCGATCTCCTGTTCAAGGGGCAGACAATTTTGCGGCGCGAGGAGGGGGCGCAGGTGGCGCAAGACTTCGAGGTATTGTCGGCGCACGTAGGCTGACTCGGCTCGGGCGATGTCGCTCTGCATGGTGGCGGTGTCAGGGCACTGGGCAAAAGCGCGCGCCGGCATGACGGCGGCGAGCGTGCAGCTCCCCAAGATGGCCAGGAGGAGGGTGGACTGAGTGACCTTCAGGCAAGAGGAGAGCATGGTGAGGGCATCGTCGTGAGAGCACTGTTTGCGCCACCGAGGCTGGGGCAGCATAGCACTGCGCCGCGCCGTCGCCAATCGAAGCGTTGGGGCTCATCGCCTCGGTCGCATGGGTAGGCGTCGGGGGGACGTGGAATTTTGGCGCGTCTTTGCTTTGCTTCGAGTGGCATGCGCGCTGTCAGCGGCCCCCGTTGTAACGCCCTTGGCCAGGGGTTGTCCTCGAGACGCGTGGGGCCGCCGTGACGCCCAGCGGCGCGTGGTTCCCAGAAGAAAGCGCGGATTTTCAATTGTGTGGAAGGGGCATTGACGTTGGCGTGGGGGGTTGGTAGCGTGTTGAGGATGTGTGCCTGGGGCGGTGGTTCGGAAGCCGGCGCAGCGCGCAGGTTGAGTTCTTTTGCCAAGTTTGGGGAGCGTCTGCATGTTACGAAGATATCTGGTGCTGTGGTGTGTGGCACTGATCGCCACGTTGGGTGTGGTGACCGGCTGTGATGATGATCCCAAGAAGAGCGTCGATGTCACCGATGTGACGGACACTGCAGAGACGCAGGATGTAGACGGTGTCGATGGCACGGAGGTGGATGACACGACCGATGCGGATGACACGACGGACGTTCCGCCGACAGACGTGGACGATGTCAGTGATTTCACGGACATCACAGACGTTAGCGACACGAGTGACACTGAGCCCGACGTGGTCGAGCCGGAGCGCGAGATCTGTGACAATGTTTTGCCGACGCCGGCCGCTGGTGCTGTATGTACGGTGAGCGCGGGTAACGCTGTTTTGATGTTGGAAGGTGTGATCCTCGCCGGGGACAAGATCTATGAGAATGGCCGGGTCGTCATCGACAAGACCGATGGCTTGGGCCGCATTACGTGCGTTGGCTGTGATTGCGTGGCGGCTGGTGCCACGGTGGTGAGCTGCCCCAACGGCGTGGTTTCTCCTGGCCTCATCAACACCCACGATCACATCACCTTCTGTGAGTTGGCGCCTGCCGCCCATGGCACGGAGCGCTACGATCACCGTCATGAGTGGCGTCGGGGTCTGCACGGCAAGACCAAGCTCAATACGCCTGGTGGTTCCAACCCGCTGTGGGGAGAGGTGCGCATGGCCCTGGGCGGCTCGACCAGTATTGCCGGTTCGGGTGGTGCCAACGGGATGTTGCGCAACTTGGACAAGGCCAACCAGTTGGAAGGTTTGACTGGCGTCAACGTCGACTATCGCACCTTCCCCCTGGGTGACTCCAACGGCACCCAGCTTTCGACGGGTTGTGGTTACCCTGCCATCGACGCCGAGAGCCGGGTCGAGTCGGCTGGTATCTACCACGCTCATATCGCTGAGGGCATCAACACGGTGACCCGCAACGAGTTCCTCTGCACCACGGATGCGCAAGCGGGTGCCCGTAACTTGGTGCGCGCCAACACTTCAGTCGTGCACGGCGTCGGCCTTCTGGCGGCGGACATCCAGCATATGGCCATGGTGAACGCGAAGCTGGTGTGGTCGCCGCGCTCCAACGTCGACCTCTACGGCAACACTGCCCAGATGTTACTGTTCAAGAATCTCGGCGTGACCATTGCGCTCGGGACGGACTGGTCGGCGTCGGGTTCGATGAACATGTTGCGCGAGCTGGCCTGTGCCGACTATCTCAACGCCTACCACTTCAACAACGCTTTCTCCGATTATGAGCTGTGGATGATGGCCACCTACAATGCGGCCATTGCCATGGGCGCCGAGACCCAGATCGGGCTGTTGCGCGAAGGTTACGTCGCCGACATCGCCATCTTCGATGGCCGTGAGAAGGCTGACTATCGGGCCATCATCGAGGGGACCGTGGAGGGTACCAACCTGGTGCTGCGTGGCGGCAAGCCGCTGACAGGTGACAAGCCTGTGGTAGACGGGATCCTCGGCGCGCGGGCTGCGCAGTGCGAGGCCGAGACGGTTTGTGGCGTGCAGAAAGCGGTGTGCTTGGAGCTGGATACGGGGATCAAGCTCTCGAACTTGAAGAGCCAAGTGGGGGCGGGTGCCTACGGCCTGCACTACTGTGGTGTGCCTCTCAACGAGCCGAGCTGCGTGCCGCTGCGTCCAGGTGAGTATGGGGTGAGCATGGCCAACGATCGCGATGGCGATGGCGTGCCCGATGACCAAGACAACTGCCCCGATGTCTTCAACCCGATTCGTCCTGGCATCGACAACGGCGTCCAGCCGGACACCGATGGCGACGGTATTGGCGATGCTTGTGATCCCTGTCCCTTCGTAGCGGGCACGGTGTGCGAGCGTCCCAGTGCTGGGGATCGCGATGGTGACACCATCCCCGATTTGGAAGACAACTGCCCCACGGTCTACAACCCGGATCAGCTCGACACGGATGGCGACGGGATGGGTGACGCTTGTGACCCCTGTCCTCTGGTGGCCAACCCGGGTGGCGCACCGTGTCCCTTCACGGTCTATGAAATCAAGAAGAAAGAGGTTGCCCAAGGGACGGCCATCGAGATTGATGATGTGATCGTCACGGCGGTGGTCTCTGGCAATCGCGGCTTCTTCGTGCAGGTGGATCCGGCGGCGTCGATCTACGATGGCGTCGACTATTCGGGTCTCTACGTCTATCTGGGCACCTCCTACACGGGCACCATGCCGCAGGTGGGCGACAAGGTGAAGGTGCGAGGGTCGCTCGGTGAATACTTTGCGCAGCTTCAACTCAGTGGCCAGGTGCAGGTGACCATCGATGCTTCTTATTCGGGTGGGGTGCCAGCGGCGACGGTGGTGACTCCGGCTCAAGTGGCGACGGGCGGGGCTCGCGCTGAAGCGTTGGAAGGCGTGTTGATCGATGTGGGCGCGGTGACGGTGACTGACATTGCCCCGCCGACTGGCCACACGGGGCACAACACGACCAACGAGTTCGTCGTGACGGGCAACCTGCGGGTGGATCCGCTGTTGTACGTGGTCGAGCCCTTCCCCACGTTGAATCAGGAGCTGACCGGACTCAAGGGCGTGCTGCGTTGGGCCAACGAAATGACCAAGCTCTCGCCGCGTTCTGGAAACGATGTCGTCGCCGGACCACCGGAGCTGGTCGCCCTCGAGCCGTCTCTGGTCTATGTCCAGGCGGGCGCAGGCGTCGGCAGCACCAACCCACCTCTCATCGCACGCATGAGCCGCACGGTAGACGCCAACACGACGGTGGCCTTGGTCTATGGCACTGGTCTGAGCGGTCCGAACAGCGTGACCATCCCGGCGGGGCAGGATCGGGTCGAAGTGACCTTGTCCGGTGCGACAGCGAGCGCGACGCCTGCGGTGATCACGGCGTCCTATGCTGGGGTCGAGAAGAGCGCGAATGTGCGGGTTTACGGTGCAGCGGAGGCCCGCGAAGTGCTTGCGTTGAACCCGGGTTCGGCGTTGGTACCCCTTTCGGTGGCGGTGACCTTCACGGTCGACATTTCTCTGCCGGCACCGACGGGTGGCCAGGTGGTGACCCTGAGTGCGCCAGGTGGTTCGGTGCAAGTGCCGGCGACGGTGACCGTTCCGGCCGGCGCGATGCGGACGACCTTCGAGGTGCAAGGGGTGTCGGTGGCGGAGAACGTGGTGCTCACGGCGAGCATTGGCGCTTCGCAGCAGAGCGCGACCCTGACGGTGGTGGAGAACATCATCCCAGGGACCATCGTGTTCTGGGATTTCGATCTGCAGAACCTCACCCCCTCTGAAGGGGCAGGCGTGGCCCGGCGTGGCTCGGCCAACACCAATGAGTCTTACTTCGGCGGGAACCCAAGCACGGGTTCGGCTTGGAGTTTGGCGGGTTGGGGAACCTCTGCGGTCTTTGCTGAGAACAGCTACTTCGAGTTTGAAGTGGACGCTTCGGAGCATACGGATATCGCGATGGCTTTCGACGTCCGTCGTTCCGACACGGGCCCGAAACAATTCGTGGTGCGCTACGCCGTAGGCGCTGGGAGCTTCAGCGAAGCTCCGGGAACGGTGACGCCGCTGGCGCTCAACACCCTGTTCCAGTCCTTTGCAGTGACGCTGCCGGCTGGCGCGAACAACGCTGAGACGCTGCGCATTCGTTTGCACGGCTATGACGCGTCGAGTGTCAATGGTGCCTTCCGCATCGACAATGTGTTGATTGACGGCGTGGTTGCCCCGTAGATGTTGGGGATCGCAGGCGGGTCTTTTTGTCCGCTGTGATAGGCAGAACGCAAAAAGGCCGGCTCCTCTAGAGGAGCCGGCCTTTTTTCATGACTCGCCGCGGAAGGCGAAGGGCCTGCTGCTAGCCTTTGACCATGAGGACGTCGCGGCCGCGGTAGGTGGCGATGGGGCCGAGCTCTTCTTCGATGCGCAAAAGCTGGTTGAACTTGGCGATGCGCTCGGAGCGGCACAGGCTGCCGGTTTTGATCATGTCAGCGCTGGTGGCGACGGCGAGGTCGGCGATGAAGGTGTCCTCGGTTTCGCCAGAGCGGTGGCTGATGATGGCGGCGTTGGCGTGACGGTGGGCCAGATGAATGGTGTCCATGGTCTCGGTCAAGGTGCCGATCTGGTTGAGCTTGATGAGGATGGCGTTGGCAGCGTTGGTCGCCAAACCCTTGGTGAGTCGCTCGACGTTGGTGACGTAGAGATCGTCGCCGACCACTCGGAGGCGCTTGCCGAGGCGCTCGGTAAAGAGTGACCAGCCTTCCCAGTCGTTCTGATCCATGGGATCCTCGACGGAGATGACGGGGTATTTGCCGAAGAGCTCAGCGTAATAGTCGACGATTTCTTGGCGGTTGAGTTCGAGCCCCTCGCCGACCAACTTGTAGGTATTGCTCTTGGCGTCGAAGTACTCCGAGGCGGCGCAGTCGACGGCCAGGAAGACGTCTTGCCCGGCTTTGTATCCGGCGCGATCGATGGCCTGCATGATGAGCTGGAAGGCCTGGTCGGCGCCCGAGACGCTAGGGGCAAAGCCGCCTTCGTCGCCGACGGCGGTGACGAGCTTCATCTCGCGGAGGACGTCTTTGAGGCTGTGGAAGATTTCGGCACCAGCGCGCAGGGCTTCGGCAAAAGAGCCGGCGCCGACAGGAGCGATCATGAACTCTTGGATGTCGAGGTTGTTGTCGGCGTGCTGCCCGCCGTTGATGACGTTGAAGATGGGGACGGGGAGAGAGCGGGCGTGGACACCGCCGAGGTAGCGGTAGAGGGGCATCTGCAAGGTTTCGGCGACGGCCACGGCGCAGGCCATGGAGACACCGAGGATGGCGTTGGCGCCGAGCATGGCCTTGTTCTGGGTGTCGTCGAGCTGGCGCATGGTGTGATCGACGAAGGCCTGATCCATGGCATCGAGGCCGAGGAGTTCGGGGCCGATGACGTCGCGGACGTTGGAGACGGCCTTTTGCACGCCTTTGCCGCGGTAGCGCTTGGCGTCTTTGTCGCGCAGCTCGATGGCCTCGTATTCACCGGTGGAGGCGCCGCTGGGTACGGCAGCGCGGCCGCTGACGCCGCTGGCCAGGCCGACCTCGACTTCGATGGTAGGGTTGCCCCGGGAGTCGAGAATTTCGCGGGCAGTGATTTCTACGATTTCTGTCATGATCCAATCCTTTGTGCTTGAGGTCGTCACTTCGCCTTGGGGCGAAGGATCGCGTTGACGGAGCGATTGTCTAAGGCGCTTCATCCGCTTCAATGGGGTCAATGAGGAAGGCGCCGACATTGTGAAAGCGCCCGGTCGTGTCGCTGGTGTAGAGGGCGAGGTCATCGTTGATGCCGTCGATGAGGAGGGTGACGGGGTGGTTGGCGATGAAGAAGGTGTTATGGGCGAGGATATCTGCGGCGGCGATCCGCGCGCGTTGTCCCGGTCTAAAGTGCGCAAAACCGACGATGTGCTCTTCGCCCAGGGGTTTGAGGAGGGACGGGGTGCGGCGGAGGTAGTCGATAAAAGCGCGACTGTCGGTGACGGGTACGGTGTCGCGAAAGCCGCTGATTTCGACGTAGGGTCCGAGGGGGCCCGTGAAATGTCCGCCGCTGAGCATAGAGGACGCGGTGTCATGGGGTTGATGGATGGCGCGATAGCAGAGCTCCTCGAGGACGTCTTTGAAAATGAAGACGCTCGTGAACCTGAGATCTATAGTGCCGATGGTCTGGCAGCGAAAGTGGGGATGGTCGAGGAGGGGCAACTTGGGCCGAAGACCAGGGGTACCACCCGGGACGGGGAGGAGGTTATGGAGGCATTGATCGCGCATGAGGAGAGATACGGGTTCGCAGGGTGGTGGTGGCGCGGGGGTGCAAGAAGGCGCCCCCATGGCGTAGGGTGGTGACCAGGCGAGACGTGCCCTGAGAGCGTGGGTTGGCGCGCCAGCGCGCGCGGCCTAGGTGCGTGGGGTGACCGACCAAAAGGCCCAGCCGCTGATTTCGTCGAGAGGCGTGATGGTGTCGGTTTCGGAGTCGACCATGAAGCCGATGCTGCTCTTGCGGCCGCCAATGACGTATTCGTATTCGATTTTGAACAGGTTTTCGTTGTTGTCAGGATTATCGGCGCCCGAGGCGAGGACGATGTTCCACCGGCACTGTTGGCGTTCTTGACAATCTCTGAACTTTTCCGCCGCGCTCTCGCCGCTGGTCAGCAGCCACTGCACCGACTCGATGAAGTGGTGCTGTTCGAGGACTTTGGCGAAGGCGTTGCAGAGCGAGCGGTTGTCGCCGTCTTTGCAGGCCCCAGAGAGCCAGCGCGCCTGTCGCGGGATGTTGAGGTCATTCTTGTAGCTCTGGGGCCAGATGCTGACCGGGCTAGCCGGCGCGCGATCTTCGCCTTCGGCCATGAGGTCGATGGCGAGGAGGCCGCGCGGTTCCAAGCGCTGGGCCTTCCAGTTGAAGCGGAAGCGAGCCACCCGGTGCTCGCCCCCCTCGACCCATTGGAAGAAGGCGTTGTAGTACTCACGGAAGTCGTGCTGAACGGTCCAGCCAATGATGCGGTCGCCTTCGTTGCGTTGCCGCTCGGCGCGGTTGATGAAGTGGAGGAGGAAGACGCCGCCCAGCTCGATGCCACTTTGGAACTTGTGCGAGGTGATGGCGCGGACGACGCGTGCGGGCTTGCTCTGAATCTCTTGGATATTGTCGAAGTTGTCTGGAGTGATTTCGAAGAGTTGGGCCATCTCATTGCGGGGGACGACGTCGCCCGTCTCGACGTCGACGACCCAGACCGGCCCAACGACGACTTCTTCATCGCGGTAATCGAGGTAGACTTCGTATTGTGGGTCGGCGACGATTTCTCCGGGAGAGTCCGTGTCGAGGTGCAGGGCGCGCCAGTTGCCGCGCTCGAGGAAGGACATTTGGAAGCGGTCCTCGAGGTATTTGCGGTTGATGAGCTCCTCGATAGTGACGTGGCGCGGGGGAATGGTGGCTGGGTCGATGAGCTCTTCCGGCGGTGGCGCGCCGCGGACTTTGGTTTTGGGGCGTTCGAGCTCTTCTTTGAGTTTGGCGCGGGCGTCGAGGACTTCTTGCACGTAGGCAGGGTCCAGGACTTTGCGTTTTTGCACCAAGCGCACGGCGTCGACTTCGCGTCCAGCGAAGGGGTCGACGACGCGATGAATTTTCCGCCGGGCATCGGGAGCGGCGACCAGGTTGTCGTCGACATTCGAGCTGCCGCGCAGCAGGAAGATGACGAGGAAGACCAGCAGGGAGATCATCACCATGAGGGAGATGAGGACAATGGTCAGGAGCGTTCGTTTTCGCATCGCATCCAATACGCTAGGTTGGCATAGTTAGGCGCGAGGCCTGGCAGGCACCCAAGCCCACGGTTAGCTTGGGGGATTGGCGCCGAGGTGTCAACGGTTCGGACACGGCGCGGCGCAACTAGGGGAGAGGTCGACTGAGCTCTTGGGCCCGGTGAGTGACGGCGACCTCGATGCGCGTCGCGTCCCTGTTGACCTCGTACACTTGGATGTCCGCAAAGGTCATGCGCAACAAGGCGTCGGTGGCGCCGAAGACGAATTCGGGCGCGTCTACCTGACCGGGATTGATTTCGACGGCGATGACGCCCTCAGCCGCCCAGGCCTCCATGACATCGTCGATGCCCGGCAAAGTCTTGAGTTGTCGTTTGATTTCCACCAAGGGTCGCCCACGCTCGAGGCCAGTGAAGACCAGGACGGGCTCATGCCACGCGACGCCGCCGTCGCTGTCAGCGAGGGTCAGGGAGCGGCGGAAGAAAGGTGCCAGTCGTTGTCGTCCCTGGGCGCGGGCGCTGAGCAGGGCTTCAGCGGGCGTGAGGCCGAAGCTCTCTACTTCCAGGGCGATGCTCATGACCTCAATCGTGCTGTTGGTCGCGAAGAAATGCATGTCCATGTGCAAGGTGGCTTTGTAGGGGCGATGCATGGCGGGGAGGTGGGCCTCTTCGAGGCGAACCGTGCCGGTGAGCAGATGCTGAGCGCCAAAGAGAGATGCTAGATTGATGGCGTTGGTCGTGCTCAGGTGTGGTTTTCCGTAGACCACACTGGAGACCCGCGGGGGATCGGTGAGGGTCGTCGGGTCGAGGGCGGAGAGTCCGACCGTGGTGAGGAGCTGACGCAGCTCGTGGTCGCTTTGGGTCCACTGGGGATCTTGGGGGTTCTGCCACCAGTAGCTTTGCTTGCCTTGTGCGTCGACTTCGGTGACGGCGAGGAAAATTTGGCCCTGAGCCAGGGCTGGCGTGTGCGGCGCCCACAGGAAGAACAGGGTGGCCGCCCAGGCGATGAGGACTTGCGAGAGGAATCGCCCCCGCTGAGGGGATGGGTGTCGTGGAGCTAGCATGCGAGAGCGCCAGTTATCGCTGAGCGAGTGAGGGTCCGGTGGCCCGAGGGCCACGCCAACGGCCCCAGCTTTCCAGAACTTGCGTCTGGCGTCAAAGTTGTCGGGCACTTTGGCCGGCACGCGCTGAAGGGAAGCATAGGCGGCGCCAGAAGAGGCGGTGGCGGCGCTGGGTGTGAAGAGATTGCCGCGCCTGGGGGTGGCGCAGGGCTGCTGGCGCACGTTGCGCTTCTTGATCTGCCGCGGTGACGAAGGGAGCGGCGCGGGATGACGACCCCGCACTGCGCCCGGGCGCGCAAATTGCTAATGCGGCGGCGGCCAGTGGAGGAGGTCAGACGTGACGTTCGTGGAAAGCGCAACCCATCAAAGCAGCGTGCCTCGCCGCACGCGTTCTCTGGTCGTCCTTGGGAGCTTCATGGCGCGCCTGGGTCTAGCAGCGCTGCTGACGCTGCTGGGAGCGACGCAGGCCCGCGCCCAAGACTACCACTTCATCGCCGAGGCCGAGCTCGGCATGGTAACCCCCCTCGGGGCGCGGGACGGGAGCCCTGGTGTGGGGACTGGCCTACTGTTAGGTGCAGGTGGGAAGATCCTTGGGCTACCGCTGCGGGCTTACCTCATTGCCGAGCTGGGCTGGGGGTCCTTCTCCGTGGCAGCCTGTGAGGGGCCCCTGCTGCCGCGTACCATGTGGCAGAGCGCCGTGGGCGCGCGCGTGCTGTTGCCGGTGACGGCGGGGATTCGCGTCTTTGGCGATGTGAGCGTGGGGCTCTTTTGGCTTGCGGGGCAGCGTTGGAGTGAAGTCCATGGGGGTGAGCTTCCCCTGGATGGCAGCACGGGGCGCGCGAGTGTTGGCGGGGCCCTTGGCGTGCAAGCGCGTCCGCTGCCTTGGTTTTCCGTGGGCGGAGGCGTGGAGGTGGCCGGCTTGCTGAGTGGTCCCGAGATAGGTCCGGGTGATATGGAAGGGTGGCTCAAGGTGCTCGCTACCTTGACCTTGCACTTCTGAGAGGCGCCCGGAGCGCTCGCGCCTTCTGCTTGCTTCCACCGCCGGCGGAGACTATTTTGGTGTGGGCTGAAAACGGAGGCACGGATGGTGTGGTGGGGACGGGTGAGAAAAATCATCGGGGCGATCATGGTGTCGGTGCTGGCCCTGCTGGCGGCGGCGGGCATGACCACGATGGCGCTGGTCTTGTTGTTGAGCGCGGCTTTGGTCTTTGAGCGGGCGGTGCACGGCCTGCACCTGGGCCCGGTGGCCTTGGCGCGGGCGCTGCGCTCACTGTCGTGGCTCTTTTCAGTGGCGGCGCGGGTCGTCGAGAAGCGTGCCGTCACCGGCGGGCGGAATAGTCCGGTGACCGTTGATGTCACCGGGGGCTGAGGGTGCCTGGCGCACCGCGATGGGTGCGGGCACGGTGCTTGGTGGGGCTTTGTGCTTGGTGGGCGCTCTTTGCCCTCGCCGGGCCGGTGTGGGCGGTGGGAGATCCCCAGGTGCGCTGGCACACCATCGAGACGCCGCACTTCCTCGTCCACTATCACGATGGACTGGAGGCGCTGGGGCAGCGGACGGCGCGCGTCGCTGAGGAGGCCCACGCCATCCTCAGCCCTCTCTTGGACTGGCAGCCAGGGGCGCGGACACATGTGGTGGTCAGTGACTTCGGTGACGACGCCAACGGGTTGGCGCGGGTGGTCCCCTACAATCTCGTCCAGGTCTTTGCGGCGGTGCCCGAGGCGCGTTCTTCCCTAGGGGACTATGACGATTGGCTGCGCGGCCTGGTGTACCACGAGTACACCCACATTCTCCACCTCGACACCATGGGCGGGCTCCATCTCACCCTGAACGCCATTTTCGGCAAGAGCGTGGCGCCAAACGCCGCCCTACCGCGCTGGTACACCGAGGGTTTGGCGACTTACCACGAGAGCATGCGCACGGGCGCAGGGCGCAGTCGCAATGCCCTCTATGCCATGATTTTGCGCTGTGCCGCTTTGGAGTCGCGGTTGTTGTCCCTTGGGACCGCCTCCGGGGCGCCGACCCTGTGGCCGGGGCTGACCGCTTGGTATCTCTACGGTGCCTATTTCGTGACCTATTTGGCGGCCACGCGCGGGGAAGAGAAGCTGCGGGATTTCAACCACCGCTATGGCGAGCGCTGGCTGCCGCTGGCGGTGAACCGCACGGCCAAGGAAGTCTTTGGCCAAGATTTCGTCTCCCTGTGGCGCGAGTGGCAGGGGGCGCTCCTCGGCGAGAGCCTCGCCGATTGGGTTGTGCTGCGCGCCAAGGGAGGGCCGACGCCGATGCGCTCCCTCACCCCGGTGGCCTACGGCCACGACCACGTGCGGGTGCACCCTGGGCAGGAGGCGATCTCCTTCGTGCACAGCGACGGCAAGGGCGCGCGCGCGCTGGTTCTCTACGATTTGGCCAGCGGCGCGACGCGCAAGGTGGTCGATGCTGTCGGCAGTGGTCGCCACGCCTGGGCACCCGACGGTAAGCAACTGGTGGTGGCGCGCACGGAGGTGGTAGACCGACTCTACGCCTTTGGTGATCTGCACTGGGTCAACGCCGCGGATGGGGCCATGAGGCCACTGACGCGGGGCCTGCGGGCCCGTGAGCCCGACATCAGCCCCGACGGGCGTCACGTGGTCTTCGTCGTCAGCCGGGTGGGCACGAGCGACCTGATGCGCCTCGACTTGCAGACGCAGGATCTCGAAGTGCTCTACGCTGGGCAAGGTTTGGAGCAGTTGTCGTCACCGGCTTTCAGCCCCGACGGGGCGCAGGTCGTGGTGAGTCGCTTCGTCGAGGGCCCCCCGGCCCAGCGCGATCTCTTTCTCTTTTCCCTCGAAGACCGGCGCTGGACCCGGCTCACGGACGACGGGGCGCAAGACGTCGAGCCGATCTTCGCGCCCGATGGCCTGTCGATCATTTACAGCGCCGATCACGAGGGTGTCTTCGACCTCTTTCGCTGCGTTCTGGCCACGGGGCAGATCACCCGCATCAGCAGGAGCATTGGCGGCACCTTTGGCCCCGCCGTTGCCCGCGATGGGCGTCTCTTCGCGACTCGATATGGAGCAGAGGGGAATGAAATCGTGACCTTCACCGCACCGGCTCAAGAGGCCAAGGTCGAGCTCGGGGGGCGGCCACGCGCCTTGATTCGCTATGGCGATGTGGGCGTGGCCTATCCAGAACGCTCTTATCAGCCGTGGCGCTACTTGTGGCCTCGGGCCTGGTTTCCCGAGTTTCTCACGACCTTCTCACTCGAAGGCGCCCTGGGCTTGACCCTGAGTGGCGGGGATCCCGTGGGACGTCACCGCTGGGTGGGCAACCTCAGCTACGACACCTATGTGGAGAGCGCGGCCTTTTCCCTGGCCTATGCCTTCGTCGGCTGGCCCATCGACCTCAGCCTCGGGCTCTCTCACACGCCGCAATTGCGGCGCATCTCCGTCGACGGTCAAGGGCGCAACTACACGGAGGACCAGAATCGCCTCACCCTTTACGGTGGTCTTCCATTCCCGGGCAGTGATCATTGGTTTGGCTTCGACTTTGGTTACGAGGTGGCCCATTTCGCCGTGCGCGATAGCTTGCCGCGCGCCGAAGATCCCCTGGCGCGTTCAACGGTCTTGCCCGAAGGAGGCTTCTTCAACAGCCTGTGGCTGTCCTGGTCTTTTGCCCGATTGAAGAGCTTCGCCGAGTCCATCAGCACCGCCTGGGGGTGGGTGGTGTCCACCTCGCTGCGCTTGCGCTCGCCCCTCCTCGGCAGCGAATATCAGTCCTTCGACATCAGCGCGGCGGCTCAGCTCTACCTCCCCATGCCATGGCCCGACAATCACGTCTGGGCGCTGCGCCTGGCCGGTGGTGTTGGCTGGGCCGACTACAGGCGGCGCGGCCTCTACGCCCTCGGTGGCATTGGCGAGCAGGACCTGGTGCGGACGCTGATGGAGCAAGTGGGCGGGGTGGGCGGCGCGCTGCTGCGGGGTTATCCCGTCGCCGCCTTCTGGGGCGATCACTACGTCCTGGGCAACCTGGAGTATCGCTTTCCGCTGCTGGAGAACAACTTTGGTTACGAGACCTTGCCCTTTTTCGTCGGTCGGCTGAGCGGTGCCCTCTTTGCGGACTACGGGGCCGCTTGGTTTGGCACGCTGCGCGCCGATGACCTGCGCCTGGGGGTGGGGGGCGAGCTGCGGCTGCGGACCCATCTCAGCTATTACCTGCCGGCCACCTTCCGCCTGGGTTATGCCTTCGGGGCGCAGCGCGGCGGGCTGCACCATGTCTATCTCGTCTTGGGTAACGAGTTTTGATCCACCAGCGGCGGGCGCCCAGCGGCCAGGTGGATACGCAGCACGAGGAGGAGGCTCGGCGCCTTGGGCCGAGCGCTGCGATGGGGTCGCCTTGGAGGCTGGCCGCAGGTAGGTGGTTAGAAGACCAAGAAAGCGTGCTCCACGGCAGGGTTGAGCAGGTCGTTGATCTTGATGCCGACGTCGCTGAGGGAGAAGAGGTAGTCATCCATGAAGATGGAGCGGCGCACGGTGGTCCACCAGTCGTAGCCCCAGTCGGGATCGCAGCCCCACTCGCCGAAGCGCTGCATGCAGGCGGCGTAGGTGACGAGGTTGGCGTGGTTGACGCGGCCGAGGGGGGTGAAGCCCTGGGTGTTGGCGCGGTAGACCACGAGTCCCGAGAAGTTTTCACCGCTGTTGCCATCCCAGTTGTAGATGTTGACGGGCACGGCGAGGATGCCTTTGCCTTGGTGGTAGGTGAAGGCGTGGTGATCCCACATGGCCTCGCTCCAGGATGACCAGGAGCCGGTAGAGAGCAGCTCTTGGTGGGTTCTGGTGGGGTTGCGCATGTCGGAGACGTCGAAGATTTGGAGGTGGACGCCGATGACCCGTCCATCATCGTCGGCATCTTGGCCGATGGTGAGGAGGTGATCCTCGCCCATCATGTGAATGTAGGAGGAGAAGCCGTTGATTTTGAGTTCACCCAGGAGCTTGGGCTGGTGTGGGTTGGCGAGGTCGATGGTGAAGAGGGGGTCGGTTTGGCGGAAGGTCACCATGAAGCCACGGTTTCCGACCATGCGGACGGCGAAGATCTGTTCGCCTGGTGCGAGCCCGCCGAGGAATCCCACTTGGGTGAGCTCGCCTTGTTGATCCTGGAGGATGGTGACTTGGCTGCCGCCGGTGACGTCGCTCTCGTTGGTGGCCTCGTTCCATTCCCAGTTGTTGTTGGTGGTGGCGACGCGGAGATGGCCGCCGAACTCGCTCATGGCGAACTGATTCAAGAGCCAGCCTTCGACGTGTCCACTGGCGGCGTAGACGGGCTTGTTGCCGGGTCCGTTGAGGTGAAACTTGTGGATGTGGCTCTCGAGGTTGGTGTTGCCCCAGCCCCACCACCACCAGCGGCTGGACATGGCGACGTAGAGGTTTTGCTGGGAGGCGTAGACAGTCCAGCCGCTGGCGAGGAGGCCCGTGTGGTGGATGAAATCGGGCTCATCCAGGCGGAGATGGCTGATGGTCAATAGGCCCAGGCTGGCTTTGTTTGGCGGGAGGTAGACATCGGTGCAGGCAAAGAGGGGGGCCTGGTGCATGACGCCTTGGGCGTCGACGGTGCCGCTCTTGGGGAAGATGGAGAGGGTGTCGATGCCTTGGGTGGCGTCGTTGAGGAGGGCGCGGAAGTAGGGGCGCGCGGCGGCCATGGTGGCCAGGCGCTGGGATTCGTCTTCGATGTAGCCAGCGTCGGGGACGCCAGGGTAGGAGGCCCAGGTGTAGTCCCAGGTGTAGTAGGGCAGGTGCAGCTCGGCATTGGAGACGAGGTAGACCTTGCCGTCGATCATTCTGGCGTCGGCTGTCCAGCCTTCGATGAAGTGGGTGGCCAAGCGCAGGGGTTGGCTGCGATCACTGACGTCGAAGATGGCGATCTGGGTGCCATACGTGTAGGCGCTCTCGGGGGTGTCGTAGTGCCCGACGTTGGTCAGGGTGATGACGCGGTCTTCGTGGAGGAAGAGGCCTTGGGCCCAGGCCCAGCCGTTGGTCTGGGAGGTGAGCGGGACTCTGGCGACTTCCTGGAGATCGTCGACGGGCCAGCTTTTGACGATGATGAGGGCGTTGTCGCGGGTGGTGTAGATGAAGGAGCCGTCAGTTTTGACGAAATCGAGCTCGTCGACGCCTGCTTCCTGGACGTTGGTGGTGGTGAAGTCGTCGGGTCCGGTCTTTTCGTCGGTTCCGGGGGCCGCCGTGCCGTCGTTGGCGAAATCGACGCCCATTCGCCAGAAATTGGCTCCGTAGCGGTTCTGGACGATGGTCTCGACGGCGACATCGAGGACATGGCCTCTGATGACATCACAGTTTGCCGCTGGGGTGAGGGCGAAGGGGGCGGTGGCCAGGGGCTTGGGGTCGTCTTCTTGGCAGGCGGCGCTGCCCAGAGCCACGGCGAAGAGGGTGAGCAGTAGTGGGAAGCGAACGTTCATGGGCGTGCTCCTGATTCGGGGGGGGGGGGCCAGCACTTCGCGGTGCTGTGCGGTTTGGTCGGCCGAGGTGCTGCATGCTTTGTGCCAGCGCTTGTCTTTGGGGCTAAGTGTTGAACAGATATGGCTTTGCTGCGGTGGCGCGTCCGCTCGCGGGCGGCCGGGGTATCAAAAATCTGAGAGGTTGGGTGGGATGGGCTGTCAGTGTTGAGGGATTTGGCGGTCGTTACCTTGGGAGGATGGCTTGGGGGAGCGCACGTGGTCAGCTTGCGAAAGGCACACAATAGTGCTAGCAATGCCAAGGGGTTGCACTAGAAGGACGATCATGACCAGTGGCGCACAAGACTTTGACTGTTGGGCCTTATTGCTGAAAGGCTTGGCCCATCCCGTTCGCTTGCATGTGTTGAGGCTGCTTCTCGAGGGTCCCAAGTGCGTGACCAGGGTCAACGATCTGGTCGCGGTGTCGCAGCCCAACCTCTCGCAGCATCTCAACGCTCTGCGCCGCGCGGGCTTGGTGGCTTGTCACAGTCACGGTCCCAAGCGCTGTTATTACCTGACGCGGCCAGCCTTCGTGCGCGCCCTTTTTCGCATTCTGAACGGCGTGGAGGCGCCCGAGGAGCGCAGCCGCGAGGCGGTGTTGAGTGAGTTGGCGCGGCAAGGTTGTCCCGTGCATCCCGAGTCGAGGCGCGAGATTCGCTCTCAGCTTGCGCGCGACCGCCGGGGGTGAGTGCGCCCGGACAGGTAGGGGGCGGAGAGGGTACACGGAGGAGGAGGCGCCTTTTTTTGGCCCTTGCCCCGCGCAGCGAGGGTGCGCAGTATGTGTGCAGAAATGCGTCGGCTGCGGGTTGCAGCGCCGTGCTAGAAGGCGTTCTGTCCCGGGGCTGGGCGTCGGTTGCGGCTCGAATGGGGTCGCTGGTTTTTTTTCAAAGGAGTCTCAGGTCATGTTGAACGAGAAGATGGAAGCCGCGTTGAATCGCCACCTGAACGAGGAATTGTTCTCTGCTTATCTGTACCTGTCGATGTCGGCCTATTTCGACGCTCAGAATCTTGCGGGTTTTGCCAACTGGATGCGGATTCAAGGTTTGGAGGAGCTGAGCCACGCCCAGCGTTTTTACACCTATATCAACGAGCGTGGCGGCCGGGTCTTGTTGGCGGCGCTGGCGGCACCGGAGACGCAATGGGCGAGCCCCTTGGCGGCCTTCGAGGCGGCCTATCAGCACGAGGTTCACATCAGCGCGGGCATCCACGGCTTGGTGGACCTGGCGGCTGAGCTGCGGGATCATCCCACGGCCAATTTCCTGCAATGGTTCGTGAGTGAGCAAGTCGAAGAAGAGGCGAGCGCCGACGAGGTGGTGCAGCGTTTGCGTTTGATTGGCAATCAAGGCGCGGGGCTGTTCATGATGGACCGGGAGATGGCGTCGCGGGTCTTCGTGCCGGCGCCGGCGGCCTAGGCTCAGGTCGTTGTGGTGGCGGTTGGGGAGGCTTTGGCCGCGGTGCGTCAAGGGCTTGGCCTCCTGCCCTCCTCGCGTCGTTGACTGAGGCGTCGTGGTGACTTGATGCGCGTCGGGGAAATTGGTAGGTGAGGATGGTTGGGCGCAGCGTGGCGCCGACGTGATCTTTGGGCAAACGCTGCGACCCTGCTGAGCCGCGGCGCTTCGGACGCAAGGAGAGATGGGCATGAAGTACGAGTGCGAAGTGTGTGGCTACATTTACGACCCAGAGAAGGGCGATCCCGACAACGACATTGCGCCGGGGACGGCCTTTGAGGATATTCCCGACGATTGGGTCTGCCCGCTGTGTGGCGTAGGCAAGGACGAGTTCATTCCGGCCTAGCGCCTCTTCACGGGTGATCGTTGCGCCGCTCTGATGGGCGGCGTTGTTTTTTTTTCTTGGCATTTTGGGCCCAGTTGGCGACATCGATTAGGGTGGTCGTGGCTTTGAGCTTGGGTCATGATGGCGTTCTCTTGGTGTCGCGGTGACACGCGGTAGGCGCTGGCGCTTGGGTGTCGTTTCGGCCGTATCTTTTGGAGGTGTTCATGCAACGCGTGGTATCAGTGATTCTCGGTGGCGGAAAAGGTTCGCGGCTCTTTCCCCTGACCCATGAGCGCGCGAAGCCGGCGGTGCCGCTCTTTGGCAAGTACCGCCTCCTCGATGTGACGTTGTCGAACTGTATCAACTCCGGGATCAATAAGGTCTTCGTGCTGACCCAGTTTCTCTCGGCGTCGCTGCACCGTCACCTGATGATGACCTATAAGTTCGATGGTTTTTCTCAGGGTTTCGTCGAGATTTTGGCGGCCGAGCAGACGCCGCGCAGCACCGAGTGGTTTCAGGGGACGGCGGACGCCGTACGGGCGACGTTGCGTCACATCCACTATTTCAACTCCGAGCAGACCTTGATTTTGTCGGGCGACCATCTCTATCGCATGGATTACGGGCAACTGGTGCAGCACCATCGCGGCCAGGACGCGGCGATCACTTTGGCGGTGTACTTGGTTGAGCGTCACGATGCGGAGCGGATGGGTCTGCTACAGGTGGATGATGCGGGGCTGGTCACTGATTTCGTGGAGAAGCCCAAAGATCCAGAAGTGATCGAGCGTTTTCGGGCGCCGCGCGCGTTGTGTGAGGCCATGGGGGTGAGCACCGAAGTGCCGCGCTATCTGGCATCCATGGGGATCTATGTCTTTGACTCCATGGTGCTCGAGAAGTGTTTGTCTGGCACGGAGAACGATTTTGGCAGTGAGATCATCCCGCAGGCCATTGGCAAGATGCGTGTCGTGGCCTATCCCTTTCACGGCTACTGGGCCGACATTGGGACCATCTCGGCCTTTTTCGATGCCAACCTCGAGGCGGCCCGTGCCAATCCGCCCTTCCCGCTCTATTCTCCTGGCGCGCCGATCTTCACCCACGGACGCTTCCTGGCTCCAGCGCGCATCATTCAGTCCACCATTCGGGACAGCTTGATCACCGAGGGGACGGATATTCACGGTGCGGTCATCTCCGACTCGGTCATCGGGGTGCGGAGCACCATCAGGCCTGGGGCGACGTTGAAGGAGGTCGTCATGATGGGGGCGGACTTCTTCGAGGGTGAGCGCGAGGTGCACGCCCTCGTCGAGGATGGCGTCCACGTGCCGATGGGGATTGGCCAAGACGCGCACCTGACGCGCTGTATCATTGATAAGAACGCGCGGATTGGTGATGGTGTGATCGTCGCGCGCAAAGGGGCCAACGAAAACTATGACGGCGAAGGCTATTACGTCCGCGATGGCATCACGGTGATCCCGAAGAACGCCATCATCGCCGCAGGCCGAACTCTGTAGCGACGGTGAGGCACCACGATGCGGCGCTCAGGGCGCCGCCGTGCCGAGCCATCCCTTGGCAGCGGGCGGTCGAATCCCCTAGAAAAGGGCGTCGATAACGGCTAAAGTCCACCGTTGTGGGTGTTTTTCTCATGTGCGGTAGCGCAGTGGTGGCGGTCATATTGGGTGCCTGTGGCACCGAACGAGAGAGGAGTCGATGTTGGATACCTTGTTACGTTGGCGAACCTGGGCGCTTTGTTGTGTCATGTTGGTGGTCTCGGCCAGTACCGTTTGGGGACAAGCGGTCCTGCGCTACTCGACCACCCAGGAGGGGGCGATTGTCATGACGGGCAACGCCTTGGGCCTGAGCAAACAGACGGGGGCCAACGGCCCTGGGACGGCGGACTCGATCGGGACCTTCACCACGTTGTTGGCCACGAGCGTCGATACGGAGCCGGCCAATCCCGGCGATCCCTGGTTTGCAGGGACCACCAACAATTGGCGCAACAACGGCGCGGCGGCTGTGCTGGATATCCCCGAGCGCAGCAATGTGCTCTACGCCGAGCTGGTCTGGGGCGGGAGCTTCGAGTATGGCCTGGAGAGCGTCCGCGCCAACATGAATGATCCCGTGACGTTGACCTTCGAAGGCACGGGCGCTTCGATTTCGGTGACGCCGGCGACCCAGACGCGGCAGCAGATCGATGCGCTCTCGACGTCGGGCACCTTCTACAATCGCTTCTACATGCGCTCGGCTGAGGTGACCTCTTTCGTGCGCACCCGTGGGGGCGGGACCTACAGTGTCTCCGGTGTGCCCGCAACCCAAGACACCGCCATCAACACCTTGAACACCGCCGGTTGGTCACTGGTGGTCGTCTACGGCAACCCCGATCTGCCGAGCCGTAACATGTCAGTCTTCGTCGGGGGGCGTTATGTGGATGAGAACTCTGTGGTTGATTATGACGTCACGGGCTTCTGTTCGCCGCCTTCGGGCGATGTCTTTGGCCGCTTGATGGTGTCGGCCCTGGAAGGCGACGCCAACCGTCCGGGCGATCAGATGCTCCTCGCCCGGACGGCGGCTGGCCCTTTCCTCGCCGTTTCCGGACCCAACAATCCGGCGAACAACTTCTTCGCCTCCCAGATCAACGGTGCTGCTGGTCTGGTCGACACGCGCGGGACCTTTGGCACCCGCAATCACAACGCGGTGACTGGTGTCAACGTCTCGGGTGGTCGCCAGAGCTGGGACGTGACCTCCGTGCCCATCTCATCGGAGAGCAACTTGCTCTTCAACGCCCAGACCTCTGCGGTCGTTCGCGCCACCAGCACGGGTGACTCCTACATGCCCGTAGCAGTGGCCTTCGAGATCGACATCAACGCCCCAGATTTTTTGGTGTTCCAGTCTTCCGAAGTCGACTCGAACGAGGCCTACGTGGGCAAAGTGGTCCGTTACACCGTGTGGTTGGACAACTATTACGGTGAAGCCGATGCCAGCAACGTCAAGTTTTTCATGCCCTTGCCGGAGAACATGAGCCTGGTGGCTTTCAAAGTCGATGGGGTGCCGCGTACGGTGTCCACGGCCCAGCTCACCTCAGGGGTCGTCATTGGTACGGTGCCCTTCGAAGATTGGCTCGAGCTGGAGCTGGATGTGAAGGTGGATCGCCTCCCGGCTGCGCCAGCGCAGCCGCGTTTCGTCACCCAAGCCTATTGGACCTATGACTACGTGTCCTGCGCCGGAGGCAGCGCCATTTCCGGCACGGCCTACAGCGACCTGCTCGAGGTCAACGCCCCCCGGCTCGAGGCGAGTTTGACGGCGACACCTGAAGGCGCCGGGGTCATCAAGTTCACGGCGAACGTCGTCAACACGGGGACGGCGCCCGCGCGGGGCGCGACCTTGAATGTCGAGGTTCCTGCGGGCATGATCTACGTGCCCAACTCCACCACCATGGAGGGTGTCGCGGTAGCCGATCGCAATGGGACGAGCCACTTCGTCGGTGGCGCGCCGATTCAACCGGCGAACGCCGCGCCTGGCTTCATCGACACCGGGCTTGGGGTCACCGTGACCTACAAGTTGCAAGCGACCCAGGGCGGCGTCTCGGTCACGGCCAAGGTGGTCGCCGATCAGGATGGCACGGGCCCGGCGCCAGGCGTGGAGGCGAGCGTCACCACCCAGATGGGTACCTGCGGCAATGGTCAGCTCGAGGGCGACGAGCAGTGTGATGATGGCAATCTCCTCTCGGGGGACGGCTGCTCGGCGACCTGCACCATCGAGGACGGCTATGCTTGCCATGACAACGACTGCGATGTGGACACCGACGGCGACGGCCTCTCAGACAAGTATGAGCGCGAGGTCACGGGGACGGATCCCAACAACCCCGACACGGACGGCGATGGCATTCTGGATGGCGTGGAGGTCTTCGGCCACAATCCCACGGACCCACGCAACCCCGATACCGATGGCGATGGCCTCTGTGATGGACCTGGGACGGTCTTGGGCGTGTGCGTTGGCGGCGAGGACATGAACGCCAACGGTCGGGTGGATCCCTTCGAGACCGACCCCAACAACGCTGACACGGACAACGGCGGTGTGGACGACGGCACGGAGGTTGCCCGCGGGACGGATCCCCTCGATCCCTCCGACGATTTCCCTCTCGACAGTGATGGCGACACCCTGCCTGATGAGCTGGAGTTGCTGATCGGGACGGATCCCTTCAACGCCGACACCGATGGCGACGGCCTCTGTGACGGTCCGGGCTCGGTACCCGGCGTGTGTGTGGGTGGCGAAGACCTCAACGCCAACGGCGTGGTCGACCCGGGCGAGACCGACCCGACCAAGGCCGACAGCGACGGCGATGGCATTCTCGACGGCATCGAGGTGCTCGGTCAGAATCCTACGGATCCCCTCAACCCCGATACGGATGGTGACGGCCTCTGCGATGGCCCTCGCGATGTACCCGGCGTGTGTGTTGGCGGCGAAGACATGAATGCCAACGGACGCGTCGATGAGGGTGAGACGGACCCCAACAAGGCCGACACCGATGGCGGTGGCGTGGACGACGGCACCGAGGTGGCCCGTGGCACCAACCCACTCGATCCCAGCGACGACTTCTTGGATCCCCAGCCTGAGGGTGAGTCCGATGTGTGGAGCGACGCGGGGAGCGATGCGGCGAGCGATTTCGGGCCGAGCGCGCCTGAGCATTCCACGGAAGAGTGCTCCTGCCGGGTGGCGGTGAGCGCGCCCAAAATGCCCCTGGCCACGGGACTCTTGCTCCTGTTGGGGGTGGCCGCCACGCTGGTGTGGCGACGGCGGCGCGGCTGAGCTCGCGGGGAACGGCGGCGGCCTGGTCAAGGCCGCTTTGCTTCGGGGCCCATAGCCGCGCAGGCGCCCAGTCGAGAGGGGCGCGGGAGGCTTGAGCTGAGACGCCCTGGGTTGCGTCACTGGCGTTGCTCAGGGTGGCGAGGGCCCGCACTTCTGATGGGGGTGGATACAGGTGCACCCGATGCAGGACGAGGGCAAAGGCTGCGGTCGCGTGCGGCCTTCAGCGAATGGCGTCCATGAGCGCCAGGAAGCGCGCGAGCCTGACCGGGTCGTGCGCCAAGCGCGCTTGCACTTCTAGGCTGTTGTCCAGCAGGCGGCCCATGACCTGCTGCAGACGGCGCTCGTAGCGGGCCTCGAGGCGGGTGCGCGCGTCGTCGCTGAGCTTGTCGATGGCGGCGCGGTCTCGTTGCCACTGGTCTTGGTGTTGGGCGATGAAGTCCTCCATGGCGCCGAGGAGGGCGTCGGGATCGTCCTTGTGGCGTTCCAGGAGCGCCTGGAGGCGGTCGAGGCGTTCAATGGTGCTCTCCAGTGGGTCGGGAGCACAGGCCGGGAGGAGCAGCGCGAGGAGGGCGCCCAAGAGAATGAGGAGGCGGTGGTAACGCATAAGATTGAGACTTGTTGTCAGAGGCGTCCGCGTGGCGGGCAGCTAGGGCAGCAGGAGATCAGACTT
Organism: uncultured Myxococcales bacterium; assembly: GCA_964454015.1. Taxonomy (GTDB): domain Bacteria; phylum Myxococcota_A; class Bradymonadia; order UBA4248; family UBA4248; genus CAYVQF01. The sequence continues at coordinate 175,389 of CAYVQF010000001.1, forward strand.
GGGCTTCTTGTCGGATTTCTTCCCGCCGACTGGCAGCAATAGGTCACCAGGGTTGCGCGTGCTGCTGCTGCCCTTGTCGGCGGAGTCTTGGGGCGCGCTGTCGCGCGTGCCACCGCGGGAGGTAGTGGTGCGTTTCTTGGTGCTCGTCGTTTCCGTCGCCACGGCCGTTTGGACCAGCACCACGTCGAGGCTCACGGTCTTGCCCGGGCCCACCTCGACCTCACGTTGCCAAGTGACGAAGCCCTCGGCTTCGACGCTGAGGAGGTGCACGCCCGGGGGGACATCGAGCTCGAGGGGGAGCTCACCTCTGACGACGTTGTCGATGGCGACGGTGGCCTTGGTTGGGCCACTGAGGCTGAGGCGCCCGGGGCTGCTCTGTTCGGCCAAGCTCTCGCGCAGGAGGCGGAGGCGCTCTGTGGCGAGGGGGTGGCCAGCGTCGCGGGCGATGACCTCTTCGTAGCCCTTGATGGCCGTAGGGATGTCACCCTCCTCATCGGCGCGCTGGGCGCTGCCGAGCAGGCGCCCGAGGGCGATGGCGTCGCGGTAATCAGCGGCCTCGGCCAAGAGCTCTGGTGAGTGCTTGAGGTCATCCGCGATGCCATCGAGGAGGATTTCGGCCTTGCCCCACCGTTCGGCCTGTATTTCTTTAGCGACCTGTTGGAGGATCTCCGCGAGGGTGTCGTGCCGGTCAGCGGTGGCGCTGGCGGTGACCTTGGGGGCGGAGGGGGCCTCTGCTGGGGCGCGGACCAAGAACCACCACAGGGCCACGGCTGCGCCCGAGAGGAGCAGCGCCAGGACGAGGCCGAGCCACAGCATGGTGGCGCCGCTCTTCTTGGCGGTCGCAGCAGGCAAGGGATCGCGCGGCCGCAGGGTGGTCGCCTCGACGTCGTCGTCGTCGGTGTCCAGGCTCGGGCGCGGGGCGGCGGGTACGGGGGTGAACTCTGCCGAGCCCCAAGGCGCGCGGCCCAAGGGCGTGGTGACGAGCCCCGCGAAGGCGCTGAGCAGGGCGTTGGCGTCTTGGGGGCGGTTGTCGGGGTTCTTGGCGAGGCACTGGTCGACTAGGGCTGCGATGGCCGGCGGCACGTCGCTCTCTTTGGGCAAGAGGGTGGCCAAGGGCGGCGCCTCTTCGTTGACGTGCTTGTAGAGCAAGATGGCGTCGTTGGCCGCCTCGAAGGGCCGGCGGCCGCTGAGCATGATGGTGAAGAGGACGCCCAGGGCGTAGACATCGGAGCGGGGGTCGGAGACGCCGTTGAGGATCTGCTCGGGTGCCAGGAACGCGGCGGAGCCCACGAGGTGCTGCTCCTTGGTGACCTCGACGGGGCTCTGCACCAGCTTGGCCAGGCCAAAGTCCAATATTTTGACGAAGTTGGGCTCGCCTTCGAGCTCGCAGAGCATGATGTTGGCTGGCTTGACGTCGCGGTGAATCAAACCGAGCTTGTGGGCTTCGCCGATCCCTTTGAGGATCTGGGCGGCGATGGCGAGGAAGTCGCGCAAGGGGAGCGGCCCCGTGCGCTTGAGGAAGCGCGAGAGCGTTTCGCCTTGGACATACTCCATGGCGATGAAGGCCAGCTCGCCGTCGCGACCGAAATCGAAAATGGTGACCACGTTGGGGTGCTGGAGGCGACTCAGACCGCGGGCTTCGCGCTCAAAGCGCGCCAGAGCGTTGGGGTCGTCGACCAGGTTGGGGGCCAAGACCTTGATGACCACGTTGCGGCTCAAGGTGCTTTGCTGGGCGAGATAGACCACGCCCATACCGCCGCGGCCAATGCGCTTGATGATCTCGTAGCGCCCAGCAATGGTGCGCCCTTGTAGCCCCATCAGGACGTCGTTGTCGCTCGTGGTTGCCGACGCTTCCGGCATTTCGTTGGGTTTTTCCGGCACTTTCTCTACGCCTTGGTCTGACGCGTCACGATCCTGGGTCGAAAATAGCCGTGGGGCAGGCCAGCGTCAACCAAGCCGACCACCATGGCGACAGCAACAAACGCTCGGGAGGGGCCTTGGTTCTGCTGGGGGTCAGAGACCGAGGCGTCGCTTGGCGATCTCGACCCCCTTCAAGGCCGCGTCACGGGTGTTGTCGTCCCGGGCCAGGGTGGCCGCTTCCTCGTAGGCGGCGAGGGCATCGGCGAAACGCTGGAGCTTGATGTAGGAGTTGCCGAGCTTGATCAGGTAGGAGGCCTCATTCTTGGCCAGCGCGGCAGCTTCGCGATAGAACTCGGCCGCCTTCTCGAAGTCGCGCAGGTCCCAGTAGAGCTCGCCGAGGCCGAAGGTGGCGCGGGCGTGCTTAGGGCTCAGCGCCAGGGCCGCCTCAAAGGCCTCCTTGGCTTGGTCCCGCTCCTTGGCTTGGAGGTGGCGAAATCCCTGACTGACCCATTCGGCGCTCGTGGGGGTAGCGGCCTTGGTGGCTTGGGTGCGCGACGTGCTGCGTTCCGTACTGGTCTTTTCTTTGGGATCCACGGGCGTTGGGCGTGACGCGGTGGCTTCATCTTCCGGAGCGGGGGTAGGCGTGGCGGTGTCCTCTGCTGGGGGAGGGAGTAGAGCCTGGGCCACCGTCGGGTCTGGCGTCGGCTCTGCGGGCAGCTCGGCCGGGGGCGGCTCGGGATCGGGCGTCAGCGGTGTTGGCGTCGGATCGGGTGTCGGCGCTGGGGTAGCCTGCTCCGGCGCGGTGCTCTCGTCGGGCGCTGCCGGCGTCGCGGGTTCGGGCGTCGCGGAAGCGTCTACCAGGGCATCTGGGGTCAGGGCCGGCGCCGCGAGCGCTGTAGGTCCTGCGGCCGCGAGGAGGTCGTCGAAGAAGCGCAGGTGCATCTCCGCCTCTAGGGCCAGCGCTTGGTGAGCGCTGGCGCGCGCCGGGTCGGGCTCGAAAGCGGCGAGGTGACCGCGGATGAGGCGGGCTTGACCCCATGCGGCGTGGAAACGGCGCGCGTCATCGAGGGTGCGGACGCGCTGGGCGGCGCCGACGGCGAAGCCCTGTAGTGTGGCATGACCGCTGCGCAGGAGGCCCTGACGTGGGCAAGCGAGCGGGGGGGCAGCAGGGTTCTGAGGTTGGGTCGCGGCCTGGAGGCGGCATTGGACCCAGGCGCCGAGGGCGAGGACATGGAAGGCCTGCCCGAGTTGCTGCAGGCGCAGGGTGTCGAAGTAGGATTGGGCCGTGTCGGCGCGGCTCTCGTAGTCCGAGGCCAGGGTATCGCCGCGCGTCAAGAAAAGGGCGCGGTGTTCTTCGTAATCGCTTTGGGTGGTCAAGGCGCGCAGGTCCATCAAGAGGAGGTGAGCCGAGTGGGAGGCCCCAAAGTCCCCGTTGTCGAGGGCTTGATGGAAGGCGCGCAAGGTGCTCTCGAGCTGGGCAGCCTTACGCTGGGCTTCCGCGTCCTCGCCAGGCGCGCTCCCTTCGTCAGTGGAGAACAGCAAGAAGGCCACGAAGATCCCGCAGAGGATGAGCACGGCGCCGATGACGATGGCCAGGGTGATGCGGCTGGCGCGTTTGGCTTGCTCGTCTGCCTCGTAGTCGAAGGCGACGCTGGGTAAGTCGTCGCCGCCCTTGGCGGAGAACCAGCCGTCGTCGTCGGCGGGATCGCTGCTGAGGTCGATGGGGTCGAGGGCTGAGGCGTCCTCCACTTGGCGCGGCTGGGCGGGCGTGATCTTGCGTTCCTGGCCACTTTTGGTGTGGCCGCCCTTGGCGCCTTTCTTGGTCTTGGATGACGTCGGTGGCGTGGTCTTGGCGGCGGCGTTCGGCAGCGCCGCCTTCTCCTCAGGGTCGCGCTCCCGCGTGGCGGCCTGTGCCTGTAGACGCAGGTCGTCGAGGATGGGCTGCTCACCCGTGCGGAAGCCGCGTTTGAGTTCGTGTTCCCGCTGCACCACCACCTGGGCCGGCAAGGTCGGGCTGAGGTCCTCTGCGGTGGCGGCGTCAGCGGCCGCTTTGTCAGTGGTTGCGGTGTCGGCGGTCGCGGTGTCGGCGGTCGCGGTGTCGGTGGTCGCGGTGTCGGTGGTCGCGGTGTCGGTGGTCGTGGTGTCGGTGGTCGCGGTGTCGGCGGTCGCGGTGTCGGCGGTCGCGGTGTCAGCGGTCGCAGTGTCAGCCGTTGCGGTGTCGGCGTCAGCGACGCCATCGCCCTCACCGCCCTCATCGTCTAGGAAAGAGGGGGCGGACATGAGCGCTGTTTGGCGGGGCTCTTGGCGATGGCTGTCGTCATCGGTGGCCACTTCCGTGTCATCTGGGGTCGACGCCGCGAGGGCTTCGTCTTGGTGCTCATCGTAGGTGGGTGCGCGCGGGAGCTCGAGGGTGTTCGTCGTGACGAAGTTTGGGGGGCTGAGGTCGTGGCGCGTCGCAGACTCCGTCTCGGAGCCGAGGGGGGGCTTCTGTTCCAGCCCCGCGAGGATGGGTTCGAGATCGGCATTGGCGTGTCCGGGGACATCGTCGGGGAGAAAGCCATCTTCCTCGTCGGGGGAGGGTGGCGCGATGGAGGCGAGGGCGACGGCGAAGGCTTTGGTGGACTGGAAGCGCTCGTCTTCTTTTTTGGCGAGGCCGAGGGCGATGATGTCTTGGAGCCCCTCGGCGAAGGTGGCTTCGGGGCAGGCGAGCTGGACGGGGAGGGGATCTTCTTGGAGATGGCGGCGGAAGGCCACGGGCGGAGGCGCAGCGAAGGGGGCTTTGCCGGTCAGGAGGTGGTAGAGCAGGGCGCTCACGGCGTAGACATCGCTGGTAGGGCTTGGCTGATGACCTTGGATGGCTTCAGGCGAGAGATAGTCGGCGAAGCCAGTGAAGAGGGCCGGGTTGTCGCCGACGATTTCGTGGGGCGAGGGGGGCAGGAGGACGCGCCACAAGGCGGCGTTGGTGACGCGCAGGATGCGTTTCCCGTTGGTGGTGCGTTCGATGAAGAGGGCCTCTGGGGTCAAGGCGCCGTGCACGAGGTCGAGCTTGTGGAGGGCGTCGAGGGCGTCGAGGAGCTGCCTGGCGATGGGGATGGCAGCTTGTTGAGAGAAGCGTTGGTGTTTCTGCAGGAGGTCCGGGAGGGGGTCTCCTTCGATCCACTCTTGAAAGATGAGGACGAGGCCGTCGTCGGTGCGTTCCGCATGAGGGATGCGGGCGATGGCGGGGTGTTGGATGGTTCGCAACGCTTTGAGATCAGCGAGCAAGCGCTCCGTCCGCGTTGGGTCGATGCCGCGGTGGGGGTGAAGCACGCGGAGGGCGAAGGTGCGTTTGTCCTTGGTGACGCGAAAGAGGGTTCCCAGGGCATCCTGTTGCAGTCGTCTTTCCAGGCGATAGCCGACGACGTGGTCACCTTCGTCGAGGGTGAGGTCGGCGACTTGGGTCAGCTCATGGCCGTGGAAAGGGCAGAAACGAACGTCGTCCTGGAAGGACGAGAGGCAAAATGGGCAGGCTCTCAACTTGGGCTCCGCGAAGAGTAAAGTGCACCAGGATGGCATCGTTTTGCATGAGGAGTGCTGCCTCCGAGGACGCACGGCGGCAATCTACCATAGGGCCGTAGGCGGGTGCAACGCAGCCCTGTGCCCGTCAAGGCTGGTGCGACTTGGTTAGAGCGTCTGTGAGGGAATGAATTTTGTGCTGTAAGCGTGGGGGACGGGCGGCGTTCAGTCCCCAGTGAGCGCAAGAAGGCAACGAAGTCGTTTGGATCGAAGGGCGATTTTTGCAGGTTTGGAGGACTTATGAGTCGCAAGTTGAAGACGTGGCGCGGGACAGTGCCCAGGTGGCTGGCGGTATGGGGGGTGTGTGCCCTGGCAGCCTGCGCGGCTGGGCCGAGCATGGCACCGATGGAAACGCAAGGTCGGGCCGAAGAGATGATGGCGCCTGCGCCGGTTGCGGCGATGCAAGAGGCGATGTTGCCAGCGCTGCCGATGCTGCCGGGGATGGTGCTCGATGATATGGCGATGGCCGGGGAGATCGCGCTGGAGGCTGTGCCGGCCCAAGCCATGGCGATGGACCGTGAGGCCCGCATCGAAGAGGAGCGTGCAGAGAAGCGTGGCGTGGCCTGGGGTCTGGATCTCGATGATGGCTTGCCTGATGAAGCGATGCGCGGTGCGCGGCGGCGTCCGGCGGCGGTGCCAGAGAAAGTCTATGCGCCGGTGCGCCAGTTTCCGGTGCCCGATTACAGTGTCCCCTACCGCGGTCCACGGGTGGATTTTCGCGAGACCGTGTATTGGCATCCGTCGGTGCGCACCAACGCGCAAGGGGAGGCGCAGGTTTCGTTCTATTTGTCTGATGGGGTGACCTCTTTTCGGGCCAGCGCCGAGGGCGTGGCGACGGGGGGGCGCTTGGTGCAGGGGGAGACGGTGATCGCGTCGAAGCTGCCCGTGTCTCTGGCGGTGCGGCTGCCGCTGGAGGTGACCCGGGGCGACGTGGTGGAGATCCCCATCGTGTTGGCCAACGACAGTACGCAGGCGCAGAAGGCGAACTTTGGCGCGACCTTGGGCCCGGCTTTTCGCGTCGTGGCGCACGAGGTGCCCGAAGAGGTCAACATCGGTGCTGGCGAACGTTTGTCCTACTTCATTCGCGCCGAGGTGGTGGGCGACGGCTCGGTCGCTGCGCATGGTGAGGTGCGGGTGGCGGTGCAGGCCGGTGCCTTCGCCGATTTCGTACAGCGGACGATTTCGGTGGTGCCCGAGGGCTTTCCTTTTGCGGAGTCCTTCTCGGGGCGGCTCACACCCCAGGGGATTTCCCATGTGGTGTCTCTGGATCGGCCCCTGCCGGGGACCACGCAGGGGGTCTTGCGTTTCTATCCTTCGGCGGTGTCGTCACTGGTCTCGGGGACGGAGGCGATGGTTCGCGAACCCTATGGCTGCTTTGAGCAGGCGTCGAGCTCGACCTATCCCAACATCATGATCATGGACTACCTGAGCCAAGGTGAGGAGGCGGATGTGGAGGTGTTGCAGCGCACCGCGGGCTATCTGGATCGCGGCTATGCGCTGCTGACGGGCTATGAGTCTCCGACGCAGGGCTATGAATGGTTCGGCGGGGACCCCGGGCATGAGGCGTTGACGGCGTATGGGCTGATGGAGTTCGTCGATATGCAGAAGGTGCACGAGGTGGACAGCGAGATGATCGCGCGCACGGCGAATTGGCTCATGTCGCGGCGCGATGGCCAAGGGGGCTATCTGCGCAACCCGCGTGCGCTGGATTCCTTTGGGCGCGCTTCGGACGAAGTGACCAACAGCTACATCACCTATGCCTTGACGGAGGCCGGATTCACGGACATCCCCAAAGAGATTGCCTATATAGAGTCGCTGGCCGGACGGAGCGAGGACCCCTATGTCTTGGCGCTGGCGGCGAACGTCCTGGTCAACGTCGCGCCGGGGAGCGCGCTGACCGAGAGGACCATGAAGAAGCTCGTGGCGAAGCAGGGGAGCGATGGGGCGTTCCTTGGCGCGGATCATTCCGTGACGCGCTCTGGCGGAGGGGCGTTGGCCGTGGAGACGACGGCTCTGGCGGCGTTGGCCTTGATGAAATACGCGGAGCAGTCGACGCCCGCGATTGAGGCGGCCATTGGTTTCATCGCGAGCAACAACGATGGTTGGGGTGGCTTCTATGCGACCCAGTCGACGGTGTTGGGGCTGAAGGCGCTGACGACTTTCATGAAGCGCTCGGCGCGGTTGCCAGCGGGGAGCGTGGCGGTGATATCGGTGGACGGCAAGGAGGTGGCGCGGCAGAGCTTCACGGGTGAGGAGAGCGGCGAGGTGACGTTGGATTCACTGGGCGCGCATTTCACCGGTGGGCGGCACGAGGTGTCTTTGCGTTTGGAGGTGCCAGGTGGCGGCGACGGGGCGCAGCTCAACTATTCGCTGTTGGTGGCCTATAGGACGGGAGACCCGCAGAGCAGCAAGGAGGCGGCGGTGCAGGTGTCGACGCGATTGTTGCGCCCGGAGGTGCCCCTGGGTGAGACGGTGCGCATGGAGGTGGAGGTTGAGAACCGTCGCGACGCGGGGGTGCCCATGGCGCTGGCGCGGGTGGGGCTTCCGGGAGGGTTGAGTTTCCAGACGTGGCAGCTCAAGGAGCTGGTGGAGCGCGGGGTCATCGATTTTTACGAGACCCAGGCGCGGGAGGTGGTGTTGTACTTCCGCTCCATGCCGCCACTGGACAAGCGACAGATCCAATTGGATTTGATGGCGATCATGCCGGGAAGCTATAAGGGTACGCCTTCGGCGGCCTATCTTTACTATACCAACGAGCATCGCCACTGGGCAGCGCCCGTGGCCATCACGGTGAGCCGCTGAAGCGGGGAGGAAGGGCGATGAGAGGAACGATGCGAGATGCGGGTGTGGTCCGCGGTGGGCGGACGAAGTGCAGCGACGTCGTGGCGGCGGTGGGGGCCAGGAGAGCGAGCGCCCCTGGGCGGTGGATCCCGCAGAGAGATTGGCGGGTACTGGCCGCGTTGGTGGTGGGCTTGGGTTTGTTGGGCGTGGCTGAGGTGCAGGCTCAGGCGACGGTGGTGGCGCGGGTCGAGGCGGCCCTGGCGCAGATGGAGAAGCCGCGCTTGCATGTGAGCGTGGACAAGCCGCTGTATCGTCCCGGGGAGAGCGTGTGGTTCCGGGTGTGGGCGGTGAGCGGGTCGCTGGAGAAGATGGCTGGCGACGAGATGACGGTGTATTTGGTCGATCCGCGGGGTTCGAACGTGGCCGAGAAGGCGCTGTTGTTGGATGATGGGGTTGCGGCCAATGATTTTGAGTTGCCCGTGGGAATGGCGGGGGGGATTTACACGCTGCGGGCGAATTTGAGCGGGGGTCAGGTGGTGGAGCGCTCGGTGGTGGTTTCGGTGTATGAGCCACCGCGGGTGAAGAAGACCTTGGACTTTTTGCGCAAGGCCTATGGGCCTGGGGATGTGGTGCGGGCGACGGTGAAGCTGGAGCGGGCGACGGGGGAGGCTTTGGCGCAGCACGCGTTTACGGCGCTGGTGTTGTTGGATGGGCGGGATTTCCATCGGGCCATTTTGCGCACCAATGCCAAGGGCGAGGCCGTGGTGAGCTTCGAGCTGCCCGAGCAGTTGGGGACAGGGGATGGTCTCTTGACCATTTTGGTGGACGACGCGGGGGTGACCGAGTCGATCCAGAAGCGCATCCCGATTACCTTGGAGCGGATCAAGTTGGGGGTCTTCCCCGAGGGCGGTGACCTGGTGGAGGGCTTGGCGTCGCGGGTGTATTTTTCGGCGCGGGACCTCTTCGACAAGCCCGTGGATGTGGAGGTGGAGGTGCGCGACGGCGCGGGTCGGGTGATCACCACGGCGGCGTCGTTTCACGATGGGATGGGGCGGTTTTCGCTGCGGCCAGAGGCGGGAGAGAGCTATCACTTGGTGGTGACGCGGCCGACGTCGATCAAGCAGCAGATCACCCTGCCGACGGCCCAGCCTGCGGGCTGCGTGATGCAGACGGTGGACGATTTCGGCGAGAAGGGGGGGGCGCTGGAGGTGGTGGTGGAGTGCACCGAGGCGTCGCGTGACGTGGTGCTGGTCGCGGCGCTGCGTGGGCAGGTGGTGGCGAGCGCCGAGGCCCAGGTGGGGCGTAAAGCGCGGATGATCGCCCTGCAGCCGGAGACGGAGCAAGGCGGTGCGCTGCGCCTCTCCCTGTTCGATGCGCAGGCGATGCCGCTGGCGGAGCGGGTGGTGTATTTTGGTCCGCGGCGGGGGGCCGAGGTGATCATCACGAGCGATAAGCCCTCCTATTCACCGCGGGAGCTGGTGACTTTGACGGTGCAGGTGAAGGATCACGCGGGCAAGGGGATCGTCGGTGACGTGGCGCTGGCGGTGGTGGATGACACCATTTTGAATTTCGCCGACGACAAGAGCGGCAACCTCTTGGTGTCACTGTTGTTGGCGGCGGAGCTGCCGCCGGGGCTGCCCATCGAGGAGCCCAACTTCTACTTCTCTGACGATGAGAAGGCGGTGCAAGCCCTGGACTACCTGTTGGGGACGGCCGGTTGGCGCCGCTTTTCCTGGGAGTGGGTCCAGCGTTGAGGCGCTTGGGGGCGGGCGACGGCCCGTCGTGGGGCGTGTCCCTGGGGGGGCGAAAGAACACTTGCTCTGCCAACGAGAAAGGTCTATAGGCCGCGCTTTGCGCACCCTTTGCGGTTGCTGCGCGAGGAGGGGTCATGGCTTTGCTGTGGTTGGCGTGTTGGCTGTGGGTAGGCGGTGGCGCCATCGCCTTTGTCCTGCAAGGTCGGGCGAAGGCCTCGGCGGGGGTGGCCCTGGTGTCGTTGGTGGGCGGCGCGGGGCTTGCGGCTTGGCCCGCCGTGGAGGTGTTGCGCACGGGGGTGAACCTGTGGGCGCTGATGCCCTGGGCATTGCCGCTGGGCTTGGGGGCGACGGGGCTCGATCCGCTCTCGGCCTTGTTTTTGTTGGTGTTGCTGGTGGTGGCCACCTTGGCAGGGGTGTACGGGGTGGCCTACTTGGCGCCAGAGCGCAGGCACCGGGTGATTGGGGCGACTTGGTTGCCCTTTCATGTCTTGGTGGCGGCGATGGTGATGCTGCTCATCGCCCGGGACGGGATGGTCTTCCTCTTGGCCTGGGAGATGATGACTTTGGCGTCCTTCATGTTGGTGGTCTTCGACCATCACCTCCCGGCGGTGCGGCGGGCGGCGGTGGTCTATCTGATCGCCGGCCATGTCGGCGCGGCGGCGTTGATGGCCATGTTTTTGGTGCTGGACGATGGCTCGGGGACCTTGCTTTTCGGTGCTGGTGGCGTCGTGGGCAGCCCGAACGTGGTTTTCCTGTTGGCGCTGATCGGTTTTGGGACCAAGGCGGGGCTATTTCCGCTGCACGTGTGGTTGCCCGAGGCCCACGCGGCGGCGCCGAGCCATGTATCGGCGCTGATGTCGGGGGTGATGCTGAAGATGGGGGTTTACGGTTTGTTGCGGGTGCTGCCGTGGTTGGGGGCGCCGCGCTTGGCATGGGGGGTGACGTTGCTGCTGCTGGGGGCGGTGTCGGCGGTGGTGGGGGTCCTCTATGCGCTGGCGCAAGATGATCTCAAGCGGCTCTTGGCCTATTCGAGCGTGGACAATGTGGGGCTGATCGTGATGGCCTTGGGTTTGGCGCTGATCGGGATGCATCAGGAGATGCCGGTGTTGGTGTGGTTGGCCACCATGGGGGCCTTGCTGCACGTGGTCAACCACGCGGTGTTCAAGTCACTGCTCTTCATGGGGGCAGGGGCGGTGTTGCGCGGCACGGGGACGCGGCAGCTCGAGGCTTTGGGGGGCTTGGTGCGACGGATGCCAGCCGTGGGTCATCTGTTTTTGGTGGGGGTGATGGCGGTCTGTGCGCTGCCGCCGCTCAATGGTTTCGTGTCGGAGCTCTTCATGTACATGGCGGCATTGCAGGGGGTACTGCGCGGTGAGGGGTTGATATTGGTGGCGACGCTGTCGGCTTTGGTGGTCTTGGCTGGGGTGGGTGGGCTGACGCTGCTCTGCTTTGCCAAGGCCTATGGGATCGCTTTCTTGGGCGAAGCGCGTAGCGCCGCAGCTTCTGAGGCGACGGCTCCCGGGGTGGGGATGTGGGCGCCGATGTTGGTGTTGGCGTTGCTGGCCTTGAGTCTGGGCTTGGGGGCGTCGTGGTCGACGGGGTGGGTGGGGTCCCTGGTCAGTCACGAGACGGGGGTGACGATCCCGGCGCTGGAGCAGACCCTGGCGCGGATGTTGGCCATGGTGTCGCTGTTGGCAGGTGGGGGGCTGGTTTTGGTTTTGGTGTTGCTCGGCTTGAGGCGGCGTTTGGCGCCGCCGCCGCTGGAGGCGCGGGAGCTGACCTGGGATTGTGGCTACACGGCGCCGACGTCGCGGATGCAGTACAGCGGCGCTTCATTGGTGCAGCCTGTGCGGCGCGATTTTGGGTGGTTGCTTGGGCTGCGGCGGCAGGAGGTGCGCGGCGGGGATGTCGACGTGGGCGGGCTCTTTCCGCGGCCGACCCTTTTTGCGAGCAAGACCCCGGACTGGGTCTTGGAGAGGCTTTGGGTCCCAGCGTTGGCTGGGCTGGGGGTGGCCTTGCGGCTTCTGCGTCGTTTTCAGCGGGGTCGGGTGCAGGTCTACATCCTGTACATTCTGGTGACCTTGATTTTGTTGCTCATCTACCAAGTGGAGGCCTGAGATGGGGTGGGAGCGTCTCTTGGGGGTGGTCGTGGCTTTGCTGCTGGCGCCGCTGTTGCTGGGTGTCATCACCCGGGTGAAGGCGCGTTTCGCCGGTCGGCGAGGGGCGCCGCTGGTGCAGCCCTATTTCGAGCTGCGCAAGCTCATGGCGAAGCGCGCCGTCTACAGCCGAACGACGAGCTGGCACTTTCAGGTTGGGCCATGGATCTCGCTGAGCGCGATCATCCTGGCGTTGCTTCTGGTGCCCATGTTGGGCCAGATTGCGCCGACGGCATTCCCGGGGGATCCTTTTCTCCTGGTGTATCTCTTGGGGGTGGGGCGGCTGTTCACGGTGTTGGCCGCCTTGGACACGGGTTCGGCCTTTGAGGGGATGGGCGCCAGCCGGGAGCTGCACTTTGCAGTTTTCACGGAGATTTCGTTCTTCTTTGCCTTGGCGGCGCTGGCGCGGTCGACCTCTGCGTGGTCGCTGTCAGGGGTCAGCACGCGTCACGCGTTGCTACAGGAAGGGGATGGGGTGCTGACCTTGGTGTTGGTGGGGGTGACCCTCTTCGTGGTGCTGCTGGCAGAGAACGCGCGCATCCCCGTGGACGATCCCAACACGCACCTGGAGCTGACCATGGTGCATGAGGTGATGGTCTTGGACCACTCTGGTCCGGAGCTGGGGGCGATCCACTATGGGATGGCGCTCAAGCTGTGGCTTTTTGCTTCACTCCTGGTGTCCCTGGTGGTGCCCATCGCCAGCGGCTCGGTGTGGTTGGATGGCGCTCTGTGGCTGCTCGCGGTTTTTGGCGTGGGCGCCGCGGTGGGCGTGGTGGAGTCGGTGATGGCGCGACTGCGACTGTTACAGGTGGCGCGTTTGATCATGGGGGCCGGGTTGTTGTCGGTGACGGCGCTGTTGTTGAGTTGAGGGGGCCGAGATGACGTTGGTGTGGGCGCTACTGCTGTTGCTGAACCTCTTTTTGTATGCGAGCAGCCGGCTGATGATGTACATCCGGGTGGTGGCGCTGCAGGGGTTGTTGTTGGGGATTCTGGGCATCTACCAGCACGCGGGCGAGCTGGCCTGGTCGGTGTTGGCGGTGGCCTTGTTGTCCACGGTGATCAAGGCGTTTTTGTTGCCTTGGTTTCTGGCGTCGACGGTGCAGAAGACAGGTATTCGGCGCGAGATCGTCCCGCTGGTGGGTTTTGGTCTGTCGACGGTCATTGGGGTGGCCTTTTTGGCCTTGGCCCTGGTCATCGCCGGTCACCTCGATGCGGTGGCGGGGGAGGAGGCGGTCCAGCTCTTGGTGGTGGCCTTTCACACGCTGTTGACGGGGCTGTTTTTGTGTGTGGCGCGGGCGCAGATCAGCAGCCAGGCCATCGGCTACTTGGTCATGGAGAATGGGGTTTTCGTGGCAGGGATGGCCTTCGCAGGGCGCTCTTCAGTGGTGGCAGAGCTGGGGGTGTTGCTCGACATCAGCGTGGCGGTTTTCATCATGGTGGCGGTCATTCATCACGTGCGGCGCGAGTTTGCAGGCCTGGATGCGGCCAATTTGACGGAGCTGAGGGATTAGCCATGGGCTTCACAGGACCAGAGGTGAGGGCAGGGTGGGGGCGCACACGCGCGTGCCTGGCTGGGGGGAGGTAGGGGGATGGTGATTACTCTGCTGTTGGTGGTGCCGGTGGTTGCGGCGGCGGCGTCATTTGCGGTGCGTCAGCGGCTTTTCTCACAGAGCCTTTTGGTGGGGGTGGCGCTGGCGCACTTGGTGTTGACTGGCGCGGCTTGGGTGCATCCTGCGGCCCCGGTGTTGTGGGGGTGGTTTGGCCTGGACGCTTTGGGGCTGTGGTTTCTGAGCGGATTGAGCGTGCTCCTGTTGCCGACATCGGTTTACACCGTGGGTTACCTGCGGCGTCGGGTGAAGGGGCCCGAGGACCACAGCGATTCGTGGTTCGTGGGGACCCTGTTGCTGTTCGTGGCGACGATGACGGCGGTGCCTCTGGCGCTGCATTTCGAATTGCTGTGGGTGGCCCTCGAGGCGACGACGTTGGCGAGCGCGCCCTTGATCTACTTTCATCGCAGTCGTCATGCCGTGGAGGCGACGTGGAAGTATTTGATGGTGTGCTCGGTGGGGATCGCCTTGGCTTTGTTGGGGACGGTTTTTCTGGTCGGTGCCGCGGCGCGGGCCGAGGTTTTTCCGACGGTGAGTGGCATGGTGGCCGGTGCCGGTGCTTTGGATCAGAACTGGGTGCGCTTGGCCTTCGTGTTCTTCGTGGTCGGCTACGGCACCAAGATGGGTTTGGCGCCCATGCACGCTTGGCTGCCTGACGCTCACAGCGAGGCGCCGTCGCCGGTGTCAGCGCTGCTGTCTGGCGCCTCGCTGAACTGTGCGCTGTTGGCGATCTTGCGTTGCCTGCAGGTGGTCGAGGCGACGGGCGATGGGGCCTTTGCGCGCTCGGTGCTGCTGGGTCTGGGGCTGGTCTCCATGGCTTTCGCGGTGGTCTTCATTCTCAACCAGAAGGACTTCAAGCGGTTGTTGGCCTACTCGAGCGTGGAGCACATGGGGATCATCGCCGTGGGCGTTGGTCTGGGTGGGATGGCGGCTTGGGGGGCCCTGCTGCACGCCCTCATCCACGGTTGGGCCAAGGGGGCCTTCTTCATGTTGTCGGGCAACGTGTTGTCGACTTACGGAACGAAAGAGGTGGGGAAAATCAGCGGCATCGCGCGGCTGTTGCCGGCGACGGGGCTGCTGTGGATCATCGCTATCGTGGTCATCACGGCCATCCCGCCGTCAGGGCTCTTCGTGTCTGAGCTGTTGATCTTGCGGGGCGCCTTGGGTGAGGGGCGTCCTGCGGTGACGGTGACGTTTTTGTTGCTGTTGTTTCTGGCTTTCGTGGGTTTGACCCGCGTGCTGTTGCCCATGCTCCTGGGAGCAAAGGGGGCGCCCGTGGCGCGGGAGCACGACGATGGCCGTGACCGCGGTGAGAGCGTTTGGTTGGTCTTGCCGCCAGCGGTGTTGATGGCGGCGGCGGTGCTGCTGGGGGTGGCGCTGCCCGAGCCGCTGCGGGGGGTCCTGGAATCGGCGATGCTGTTGTTGGGGGGCGGACAATGAGTGAGGTGCCGTGGTTGTGGGTGGAGAATGGTGTGGCGGCAGAGCTGACGTCGCTGGCCTCCGTGGAGCTGAAGACGTTCAGCGCGGCTTTGGCAGAGACCACTTTGCGGCGTCTGGCTCTGATGGTGATCCCTGGTGACGGCGGTGTCTTGCGCCTGCTCGGTCTGGTCGCCGATGAGGGCCGCGGCCTGGTGGGCTTGCTCAGCACGGAGGTGGCGGAGCGCTACCCGTCGTTGACCCCGAGCTGTCCTGATCTCCACTTGTTTGAACGGGAGCTTTGGGAGTCGTGGGGGCTGATGCCCGAGGGGCACCCATGGCTCAAGGCCGTGCGTTACCCGCAGCGGCGGCACAGCGGTGCGGCGCAGGTGATGCCCGTAGCAGGCACGCTGGCTCCTTGGCAGGTGCAAGGTGAGGGGGTGCATGAGGTGGCGGTGGGGCCGGTGCATGCCGGTGTGATCGAGCCCGGCCACTTTCGCTTTCAGTGCCACGGGGAGGAGGTTTTTCACCTCGAGATCGCCTTGGGCTATCAGCACCGGGGCGTGGAGCGGTGGATGCTGGAGGCGTCACGGCCGCGACAAATGCACTTCATGGAGACCGTGGCCGGTGACACCAGCATTGGTCACGCGACGGCCCATGCGCTGGTCATGGAGGGCTTGGGAGGACACGAGATCAGCCCACGGGCGTCGGTGTTGCGCGGTTTGGCTCTGGAGTTGGAGCGGATGGCCAACCACACGGGGGATCTGGGGGCGTTGGCGGCGGACGTTGGCTTTTTGCCGACCTCTTCTTTTTGCGGTCGCCTCCGGGGCGATCTTTTGAACGCGACGGCCATGTTGTGTGGGAACCGTTTTGGCCGTGGGATGGTGAATGTAGGCGGTGTGGGCTGGGATCTCGACGCGGCGGCGCTCGCGGAATTGCAGCGCCATCTGCGCGGCGTGTGGCGGGACATCGAGGGGGCGGTGCATTTGCTGCTGGATACGCCGTCGGTGCTGGCTCGTTTCGAGGGCTGCGGTGTGCTGTCGCAAGCCCAAGCGCTGCAATTGGGTTGTGTGGGCCCGACGGCGCGCGCCAGTGGGCTGCGGCGTGACGTCCGCAAGCATTTTCCAGCCGGGGTGTGGCGAGATTGCTACCATTCGCCGGCTTTTCAGGTCAGGGGCGATGTGTTGGCGCGGGCGCAGGTTCGCTGGCAGGAGCTTGAGAAGTCTTGGTATTACTGCCAAAGGTGGCTTGAGGAGCTTCCCGAGGGTGAGCGAGTTGTGGCGGCGGCACCTGGCAGCCGACCCCGGGCGCTTTGTGTGGGCTTGGTCGAAGGTTGGCGTGGCGAGATTGTGCATGTCGGGGTGAGTAACGCCGCGGGCGGCTGGGCTGCCTATAAGGTCATCGATCCGTCATTCCGCAACTGGTCGGCCTTGGCCATGGTGATGCGCGGGACCGAGATTTCCGATTTTCCGCTCTGCAACAAGAGCTTCAATCTCTCTTATTGTGGCTTCGATCTATGAGGAACGGAGCTGTCGAGGCGTAAAGATGTGGAAGGTGGTCTACGAGCGGTTGCGGCAGGGACACAGGACGCACGCCTACCCGCGGCTGGCACCGACGCTGCCGGCGCGATTTCGCGGTCGTCCTGAGCTCAGGGCGGAGGCATGCGCCGACTGTGCTGGTTCTTGCGCGGCGGCGTGCCCGGTGCAGGCGCTGCAGTGTGGCGCCGTACCGGTGATGGATCTTGGGCGCTGTCTCTTTTGCGGAGCCTGCGCGCGGGCATGCCCGGCGCAGGCCATCACCTTTGGCCCGGACTTTCGTCTGGCGGCCTCTGCACGGGCCGATCTGCAGGTGTCGTCCGGGCAGCCACCCCATGCTCTGCAGCCTCTGGACGCCGTACGTCGCCGCCTCTATGGGCGATCCTTCAAGCTGCGCCAGGTCAGCGCCGGTGGCTGCAACGCTTGTGAAGCCGATGCCAACGTGCTGAGCACCTTGGCCTTTGACATGGGGCGTTTTGGGATTTCTTTCGTGGCCTCGCCGCGGCATGCGGATGCGCTCCTGGTGACCGGGCCCGTGACCAGGAACATGCGCGAGGCGCTCCTCAAGACCTATGACGCCCTGGCCGAGCCCAAGGTGGTCATTGCTTCGGGTGCGTGCGCCATCGACGGTGGACCCTATCACGGCGGTGAAGAGGTGGAGGCGGGTGGCGTGGCGGCGTTGATACCTGTGGATCTCTTCGTGCCCGGTTGCCCACCCCATCCATGGACCCTCTTGGATGGGATGCTGCGCTTATTGGGTGTCGTGGGTTAAGGGGAGAGCCCCTCGAAGCGCAGGCTGATCCCGTGGTGTAGCACGTCCAGATGGTGCCAAATCCAGGAGATGCGGCGATCCAAGGCCATTGGTGTAGGTGGTGGGAAGTGGTGGGTCATGGCGGCGCGGAGATGGGCCAGGTAGGCTTCCCAGTGCTGGTTGATGAGCCACCAGAAGGCCTGGGCAAGGGGATAGTAGCTCCAATGCCATCGCTCTTCGACGACGACGATGCAGCTCCCGTGCTTGACCTGGCAGGCTTCTCGCCAAGCCCAAGGCAGGTCGTCGAGGCCTTTGAAGGGGCGGAAGAAGCCGCGCCGCCAGGCGCTCTCCTGGAGGTAGCGGAAGTGTAGGTGGAGTGGCCCCGATGGGGCGAAGGCCTGGTTGTCGATGCGCCCGATGTCGAACTCCGTTGCCCAGCCGTGGCGGGACATGCCTGGGGCGGCGATGCCGTGATCGGGGTGGGAGAGGATGTGGCGTTGCCAATGCTCCCAATCGGCTGGTGCAGGCGGCGGGAACTTGCGGGCCCACTTGCTGGCCTGGATGTCGATTGGGCGATAGGCGCTGTGGGGACCGCAGATGCGGGTGCCGAGATCGGCCTCGCCGGCGGCTGCTTCAGGCGTTGCTTGCCAACGCGCGCGCAGGTCCTTTCGGAGCGCGTCGAAGTGCTCCTTGGCTTCGAGCATGCCGGCGAGCAAAAGCGCCGTGACCGCAGCGCCGCTGGTGTAAGGCAGGTCGGGTGGGCTCGCGAGCCACTCTGCGGTGGCTTCCTGCAAGCGCAGGGAGGTGTCCTCTTCCTGTTCGCGCGTGAGCCAGAGCAGGTGGTGGAGTGGGGCGGGCTGTTGTCCCGTGAGCCAATCGAGGATGGGCAGGGGATCGTGGCCCCATGCCTGTGACAAGCGCTCGCACCACCGCTGATGCGCGGCGCTGATCTCTTGCATTGAGGTGAAGGCGGCAAGGGACATGCGTGTCTTAGCCCAGGACCCAGCGCACCAAGCTCACCCGGGTGTGGGTGCCGGTCTTGCGCATGATGGTGCGCAGGTGGGTGCGCACGGTGCTGATTTGGATGCCCAAGTCTGCCGCGATCTCTGCGGTGCGGCAGCCTTCAGCGATCAGGAGCGCGATCTGACGCTCGCGCTGGCTCAGGCAGGAGAGGTGTCCCAGGCGATGGGTCTCAGGATGGCGCAGGGCCAGGACCTCGGCCAGAGGCTGGATGAAAACCCGCACGGCTCTCTTTCCTTGCCACAGGATGGGTTCAGCCGTCCCCAAGATCGAGAAGGTCTCGCCGCGGTGATCGAGGATATCGAAGTGAAAGGCGCACACCGTCTCGTTGGCTTCGATGACGGCCGCGTGGACTTGCGCCGCCTTGGGGATGAAGGCGCTGGGGATGAAGTCGTGGATGGGGCGACCGACGAGGCTCTCTGCCTCTCCGAGGTGGCCTGCGTTGCGTGCCATCTGGTGGCCCGCGTGGTTGGCGTACACCATGATACCATCTAGGTGAACGACCACGGGGAGTGGTGCATCATCGTAGTGGTCCATCGCGGTCATCTCTCGCGCTGAGGGTGAGGCAAGGTGTGTGGTGGCGTGCAGTTGCGTGGGCGCCGCTTCGGCGAGGGTTCTGGTGGCATGGCGGTCACGGAGGCGCGCGCCTTGGCGGGCAGTGGGTTCGCGGGGAAGCCCAAGGTGACGGCCGCGGGCCAGCGCAGACGCAATCATGAACGAGGTTGACCGGTTATGTCCAGAGACCTGGTGCAGCGCAGTGCTGCGCTCACGCCGGCCGAGGCGCATTCCGTGTTGCATTTTTAAGCACGACGCGGTGCGCGCACCCGATAAGGCAATCCAGAGGCCACGGGCGCATGGTCGCCCGCGACGTCGAACGTGGGGTGTGTGGCCTGGCAACACGGAGCGCGACGCAGGAGGAGTTGGATATGCGACAGGGATGGCGATGGAGTGGGCGGTGGAAGTGGCCGCGGCTGCTGTTTTGGGGGTCTTGGGTGGTGGCCTTGGTGGCCTGTGGCGAGGATGAAGCGCCCCTCGAGCGCTGTTGGCCGCGGGATCGCCCCGCGGTGGAGAGCGCCGCGTGGGTGGGGATGTGGCAGGGAGAAGGTTCTGTCCAGGGATTCATGTTGGGCTTGGCTGCAAACGGCGACTGGGGAGAGTGGCGTCAGGCGCATGGTCTTTGGCGGTGGCGCGAGGGCGGTGCCTACCTCGTGATGGGGGATGAGCTGTTGCTGATCACCCATGATGCCTATATGCAGGAGCGCTTCAGGGTCGAGGCGAACGTGATGGCCATCGAGCGTTCGAGTGGCATGGAGGCAGCGCTGCGTTGGACGCGGGTAGAGTGCGCCGGGCTGGCATTGTCGGCGTTTTATACTGAAGAAGGTGACAGGCGCGGCGCCATGCAATAGTAGTAGGGCCCGAGCGCCGTGGCTGGGGACCTGCAGAGCTGGGGTTCGTTGGTTTGGTACGGCGGCATGCATAGAGGGCTTGGCTTATGTACGACGTCGCCATCATCGGTGGGGGTGTGGTTGGGTGTGCCATCGCACGGCAGCTTGCCCACTACCGTGTGCGTACGGTGTTGTTGGAGAAACAGGCGGAGGTTGCTTTTGGCACGACCAAGACCAACTCTGGGATCATCCACGCGGGTCACCACAGCACGCCCGATACTCTGAAGGGGTCGCTGGTGGTCAGCGGGGGCGACGCCTTTGACCGTTTGTGCGAGGATCTTCATTTTGGCTTTCGCCGCATCGGTGAGCTCGTGGTGGCGCAGTCTGCGGAGGAAATTCCGGTCATCGAGGAGCTCTTTTCCCGTGGTCGGAGCAAAGGGATCCACGATCTCGAGATGTGGGACGCGCAGCGTCTGCGCCGAGAAGAGCCGAACCTCTCCCATCATTTGTGTGCAGCCCTCTTTGCCCCCCGGGCAGGCGTCGTCAATCCTTACGAGTTTGCCTTTGCGCTGATCGAGAACGCCGTCGCCAATGGGGTCGAACTGCGGGTGGATAGTCCGGTCGTGGCGATCAGTGACGGCGAGGACGGGGGGCTGTGCCTGCATCTGGGCGATGGCGGAGCGGGTGGGCCCATGGGGGGCCGAGTCGAAGCGCGCTTCGTGCTGAACTGCGCAGGGGTCTATGCCGATCGCATTGCTGCCTTGGCCGGGGTACAGGACTTCGAGATTCTGCCGCGCAAAGGCGAAGAGTACATGTTGGACAAGCGCCTCAAGGGCTTGGTGCGCCGGCTGGTCTTTCCCGTGCCGACGCCAGCTTCGAAGGGCATCCTCATCATTCCCACCTTCGATGGCACCCTCATGGTTGGGCCGACGGCTTTTGACACGGACGACCGGGAAGATCTGGCGACCACCGACCTCGGGGCGGATACGGTCTTCGATTTCGTGTCCCAACTGTGCCCTTCGATCACGCGCCGGGACACGATTGCCGAGTTTGCCGGCCTGCGCGCGGTGAGCTCGAGCAACGATTTCATCATCGGCCCTACCTCGCGGCGGGGCTTCATCAATGTGGCAGGCATCCAGTCACCTGGGCTTACGGCTTCCCCGGCCATCGCGACGCTCGTGTGTGAGATATTGCGCAGTGAGGGGCTGGTGCTGGAAGAGCGAGGGGATTTTACCCCTCGCGTGACGGGTCCGGTGCGTTTTGCCAGCCTCGATGTCAAAGAGCAGCAGCGGCTGGCGGCGGAAGATCTGCGCTTTGGCCGGGTGGTGTGCCGTTGTGAGATGGTGACCGAGGGCGAGATTCATCATGCCATCGATCACGGGGCGCGCACCTTGGATGGGGTTAAGTTTAGGACGCGGGCTGGCATGGGGCGTTGCCAAGGGGGGTTCTGTACGGTGCGCTGTATGGACATCCTGGCCCAGAGGCTTGGCCTGCGCCTCGAAGAGGTGACGAAGCGAGGCTCCTCTTCGTGGATTGTCGTGCCGCGACGCTCGCCAGCAGCGGTCACTCACCCGTCATCGTCGCCGCAGACGCTTGCTGAGGATTGAAACGTGTTTGGACGAATCGAAGGACCCTACGATGTCGTGGTCGTTGGCGGCGGCCCAGCCGGTTTGGCGGCGGCCCTTGGTGCGCGTGAATCCGGGGCCGAGCGCTGCCTCATCCTCGATCGCGAGCCTGAGCCTGGAGGCATCCTCAATCAGTGCATCCACGCGGGCTTTGGGCTGCACTACTTCCGCGAGGAGCTCACGGGACCCGAGTATGCAGAGCGCTTCATCACCAAGGTCATCGATGGTGAGATCGATCTCGCGCCCGACACTTATGTCAGCGGCGTCAGCGTCGATTCGGATGGCACGAAGTGGGTGCGTGTTCTGTCCGAGCGTTTTGGTCTCAAGCACGTGCGGACCAAGGCGGTGGTGCTGGCCATGGGGTGTAGAGAGCGCACCCGAGGTGCGATTCGCATTCCCGGCTTTCGCCCGGCTGGGGTGCTGACGGCGGGTTTAGCGCAGAAAATGGTGAACATGCGCGGCTACTTGCCCGGTCGGCGGGTGGCGATCCTCGGCTCGGGGGACATTGGCCTGATCATGGCGCGGCGCTTGACTCTCGAGGGCTGTGAGGTGGTTGGGGTTTTCGAGCTCATGCCCTACTCCAACGGCCTGACGCGCAATGTGGTGCAGTGTCTCGACGACTTCGGCATCCCGCTGCACTTGTCGACGACGGTGGCTTGCATCCACGGCAGAGAGCGGGTGGAGGGGGTGACCGTGGCGCCTGTAGACGGCCATTTCCGAGCGCAGATGGCGCAGGCGCGCACCTTGGCCTGCGATACGCTGCTATTGTCCATTGGTTTGATTCCCGAGAATGAGCTCTCCCAGAGCCTCGGTCTGCGCCTCGATGTGGTGACCGGCGGTCCCTTGGTGTCGTCGACGCTCGAGACCAGCATGCCCGGGCTTTTTGCGTGCGGCAATGTCTTGCACGTGCATGACTTGGTGGATTTCGTCACGGCCGAGTCGCTGTTGGCGGGACGGTTCGCGGGTGAGTGGGCGCAGGGGGTGCGGCGTCCTGCGGACAACATCAGCCTGGTACCTGGTGACAATGTGCGCTATTGCGTGCCCCACACGCTCAGCCCGGAGCGGGAGCACACCATTTATCTGCGCTGCAAAGAGGCGATGAAGCCCTGTCGGATCCGGGTGGGTGACCTCATGGAGAAGCGGCTGCGTTTCGTGGTGCCCGCGGAGATGATCATGGTCAAGATCAAGCCCGATCTTTTGGCGCGTTTTCATGGCGATACTTTGCGCGTCGACCTGGTTCCCGATGCGGGGGCGGTGGAGGATTAGATGGCAGAACAGAGTCACTTCGTTTGTATTGGCTGCCCCATCGGCTGTCCCTTGCAGTTGACCCATGAGGGGAAAGAGATCATCGAGGTCTCTGGCCAGGAGTGTAACCGCGGTGCGAAGTATGCGGCACAGGAGTTCACTGACCCACGCCGGGTTTTGACGACGACCGTGGCCGTCGAAGGGGGGCGCTGGGAGCGCCTCCCCGTCAAGGTCTCGGCGCCCCTGCTCAAGACGCAGCTCTTTGCGGCCCTCGCGGTCATTCACGAAGTGGTGGTGACAGCGCCCGTGGAACAAGGACAGGTTCTGGTGCGGGACATTTTGGGAGAAGCGGGCTTGCACGTCGTCGCGACGCGATCCATGCCGCAGCAGGGGAAGTGAGGCCGGGCTGAGATAGGTGGGGCGGAGCCGTGAGAGGGGGGACTCAGCTTGCTTCGTCGTCCGAGGAGCCGTCTTTGGCGGCGGGGAGTGCCGTGGCAGAGGCAGGGGCCTTGTTTTCCTGGAGGAGCTTGACCAAGGGGCTGAGGTCGGCACTGCGAATGTGCACGTCTCTCTGAGGAAATGGGATTTCGATGTTGGCGGCGCTGAGGGCGTCCCAGATGATGAAGTTCAATTCGCCACGGAGCCGACGCTCGGTGATGGTGCGACAATCGACGTGGACCAGGAGGGCGAAGTCGACGCTCGAGTCGCCGAAGTTCTCGAGCCACACTTCCGGAGGGGGCTGGGCGATGATCCGCGGGTGGCGTTGGGCGCAGGCCAGCAGGACCTCTTTGACCTGGTGGGGATCGGCGCCGTAGCTGACGCCCACGGGGACGGTGACGCGAATGATGGGCGAGGACAGGGTCCAGTTGACGATAGGGCTGGAGATGATCTCCGATGATGGAACGATGAGCTCGTAGTTGTCGGCGGTGACGATGGTGACCGAGCGGGCGCCGACGCTGTCGATGCGGCCGAAAGTGCCGGCTGCGGTGACGAAATCCCCTTTTTTTACGGCGCGACCAAAGAGAATGATGAGTCCGCTGATGAGGTTGTTGACGGTGTTCTGGAGACCGAAGCCGACGCCAACCCCGAGGGCACTGAAGAAGATGGCGATGTTGGAGAGGTCAAGGCCAAAGGACTTCAGGCCAAAGAGCGCGCCGATGATGAGGAAGAAGTAATGGACCATGGTGTTGATGGCATAGCCCACCCCCACGGCCACGTCGAAACGCGGATAGAACTTGTCGTTGAGGAGCGCGCGGATGGCGCGGCTGATGAAGACGAAGAGCCAGACGACGAAGAGTGCGCGCCCAATGCTGAAGACGCTGATATCGGGACCGCTGGCCGTGCGAAACAGCGGCAGCGAGGTGAGGTCCACCAAGAGCGGCCACAGGCCGAGGATGCGCAACAGACCCCAGATGAGAATGAGCAGAGCGCCGACGGTGAGGGACGCGTCGAGGGACTTGAGGACTTGGTGGCGCTCGGTGTCGGTGGGGGCGCCGCTGGGGCTCTCGTGGCGTCGGATGGCCTGCTGAAGCGCCTGGTGAACGCGGCGGTAGAGCCAAAAGCCGAGCAAAGAGAGGAATATCAAGGCGTAAGAACGCAGGAGGATGAACTTTGCGGCGTCGGCAAAGCCGATGCTCCACAACAAGAGGAAGGTGGCCGAGAAGGCGATGATCCAGTGAAGCCGTTGAGAGAAGGCGTTGCGGATCGCCGTGTAGGTGGTGTTGTCGGGGAAAGAGGGCAGGAGCTGGTCGAGCTCCTTGCGGAGCCGCAAGAGACGTAGGCTGTAGAGGCCGATGAAGAGACGAAAGGCGAAGCCGGCGCCTGCTACCAGTGAGAGAGAGGTGTCGAGGATCTGGAGGGCGCGCCAGATGAAAAAGAGCATCGCGCCCATGGCGATGGCGCGCTGGAACCATGCGTTGAGGCGGGTGGGGTGACCGCTGAAGAGAAAGCGCTCCCTGAGGAGGACTTCGGCGCAGGTCGTTGAGAGGAGTTGAACAACCAGGCAGATCCAGAGGGCCAGAATGAGCAGGGAGAGCCAGATCGCGTGGGGATAGAAACCCAACAGGGGGAAATGGGCCAGGACCAGTAGGGTGGCCGTAGGAAGGGCGCGGGCGATGACGCGGGCCAGGGCACTGAGGGCGCTATTGAGGCTCCCGGGGGGCAGACGGTCGATGTGTGCCTTGAGGCGCTCGCGCACTCGGCGCACGCGCCGCGTGAGGAGGCCAAAGCCGAAGGCGAACAGGAGCAGGATGAGCAGCGGGAGGAGCATGAGCGCTTTGGCGCTCCACCGGGCCTGCCAAAAGCGCTGCGCCTCTTCGGTGATCCAAGCAAGCAGGGCCTGGCTCTCGCTGAGGGTGTCGCTGACGATCTCCGTGCCAAAGCCGAGTGGGCGCGGCGTGAGGTAGCGCTCGAGGGCCGTGGCGTGGCGCAGGGCGAGGTCTTGGGTGTTTGCAGCGAGAGGCTCGGCGTCGTCTGGGGCAGACGCATCCGGCGTGGGTGCTGCAGGGCGCGCGTCGGCCGGCACAGGTGGCTTGAGATGTGGGAAGCCTGAGCTTTGCGCGTGGGCCAAGGGGGCAAAGGTTCCAAGGCCCACGATGATGAGGATGGCGCAGAGGTGAGAGAGCTTGGATGGCATAGATGGATGTGGCCAGCGCTAGATGGCTTCGTAGGTGCAGGATTTGTCGTGGTGATCTTGGCCGTCGAAGCTGAAGAGCCGACCTTTGCCATTGTGCATGGTTTCGAGGTTGACCGGTCGCCGCCAGATCTTTTGGAGGTTGGCCAGCACGTCGCGGGCGTAATCGATCTTGAGCTCGATGCCTTCGAACTTGTGGTGCAGCAGGAGCTCGCCGCGGTTCTGGAAGTTGCCGTCTTTGACGTAGATCAGGGGTTGTCCGAAGTTGGTGAGGCTGAAGAGGAGCTGTTCTTTGATGGCTTTGAACTCACGGCTCTGGATTTCGTAGTTTTTGCTTTGGTTGTTGTAGCCGAAGACGAAGAGCTTGTGGCGGCGGCAGAAGTCCTCGTTGAGAAACTCATCGATGAAGGTGACGTCGTTGTGGAGCTTTCGCACCTCGAAGATCTTCTCCTGGCCGAGTCCGAGATCTCGATTCCAGTTGGCCTTCTGTTGCATGTCTTCGCAGGTTTCGTAGTCGGGTCCAAAGCGCCCAGTGTTCCATCGATGCTCGATGTCACGCCACAACTCGACGCCGAGCTTGTAGGGGTTGAGCTGTCCCTTGGCGGTGGCGACGACCCCGGCGTAGGCGTCGGCGTAGTCGATGATTTCTGAGGCATCGAGGACCTTCTCCGTCATGATTCGGGAGTGCCAATAGGTGGCCCAGCCTTCGTTCATGATTTTGGTTTGGCCCTGGGGCGCGTAGTAGTAGGCCTCCTCGCGAATGGCGGCCAGGATGTCGGCCTCCCAGCGTTCGAGGGGGGCATTCTCGAGGAGGAAGAGCATGACGTCCTTTTCCGGCCTCTCGGGGAAGGCCTTGGCCTTCTCTTTCTCCGCGGCGACACGCCGGCGCTGTTCCTCCATGTACTCTCGCGGGTTGATGTAGTTCTCCATGTATTCGCGAGACGTCGGGAGGCGTGGCAGGGTGAAGTCGCTGTTCGATGCCTCAGGGTCTCGTTCTTGCGCCGGTCTGCGGTTGATGAAGGGAGAGTGGATGTCGATGAGGTTGTCGATGGAGAGGCAGGTTTCGATGAAGTCTTCGACGAGATCCAGGCCCCAGCGATCGATGTAGCGGCGCACGCGGGTGGCGTGGTTGGCCATCTCATCGATCATGCGGCGGTGGGTTTTGGAGAAGTATAGGTTGTTTTTGAAGAAGTCGACGTGGGCGTAGACGTGGGCGATGACCGTTTTCTGGTCGACCAGGTGGTTTCCTTCCAAGAGGTAGGCGTAGGCCGGGTCATTGTTGATGACCATTTCGTAGATTTTGGTCAGGCCAAACTCATAGCTTTTGGAGAGCTGCTCGTACTCCATGCCAAAGCGCCAATGGTTGTAGCGCGTGGGGAAACCACCATAGGCGGCGATTTCGTTGATGCTTTTGTAGTCGACCACCTCAAAGATGGTTTCAAAGAAGTCGAGCCCAAAGTTGCGGGCGTGTGCTTCGATGATCTCCTTGGTCTGCCACAGGGAGGTTGGGAGGTCCATGGCCTCGCTCCGTCGAGGTGAGCCCGGCGCTGGGGGCGTGTTGCGTTACATGCCCTTGCCGAGGAAGTCCTTGATGGATTGTAAGATGCCGTCGCGGTTTTTGATTTCGCTGAGGACCAGGCGTTCTTCAGCGGAGAAGTGCTGACGGAGATCTTTGATGAATTGACCGGAACCGTAGGGGCTCTCGACTTGGCCATAGGCGAACATGTTCGAGGCGGGGATGAGGGCCTCTTTGAGGATTTTCATGCACACGCCCGTATCATCCACGGACCAGTTGTCGCCATCGGAGAAGTGAAAGGGGTAAATGTTCCACATCTCGGGCGGATACTCTTCCTCGATGATCTTCATGCACACTTTGTAGGCGCTGGAAATCATGGTTCCACCCGACTCACGGGTGTGGAAGAAGGTGTCGCGATCGACCTCACGGGCGCTGGCGTCGTGGATGATGTAGCGACTCTCCAGGCCCTTGTATTGGCTGCGGAGCCAGGTGTCGATCCAGAAAGACTCCATGCGGACGATCTCTTTCTGCTCATTTCCCATCGAGCCCGAGACGTCCATCATGTAAATGATGACGGCGTTGGAGTAGGGGACGTTTTTCTCGACCCAGCCGCGATAGCGTTTGTCGTCGCGAATGGGAACGACCAGCGGGTTCTGCGGATCGTAGATGCCGCTCGAGACCATTCTTTTGAGGGCTTGCTTATAGGTGTGCTTGAAATGGCGCAGGCTCTCGGGGCCGATGCGGCGGAGGCCCGTATAGCGCTCTTTGACGGTCTCGAGTTTCTCTGTGCCCTTGGGCTCGATGCGGGGCAGGTGGAGCTCTTCCCCCATGATTTCAGCTAGTTCTTGAAGAGAGACCTCGACGTCGAGCCCGTGATCGCCCGGTTCACTGCCCGCTTTTCCCGCGCCGGGTTGCCCCTGCTCATCGCCATCTCCACCTAGGGAGTCACCGACTTCGCCTTCGCCTTGGCCGACTCCGCCAGTGTCTTTGGAGCCGAAGCGAAACCTGGGGATGTCGACCCGAGGGATGGGGATGGTGACAAGGTCTTTTCCCTTGCGCCCGATGAGCTCACCGTTGCTCATGTAGCGCTTGAGGTTTTCCTTGATCTTGCCACGGATGACCTGCTTGAAGCGGCTGTGGTCCTGGCGGATACGATTGGCCTTGAGTTGCGACATAGCAAAACCGATCAACCTTTGGCGTCGCCGCGGGCGAAGATGCTGGCGACGAAGTTCAGCACATCGGTGGCAGACTCTTCGTTGTAGCCGAAGTTGCGGATGAGTCGTTGTTTGACGATGTCAATTTTCTCTTGGGTCTGTTTGTCCACCACGTTCGAGACCAGGGAGGTCAGCTTGATGGAGTCCTTCTGGTCTTCGAAGAGCTTCAGCGCCAGCGCCTTGCGGAGGCGATCATTGGTGCGCCAGTCAAAGGTCTTGCCGTCAATGGCGAGTGCTCCGATATAGTTCATGATTTCGCGGCGGAAGTCGTCCTTGCGGTTTTCGGTGATGTCGATCTTCTCCTCGATGGAGCGCATCAACCTTTCATCGGGCTCTTCGTAGTGCCCAGTGTACTTGTTGCGGATCTTCTCGCGCTGGGTGTAGGCCTTGATGTTGTCGATGTAATTGGCGCAGAGCTTGGAGATGGCGTCTTCGTCGGCGCTGATGGCGCGTTGGACCTCGTTCTTG
Source organism: uncultured Myxococcales bacterium (assembly GCA_964454015.1). Lineage (GTDB taxonomy): Bacteria > Myxococcota_A > Bradymonadia > UBA4248 > UBA4248 > CAYVQF01. The sequence continues at coordinate 203,909 of CAYVQF010000001.1, forward strand.
ACGATGTCCTCGTATTCCTGGCGGACCACGCCCAAGAGCTCTCGGTAGCGTTGGCGCTCATCCTCAGAGGTGATGAGCGAGTGGCTGCGCAAGCCGGCGTCGAGCTCGTTGAGGACCATGAAGGGGTTGATGGACGACTCGCTCTTGTCGGAGACCAAGGCGTTGGAGATTTTGTCCTGGATGTAGCGCGGGCTCAGGCCGAGCATGCCCTCGTAGGTGGCCTCCTTGCGCAGCTCTTTGACGTTGTCCTGGGTATAGCCGGGGATGGTCTTGCCGTCGTAGAGCTTGAGCTTCTGTAGGAGGGAGAGGTTGTGTTTCTTGGGGTCTTCCAGGCGGGTGAGCACGGCCCACATCGCGGCCATCTCGATGGTGTGGGGGGCGATGTGTTTGCCGCGGATGCGGCGGTCGTTGTAGTCTTTCTTGTAGATCTTGAGTTCTTCTGAGAGCTTGGTGATGTAGGGGATGTCGATTTTCACCGTACGGTCGCGCAAAGCTTCCATGTACTCGTTGCCAAGAAGCTTGCGATACTCGGGCTCATTGGTGTGGCCAATGATGACCTCGTCGATATCGGTCTGGGCAAACTTCTTGGGCTTGATTTTGTGTTCCTGGCTGGCTCCCAAGAGGTCATAGAGGAAGGCGACGTCGAGCTTGAGCAGCTCGATGAACTCGACGATGCCCCGGTTGGCGATGTTGAACTCCCCGTCGAAGTTGAAGGCCCGCGGATCCGAGTCAGAACCATAGAGGGCGATCTTACGGTAATTGATATCGCCGGTGAGCTCGGTGGAGTCTTGGTTCTTCTCGTCCTTGGGCTGGAAGGTGCCCAGGCCGATGCGATCCCGCTCGCTCAGGATGAGGCGGCGCACCCGGATGTGCTGCATGACCTTGGACCAGTCCCCACTGTAATGGGCCATGAGCTCGCGAAAGATCATCCGACTCGCCGGGTCGAGCTCGCCGCGGATGCGCGGGACATAGTCGTTGTTGTCGAGGCCCAGTTGAGCAAAGGCCCGCTCCCGCCACTCCACGGGGATGAGCTTGAGCGGCTCCTCGTGCATGGGCGACTTGAAGCGCCGCTCACCGCCGGCGATGTGAGCCAGGTCCTCGGGCAGGATCCAGTCGAAAGTGTAGAGGCGTCCCTCTTCGGTGCGGCTGTAGTCTTCGAGCCCCTTCTTCAGCATGCGGCAGATGGTCGATTTGGCCGAGCCGACCGGGCCGTGGAGGAGGATGACGCGGCGCTCCGTGCCATACTCGAGCGCCGCCGATCGCAGGACATCCACCAGTCGCATGAGCGGGATGTCCAAGCCAAAGACGGCGTCGTTGTTGGTGCCATCGCCCTGGAAAAAGTTGTAGCGGACGATGCGCTTTTTGTTGTCGATGTACTCCTCTTTGCCGTGGGAGAGGACCATGTCGTAGACCCTTTGGAAGGCCGTCCGGCACACCTTGGGATCTTCTCGGACCACTGTGAGGTAATCTTCAAACGAGCCTTCCCAGTGGAGGTCTTTGTACTCGTCGACATTCTGGAGCTGGGCGATGGCGTCGATCAAAGCGCCTGAAGTCATGATCACTCTCCTCGATGATGAGGGGTAAGCAAACGCCCGTTACCATTGAGGTGCGTTTGCGTATGCACGGTACGGCCACGCGGCTCAGCGTATCGCAAAGGCGAAGCGCTGACAATGCCCGGGACCGTCACGAATCCCGTGCCGTGGCTGCAGGTTGAACGCGGAGGCGGGCGAAAGCGCCCCTGTCTCAGCCCGGTGGTCCCATGGGGGCGGGGCATGACGCCTCGATCCAAACCAACAACTGCGCCGTGTCCATGTTGAGCAGCACTGTCCAGGGCAGTCTGGCTGCGGCGAGGGCGTCGACGACACAAGCGCAGCCCACCACGTCGCCACCGCGGTAACAGGTCTCGAGCAGGGCGTTGCGCAGGTCGTCAGGCCAGCCTCCTTCCGCCGCGGCGCTCTGTTCGGCGCAAGTGCGGAGCAGGCCCATCAGCTCCTCCCCCGCCAATTGGCGCTCCCACTTTTCCCCCGGCGCTCGCTGTGCTTCGAGCAGCTCGAGCACACAGGCACACTGAGACTGGGGAGCGAAGTGCCCACAGGCTGCCACAAAGGCGCGCTCGCTTGGCGACGCCGGCGTTTCGGCAAGGGCGGGCGCGGCGATGGTGCCGCAGCACAGCAGAGCGATGGCCAACGCCACCCAAGCATGGGGCACAGCGAAGCGGCGCTTTTCAGCGGCAGCGGCGTCGTGTTCGACGTTTTTTGCTTTGGATCCACACACGCTGGGCGTTTCGCCTCTCTCGTCGGGGGTACAGCCCCGGTCACCTTGCTCGCTGGGCCCGAGCCGGATATGGACATAGCCGGCAACGCGGCCGCCGTCTAGCCTGCGGGTGTGGGTGCGCTGGCGTCGCGACTTTTCGTCACCCACGACGGGCTAGGCCAGATGAAGACTTACCTCGATTTGGTTCGCACCGTTCTCGAGCAAGGGGAGAGGCGCCAGGATCGCACTGGGACGGGTACCCTGTCCATTTTCGGGGTGCAGGTGCGCTATGATCTGCGCCAGGGCTTCCCTCTGTTGACGACCAAGAAGGTGCTCTTTCCTGCCGTCGTTCACGAGTTGCTGTGGTTTCTTCGCGGTGCGACCAACATCCACCAAGGCTTGGCCGAGCACACCCCCATCTGGAATGCATGGGCCGACGAGAGGGGTGAGTTGGGTCCCATCTACGGCTATCAATGGCGCAACTGGGGGGGGCAAGGCATCGATCAGATCGCGGCGGCCCTGCGACTCATCGAGGAGGAGCCCAGCTCACGGCGCATAGTCGTCAGTGCATGGAATGTGAGTGATTTGCCGCGCATGCGGCTGCCTCCTTGCCACCTCCTCTTTCAGTTCCATGTGTGCGGGGAGCGCCTCGACTGCCAGGTTTACCAACGCTCAGCCGATTTGGCGCTGGGCGTTCCCTTCAACATCGCCAGCTATGCATTGCTGCTGTCGCTCATGGCCAAGTGGTCCGGTCTGGTGCCTGGTTTCTTGATCCATACGTTGGGAGACGCGCACATCTACGTCAACCACCGTGAGGGATTGGAGCGGCAATTGGCCCGTGAGCCCTTTCCCCTGCCGAAGCTGCGCTTGGCCGACGCCGGCCTCGACGCGCTTGCCTTCGAGCACATCGAGATCGTCGATTACCAACACCATCCCTTCATTCCCTTTGCCGTCGCAGTATGAGCCAGCCGGGCCTCGAGATAGTGGTTGCTGTGGATTGCAACGGCGGTATTGGCCGTGAGGGGCGACTCCCCTGGCATCTGCCGGCGGACCTGGCCCAGTTCAGGCGGCTGACCACCGCGTGTAGCCTGCCAGGGCGGCGCAACGCCGTGCTCATGGGGCGCAAGACCTGGCTGTCTCTCCCCGCGGCCTTTCGCCCACTCCCGCGCCGCCTCAACGTCGTGGTGAGTGCAGGTGGCTTGGAGCTGAGAGCAGAGGAGGCCCTGCTGGCGCGATCCTTGTCGCAGGCGCTCGCGCAGGCCGACGCCTTGCCAGAGATCGAGCGACGTTTCGTCATTGGCGGCGCGCGACTCTATGCGGCGGCGCTGGCCGAAGCGCGCTGTGGCGTGGTTCACCTCACGCGTATCGATGCCGACTTTGCCTGCGATGTTTTTTTTCCGCCTCTGCCGCCGGCGTTCCAAGTGACGTGCTGCACTCCCTGGCAAGAGGACGCTGGCTATGCGCTGCGCTTCGAGACCCATCGGCGGATGTCTGATGGCGTGTAGGGCGGGAACCGGGTCGACCGTGCGTGAGATCCCTTGATTGACAACGGGTCTTGCTGTTGTTAGATGAGACGTCCAGTGAGCCTGTTCTGGGTGCGTGCAGGATAGCATCGAGGTGAATTTTGTCTCTCACGGCCGCCCTTGAAGACTATTTGGAAACGATCTACCTGCTGTCGCGCGACGCGGCCGAGGTGCGGGTGCGCGATATCGCCAAGGCGCGTGACGTCAAAGCGTCGTCGGTGACACCGGCCCTGAAGCGTTTGGCCGAAGTGGGTCACGTGCGCTATGTCCAGCGCGAGCATGTGGCCTTGACCGAGCAGGGGGCGGAGGAAGCGCGGCGCATTTTGGCTCGGCATGAATTGTTGGCGCGCTTTTTTACCGAGATCCTTGGCATGGCGGAGGCGGCGGCGGAGCGTGAGGCCTGTGCCATGGAGCATTCCCTGAGCAACGAGGCGATGGACCGCCTGGTGCGCTTTTTCGAGCACCTGACGGTTTGCCCCAAGGTGGCGACGTCGTTTCTCGAGACCTTTCGCGGCTGCTCGCGGGTTCACGCCGAGAAGCCTGCCTGTGAGGTGGCACGGTGTCCGGCCTCCCGCGATGTGGAGCAACACCTGATCGCGGCCAATCTCTACGAGCTCAAAGCAGGTTTCAAAGGACGCGTGCGCCAGATTCGCGCGCAAGGGGCGGTGCGGCAGCGCCTCCTCGACATGGGTATCCTCCCCAACACCGAGGTGACCATGGAGCGCAGCGCTCCTGGTGGTGACCCGATCTGGGTCAAGGTGCATGGTACCCAACTGGCGCTGCGCAAAAACGAGGCGCTGTCGATCCTCATCGACTTCGTTTAGGCCGCGGCTCTATGCCTTGGGGGCTTCTTCGCCGGAGATGCCGAGCTCGGTCTGCAGAATTTCCTCGAAATAGTGTTGACCGCGGAGACCCACGACGCGCTCCACGACGCGCCCTTTGTCGAAGATGATGACCGTGGGCGTGCCGCGCACGCCCAGCTTGGCCGCCGATTTGGCGCTCTGGGTCGTGTTGAGGTGGGCGACCTTGACGCGGCCTTCATACTTGCATGCCAAACGTTTGATCGCCGGCGCGAGCTGGACGCAAGGTTGACAACCGTCGGACCAGAAGTCGACCAAGACGGGCAACTCCGAAGCCATCACCTCGGCGTGGAAGTTTTTGTCATCGAGGGCCACAGGGTCCTTCTCACAAGGTGCCGTCAAACCTAACCAATTCAATAATCCCATGTTATCCTCCGGGCGAACGAGACGTTAACGCAGTCCACGGCGCTGCGATTAGGAACGGAAGGGGCAGGCGCCGGTGGCGCAGCCGCCGCTGCCAGGACACGAAGGCCCGGGGTGGGCTGCGGCCGCGGTCGTGCCGCCGGCGGCGGCGATGGCAAAAGTGGACAGGCGGCGCTTGGCGTCGCCACCACAGATGGGGCACGCCGCCGATGCCACCTCGTCAGTGCGTGCGCGTAGTTTCTCAAAGTCACGCTGACACGGTTCACAGTGGTATTCGTACAAGGGCATGGTCACACTCCTGGTGAGAGGCCCAAGGATTTGCTGTGGGCCTGGCGACGCGAACGAGACGCAACGTAGTCACGCCAGGCCGACTGTCCAGGGTGAGAGTGGCGGCAGGTCACCGTTGTCTCAGCGCTCGCCGTGCCTCACAGCCGCGCTCGAGGCCGCGGCGGCAGGCCTCGGTGAAATAGAAGAGCGCTTGTTTGGTGTCGGCGGCGACGCCGCGCCCGTCGTAGAGGATCGCGCCCAGGTTGTAACAGCTCATGGCGTGATCTCTCTCGCAGGCATCTTGGAAGCGGCGGGCTGCGGCCTGAGGATCGTAGTCCACACCCCGGCCTTCGGCTTGGAGGGCGGCGTAGTTGCCGCAGGCCTCGGCGAGGCCTGCGTCACAGGTGCGCAAGAACAGCGCCGCAGCGCGGCTGTCATCTCGGTGCTCGTCGCGCGCGTTTGCCAACTGCAGCGCCAAGGCCAAACAGCCATCGGGCGTGCTAGGGTCGCAAGCCTCATCAGGGTTCGTTTCTGCTAGTGCCGTCTCCGCGGCGACGGGGGAAGGCGGCGCCGGAGCTTCAGCGGCAGGTGTTTCCGGTGTGCCGTCGCCGCCGCGGCTGAGGACGAGGGCGACTATTGCGGCACCGAGGATGAGAAGCAACGCGATCAGAGCGATCTGGCGTCGCCGTGAAGGCGTCGCCTCGACGGGCCGCGGCAGGGGGGCGACGGGCGGTGGGCGGAGCGCTGGGTTCGGACTTCGCCGTGGGTCGGCCAACTCCAAGGCAGGAGTTGGGACGTTGGTTTGGGGCCTGGTCGCTTGGCCAGCGCGAGGCGCGGGGGTGGGCGGGGTGCCAGGACCCGCCTGTGGAGAAGCCGACGTGATTTCTGCGCCGAGGCTCGCATCGGGTCGTGGGCGTTCGACCTGCTGGACCGAGCTGAGCACGGGCGGCGCCGCGTCGGGCTCAACGGCAGCCACTTGCTCCCAAAACGCGGAGAGGGCAGCGTCATCGGCGCCAATGGCCAGCTCTGGTGTCTGGGGCGGGACGGCCGCCTTTGGAGCGGCAGGGGCCGCTACGAAATCGATGGCGGACAGGGCTTGGTGGAAGGTCTCGGCCGAGTCAGGTCGCTGGCTTGGCTTGTCGTCCAAGGCTTGCACTAAGAGGCGATGCAGGGGAGGGTTGGCGAGAATGGCTGGTGGAAAGTCAATGGGGTGGGCGAAACGATGCGCCAAGATCTCCATGGTGTTGACGCCGGTGAAGGGCGAGCGCCCACACATGAGCTCGTAGGCCAAGAGGCCAACGGCGTAGATATCTGTGGCGGGTCCAGGGGATTCATTGAAGATCTGCTCGGGCGCCATGTAGCGCGGTGTTCCATGCGAGACATTGGTGCTCTGTGCCTGGGTGAGGTCCTGCAGAGCTGGGTCTTCCTCGGCGTTGATGGCTTTGCCGATGCCAAAATCGAGGACCTTGACATGGCAGGTGTCGGCCCCTGCCACGGTCAGCATGAGGTTCGCTGGTTTGAGATCGCGGTGGATGATGCCTTTTTGATGCGCAGAGATCAGGGCCGAGAGCACCTGCAGGATGATGTGCTTGACCATAGGCGGTGGGAGGGGACCACGCTCGGCGATGACCTGCGCTAAGCTCTGGCCGCGAACCAGCTCCATGGCCATCCACAACAGCCGCTCTCCTTCGACGCCAAAATCATAGAGGCGAACGATGTTGGGGTCTTCCAAGCGACGGATGAGGTCGACCTCGCGGAGGAAGCGCTGGCTGCTCAGAGGGTCGTTTTCCCGGGCCATGATGCACTTGATGGCGACCTCACGCTGGAGTTTCCCATGTTGAGCGCGATAGACCCTGCCGTAGCCCCCCTCCCCGATGATAGCGAGAAGCTGATAATCACCGAGCCATTGTCCCACTTCTGGTGTGGGTTTGGGTGTGTGCATAGGTGACCCAACAAGCGCCGCTCGAGCGGGCCTTGCATCAACGAAACGGCACCGATCGCGTCACTGTAGTGGCTCGAGTGCGGTGCGGCAAGCGCGATGCGCGACAGCGGTACTAAGGAAAAAGGCAGCATCGGATTTGCAAAAGTGCACCGGAAGTGCTCCAATTCTGGGGCGGGATGGAAACACCTGAGTGTGGAGAGGGCACCTTCGCCCTGAGACAGTGAGCAATACGGAGGGTCCAATGCAGTCTACTGACGTGAATGAAGCTCGTCCCCTTTTCCCCATGGCGCATCAACTGCACACCTGCATTTGGGAGCTGACCCTCGCCTGTAACCTTCAGTGCCGCCACTGTGGCTCCCGCGCGGGCAAGGCGCGACCTGCTGAGATGAGCTTGGAGAAGTGCATCGAGGTCGCGCGAGAGTTGGCGTCCCTCGGTTGTGCGCGAGTCACTTTGTCGGGCGGCGAGCCCACCCTCAAGCAGGGCTGGGAGGAGATCGCCGCGGCGCTGAGCCAGGGTGGGGTCTACGTCAACATGATCACCAACGCGGCCTATGGCAGTCGCGCCGCGGCGATCGAGGTGGGGCGCAAGGCGTTGGCGGCGGGCATGGGCAACATCGGCGTCAGCCTGGACGGGACGGAGGCCCTGCACGACGAGCTGCGTGGCGCAGGCGTTTTTGCCCAGACCCTGGAGAGCCTGGAGGCTTTCGCGACGGTGGGGCTCAAGACCGCGGTTTTGACGACCATCACGGAGAAGAATTTTGAGGCGCTGCCGGAGATACGGCGCATCGCCATGGAAGCAGGGGCGCGGATTTGGCGTTTGCAGTTGGCTTTGCCCATGGGCGTTTTGGAGGAGCAGCGCGCCTGGGTGATTCACCCGCGCCGCTTGGTGGAGTTGATGCCGCTATTGGCTGATTTGTCCCAGCAGAAAGGGATCAAGACCATGCTCTCTGACTCGGTGGGCTATTATGGTCCCTTCGATAGGGTTCTGCGTGGTGGCAAGCTGCTGTCACGACGCAGCACGTGGCGAGGTTGCCAGGCTGGTCTGAGGGTGATTGGCATCGAAGCCGACGGCGGGGTGAAGGGTTGCCTGTCGATGCAGGCGCCACGACCGCGAGGCGCGGACACAGCATCGGATTCATTCCGAGAAGGTAACCTGCACACGCAGTCACTGGCGGAGATCTGGGGCAACCCAGAGGCCTTCGCTTACAACCGGCGCTTCCAACTCAGCGCCTTGAAGGGGACCTGTGCGAAGTGTCGTTTTGCGGCGGTGTGCCGGGGAGGAGCCCGTTGTGTTGCGGCTGCCACAGGGAACACGTTGGCTGAGAACGCCTACTGCTATGCGGCTCAGACGGGTCTCTGGTACAAGCCGCCGACGGCTTTGCGCAACATGGCCGTGGGGGCCGCCGCGGCCATGCTGTTGTCTGGCGGTGCGATGCTGGGGTGTGACGATGAGGTGCGGCCTGCGCCATCAGACGTGCAGGATGGTGGCGCAGACCAGGATGTCATCGGTGTGGACGTGCTCTACGGACTGCCGGAAGATATGACGGATGTCCAGCCTCCCTATGGTCTGCCTGAAGATATCCAGCCTCCCTATGGTTTGCCCGATGATGTCGACGTGCTCTACGGCGTCCCCGACGATCTGGACGATGGCATGGTCGATGTAGACGAGGTGGATATGCACCCGCTCTACGGAGTGGATGCCGAGGAAGGCGACGTGGAGCCGCCCTATGGTTTGCCCGAGGATATGGCGCCGGCCTATGGCCTACCCGACGATGTTGTCGATTGAGGTGACGCGGGCCACCTGAGGGGTGTGAATTCATGATACAGCCGGGGATGAGCCTGGGGTCTATGCACTGCCAATGGGGCTGTGTTTGGGAAGGCGCTGTGCCTGCGACGCGCCTCGTGGATGGCTGCGAGGCTGGCGTTGCCGATGGTTGTGGTATGAGGGGAGCTTGGCACGGTCTTTGATGAGTCAGGTTGAGCAGTGCGTCGTTACCAAGCTGCGTATCCCATGCGCGGTGCTTTTGTTGCCGAGGAGGTGAAGGTCATGAAAAAGAACAGCAGACGGCTGATGATGGTTTTGGCAGGTGTGGCGGTCGCTGCGAGCGGTTGCTTGCCTTTGGATGAGCTTGGCTTCGACGCTTCACGGCCAGAGATGGTGGCTTTTCAGACCTGCGGCGAGCTCGAGAGCTTTCTCAAAGCACAAGCGCTGACCAAAGCCAGTTGGCAGCAGACAGCCTTCAGCACGGGGACTCTCTTCAATGCGCAGGGTTTTGCGACGTCGTCACCGACTTCGACCTCGCCCGAGCCGGGTAGTCCCGCCGTGACCGCCTCGTTGAGTTACTCTGAGACCAACCTCCAGGAGCAAGGGGTCGACGAGGCTGATTTTTTCAAGGTCGATGGCACCCACGCTTTTGCCATTCACGGGACCAAGATGGTCATCATCGAGGCCTTTGGCGAGCGCGACCCGGTGAGTGGCGGGATCCTGCAGATCGACGGGGGCGCGGTGGTTTCGGAGACATTGGTCCCCGGGATGCCCTTCGAGATGTTCTTGCGGGACGATCACGCCGTGGTGTTGTCCCGCAACGTGCATCGCAATGTGGCGCTGCAGGTCGAGGGTGCGCCTGAGCGCCCCAGCGGTACCTCTCTGGTGTCGGTCTTGGTTTACGATGTGAGCAATCGCAAGGCGCCCCAGTTGGTGCGCGAGGCGGCCATCGAAGGCGAGTATCTCTCGTCGCGCCGGGTGGGTGATAACGTCTTCATCGTGGCCCGCTCGCCCTTCAACGGGCCCCAGCCGACTGAGTCGTTGCTCGGGGATGTGGGTTTCCTCTTCACCCAGAGAAACAACATTCAACGCGCTCGCCTCGATGCCTGGATGCCCTACGTGTACGACATCTCTCGCACTGATGCCACGGGGAGCAAGGTCGAGCAGGCAGACTGCACCAAGACCTACGCGTCGCGGGCGACCAACGGCGACCAAGCCATCTCGATCCTGAGTGTCAACTTGGGTGACCTGGCGGCTCCGGCCAAGACCACGACGATCCTGGGCGACGGCGCCGTGCTCTATGGCTCGAAGGAGAGCCTGATCGTTGCCCTGACCAACTATGCCGAGCTGACCTACGGTGGCACTTCCAGTAGTGGCAGTTCGAGCAGTGGATTCTTCGATTGGTGGGACGATGGCGGGGAATGGGTGGATGACACGCCGACCAGCATCAGTGGCCGGGAGCTGACCTATCTGCATCGCTTCACTTTCGACAACAGTGGGCTGGTCCGTTATCACGCGACGGGGAAGGTCAAGGGCTGGATTCTGAATCAGTTCTCCATTTCGGAGCACCGCGGCTACGTTCGGGTGGCGACCATGGTTGGGCGGGACGAGTGGGACTCTGAGTCGATGGTTCATGTTCTGCAACCACGTGACAAGACAGGCTTGCTGCAGGCGCCCATCGGCGATGCCACGGAGTTCCTCGATGTGATTGCAACGGTGGGTGGTATTGGTCGCGACCAGGATCTTTATGCGACGCGCTTCCAAGGCGACCTGGGTTATCTGGTGACTTTCCGCGAGGTGGATCCGCTGTGGATCGTGGACCTGACGACGCCTTCTGCGCCGCGCCTCCGGGGCATGTTGGAGATTCCTGGCTACTCGACCTATCTCCACCCCATCGCCAACGACAAGATCCTGGCGGTCGGTCGCGGCGGAACGAACAGCGGCATCAAGATCTCCCTCTTCGACGTCTCCAACCTCGATCGACCGACAGCGGTGCGGGAGCGCACCGAGGGTTCCGGATCGGCCGAGTCCGAGGCGCTCACGGAACACCGCGCCTTCCGTTACTTGCCCGAGAGTCAGTTGCTCTTCATTCCCATCGATCAGCTCTCGGGTAAGCGTCTGCACGCCTATCGGATCAACAACGGGATCGAGCCTGCGGGCACTTTTGAGCACCGGACCATGGCTGGCTCAGGTGACGAGAGGATCCGCCGCACCTACAGGATAGGCGATTACCTGTATGCCTATTCGCGGGTTGGGGTCTCCATCATCGATTTGCCGGCGTTGCGCACGGTGGCCGAGATTGACCTGAGCGATGTCCCCTAAAATTGCCACCCTGCGAGATATGGGTTATATGCCTACATGTAACCCAAGCAGGGGGATGACATGGAAAGTCTAGAGCACAGGGTCGTTGAAGTAGCCAGCCAGGGCGCCAAAATCATTGCTTTTCCCACCAAATCGTGGCGCAAGGCAGAGGCCCTGGCGCCGGCCCCGACGGCCGCAGCAGAAGCGGATCTTGGGCCAATGGTGGATGCCTTGCTTGCGTTGTTGACGACGACGCAGAAGCAGCGCAATGGCGCGCGGATGCAAGCGAAGGTCTTGCAGAGTCGTTTGGCGCAGGTGCTGGCGGAGCGCAGCCGAGTGATCGAGGTGATGCAGGGCTGGGAGCGTCACTGTATGCGGCTGCGTGCGTGGACTGAAGCGACTGCTGCTGAAGCCGAAGCAGAGAAAGCGGAGCTGCAGCGGCAGCTTGGGATCGCTCAGGAGCGCAACCGAGTGTTGGTGGCGCTGATGGAGGAAGTGCTGGAGACGACGGTCATCACGCCCAGCCGGCGTCGGCGCTGGCGTGGCGCTGCCGCTGCTGCTGCGTCGCCGCGGCGATAGTCTCCTAGAGGGAGAAGGCGGGATCGACGAGGGCGGCTCCGACGAAGGCGCGCGCAGCGGCGTCGACCTGGTCGGGCACTTGAATGACCTGGAGGATTTCTTGGACGAAGGGGCCCACCAAGAGGTCAGCTTGCGGGTTTTGTTGGGCCAAGGCAGCCAAGGCTTCGAGGCGCTGGGTGATCTCTTCTGCGGCGGTGGTTTGGCCGCGGATGATCTGCAAGGACAGTCGGGTAGCGTTGAGGACTGCCGCGTTGGGGTGCTCAGGTGCCAAGGTGAGCCAGACTCTGAGGACGCGGTCGACTTCATCGGCGAGGGCCGCGAGTTCCCTTTTTTGGGCCAATAGGGAGAGCATGGTCTGACGCAGAGTCATTTCATCGACGAGGGGGATGCGCCCCTCTCGGATGGCCAAGCTCCAGGACATGCTGGCAAAGAGTTGTTGGTGGTCGTGGAGTTGCATGAGCAGCGGCAAGATGAGGGTTATGAAGTCTGCGTAGGCGAGGGGGCCGAGGTCGGCGTCGATGTGGTCGGCGATGGCGCTGGTGAGGGCCATGGCGGCTGCCGTGTCTTGATCGGCGAAGGCGATGTGCAGCAGATAGTGGACGAAGATGAGGGCGCTGATGGCATCGTTGTTTTGCGCCAGCTCGCGGATGATTTCCGTGAGTTCCGGGGCGCTGCGTCGCTCTTGGCTGTGTTCGAGGAATGTGATCCAGCTCTGGATGCGCGTGCGCACGACAGGGTCGAGGACAGGTAAGCGGATTTTTCTCAGGGTGTCGCGGGCAGCGAGGTGTTGTTGGTTGGCTTGGAGGCGAGCCGATAACACGATGCCAGCCTTCCATTGGTGATCTTTGGCGAGGCTCGCCTCCAGGCGTTGGTGCGCGCTGGCGAGCTGTTGTTCGTTGGCGTCACGCGTGTCGAGCAAAAAGGTGAGGATGGCTTTCTGGTTGGCCGTGGCCATGCCATCGAGGATGCGCGGTGGGTTGTCGAGGTCGATGCCCGTGGGAGTTGGGAGCGATTGGAGGAAAAGAAGGAGTTGGTTCGCGGTCCAGACGTGGCCGTGGTCGTAGGCGTCGGCCAAGACCCAATACGCGAGATCGCTTTCGAGGTTTTGTTGTGAGGTCGCTAAGCCAATGGCCTTGGGGCCGAGGATGGCCGTAGAGGCGAAGACGAGGAGGCGCATGCGCTCGATGGCGTCGAGGAGGGTGAGCTCGGCGAGGCGCTGATCCCCAAGGCGCATGGCGACAGTGGCGTTGGACAAGAAGGCGTAGAGTTGCTTGTCGTAGCGGGTGATGTTGGTGGTGGGGCTCTGACAGTCAATGCGCTCATCGTTGGTGCTGTGGGTGCCCAGGCCCAGTCCGAGTTGGAAGTTACCGCTGGGGGGACCCGCTGAGTGGAAGTGGTCGAGGTCGTATTGGATCTTTAAGACGAGATTGAGGGGGCCGCGCTGGGCATTGAGTTGGCATTGGAGTTGGGTGTTGCCCGAGAGCAGCTCGAAAGCGACCAAGGCGCGATAGAGCTCGATGGCTTCGCGGACCATTGCCGCGTCGCCGCGCTGCAAGTAGGCCTTGGCCATGTAAGGGAGCAGGCTGTAGAGGATGTGTCCCCGTTGTTGATCGAGTTGAGGTCGGGCAAAATCGGTGATGAGGGATTCGGCGACGGCAAGGGCAAAAGGCTGGCGTTGTGCATCATCGGCGAGGACGCCGACGAAGAGGAGGCGGGGCACATAGGTGAGGTGGCTCATCTCGCTGTTGGCGATGGCGCGCTCTGCGGCCGCGACGAATTGCTGCGCCCTGGGCGGATCACGACGGGCGAGTAACAAGGCGGCGGCGAGATCAGCGAAAAGAGAGAGATTTTCGGGGGCGTCGTCGAAGGCGGCCTCCAGGGCATTGACGAATCGCACCTGTACCTGCTGGCTTTGCGCGGTGTCGGAGGTGGTCTCTAGGTCTTGATTGTCGTCGAACCATGCCTCCACGCCGACATCTGCCATGGCACGGGCGAAGCGGAGGATGAAGTGATGCACCGGGATCTCTTCTTGCGCCGCAGGCGCAACGCTGAGGCTCTGGGCGATCTGCTGGATGGCGGCGTTGAAGCTGGGCGCTTCTTGCTGGAGTCTAGCCGTGATGTCGATGTCGAGGGCCGCGCTTTGGAGCACGGCGCGCTGTAAGGGAAGGACCAATGCGGTGAGATCCCACAGGGAGTGTTCGAGGTCCCACTGTTCCAGGGCGCTGCGGCGGAGGCGATCGAGGATGCGATCGGCTTCACGGAGGCTGAGCTCGGCGTGCTCCGCTTCGCGGGCGGCGATGAGGGTGTAGGCGAGGTAGTCTGCGATGACCAGGCGGGTCAGGTCCAGGACGATGGCAGGCGCTCCGCTTTCGTTTTCACTGGGCTGGAGCTTCTGATGGATGGTGCTTTGCACACTGTGCCAGTCTGGGGTCTGGGATGGGTCGAAGCTGCGCAGCTCCGCGAGGAGGTCAAGACACCTGGTGAAGCTTGCTTCGTGTTCTTCCCAGCGGAAATTTTTCAGCAATTTGGGGAGATCCAGGTTGGCTTGGCGTTGGAGGGTGGCAAAGGCGGCTCCGTTCGTGGTGTCTCCGTCGGGGCTGGATTGTAGGCTCTGGGCGATGACCAGAGCGAGGCGTAGTCCTGGTGCTAGTCGGACGAGGAGTGGGGCTTCGGGATCGGCGTCAGCATTGGCCACGGGAGTCAAAAGATCGAGGGCTTGTCCGAGGGTTGTTTCGAGGGGGACGCCGGCGACGATCCAGGCGACGAGGCCAGTGACGACATCAATGCCGGCGCGGACGACCTGATCATCAGGGGTGTCGCTGAGGCGGGCGCGGAGGCGTTGGAGTCCGCCAGCGAGCTCTGCGATCAGGCGCTCCGTGTCGGTGTCCGATTGGTTGAAGCTGGCGGACCAGCCTTGGAGGAGGAGCTCGCCGAGCATCTGGACGGAAGCCAGGGAGGGATCAGGATCATGGCGGGCTCTCTCCATGGCGAGGTCAATGAGGATGGGGATGCGCTCGGGGTTGCGACAGATCTTGGTGTAGTCGATGGCGGTGAAGATGCGGGTGGCGTTGCGGCTGAGGTAAGCCTCCATGTGATCGTTGGCCATGTCATGCTCGAGGCCCTGGCCGAGGTGCAGGCAGAGTGGGTCGATGGCGCGAGGATCGGCTTGGAGCCAGGGGGCATAGCGGAGGGTGCCGAGGGCGACCGTCGTGGGTCGCAGGTGCAGCCAGCGGTTTTCCTCTTGTTGGCTCCAGGTCATCCATTGGCGGATGGCCACGCGATCTGGGTCACCCTGGGGGGTGACCAGGCGGTTGGCTTGGCTCCAGAGGTGGAGATCGGGCCTCCCGAGGCGGGCGAGCTTCTGGTCGAAGTCAAAGAGAGCACTCAGGAATTCTGGGCTGTCGAGGATGTCGAAGGTGCGATCGACTGGCCAGCTCTCGAGGTGGTCGCTGAAGCTGCTGAAGCGCGCCGTGAGGGTGTTGAGCAGGACGGCAGGTCGGGCGTCGAGTCGTTGGGCGAGCGCGTCGTTGTCGGCAGCGTAGGCGCGCCGCTTGGCGGCGGTGCTCCAATGACGTGGACGGGTGGATGGATCGCTGAGGCCGTTGCCGTTGCGGGTGAGGGTGAGGACTTGGGTGAAGTAGGCGGTGAGGTTGGCGTCGTCTGGGTGGGTGCAGGCGGCGTCGAGTTGCTGGGCAAGGTTTGCCTGTTGATCCCCGCCGATGAGTTGATCGAGGACCGTGAGGGCGAAGAGGATGGGTGCGCGGGTGTGGCAGAGGCTCGGGTCATTGGGGAGCAGGAGCAGGGCTTGGTTGAGCTGTTGCCATGCTGCGAAGACTTCGCCTTGGCGCCAGTGGCGGTCGCCCTTGGCGACGGCGACGGCGAAGTCCCAGGCGCCAGCGGTGGGGGCGACGGGGATTCCGGCGAGGCGCTCGATGAGTGGTGCTGCGGGTTGGACGTACCATTGTCCATCGGCACCTTGGAAGGTGAGGGCCAGGTTGCCACTGGCGGCGACGAGGGCCGCAGTGCTGATGGGCAGGTCGAGGGTGGCGTTGAGGTCGAGGGTGACGGGCAACACAGGGACGTCACCCTTTAGGGCTGAGCGGAGAGGGGTGAGATCGAGCTTCGTGGCGCCGATGGCCAAGATGGCATCTCTTCCCAGCGGTGCTGGCTGGGGGAGGGTCATGTCGGTGACGAAGGCATAGTCGGGGGCTCTATCTCGAGGGAGCCAGGGTTTGCCGTCGAACCACACGGCGAGCCGCGCCCAGTGCGGCTGTTGTTGGGGCGTCTGACGAGGCGTGGCAGCCCAGAGCAGTTGGCCGACGGCGACGGCGTCTTGGCGGAAGATGGCGTCTGCCAGTTGGGCTTCGCAGAAGAGGAGGTCGTGGGAGGGGTCTTCGAGGCAGGCCAAGACGCCCTCAGGCAGCCCGGGCGGTGGTTCGAGCACGGGGCTGAAGGTGGGGGCGCTGGAGCACGCGGCGAGAAGTGATGCGAGGACGAGGAGGGAGGCGCGCAGGGTTGCGCTTGCTTTGGAGCTGGATGGCGGTGGGTTGCGGACAAACATGATACTCTCGCAAGTGAAGCGGTGTGACACGCGTGGTGCGTGATCAGGGGTCCTTTCTGGACTATGCTTCCTTTTCGAATTTTCGTCAGCAGATCGCGCGCTGACAGTCAGGTGGCACCCATGGGCAAGGAGGGGCGGATGGCAGGGTTGGCGGACGAAGTGGGCTTGGTGCTGACCGGGGGTGGGGCGCGCGGTGCCTATGAGTCAGGTGTGCTCACTTATCTCCATGAGCGGGTTGCGCCGGCGGTGGGGGTAGAGCGTCTCTTCGACTTGTATGCCGGGACGAGCGCAGGGGCGCTGAACGCTTGTGCCATGGCGGCGGGGGCTGACGCGCCGGCGGAGATGGCGCGGCATCTTCAGGCCTATTGGCGCTCGATCCATCTGGGTCGCATTTTCAATTTTGGCATGCGCGAGGTGGCCCAGCTCCCGGAGTTGTTCTTTGGCCGCGGTCGCCGGATGGCGCGTCGATGGTTGGATATGGGTCCGCCGCTGCGGCATGCGCCCCATCCTCCGGTGGCCGGAGTTTTCGACACCCAACCGCTGGCGCAGGACATGGCGCGTTTGGTGCCATGGGAGGCCTTACAGGGGCATTTACAAGGCGGATTGGTCAAGGGGGTGGCCCTCTGTGTGACCGAGCTGTGCACGTCGAAGTCGGTGGTTTTCCATCAGATGGCACCGGGTCATGCTTTCGCGGGCTATGCCAACCAAGGGCGTGAGGCGCGAGCGGTGCGCTTGGGGGCGGCGCACGCCCTGGCATCCTCGGCGATTCCCTTTCTGTTTCCAGCGGTTCAGGTCGATGGCATTTGTTATGTCGACGGCGCGTTGCGGCAGAACACGCCGCTGAACCCCGTGTTGCGGATGGGGGCGCGCAAGGTCGTGATCGTGGGTTTGTCGCGAGATGCGGCGTCGCGACATCGGTCGGCACGGATGGGATGCAGGCTCAACCCCATGCCGGGATCGTTGTTTTTATTGGGCAGGACGGTGAACGCCTTGAGTGAGGGGACGCTGGACTACGAGCTGAGCCGGCTCGAGATGATCAACAGCCTGTTGCGCAGTGGCTGCGCTCGCTATGGCGATGAATTTTCTGAGCTGTTCAATCGCGCCGCCTCGCCGTTCCGGGCGGCCTCTTTTCGCGAAGTGCAGACGCTGACTTTGCGACCCTCAGTGAGCCTGGATCGCTTGGCCTTCGAGGCGGTTCAGGAGGCGCCAGGAGAGGTACGCATGCCCGGTGCTCCGGGGCGGCTCGTGGGGGCGATGCTGCGCTCAGAGGCGGTCCTCGACTCGGGCTTGGCGAGCTTTTTGTTGTTCACACCTACTTTCGTCGACAAGTGCATGGACCTGGGCTACCAAGATGCGCAGCGCCAGCACCACGCGTTGGTGGCCTTTTTTCAGGCTCCAGCGGCGGGCCAGGGCTGAGGGTGGCTGCGTCAGCAGGTGGCGTTTCGGCCACGGGCAGAGGGCCGAAGTGGCAGAGGGGGGAGGCGGCTGGAGCGGTGCGGTGCCAGGCAGCGACGAGGGCTAGGATGATCGCCGAATCCTCGATGAAGCCTTCTTCTTGGTCGCGGGTCACGTGCAGGAGGATGGGTTGAGCCGCGCTGTAGGCGCTGTGCGGGTGCAGCGGCGCCAGGGGGGAGTAGGCTTCTAGGGGCGCGAAGAGCGTGTCCATGTCTGCTTGTGCCAAGACACCGTGGGTCGCTTGGTAGGCCGGGGTGAGGCGCCGGTCATCGATGGCACAGCGCCAGCGTCCGCGGGTCGAGACATCGAGCCGTCGTTCACCGTGCGCATCGAGGAGGCGCAACTGCAGGGTCTGCCATCCGCCTCGCTGTGGGGGTCCGGGTAGTGGGGGTTGGTTGAAGTTTTCCACGGTGCGGATGAGGTCGGTGACCAGGTCGTCTTCGCTCTGATTGCGGGCGAGGTGACGCCAGCTTTTCCCGTTGGCATCGCGCCAGGTGAGGGTGCTCCAGAAAGGGAGGCTGGGCTTTGTTGCCGGGGCGAGGTTGGGTTCAGGAGGGCCGAAGAGGGGCTGGGTGGCGGCGAAGTGTTGGAGCCAGCGGGCGAAGGCTTCTTTGGGCAGGCACCCGTCGATGCGGGCGTTGTGGCCCTGCATCCGGTAGCATCCAGTGGCATCGATGTCGATGTCGATGGCTTCCACGGTGGGATCGGCGAAAGCGGTGTGGATGCGGAGGGTGTCGCTCGGGTTGAGACTGAAGCTGGGTGCGCCGTGGCAGGCTGCGGTGCAGAGGGCGAGGGCGGTCGCGGCGAAGAGGCAGATGGGTGAGGTCGTGGGGAGCGACTTGGGCATGGCTGGATCACCTCGGGGGTGCAAGTTCTGCAGAGATCAACGCGGCAGGTGGGCAGGACTTGCACGTCAGTGGGGCAAAAACGAGGTGGGGTGATGGCGTATGGTCGTGGTTGCGGCGAAGCCGCAGGGCGCCTCTGCGGAGTGTGGAAAGCAGAGAAGCCAAGTCTGGATTGGGCCGAGTTTGGGCGGGATTGGGCAGTGCTAGTCGTTTTGGTAGAGCTTGGCGGCGTCGCGCAGGGCGTGGGCCACCTGGTCGCGGAGGCGGGTTGGGGCGATGACTTCGACGTGTTTGCCCCATGACATGAGCCACGATTCGAGCTCGGGGTTGGGTGCGAGCTTGAGGTGGAGGATTTCGCGGCCGTCTTTGTGGCGCTGCCAGCCGACGAAGCCAGGCCAGGCGCGCTCTTTGACGGTGTTGACGACCTGATTGGAGAAGGCGAGGTAGATGTCTTCAGGGGCGGCGCGGGACTTCCAGAGCCCGAGGTTGCCTTCGAAGTAGCGTTCCGGGTCGTAGGAGCGGGGTATTTTGAAGGTGCTGTTCTTGTCGATTTGGATGGCGTGGAAGCGTTCGAGGGCGAAGAGGGTGATGTGGCTGCGGCTGGTTTTGCCGAGGACGTAGAAGCCGTCGCGGTACATGACGAGGGTGTAGGGGTGGAGGGTGTGTTCGCGGGTGGCGAGAGAGCCGCTGCGTTGGTATTGGAAGGTGATGGGGCGTTTGAAGATGGTGGCGGTGACGACGGCGTCGAGGACATCGGCGCGTGAGGCGCTGCGCCCGGGTTCGCATTGATCCGTGGCGACTTTGGGTCCGAAGGGTACGTAGTGAAAAGCTTTTTGGATGCGTTCTTCGAGGGCTTCGAGGGGTGGCTTGATGCCGCCCAGGGTGTCGACGGCGAATTTGCCGACGACGTTGGCGTCGACGGCGAGGACGTGGCGCAGCGCGCAGTAGACAGCGGCGTAGCGGTAGATGTCGCCGCTGTTGACTTGGTCTTTGGCGACGACGTAGGGGACACCGCGGCGCCTGACGAGCTTGAGCACGGGTTCGCCGTTTTCAAGTAGGCGGGCTTCGAGGTGTTGGACGTAGCGTTTGACCGTGCGCGGGTTACAGGCGAGTTGCTCTGCGAGCTGGGCGACGGAGATGCCTTGCGGGCAGTTTTTTTCGACGTAGCGCAACATCTCAGCGAGTCGCAGGGCAGTGTTGTAGGTGGGCTCCCCAAAAGTCATGGCGTGCGTTCCTCAATGGCGACCGACAGGCGTGGCGGAGTGATTGTGGCCACAAAGTAGAAGCAAATAGCGATGAGAGGTGATAATTCTCTCAATGCCGATAGGCATGGTATTCAAAAGGCGCATGGTCGTCGAGGGGGGAATGTTTCTGGAACACGCATTTTCGCCAAGAAAGGCGAATTGGCGTGCGGGTTGCTTTGGTGGAAACCCGCGGAGGGGTGCCAGATATTTCGAATTCCTTCGCGCTCAATGAGCGCGCCATGAAATCCCAATTTCTGAGTGGTGGTTGCACTTTATGCGGGGCAGAGTGAGGTGGTGCCATTGGTGTTGGGGGGGGCGTTGCGTGGCGGCGGTGGCTGGCGTGGGTGGGTCGTTGGATGGGGTTGCTGGTGGTTCTGTCAGCGAGCGATTTGCTGTTGGCTGATGGCGGCGAGTGGGGCATTGGGGGGACATTTTGGTGCTGTCGCTGCGTATTCCATGATGTCTGTGAGTGGCATTTGGGTCGGGTATCGCTTTTGGCGAGGGCAACCTGGCTTGCCAGTGGCGCGCGCATGGCGTAGGAGTAGGCTGTAGCGGGAGGTGTGCGTGCTGCGGTGGCGCGCCTCTCGGGAGGATTGGAGCAGTGCCCCGTTGGGAGGAATGGCGCAAATGTTGGTTGATTTCTTTACTTACACCGACGCGACGGAAGGCGGCGTCCTTTCGATAGACGAGATATTGGCTGCGGCGAAGGCGCAGGGATTGGATGGTGTGTGTGTGGTGGATCGTGAGCACAGCCGGCATGCGCAGACGTTGGTGGAGGCGGGGCAGGCGCATGGTCTTTTCGTAGCGGTAGGGGTGGAGATTGCTACGGAGGATGGTTTGGCGGT
Organism: uncultured Myxococcales bacterium; assembly: GCA_964454015.1. Lineage (GTDB taxonomy): Bacteria > Myxococcota_A > Bradymonadia > UBA4248 > UBA4248 > CAYVQF01. The sequence goes on from CAYVQF010000001.1 coordinate 224,712, forward strand.
GGCCTTTGCGCCGCAGATCGACCAGGTGTTGTTGCACGAAGAGTGGCGGCGTCTGACGACTTGTGGTCGTCCGTCGCTGCAGGAAGTGGTGGACTATTTCGTGGGCTTGGGGGGAGCGGTGGTGGCGCGCGAGGTTTATAGCGAGGTGCAGCCATCGTTGGGTGACAAGGTGTTCATGGTTCGGGGTTTGGCTGGGGTCGATGCGTTGTCGATGCGGCGGCGTCGGATTGAGAACGAGCTTGCCCTGGAGGCGGTGCATGCGCTGGGCGTTGCGGGCGTGGCTGGTTCGGGTGCCTTTCGCAGTGTCGAGGGGATCGGGACGGTGGCGACGGTGTGTGGCATTGGGTTGTCATCTCAGGAGGATGTGGTGCGGGCTCTCGATGGTCGAGAGTTGTGGCCGGTGGCCTTGCGCCCCATGGGATCGGCGTTGCCCCTTGGCAGTGTTCCCGGCGAGCGAAGCTCAGGGAGCCGCGATGGGGCAGGGCCTCAGGGTCCGCGGCGGAGTGAAGGGGGTGAGCGTCGCCGGCCGGAGCGGCGCGAGGGTCCGGGTGGCCGGGATCATGATCGCCATGGTCGGCCGCCGCGAGGCCATGAGCGCGGCGGTGGTGGTCGGGGTGAAGGGCGTGGTGGTCGTCCTCCGATGGGGCGCGGGCGTCCCAGTGGCGGTCGTGGCCGTTGATGGCGGTTGTCGTGGGGGTTATGGTGCTGGCTTGGTGCGCGCGGCCTCGTCTTGACACGTTTTGAGGGAGCCACTAGCCTCTCCCAGCATTGTTGGGGCTGGGCAGGGGGAGTGGTTGGGTGTGCGCCGATGGCGAAGAGATAGCGTTTTCGTCGTTTGCTTTGAAGGCGTCGTGGTGAAGCGCATGGAAGTGAGGTTTACAGCGGCACAAGAGGAAGAGATTGGGGCGATCGTTGGCCGCTATAGCGAGCGGAGCGCGGCGTTGATCCCCGTTCTTTTCGTTGCTCAGGAGGCTTTTGGGACGTTGTCTCCCGAGGTTTTGGCGTTGGTAGCGCAGCGTTTGGAGTTGCCGCTGGTCCAAGTGCTGAGTGTGGTGCAGTTTTACGAGATGTTCCACAGCCAGCCGGTGGGGCGGCATCATGTCCAGGTTTGTCAATCGATTTCGTGTGCCTTGTTGGGCTCAGGTCGGTTGGTGGCGCATCTCGAGAAGAAGCTGGGGGTGCGTGTGGGTGAGACGCGGCCGGACGGTGCTTTTTCGTTGAGCCGGGTGGAGTGTTTGGCGAGTTGTGGCACGGCGCCGGTGATGCGTATCAACGATGTGTACCATGAGAACATGGCTTCCCCCGAGGCCATCGATGCCGTGATTGATCCTCTTATGGAGGCGGCGGCGGACAGGAAGTCGGAATAACGCAGAGGGTGGAGATCAGGAAGGGGCCATGCAGAAGCTCTTTACGCGCTGTCTTGAGTTGGAGCGTCCTTGGGAGATCTCGACCTATATCGAGAAGCAGTCGGGCTATGTGGCGTTGGGCAAGGCGGTGTCCCAGTCACCAGCGGCGGTGATCGACGAGGTGCGTTTGGCGCATTTGCGCGGACGGGGTGGGGCAGGCTTTCCGGCGGGTGGCAAGTGGGGTTTTTTAGCGCCTGCGGGTGGTAAGCCCCGTTATTTGGTGATCAATGCCGATGAAGGTGAGCCGGGTACGTTCAAGGATCGGATGATCATGGAGTACGATCCGCATCGCCTGATCGAGGGGATCGCCATAAGCGCCTATGCCTTGCAGGTGAGTCAGGTGTACATTTTCGTGCGGGGCGAGCTGCGGGTGGCGCAGCGGCGACTAGCTCAGGCGATTGCCGACGCCGAGGCGCAAGCTTTGATCGGTGTTCAGGCGGGCGCGGGTGGCTACAAGGTGGTCATCACGGTGCACAGTGGGGCTGGGGCCTATATTTGTGGGGAAGAGACGGCGTTGTTGGAGAGTTTGGAAGGGCGCATGGGCCGTCCGCGGATGAAGCCTCCATTTCCGGCGGTGGCTGGTTTTTTGGGTTGTCCGACCATCGTGAACAATGTGGAGACCATTGCTGCGGTGCCGACGATCGTCAGCATGGGGGGGCGGCGTTTTCGGGGGCGGGTTGCGAGCGCAACGGCGGGATGAAGCTCTATGGGTTGTCTGGGCATGTGCAACGTCCAGGCATCTATGAGGCCCCGCACGGTATTCCGTTGCGGACGTTGATCTATGATGAGGATTTTGGTTGTGGCGTGCGGGGTGGTCGGGCTCTCAAGGCAGTGATTCCAGGGGGTTCGAGCTGTCCCGTGTTGTTGCCGGAAGAGATCGACGTGAAGATGAGCTTCGACGCGCTCAAGGCGGTGGGATCCTTGTTTGGCACGGGTGGGGTGGTGGTGATGGAGGAGGGGACGTGCATGGTGCGGGTCGCGCAGAATCTGGCGCACTTCTACCATCACGAGAGCTGTGGGCAGTGCACGCCCTGCCGTGAGGGCTGTGGGTGGTTGGAGCGCCTGTTGACGAAAATCGAGGACGGTCGGGGACATGCAGGAGACCTGGCGTTGTTGTTGGAGCTTTGCGACCAGATTGAGGGGCACACGATTTGTCCCCACGGGGACGCCGCGTCGATGGCGGTGCGTTCCTATGTGACGAAATTTCGTGCTGAATTTGAGGGGCATTTGGAGGGGAAGGGTTGCCACTTTGCTGAGTGGTAGCGTGGTGGGCTTCATTGCAGTATGAGCAGAGTGTGAGACCGGTGATGGGGACAGGGTAAGCGGAGTCGGTACAGATGAGCTTGGAGCTGTTTGGTTTCGTGACACTATCGGTGGGGCTGCTGACGACGTCGGCGTTGGTGGTGTTGTTGCGCAACCCGCTCTATGGCGCTTTGTCGATGATCGCCGGTTTTTTCTTTTTGGCTGGTCTTTATCTGCAGCTCAACGCGGCGTTCGTGGCGGTGGTGCAGGTTTTGGTCTATGCCGGTGCGATCATGGTGCTGTTTTTATTTGTGATCATGTTGCTCAATCTACGCGAGGGTGAGCTTGGTGCGCGTCGGGGGAATGTGCACAAGGTGTTGGCGGCGGTGGCGGGCGCCTTTGTTTTTGCACTGTTGGTGTGGGCCATGGTGGGTGCTCAGGTCACCTATTTGGCGTCACCGGCGGTGATGCGGAGCCATTCATTGCAGCGGCTGCGGCACCAAGGGGAGGCTTATTCCTTTGCGACGCCGGCGCAGGGCGCGGCCTTTTTTGCGGCGGTGGACCGGCTGGAGGTGTTGGCGTCGGCCCAGTTGGTTTTGGCGCACGGTCGCGATGGCTATTTGCGGGTTGATGCCTGCAGGCAGGTGGCGGCGTTGGCCCACGACCGCATCGATGGTGCGCGGTGTTCGCTTTTTGAGGTGCAAGGGGAGGCGTTGTCCATCGCGGCGGCCGAGACGGTGGCTTTTGATGCCCAGTTGGCAGAGCTGGAGTCGATGGTGAGTGGGTCGGCGTTGCCGCATCAATGGCGCGGCGAAGGGGCGCAGCGTCATGTGGCGTCGGCCCCGACGCGCGAAGAGGTAGGGGCGTTGTGGTTGCTGGAGCTGGGCTTTGCGGGTCAGTTGGAGATGCTGATCGAGCGCGAGGGGATGGGCTTGTTGGCGGAGGGCGATCAGGAGGTGCTGCGAGGCTGGCATTTGCTGGTCGATGCGCGCGTCCCTTCGGGGGTTGAGAGGGAGCGTCAGCACCCGATCCCGGCACGGGGTGAGCGTTGGTCACATGCGATGGCGCGGGCTGATTTCGTTGCGGGGAAGGTGGTGGGCGACGGGCGCCAATTCGTGGAGCGTCGGGCTCGCTTGGAGGCTGCCTATGATGTAGCTCAGCGCGAGGTGTTGGTGTTGATGCGTCGTGGGGAGCGCCAGCAAGTTGCGGCGTTGTTGCAGGGGGTGGTGGGTCCGGTGCTGGGGCAGATGGGCTACGCCGAGCGGGCGTTGGTGCAGCGTTCGTTGCAGGGGCTGCATACACCTCTGCGGCGATCGGCGGTGTTGTTGCGCGATCCTGTGATTCATGATGCCGCAGACTTTGGGCGCGCTGAGGGTGTGGGCCGGCTGCTGTTTACGCGTTTCCTGTTGCCTTTTGAGGTGACGGGGGTGTTGTTGTTGGTGGGGATGGTGGGTGCGGTGGTGTTGGCGCGTCGAGGGAAACGCAAGTTTTAGGAGCCAAGGGGCATGGTGAGCGAGATTCCCCTCAATTACTATCTCATCGTAGCGGCAGCGTTGTTCGTCATGGGGATGATGGCGGTGCTGATGCGGCGCAATGCGATCGTGATGTTCATGGGCATCGAGTTGATGCTCAACGCGGTGAACTTGACCTTCGTTGCGTTTGCGCGTTACCGCCTGGACATGGATGGTCATGTGGTCGCGCTGATAGTGATAGCGGTGGCGGCGGCTGAGGCGGCGGTTGGTTTGGCGATTGTCTTGAACCTTTTTAGGCATCGTCGTTCGGTAATGGTTGACGAGGCAGATGGCTTGCAGCACTGAAGGTGCGCGAGTTCTGGGTATTGTTGGTCGGTCTTTGGGCTCGAGAGGGTCCCGCAAGGTATAGATAAAAGCCATGGATAGCCTGGCAACCCATCACTTTTATTATCTTGGCTTGATCGTGCTGTTCCCGTTGTTGGGAGCGCTGATCACGGGTACCCTTGGCCATTTTTTGTCCAAGCGGTGGGTGTGGACGATAGCCTGTAGTGCTGTGGGCTTGTCGTTTCTGTTTGCGTTGTCAGCGGTGATGGCGATGTGGACGGGGCGCTTGGTGCCGGGTGGTGTGGATGGGACGCAGGAGGTTTTGGAGTCGCCCCGTTTGGAGTGGACTGCCTTCGAGTGGATCAGCAGCGGTGGGTGGGCTGACGGGGAAGATGGCTATGTGCCAGTGGAGCAGTTTCAGGTCTTTGGCCCGGTGCTTTATGAGCGCTGCTGCCGGTTGGCAGGGAGCGCGCCAGCGTGGGCGCAAGGCTGTGCGGTGACGCCGGCGGGTTGTTGGGCCCAGGTCTATACGCCGACCCATCCACCAGATGCGGTCCTCCAGCCTGGCATTGGCGGCATTCGGGCGCGTTTGACGCAAGGGGGGCATCGTTTTCAAGGGGTGAATATCTCGCTGAAGTTGGTGATGGATGCGCTGAGTGCGGTCATGGTCCTCATCATTACGGGGGTGGGTTTTTTAATCCACATCTACGCCGTGGGTTATATGCGTCATGATCGGAGCAAGGCGCGATTCTTTGCGTATATGAACCTCTTTGTGGCGGCCATGTTGTTGCTGGTTTTGGGTGGCAACCTGGTGGTGATGTTCATCGGCTGGGAGGGGGTCGGCCTGTGTTCGTATCTCCTCATTGGCTATTACTATGAACAGAAAGAGAACTGTGATGCAGGCAAGAAGGCATTCATCGTCAACAGGGTGGGGGATTTTGCCTTCGTGCTGGGGGTGCTGACGCTCTTCTTCGCGTTTGGGACCTTCGATTTTGCAGCGTTGGAAGCGGCCGTGCGTGTGGGTGAGGGGGCGATGCTGAGCCGTGAGACGGTCCTCTTGGTGGGGGTGGGCTGTGTGCTGCTATTCATCGGGTGTACGGGCAAGAGCGCCCAGATTCCCCTCTTTGTGTGGTTGCCCGATGCGATGGCGGGCCCGACGCCAGTGTCAGCGTTGATACACGCTGCGACGATGGTGACGGCGGGAGTTTATTTGGTGGCGCGGCTGCATTTTCTTTTCGTGCTCTCTCCGGCGGCGATGATGTTGATCGCGCTGGTGGGTGGGGCGACGGCGCTGCTGGCGGCGAGCATTGCGGTGGTGCAGACGGATATCAAGCGCGTTTTGGCCTACTCGACGGTTTCCCAGTTGGGTTTCATGTTTTTGGCGTTGGGTTTTGGCGCGTGGTGGGTGGCGATATTCCATCTCATGACCCATGCCTTTTTCAAGGCCTTGTTGTTTTTGGGGGCTGGCTCGGTGATCGATGCGCTGCACCACGAACAGGATGTGCGCAAGATGGGTGCTTTGCGTCAGAAGCTTCCGGTTACGGCGGTGACCTTTTTGGTCGGTGCTTTGGCCATTGCCGGTGTCCCTTTGCTGTCGGGCTTTTTCTCCAAGGACCAGATCCTGTGGTTCGTGTGGTACCACCGTCTGCCTTTGGCGTGGGGACCGTTGTTGTCTTGGTCGCTGTGGAGCGTGGCGACGGTGACGGCAGCGTTGACGGCCTTTTACATGTTTCGCCTGTATTTTCTTACCTTCGAAGGGAAGAGTCGCGTGGAGCCGTCGTTGTTGGCGGAGGTGGGTGAGAGCCCGACGACCATGTTGGTGCCGCTGGCGGTTTTGGCGCTGCTTTCGGTGGTGGGGGGATACTGGGGTTTGCCGCACGTGTTGAGTGGAGGGGTGGCCGAGCTGGAGACCCTGCGGTTGTGGTTGGAGGGGGTTTTGTATTCGCCGATGCCCCATGCGGCGCTGACGAGCGCCGGTGTGGTGGTGGCGGAGTGGTTGCTGATGGGGGTGAGCGTCTTGGTGGCGGGTGTGGGGATAGGGCTAGCCTATTGGTTGTATGTGCGTCGGCCGGAGCAGGCGGCGCGGTTGGCGGGGCGTTTGGGTGTTCTTTACCGATTGTTGTCGCGGAAGTACTACGTGGATGAGCTGTATCGTTTGGCTGTGGTCAATCCGGTGCTCGTGTTGGGGCGGTTTTTCCATCGGGTCATCGACGTGATTGTGATCGATTTCTTCGTCGTGCGCGGTGCGGCGTGGTGTTATGAGGCGGGTGGTTCGATCCTGCGGCGTTTTCAGAATGGTGACGTGCAGCGATATGCGGCGTATGTGCTGTTCGGTATAGCGGCGATTCTCTATTGGGTGGTCTTTTAGCCGGCGTCTTTGCGGGCGCTGACGGAAGCGAAGGTTGACGATGCAGACGCTAGAATTCGCAGCACAGATCGGCTTGGATGTCGGTGTGCCGTGGCTGTCCTTGGTGGTGTGGTTGCCGCTGTTGGGAGCCCTGTGGCTTTTGTTGCTGCCAGCGGCACAGAAGCCGTTGATTCGGGGCACGGCGTTGGTGGTGACGCTGTTGGAGTTGGCGCTGTGCGGTGTGCTCTTCATCGGCTTTCAGGCTGATTACCGGGCCTTTCAGTATGTGGAGACCCTGGCGTGGATTCCCCAGCTTGGGGCGACCTATACCATAGGCTTGGATGGGGTTTCGTTGTGGCTGGTGTTATTGACGGCATTGTTGGCGCCGATCATGGTGCTGAGCAGTCGTCGTTCCGTGGTGCAGGGTGAGAAGGGCTTTTACGTCTGTTTGTTGGCCTTACAGACGGGCATCATTGGGGCTTTGGCGGCGCTGGATGTGCTGTTGTTCTACTTTTTCTGGGAGATCATGCTGATCCCGATGGTGTTGTTGATCGGCCTGTGGGGTGGCGAGCGGAGAGTCTATGCGTCGGTGAAGTTCTTTTTGTTCACCATGGTGGGTTCGCTGTTGATGCTGGTGGCGATTCTCTACCTCTATTTTCAGACGGCGGGTGTGACCTTGGACGGGGGCTATTCTTTTAGCCTGACAGCGTTTTTGGCGGTGCCGCTGACGGGTACGGAGCAGGCCTGGCTCTATGGTGCGTTCTTTGTGGCGTTTGCCATCAAGATCCCTCTCTTTCCCCTACACACCTGGTTGCCCGATGCGCACACCGAGGCGCCGACGGCTGGCTCGGTGGTGCTGGCGGCGGTGCTGCTGAAGCTCGGGGCCTATGGCCTCTTCCGTTTCGCGATGCCCTTGTTTCCTTTGGCGGTGTTGCGTTTTGCCGGTTTGGTCGGGGCGCTGGCGGTGATCGGCATCATCTATGGTGGTTTGGTGGCGATGGTGCAGAAGGACATCAAGCGGCTGATTGCTTACTCTTCGGTGAGTCACCTTGGTTTCGTGGTGTTGGGTTTGATGGCGCTGACGCCGCAGGGGGTGGAGGGTGCGCTTTTTCAGATGTTGGCCCATGGGATCTCGACGGGGGCGTTGTTTTTGTGCATCGGCATTCTCTACGAGCGACGCCACACGCGTTTGATCAGCGACTTTGGCGGTCTCGCTCGGCAGACGCCTGTGTTTGCAGCGGTCTTTTTGATCATGGTTTTGGCGAGCGCTGCGTTACCGGGCTTGAATGGCTTTCCGGGCGAGTTTTTGGTGTTGTTGGGTACCTTTAGCAGCGGGGTCTTTGGTGCTGGTTGGGCGCAGGCGTTGGCTGCCTTGGCAGCGACGGGCATGATTTTGTCGGCGGTGTATCTCTTGTGGTCCTACCAGCGGGTGATGCTGGGGCCGTTGAGTAACCCCAAGAATCGGCAGTTGCGCGACATGAATCTGCGGGAGTGGATCTACATGGGTCCGCTGGTGGTATTGGTTTTCGTGATGGGGGTTTTCCCCAACTTGATTTTGGACGATTTGCGGCCGGCCAGTCACGAGTTTTTCCGTCTTTTCAATGCGAAGCTGGCGCGCAGCGGTGTGATCGCGGCGCCGGAGATGCCTGAGTTGAGCGCTGCCGATTTGTCCTATTATCCGGGGGTGGAGGCGTTGGCGCTGAGGGCGGTGCCCGCGGCGGTCGAGCGCAGGGGTGATGGGGATGTAGCGGGGTGCTACAAGTTGCGCGCCGATGTGGTCCTGCAGGCTCTGGGGGCGGCGCAGGGAGTGGCCGGCATCGGTCGAGTGGAGGGGAGTCCGCGGACGGCGATGTTGGTAGCGCCATTTATTGGCAGCGTCTCTGAAGGTTCGGGGCTTGGGCAGGTGCGGGCTTTGGGTGGCAATGGCGAGGTAGGTCGATGATTGTGAAAAGTGCAGATGTGCTGACCTTGCTGCCCTTTCTTGCGGTGCTAGGTGTGGCCGTTCTGGTGTTGGTGATGGATCTTTTCCACCGGACGGCGCAGCAGCGGGGCTACCTGGCGCACGTATCGGCGGTGGGTCTGGTGGTGGCTTTTGGCGCGGTGTTCTACGTCAGCAAGCAGGTGGTGCCGGGTGATGCTTTTGGCGGGATGCTGTACCACGATGGCTTTACTCTTTTTTTGGATGGGATATTTCTCCTGGCGGCGTTGGTGACGGTGTTGCTATCACCGCGGTATTTGCAGGCGCACGGTGTGGAGTCGGGGGAGTATTACGTTCTGGTTTTGATGGCGACGGCGGGGATGATGCTCATGGCTGCGGCTGGGCATTTGTTGATGCTCTTCGTGGCGCTGGAGATGATGTCCTTGGCGGTCTATGTGTTGGTGGGATATTTCCGCCAGGACGGCCGCAGTGCCGAGGCGGCGATGAAGTATTTCTTCCTCGGGGCCTTTGCGAGCGCGTTGTTTTTGTATGGCAGCGCGCTGGTGTATGGGGTGTGTGGTTCCCTCCATTTTGAATCCATCGCCGTGGCGATTGGTTCTTCCATGCAGGCGGGGGACGGCGCTCTGGTGTTGCGCGAGGGGATGGGGTCGGCGACGCTGGATCCCTTGTTGTACATTGGCGTTTTGCTGTTGCTGGTGGGGATGGCGTTCAAGGTTGCCTTGGTGCCATTCCACATGTGGGCTCCCGATGCTTATAGCGGCGCCCCGATGACGGTGGTGGGCTTCATGGCGACAGGGGTCAAGGCAGCGGCCTTTGGTGCTTTGATACGGTTTTTGTTCATCGCCTTGGGGCCAGAGGTGACGCGCCTGGATGGGCAGGGGTGGGTGCAGCTCTTTTTCTACTTGTCATTGCTGACGATGATCCTGGGGAACCTGGTGGCGCTGGTTCAGGACGAGATCAAACGTATGCTGGCCTACGCCTCGATAGCGCATGCTGGTTATGGGATGGTCGGTTTGGTGGCAGCGGGCTATTTTGGTGCCGTGGGCGATGGCGCGCCGGTGCTGGGCTATGCGGGTAGCAGTTCGGTATTGTTTTATTTGTTTACCTACGCTGTGGCGACCTTGGGTGTCTTTGGGGTGCTGTCCTATTTGGGTTACAGCGGCCGCGACGTGCGTCGGATTACGGATTTGTCGGGTCTGGCGCGGTCTCACCCGGGCTTGGCGGCAATGATGGGCTTTTTCCTGTTGTCCAGCGCAGGCATTCCCATGACGGCGGGCTTCATGGGGAAGTTCTATGTGTTCAAGATGGCCGTGGTTGCCGGGACGGTGAATCAGGATCCGGCCTTTTTTGTTTTGGTGGTGGTAGCGGTGTTGGCGAGTATGGGGGGCGCCTATTACTATCTTCGGGTGATCGTCTGCATGTATATGAAGGAGGCGACGGTGGCGTTGGAAGTACGCCGCAGTCAGCCGGCGATGGTGGTGCTGGCGTTATTGGCGGGGCTGGTTTTGTGGGTGGGGGTGATGCCGAAGACGCTTTTCGAGTGGACGAGCGAAGGGATGAGGGATTTTCAGGGTGCCGTCGCCTACCCGGATCGGCGTTTCGTTCCAGAAGCGTATGTGCCTCAGGGTTTGAATCCGTTGGTGGAGGAGGGCGCTGTGCCCTTGCAGGTGGTTCCCAAGGGCGGATCTGGAGGCGTTGTTGAGTGAGTGCCACGAAGAGAGAGAGCTTATGTCGGTGAGAGAAGGGCGCGGTCGATGGCAGTGGGCGGAGGAAGACCCGACGGTCTTGATCGTTCTGACCTTTCTATTGGTGTTGATGCTGAGTCTTCCGTGGCCAGCGTGTGGTCCGGCGCGGGCTCGCGGGGGCAGTGTTTCGTTGGTGAGTTGGGTGGGTGAGCATTTGGCGGTGTCTGGGGGGGAGCAGGATTGAGCGCAGTTGACGGTGAAGCGATGGCTCGGATGCGACGGCGGGTGTTTTTTCGCGAGGGTTTGCGTTTCAGTTGTCAGCGATGTGGGGCGTGTTGCACGGGGGCGCCGGGCACGGTCTATTTCACTTTGGGTGAGGTGGAGGCATTGGCTGGTGCTCAGGGTCGTTCGGTGGAGGCTTTGTTGGGGGAGAAGTTCTATCCCTACCGCGATGGCTATAGTGCGCGGGAGTATGAGGATGGTCGCTGCGTGTTTTTTGCCGCGGGTTGTACGATTTATGAGCAGCGGCCGGCGCAGTGCCGTACTTTTCCGTTTTGGTTGAAGATATTGCGTTCGGAGGAGCGCTGGCGGGCGCTGGCGGAGCAATGTCCGGGGGTGGATCAAGGCGAGGTTCATGATTACGAAGCGATCTTGCGCATCGTGGGAGAGAGTCCGCTGTAGCAGCAGTGGCTGGCGGGAAATGTGGGTTGACGTGCGGGCGTGAGAGCCCTTAAGATTTTGCTAGGATTGCGTTGGTGCGGGCGCTCTGGGAGGGGGTGGCTGTTGCTGCGCGTGGTTGGGAGGAAGTGAGGACTTGCAGAGCCCAGACAATCTTTTTGAATGCGTCCGTGCCATTGCCCTCGCGGCCAAGGCTGCTGCACCTGGTTTGGCTGGTGCGGATCTCGGCACTCGAAACGGGGCATTGTTGGCGGCTGCGGACTTTCTTTTGCGCGACCTGGATAAGGTGTTGGCGGCCAATGGTGAGGATTTGGCCCAGGCGCGCTCTGCTGGGATGAGTGAAGCCATGTTGGACCGCTTGCGCCTCGACGCGCCGCGGGTGGAGGGGATGGCTGCGGCGTTGCGCTCCCTGGTCGGGTTGCCGGACCCGTTGGGCGGGGTGGACGAGATGTGGACGCGCCCGAACCAGCTTCGCGTGGGGCGGCGGCGTATTCCTTTGGGGGTGATCGGCATCATCTACGAGGCGCGCCCCAATGTTTCGAGTGACGCGGCGGGCCTGTGTATCAAGAGTGGCAACGCGGTGATTCTCAAGGGGGGGCGCGAGGCGCTGCAGAGCAATCGTGCGATCGTGGCGGTCATGCAAGAGGGATTGCGTCACGTTGGTCTCGATCCGGCGGCGGTCTCTTATGTGCCGTATGTGGAGCGGGAGGCGGTGGCCCATCTGCTGACGCTCGAAGAGGCGATCGATCTGGTGATTCCGCGTGGTGGCGAGGGATTGATCCGCTTCGTGACTGAGCACGCGACGATGCCCGTCATCAAGCATTACAAGGGGGTGTGTCACATTTACGTGCATGAGACGGCGGAAGTAGGGATGGTGACGCCCATCGTGTTGAACGCCAAGGTACAGCGGCCGAGTGTGTGCAACGCCGTGGAGACCTTATTGGTGGATGCCCGTTGGCCGGTGGCGCACCTGCGCGCGGTGGCAGAGGCGTTGTGGAATGCCGGCGTGACGCTGCATGTTTGTGCAGAGAGTCACGTGGTGTTGGGTGACCATGCGCAGTGTGTTTTGGCGACGGACGAGGATTGGGGCCGAGAGTATCTGAGCTTGGATTTGGCCGTGCGGATTGTGAGAGACCAAGAGGCGGCGGTGGCGCATATTCGGCGCTATGGTTCGCTGCACACGGAGGCCATTTTGACGTCGTCCTATGCCGCGGCGGAGCGTTTTTTGGCGGAGGTAGACTCTTCAACGGTGATGGTGAATGCGTCGACGCGGTTTGCTGACGGCGGTGAGCTTGGGCTGGGGGCTGAGATTGGGATAAGCACGACGAAGCTACACGCGTTTGGCCCCATGGGCTTGCGTGAGTTGACCACGACGAAGTTCGTCGTATATGGCCAGGGTCAGGTTCGGGTTTGAGTGGCGGAGTCGCTCTGGGGGATGTCTCTCGAGCACAACATGGAGAAAGAATGCATCAGAATCTAGCGAGACTGCAGAGTTCCAGGCCAGGCAAAGAGGTGCTGGACGAGATCGATGAAGGGAGCGAATTGGCTTATGCCATTGCTGAGGCAGCGATGGCGAAGAAAGCGCTGGACCCGGTGATCATCGATGTGCGTGAGTTAGCGACTTATGCGGAGTATTTGGTGATTTGTACGGGTCGTAACGATAGGCACGTGCACGCCATCGCGGTGGGGATCGATGGGGAGATTGGGCCGCACCGGTTGCTGGTGGGGCGCGAGGGGCTTGGCGATGGGCAGTGGGTGTTGTTGGACTACGGCGACGTGATTGTGCACGTGTTCTGTGGGCCTGCGCGGCGGCATTTCGACCTGGAGGCGTTGTGGAGCGATGTGCCGCGCCTGCCGGTGGAAGTCCCTGAGGAGCTGCAGGGTGAGCCTGGGCTCTATGCGGGATACAGTTCTGAGTGAAGTCAATGGTCTGATGGATGGGCCGTGCCGTTTTTGGTCATCACTATCGATAAGCTGCGTTTTGCGCCGTACCGCGCGGCGTCCGATCTCTATCTGCAGCGTCTGCGTCATTATCAAGTGACGCAAGAGCGCGAGTTGAAACCGGCGCGTGGCAAGCACAGCGATGAGCAGGTGCGGCAGTTGGAGTCCGATGCGATTTTGGCTGCCCATGTGGGGCCGGGTCCGCTGGTGGTTTTGGATGAACGCGGAGATGGTGTGGGGAGCCTAGCGCTGGCCCAGCGTCTCGACCAGTGGTGTCAACGCGGTCAGGCCGTTTCTTTTGCGGTTGGAGGGGCTTTGGGCCATGCCGGGTCGTTGCGGGAGCGGGCTGATTGGCTGTGGTCGCTGTCGCCGCTGACCTTGCCTCATGAGCTGGCGCGGGTGCTTTTGTATGAGCAGCTCTATCGCGCCATGACGATTCTACGGGGTGAGCCTTACCACAAGTGAGGTGGGCGAATGGGGGCAGGTGGCGCAATGATGCGGCGCGTTCTCGAGCATTTGGCGGCGATGGTTTGGCCGCAGCGCTGTCCAGGCTGTGATGTTTTGGTCGAGGAAGAGGGCGCGTACTTTTGTAGTGCCTGTAGGGAGACGCTGCGTTTGTGTGGCGCGATTTCGGCGCCTCTTGGCTACGAGGCCGCCAGCGCTTTGTATCTCTACGAGGGGTCCGTACAGACGGCGCTCTGCCGCTGGAAGTACGGCCAGCGGGAGAGCGCTGGGGCGTCGTTGTTAGGTCAGAGTCGCGCGGCTTTGGCGGCGCACTTGCCGCCCATGCCTGCCGGGACGTTGGTTGTGCCGGTGCCGCCCCACCCTTCCAAGGTTCGGGAGCGGGGTTTCGATCCGGCCTGGACGATAGGGCGTCTGGTGGCCGACCTGTTAATGGCGCGTGGGGATGGGGCGCCAGGGGTGCGCTTTTCGGATCGCGCCTTGTGGCGTCAGCGGGCGACGCTGGCGCAAGCGTCGTTGGCGCTCGAGGCCCGGGCGGCGAATGTGGCGGGTGCTTTTGCGGCGTCGGACATGGGGGGCAAGGTGGTGGTGGTGGTAGACGACGTGCATACTACGGGGGCGACGGCTTCGGCTTGCGCGACGGCGTGCATGAGCGCGGGGGCAGGAGGGCTCTATTTTTTTGCGCTGGCAGCGACGCCATGAGGCTAAGCCTCTGAGTGGCTCGTGAAGCGAGGTCTGACTTGCGTGCAGTGCCGGGCGCTGGTAGAGGAAGGTTAGGGGGCAAGTCTAGGTGGGTGAGTGAGATGCGGTGATGCACCGCGGTGCGTCGCGGTCATGGGAGAGTGAAGGATGCAACTACCTGATATCGGGGAGGTCGTCGCAGGTCGCTATCAGGTGCAACGTGAGATTGGCCGGGGCGGCTTCAGCGCCGTTTTCGCGGCGACGCAGTTGGCGATGGATCGGTTGGTTGCGTTGAAGGTGCTCTTGCCGCAGTCGGCGGCGGTGGAGACGGTGTGCGAGCGTTTTAGGCGGGAGGCGCATCTCGCCAAGAAGCTGTCGCATCCGAACACGATTCAGCTCTTTGACTTTGGGGTGAGCGAGGGTGGGTGCCCGTTCATCGCCATGGAGTATCTCGAAGGTGAGACGCTGGAGACGGTGCTGGTGCGAGATGGCGCTTTGGGAGCGGTGCGAGCGGTGAGGATCGCCGTTCAGGTGCTCAAGAGTCTGTCGGAAGCGCATGGCCATGGGGTTGTCCACCGCGATCTCAAGCCGGCGAACATTTTTCTGCGGGACTTGGATGGGGAGCGGGACTTCGTCAAGGTTCTGGACTTTGGGATCGCCAAAGTGGTGAGCGAGAGTGCGTTGACCCAGCAGGGGGTAGCTTTTGGGACCCCGAGCTACATGGCGCCAGAGCAGATACGTGGTTTGGAGTTGGGGCCGGCTGCAGACCTCTATTCGCTTTCGCTGATCATCCTGAAGATGTTGACGGGGAGGACAGCGGTAGACGGTGGTACGCCTATCGAGACGGCGGCGCTGCACTTGCTGCCAGACCCCGTGGCGATTCCGGCGTGGGTCGAGGGCTGCGCGCTGGGACCGATCATCAGGCGTGGTTTGGAGAAGGAGGCCCATAAGCGTTATGGCCGGGCGCTGGAGATGTTAGACGCCTTGCAGAGCGCCTCATTGACTTCTTTGGTGGTTGCGGCAGGAGACGATGACGACGATGCGAGGAGTGAGAGGCGTCCGCCCGCCTTGCAGGAAGACGACGATCATTTTTTCAAGTCTGAGCGTCCCTACAGGCGGCCGCTTTCCGGGGGCTTTGCCGCTGCTGCGGAGGCGGTGGAGGTGGTGGCGTCGCGGGCGGATTCGTCGGGGGATGATGCCAGCTTTGGTGTGCGTTTGTGTGCGGGCTCTGGCCAGGGAGTGGTGGATCAGATCGTCGCCATTGCAGGGCAGTTGTTGGTTCCGATAGAGATGCCCTGTGAGGTGGCGGCTGATGGCAGCGCGTGGTTGGCCCGCGGGTTGTCGCGGCGCAGCGCGCAGTCTCTGCGCCGGCAGCTCACGGGGTATGGGCTGCAGGTCGAGATGGTCGCGGGTGTGGTGCAGACGCAGCCGCTTCGTGGGGCGCGTGCTGTTGGGGGCCGCGATGCGGCGGCAGCGGATGTGCCGTCGCAGCCGCAGCCAGTGAGCGGAGGTGATCCTCGGCTCGATTGGTTTGGCAGTGGCAGTGCTGATGCAGCGGCGCCCCCAAGCCAAAGTGAGGTGAGCGCTGCCCCCGCGGCAACGCGGGCCGGTTCAGCGGAAGGGAAGGGTGTGCCGTTGCCGGCCAGTGGGAGAGATCTGCCGGTGGTGGCAGCGACGCCTGCGCTTGGTGTTGGGTCGGAGCCGCCGCCGTTGCGGGCGAGCAGTGGCAGTGTTCGCCGCGTCCAAGCACCGCGGCCATTGGACCAAGACGACGTGCATCCTTGGTTGCGCCTGGCCTTGATCGCCGGTGGTACGGTCGTGGCGATGTTGTTATTGTTGTGGTTGGTGCGCTCTTGGATGGGCTCGGGCGTTCCAGAACCTGCGGCGAGGGTGAATGATGGGAGTGCAAGCCGTGAGGCGCCGCGCGACGAGGCGGCTCCGGAAGATGATGACGAATGGTTTGACGATGAGGATGACGAGGAGGGGTTGGGTCCGGCCGCGGAGGGCGCGCCGGTGATTTTTGGGGCGGGCGGCGACAGTGCCGCGGCTCAGGAGCTTTATAGTGAGGCGCTGATCAAGTGCCTGCGGGATGAGCATTTGGAGTGCCAGACCCTGATGGAGGCGGTCACGCTTCTGGATCCCAGCTTTCAGGATGCCTATAGCTGGGCTTTGCGAGCGCGTACGGCCTTGGATGGTCCGGCGGAGGATGCAGGCGAGGGGCCGGAGGCCGTGGGGGAAGAGGATGGTGACGCCGTCGAGCAGCGCGGCGCCGAGGCCGACGGCGAAGCGTCGCTGCAGGAGGGAGGCGCCGCTCCGGAGTCGCGAGTTGCGGGTAGCGCCGAGGAGGGGATTGGAGTAGAGGGGATAGAATGAGCGGAGAGGCGCGGGTCTGCGGGGTGGGGTGTCGGTGGCCCTTGCGTCTTGGCTTGATTGTGGTAAGAGCGGCGGGTGTTTTGCTGGGAGCGTAGCAGAGGGGGGCGCGAAATTTGTGGATAGTCAGTGGGTTGGCGCGGCCATGATCATAGAACTCTCGCTACAGGTCGATGCACATCCAGCCAAGGAGTACGAGTTTCACAGCCAAGAGATTGTGATCGGTGAGAACCCTTTCAACGATCTGGTGTTACAGAACTATGGTCTGGCGGCCAAGCACGGCTGTTTTCGCGTGGCGTCTACGGGGTTGGAGTATGAGGATCTGGGGGGGCGTTTGGCGTCCGTGGTGGTGTCGAACTCTCAACGACAGATCGTCAGCGGGCGTCGTGCGCGCGTGGTTGTAGGCGATAGCGTGGTTCTGGGCGAGCACGGCAACGTTCGTCTGACAGTGTTGGGATGGCGAAGGTTGAGCCAAGAGTCGGGCGAAGCGATCCATTTTCTTGAAGATGTGTCTCCGCATGAACTGTTGGCGCTGTTGCCCGTTGCCTTGCAGCGGGACGGGGTCGACTTTCTTGCGACGCTTGCGCAGGCGCCGACCTTGCAGGATTTGAGCACGGGTCTGCAGCGTCTGGTGGCCATGCTTCTGCCTGACGCGACGGTCTTTTTGGTGCTGCCACAGGGCGACGAATCGTTCCACGACAAGATTTTCGTATGCAACGCGAGTGATTGTGCATGTGAGTCTCTACCGCCCGACGCGGCTGAGTTCTTGGCGCCGTTACAGACAGGGAAGGGCTTCATCTTTGCGACAACCCTTGGTGGGAGTGAGCTTCGTCTGCCCTTCTATGTGCGGCCGACAGGGGAGGCAGCAGGGGCGTTGTTGGCCTATGTGCGCGTCGTGACGGGGACGATGCCCGATGCGGAACAACTGCGTGGGATTACGGTGCTCATGCAGTGGTTGCAGCCGGCGGTGCTTTCCTACTTGAAAACGGAAGCGCTGCGGTCGGATTACGCCCAGTTGATGGCGGAGAATCGTTACTTTCGTTCCAAGGCTCGCCGCCACTATTTGCTCAAGGAGCTGGTCGCGGTGTCGCCAGCGATGCAGGCGCTGCACCGAACGATTGGCGCCTATAAGGATCGGACGGATCCCTTGCTCATTCTCGGGGAGGCGGGTTGCGGGAAGATGTTGGTGGCGCGGGCTATCCATCATCTTGGCGATCGTTCGGAGGGGCTTTTCGTGACCCTCCACTGTGCTGAGTTGCCCGAGGCAGATCTCGACGTGGAGATTTTTGGGGTGGCCCGCGAGTTCTCCTATCGCGGTGCTTTTGAGATAGCTTGTGGTGGCACGCTTTGTTTGGACGAGATCGACCGACTTCCTCTGTCATTGCAGGCGAAGCTGGCGCGCGCCTTGCGGGAGTTGGAGGTGCGTCGGGTTGGTGAGGAGGTGGGGCGTCCGGTGGATGTGCGGGTGATTGCGGCGACGCACCGAGATCTGGCGGAGTTGGTGCGTGAGGGGCGTTTTAGGCGGGATCTGCTCTCGCTGTTGCTGCCCGTGTTGGTCCCGCCATTGCGGGAGAGACGTGAAGATTTGCTTCCCATGGGTGAGCATTTCATTCACAAGTACAATCGGCGATATGGGCTCGAGGTGAGTGGTCTCACGGATGGCGCGCGGCAGCGTTTGTTGTCGCACGGATGGCGGGGGAACGTGCGCGAGTTTCAGATTGTGGTGGAGACTGCGGTGTTGAAGGCGCAGCAGGGGCTCATTGAGGCGTACCATTTGGATTTGGCTTGAGTTATTTTATGCAGCAGTGCCCCCGTGACCATCTTCCTCTGGAGCGAATTGCCCTCGATCACGTTTTGGTGCCCCATCGTCCGGTGTGGCAGTGTGCGGGTTGTGGCGGTGCGTTTCTGGAGCGCCTGATTCAAGTGGAGCTTCTCGGTGCGAATTTTCGAGTGGACTCGCTCGGGACTACGCCATTGCGTTGTCCGCAATGTGGGGAAGGCTTGCTCTTGAGCAAGAGAGACGCCATGCACCTGCATGCGTGTCAGCGATGTGAGGGTTTGTGGTTTGACAGCCACCAGCTCGGCTTTGCTTTGGCGAAGGCTCCGCAACACTTCTGCTGCAGTGACTGCGGGGAGCTGGCGGAGCTTGCCAGTGCCCAGGAGGGGGAGCTTGGGCCCCTGTGTACCAAGTGCGCCGCGCCGCACGGCTTCGACAAGATACAGAATGAGCTGGCGTTGACCTATCGCGGCAGCGCGGTCAAGGTGGAGCATCGCATGGTGGGGACCTACTTGGGGCGCGTGGTAGCGACGCCGCCCCTGCCCGGTCCCATGGAGGTGAGCTTCTTCACCCTGAAATGGTGGCAGCGTTTGTTGCGCTTTGGGCGGCGGCGCTACAAGCTGGGTAAGCCCCTTCAGCGTCGTGTGGACGTGCGTCTGGAGGAGCGCCATGAGGCGCAGTTGGAGCGCTTCATGTGTCAGCGTGGGGCGCGTGCCTTGTTGTCGTCGCTGCTTTCTCTGGGGCGATTCAGCTTGCGTCTCGAGGCGCATTCCTTCGCGCTGGAGCTGCGTTCTTCAGAGACGACGGGGCAACAGCGGTTGCTTTTCGAGCAATCAGCGCGCCGCCTTCTTGCCGTCTACCATCGCTTTTTGGAGGTGGATGCCATTGTGCGGCGTCAGCAGGTCTTGGCGTTGGCGAGCGCTGAGCAGGAGCAGCGGCAAGCCTCATAGGCTTTCTTGAGTCGGGAGGCGGTCGAAGAGGTGATCGTCGAGGGCGGCGATCGGGGCGATCGCCTCATGGATACGTCCCGCATGGATGAGCGCGAAGTGGGTGCAGGCCGCGCGGGCGAAGGTCAGGCTATGGGTGGCCATGATCATGGTCGCGGGGCACTTGCTCAAGATGGCGGCGAGTTTTTGTCGTCCTGGCGGATCGAGGCCACCCGATGGCTCGTCGAGCAGGAGCAGCCGGGGTTGGGTGGCGAGGATGGCGGCCAGAGCCACTCGGGTGCGCTGGCCGTGGGAGAGGTGGTAAGGGTTGTGTTCTGCCAAGGCCTGGACACCGAGCGCCTCAAGGCTGGCTAGGGCGGCCGTCTGGGCGGCGCTTCGTTCCCATCCCTGTTGCCTGAGGCCATAGGTGACGTCGTCAATGACCTTGGGGAAGAGCAGTTGATTTTCTGGGACGGCAAAGAGAAAGCCCGTGCGTTGCCGAATGGTGCGGAGATGAGCTGGGCCCAGGGCGAGGTCGTCGACCCAGACCTCCCCTTGGTATTTGACGAGGCCGACGGGCACCTGGAGGAGGGTGGTTTTTCCAGAGCCGTTGAGACCCAGGAGAGCCAAGCGGGTACCGGCAGGGATGCTGAGATCGACGTCGTCGAGCGCAGGCGGGTGCGCAGTGTCGTAGCGCACGGTGACACCGCGGAGGGTGAGGGCGGGGTGCTCGTTGTGAGTGGGGTGCGCGGGCATGGGCAGCGGTGGGTACAGGACGGGGTTAGAGAAAGCGCAGCCCGCTGGCGATGAGGAGTGTGGCGCCAGCGGCGGCCAAGAGGAGCTTGTCGCGTCGGTTGAGGTGGGTTGGGGCGTCGTCGAGGAGCTCGCCTTGGTAGCCGCGCAGGGTCATGGCGAGGGCGACCTGGTCAGCGCGTCGGAGCACGCGGCTGAGCCACAGGGTGGGCCAAGCGCGGAGCAATTGCCAGCGTTGGGAGAGGCCTCGGCGGCAGGTACGCAGGGCATAGGCCTTGGCCATCGTGCGAGTTTCTCGGTGCAGGGTGCCGGTCCAGCGCAGGCTCTGCTGGGCCATGAGAATGAAGAGGCGTGGCAGGGGCAAGGTCCTGAGGGCGGCGCTGAGCTCTGCCTCTGTGGTGGTCTGCATCAGCCCCCAGGCCAGCAAGAGGGTGCTGATGCCTCGGAAGGCGACGGCATAGGGCGCGTGCCAGGCATCGACGCGAAGGGTGATCCCGAGGTACTGGGTGCTTTCGGTGGCCTGACCCGTCCATGGCAAGAAGAAAAAAACGGGCAAAAAGAGCAGCAGCCCCAAGAGCAGCGGTTGGCGCAGGTTGGGCCCGCGAAGCTGGGCTCCCCACAGCCACAGCGCCACCAAGGCGCCACCACCGCCACTGCCCCAGAGCTTGGTGACGGGCAAGACCATGATCGTGATGAGGATGAAGAGCCACAACCACAGGCGCGTCTGGGGCTGCAGGGACGCGAAGAAGGGTGTTGGGCCCAGCGCAGGCAGAGAGCGATCAGGGCTCAGCATGGCGCAGCTCGCCTCAGGGTGATGGGCCCTTGGATGCTTCGATCCAGTAGCGCTCGTCGTTGTCGACGAGATCCACGATGTTGAAGCCTGCCTTTTCGAGGCGAGTGGCCAATGTCGTCGCGGCTTCGAGGAGATCTTGGGCGATCACGCCGCCGACGCGGGTGTGGACTTGGTTGATGAAGTCGCGCGAGGCGGTGTGCCAGATATAGAGACGGCCTTGGTTCTTCAGGGCCCGCCAGAGGTGGTGCGCCGCTTGGTCGGGATGAGGGAGGTGGGGCCAAACGGAGTAACAGAAGGCGCGGTCGAAGGAGGCGGGGGCAATGTGCAGGTCCTGGACATCGCCGACGCGTGGGCAAAGGCGCGGTTCGTGGGTGAACTTTTGCTGCAGGGCTTCGAGCATGGCTGGCGAGAAGTCGAGGGCAGTGACGCTGCCGTCGGCGCCCAACGCATCGAGGAGGACGCTGGTGAGCACGCCTGTGCCGCAACCCACATCGAGTAAGCGCTCGTCGGGGCGGAGGGCGAGCTTGGCGACGGTCTGCTGCAACGTCGCGATGACCTTGTCCGGCTGGTGCATGGTGTCCCATGCGGGGGCCTTGGTGTTGAAAAACTCAAGCCGATTCATGGTGATGGCCTCACTTCGTGGGTGCCCGTGTCGGACATGGGAGTGGTGGTATTGCTGCGCACGACGCGGATGATCGCTGGGATGACGACGAGCATGAGGAGGACGCCCGGCAAGCCCCGCATGACAGATGCGAAGGAGAGGAAGGCAGCCGGCAGCTCGAGGACGAGCCCCATGGCATAGCCGAGCCCAACTTGGGCCAGGCGCCCGAAGAGGAGCACAGGTAATAGCACAGGGAGGACGCGTCGCGGCCATCTGCGGTAGAGTAGGCCTGCACAAGTCGCCATGAGTCCGAGTTCGATGGCCATGGCGATGGCGATGGGGGGGAAGAATGGCGGCATCCCTGTCAACAGCGCCGAGAGCAGCGGCAGGGTGCAGGCCAGGCTGGCCGCCACGCGCCAGTGCACCAAGAAGGGGCCGAGCATGAGCGGCAAGTACATAGGCATGAAGATCGTGCCGAGGTGGAGGAGGTGAAAGAGAAAGGGGAGGGTGAGGGCCGCCGCGCCGAGGAGGCCGCCCAGGGCGTAGTCTTTGGTGCTGAGTGTCGTGGTTCCCATGACTTGCCGGTTGGGAAGGGTGTCGGTGTGAGGGTCCGCTGCACTGAGAGTGGCCATCGCACAAAGGGGGCGTAGTGTCAACACGAGGTCTGCGCTAGGGTAGCGCGGGCAGCGGCGCTGGACTGCGTGGGTGGCTGCCAGTGCGAGGGCGTGCTCGGCCACGGTGGGAGGGTTGGGCGCTGTGGCAAGGATGGCGCATGGTTTGGTGTCTGAGTTGTGGGCAGGGGCGGCCGGACGCGGTGCGATGTAGCGACTGCGGCGGGTCGCTGTTGCTGGCGGGGCGCTACACCTTGTTGGCGCCGTTGAGCGCCGGGAGCAACAGCTACGTGGCGCGCTGTGGCGAAGGCAAGCGTTGGGTTTTGCACCTGTGGCCTATGGTGGGAGCGGACGCTACGGTTGTGGCGGCTTTGAGCGAGCGGTGTCTTCATCTCGTGCATCCTGGCATTGCGCCGTTTCGCGAGACCTTCGAGGACGTGGATCAGGGCTGGCGCGGCCTGGTCCAGGTGGATGGGGTGGGCTGGGACTTGGGAGCGTTGCGGCGTCAGCGCCCTTGGCGTGAAGAAGAGGTCCTGGCGTTGGCGGGCAAGATCTTAGACATCCTCTATTATTTACACACTTTGACGCCTCCCATGGGTGTGGGTGTTTTGGCGCTGGCGCAGATCATCGTGAATGAAGCGGGTCAGGTCCAATGGCGCGGCTTGCCCTGTGAAGCGAGGGAGGATGAATCTCAGTCCAGTGAGCCAAGGGAGACCCGCTCTTTGGCGGAGCTTCTGTTGACGTTGCTCACGCCGCGGGGGCCTGGTGTCGTGGGTGACGCTGCTGAGGAGCTGCCTTCTCGTGATCTCGTGCTGCTGGGCTTGCCACGCGCGCAGCGTGTGGTCGCCTGGTTGCGTCAGGGGAGGGGATGGTTGGAGCGCGATTCGGCACGGGACTTTGAGTCGATGGCCGGTTGCCCGGGCACCTTGGCGGCGGTGTGGGCGTTGGCGGCGGCCTCCGAGGGCAGCGTCCCAGCGGCGCAGGTCTCTGCTGGGGAGCTCACCGTTGGTCCGCGCTTGTCGGCGTCGGTCGGGATGGAGGCGGGGCAACGGCGGCTGGCGGAGCGAGTGTTGTTGGCGGTGATCGTGGTGGTGGTTCTGTATGTATTGCTGTGGTTATGAGGAGCGGCCATGGTCGGTGCGCTGGCGCCAGAGCGCGAAGAGGGCGCCGAGCAGGAGGAGCCAAGGCAAAGTTTGGACCGGAAGGGGGGCCTGGCGCTGGAGGCGGCAGCCACAAGGCTGGGCTAGGGGTGCATGAGGCTCGACGGGGTGTTCCAGGTCACTCGCCTCGATTTCCTCGGCGGGTTGGCTCGTATCGCCTTCACTGGGCTCGAGGTCCTCGGCGTCTTCTTCTGTGGTTGAATCTTGGCATCTGCCTTCGGCACAGGGCGCGTGGGCAGGGCAAGGGCGGAAGCATTGGCCACAGTGGAGTGGGTGTTGCTCGAGGTCGACGCAGGCGCCGTCACAGGCGGTCAGTTCTTCGGTGCAAGTCTCATCACAGAGCCCATTTTGACAGACCTCGGCATCAGCGCAGGCTTGGTTGCAGGCACCGCAATGGCTGGGATCGCTCAGGGTGTCGACGCAGGTGTGCTCCTCGCACTGGGTCAAGTGGTTAGGGCACTGGCAAGTGCCCTCCACGCAGAGTTGGGGGGGCTGACAGTGTCCACATTCGCCTCCGCAGCCATCGTCGCCACAGGCGCCATCAGGGCAGCTAGGGGTGCAGCAGGCATCGTTGGTGCAGACCTGGGCCTCGGCACAGCACGCTTCGCCGCAGGTGGCGAAGGGGCAGCCACATTGTCCTTGGCGACAGACCTTTTCGTCGGGGCAGGTGCCGCAGCTACCGCCACAGCCGTCGTCACCGCATTCGAGGTCGTGACATGTCGGGGTACAATTGCAGTTATCTCCTGCAGGTGGCCGCTGTAGGCTCCAGTCTTCGGGGCAGTTGATGCCAAAGGAGCCCGTCGTGGGGTGGTGAACGGGGAGGCCGTTGGCGTCGGCGAAGATGAAATAGTAGCGCACGCATTGAGTGGAGACGGTGTTCTCGCGACGGAAGGTGCCGTTGGTGAGGGAGCCGCGATGGAGGGCGAGTGGTTGGCAGGTGCCATCGAGGTTGACCATGGCGGCGCTGGGTCCGGCGCTGTCCATCCAGTTGACCAAAAACTCCACGTCGGGTCCGTGTTCGGGGTAGTGGGCGCCACCGAGGATTTTTTGATCGCGATTCTGGCTGCCGAAATCTTGAACGGTGAAGCCGCCATAGCCGCCGACACCGAGGCGTTTGTAGTTGGGGCTGAGGATAGACCAGCGATGGCCGTTCTGGGTGCTCCATGCGCATTCCGTGCTGGGACTGTTTTCCCAGAGCCATGCTTGGAACACCGTTTTGGGGTCGCCGAGCCAGGCAATGTTCTCGGCGCGGTATCCACCACTGATGCCAAAAAGGGCGAAGCGCTCCCAGGTCGTCGAGCCGTCGCTGCAGGAGGCGTTGCCACCTTGGCAGGCGCAGTCGGCGCTGCCATTGCATTCGTCGGGGTAAAGGGCGGCGATGTTGGCGACGAGCTGGCATGGAGAGTCATGGCGCATGGAGCAACCCGTGAGGGTGAGGTTGGCGGCATGAAAGCGGGCCAGGCGGGCGAGATCGTAGTCCCATTGGAGTGGTTCGAGGGGGGCGCTGTGGCATGCTTTCTCACCGCAGCGGGTGACATCGCAGTCGGCAAGGGCCGCCACGGGATCGGCGCGGGCTTCGTTGGTCAAGACGAGGATGATGCGCTCGTACCAGGTTGGGAAGGTGGCCTGGACTTCGCCGTACGCCCAGGCCTGTGCTGGGATGGCGAGCAGCGTGAGGGCGAGGATGAGAGGCTTGGCGGCGTTGGTGAAGCAGCCCGTCATGGTGAGCTCCGTGTGGCAGACGTTGTGGGCCAATGGGTTATGTCGTGGCGGGAGGCAGCGCGGAGAGGTTGGGTACGCTGCACGATTGAGCGTCTTGGAATCGGCGTTGGAAATCAAGGCGCTCCACGTTAAGAGCGGCCTTGCATTTTCGTTCCTCAGGTCTGATGCTGGCAGCAGAATTTGACGTGGCGTACGCAGAACACAGTGGTGAAGGACCAGGCCTGGTGGCTTGGTGACGAAGTCTGAGGAAGGTTGGGTCATGCCGGATGAGTCAAGAACGCAGCCGTTGGTGCTGGTGGTTGACGACGATCCATCGATACTGCAGTTGGTGGCGTTTTGGCTGGAGGGGGTTGGCTATTCGGTTCGTCCTTTTGCATCGGGTGAGGCCTGCTTGGCTGCGCTGGGGACGCTGATGCCCGATGTGGTGTGTTTGGATATCTCTTTGCCTGGCATGAGTGGCCTGGATGCGCTGGCTCGGATCCGCGCCAATCATCGCCTGCTGCCGGTGGTCATGATGACGGGAGACACGTCAGTGAACACGGTGGTCGCGGCGATGAACCTGGGCGCCTACGACTATCTGGCGAAACCGATTCAACAGGCCAAGTTGATCACGACCCTGCGCAACGCGGTGGAACACGCGCGTTTGCAGGTGCGCTTGACCCATCTGGAGCGGGAGGCCGAGGGCCGTGGCTATCCCAATATCATTGGCAAGTCAGAGGCGATGAAGCGGCTCTTTCGGCAGATGGACCGGGTGGCAGCGAGCGATATCACCGTCCTGATTCACGGTGAGAGCGGCAGTGGCAAGGAGCTGGTGGCCCAGGCGATCCACGAGACGAGTGGGCGTGCGAAGGGGCCTTTCGTGGCACTGAATTGTGCGGCGATTCCCGAGACGCTGCAGGAGTCGGAGCTTTTTGGTTATGAGAGAGGGGCGTTTACAGGTGCGGCGGCGCGGCGCATGGGTCGCTTCGAGCAGGCCCATGGCGGGACCTTCTTCCTCGATGAGGTGGCCGAGTTGAGCCCGGCATTGCAGGCCAAGCTTCTGCGCGTCATCCAGGAGCGCTCGTTCACCCGGATTGGCGGAAATGAGGAGATACATTCGGACTTTCGTCTTCTTACGGCCAGTCACAAGCGCCTGCACGAGCAAGTCGAGCGCGGTCTGTTTCGGGAGGATTTTTATTTTCGCGTTGCGGTCTTCGAGTTGGATGTGCCGCCCTTGCGCGCGCGTGGCGATGACGTGGTGCTCTTGGCCCATCATTTCATGCACACCTTCGCCCGCGAATTGAAGAGCAATCCGAGTTTGGCGCCAGAGAGCCTGAGCCTTTTCCGGGCTTACGAGTGGCCGGGAAACGTGCGGGAATTGCAGAACGCGATTCATCGCGCGATGGTGGTGTGTGACGATATCATCAAGCCACAGGATCTGCCCTCCAGGGTGCGGGCGAGTGAATACCAGGTGGGACAGGCGACGGTGGAGTCGGAGGCGGTGGTGGCGCCTCAAGGGCACTCGAATGCGGCGAGGACGGGCGAAAGCATCGCCACGCACCACCCCAGCGGAGAGCCCCTGAGTCTAGAGGAGATTGAGGTCGAGGCGATACGTTTGGCCATGGCACGCAATGGCGATGCTGTGGGTAAGGTGGTGAAGGAGTTGGGGATTGGGCGGACGACGCTATACCGCAAGCTGAAGCGCTTGGGATGAATGGGGTGTCGGTGATGGTGATGCAGAGCGATGAGGACGCCCGGACGGGTGCCGGTGTGGATGCGGGGGGCCGCATTCGGGTGGTCGTTGACGATATGCTTCTGGGACTGATCCCGGATTTCTTGGAGATGCGGCGGCAAGACGTGATGCGTTTGCGTGCTCTGCTGGTGAGTGAGGCTTTCTGCGAGATCGAGCGTTTGGGCCACAACATGAAGGGCAATGGTGCATCCTATGGTTTTGCGCCGATCACGGACATCGGGCAGCGCTTGGAGGCTGCAGCGCGGTTGCAGCATCGCGTCGAGATCGTGGCTTTGACAGAGGCCTTGGCTTCTTACCTCGCCCGAATCGAGGTGGTGGGCGAGAGCGGCATCGCGCTGGGCTAGGGCGCGTTCAGGGTGTTGACTCTGGAGGGAGGCCGGGCGGGAGGTCGAGGGTCAAGCGAAAGCCGATGGCGGCTGAGCGGCCGACGGAGAGGTTCCACATCCGACTGGCGAGTCGGGCGGCGTCGGCGAACTTGTTCCACGCGCCGCCGCAGGTGCGGCAGGTCTCGGGGATATCCTCTCCGCGCCAGCTCTCATCACGGCACCACTCTTGGACAGAGCCGGCCAGGTCACAGACGCCGTAGACGCTCATGTCGGTCTGGAAGGTGCCCACGGGCTCGGGTTGGGCCAAGAAGGGACGGGAGAGACGCATTTTGCAGAAGGTGGCGTCGAAGTGGTTGCCCCAGGGGAAGTAGCGGCCGTCGACCCCGCGGGCAGCTTTTTCCCATTCATGGGCGGTTGGCAGGCGGTAGGGTCGCTGGTCCATTGCAGAGCGCCAGGCGATGTAGGCCAAGCAGTCCTCGACGTCCACGCTCATGACGGGGAGGTTGAGCTCGTGTCCTTGGTGGTGCGGGTAGAGTCGCCTGGCTTCCCCCTCGATGAGGATGTCTTTGGGGAACCATCGCTCGCCTCTCAGCTCGACGAGCATGCCATCGGCTTCACGGGCCTGTGGGGCGCGCCGCCGCGCCAGTGGTGGGTCGAAGCTTTGGAGGTGGTCGAGGAAGCGCAGGTATTCGCCGAAGGTGACGGGGAACTTGGCGATGAGAAAGGAAGGGATATGGAGGCGTTCTTGGGGGATGGGGTCGGTGGCGTCGGGATCGCCGCCGATGATGCAGGGTCCGCCGGGGATGTAGATGAAGCCCGGGGGGGTGGTGCCGAGGGGGCAGAGGCGGACCTGTCCATGCCAACCCCGATGGCGGGCGATGTGCATGGGGTAGCGGATGCTTTCATAGCCATCGGCTTCGATCGTGGCGAGGTAGGGCCCGATTTCCAAGCCTTCGAGGTGGAGGGGCGCGGGGCCAAGGGGTTGATGGCCCCAGGTCTGCCAGCGACGCTGGCTCTCTTTGATGCGGGCCAGGCTGATGTTGACGTTGGCGGGGGTGGTGGCCAGGGTGATGGTGCCGCGCCCATCCAAGGCGGCCTCATAGCGTTTGTGGATGTCGACTTGGCGCAGGAGCGAGGCGAAGTGGATGGTGTCGATGGGGTCGCCGCGACGCTCGGCTTGCTCGAAACGAGACCAATAGAGGGTGGCCAAGCCCTCGCGCGCCTCGTCGCAGTTGGGATCGAGGACGAGGCTCTGGGTGAAGGCATAGACGGCATCGCTGAAGGCTTGGGCCATGGTGGAGCGTTCGCGCTCGCGGGCATCTTCGGCGCGCCACAGCGGGCTTTTATTTTCGGGGCTTTGCCAGGGAGGGATCTCCTTAGTGAGGCGGCGCACCTCCTGCTGGGTGATATTGAGGGCTTCGATGGCATGGAAGTAATCCCGCTGGGCCATCTGGGCGATGTGCAGCTTGCGAGCGGCTTCCCGTTGTTGGTGACCGCTGAGGAAGGCTTGGATGTCGTCGTGGAGGGCGAGGGCTGTGGGGTAGCGGTCCTGGCGATTGGGGGCCATGGCGCGGCTGCAGATGGCCTCCACGGCGTCAGGGATATGGCGGCCTGGGCAGCGTTCCCGAGGTGATTGGAAGCGGGCGAGCGCCGCTTGTTGAAGGATGTCCGTCACATCTTCGCCTTCGTAGGGAGGGCACAGGGCGAGGATTTCATAGAGGATGGCGCCAAGGCTGAAGATGTCGGCGCGCTCGTCGACCAGGTGGAGGTCGCCGAGGGCTTGTTCCGGAGGCATATAGGCTGGCGTACCGAGGGTGCCTGGCTGTTCGCCAGCGAAGGTCTCCGGGGCTTCGTCGAGGTTGCGCGCTAGCCCCCAGTCGGTCACCAAGACCTCGCCGAAGTCTCCGAGGATGATGTTGTCGGGCTTGAGATCGCGATGCACGCGCCGCTGGGCGTGCGCGTAGCCGACGGCCTGGCAGATGGGCAGCATGATGCCCAGGAGGCGCTCCAAAGGAAAAGCGCGCCGGGTGTCGTCGTTTTGCCTGGCGAGTTGCTGGAGCACCTGGCGCAGGGTGTGCTGCCGCAACATCTTCATGGTGTAGAAGGGTTGCCCCGTAGCGAGGAAGCCTGCGTCGTAGATGGGAATGATGTTGGGGTGTTCGAGGGCCCCAGTGGCCCGGGCCTCGCGCACGAAACGCATGGCGCGGTTGTCGTCGTAGCCCTCACGGAGCACCTTCATGGCGACGACTCGACGCATGGCGCGGTCGTAGGCACTGAACACCCGCGCCGATCCCCCATGTCCGACCTCGGCTTGGATGACATAGCGCGAGGGGGCATCGCGGACCATCTGGCGGATGGCACCGAGCTCGTCCATGTCTCGTCCGTGGTGCGGACTAGAGGCCTGGGGCAAGAGGGTGATGTCACTGCTGTGCAGGTGACCGTGCTCAGGGGCCGTTTGCGGACGAGGGTTCTCGCCCGAGTCCAGCGTCTCAGGCCCGTCGCTGTGGAGGTTGGCCGGGATTTCGGCGAGCAACGTGTCGAGCTCATCGCCGCTCAGCAGGCCTGAGTGTTGCCAGAGGTCGTTGACGCTGGCTTTGGCATGGCTGAGGCTTTCCAGCAGGCGGCACAGCGTATCAAAGGAGATCCACCCTCGCTCAAGTGCGCGCCGACCCAGCTCGAGATGGAGCAAGCGATCATGACTAGTGCTGGCCTGGCGCATGCGATGCTTTCCTGTGGCGGCCCCGTGCCCACGCTATCTAGAGCACGCTTGACTGGGGCGCGTCAACCGGGATGGGACATCGAAGCGTTGGCCCTTGCAGCGCCCAGAAGGCGAGCATATAGTGCCCGCCACGATTGAGCAGAACCGAGGCCCGTAGCGGGGTGCGCTCGGTGCGCCATTGCCCGTTGACTGCTGTCGCAAGGAGCTTTTTATGCTGCGCAATGTTGGCACCTTTGGGGTTGTAATCGCGGTTTTCGCTTTCGGCCTGGGGGCTATGGAGTCGGCCTCGGGGCAAGAGGGTGGCGGCCCCAAGGCGATCTCCCTCACGGTGTACTCGGCACCATCAGGTGGTGGTGGCGCTTACGGCTATGGCTACGACCCCTACTACTATGGCTACGATGCGTATTATGGCGGCAGCCCTTTTGGCATGGCCACGGGCTATGCGATCGTCAGGGAGACGCGACGGATCGATCTGGCCGCTGGCGAGAACGAGATCCGCTTCAGTGATGTTCCCCAGCAAATCGATGCCACGACGGTGTCCTTCAAGTCTCTGCTCGACCCCAAGGGGACCTATGTCTTGGAGCAGAACTTCGAGTATGACTTGATCAGCGCCGACAAGGTCTTGGATCGCTACATCGGCAAGGATGTGGCGTTGCACCAGAAGGGTGACACCTCGCTGACGGGGCAGTTGTTGAGCTTCGATGGCGCTAGCTTCGTGCTGCAGACCCCATCGGCGACGGCGCCGATTCAGATCGTGTCCCGGGGAGAGTTGGTCGAGCGCATCAGCTTTGCCGAGCTGCCGGGAGGGCTGATCACCAAGCCGACCTTGATGTGGCGCCTCAACGCGAAGAAGGCCGGGACCCATGACGTCGAGGTGACTTACCAGACCAATGGGATGAGTTGGTCAGCCGACTACAACTTGGTGTTGAACGCCAATGATACGGCGGCGAACCTCTCGGCGTGGGTGACGCTCATCAACCAATCGGGTGCCGAGTACCGCGACGCCAACTTGAAGCTGGTCGCTGGCGACGTGCAGCGGGTGACGCCCGTGTTGGGTGGCGCCGGCTATGGTGCTTTCGACACGCGCATGGCGGGAGACGCGGATGGGCGCTTCTCGGAGAAGGATTTCTTCGAGTACCACCTCTACACTTTGGGCCGCCCGACTTCAGTGGCCAACAACGCCACGAAGCAGATCGAGCTGTTCACCCCGGCCATGGGGATCGCCGTGAACAAGTCCTACCAATTCCGCGGCAACAGCATGAACTTCTATGATTACGGCTATGCCTATACGGATCCCTACTATGGCACGCCCAACAAGAAGGTGGACGTCTTCATCGGGCTGGAGAACAGTAGCCGGGCTGGCTTGGGCTTGCCGCTGCCTGCGGGGCGGGTGCGGGTCTACAAGACGGATGAAGCCGATGGTGGCGTCGAGTTCGTAGGGGAAGATCGCATCGATCACACGGCACGCAACGAATCTTTGCGCGTGAAGGTCGGCTCGGCCTTCGACATCGTGGGCGAGTGGAAGGTGTCGGACTTCAAGGTGGACTACAACGCCAAGTGGATGGAGGAGAGCTTCGAGGTGGTCCTGCGCAACCACAAGAAAGAAGACATCGTGGTGCAGGTGCGTGAGCCGCTCTATCGCTGGCTGAATTGGACCATTACGGCTTCGTCGCAAGATTTCGTCAAGGAAGATGCCCGCAATATCCGTTTCGACGTGAAGGTCGCCAAAGAGGGGACGACGACGTTGACCTACACGGCGCGTTACACCTGGTAGCGGCGATGAACCACGAGGGGAAGGCCTCGATGGTGGTGGTCTCAGTTGGCTTGCCTGACGGCGGCCGTGTGCGAAGGCCCAGCATGGGAAGCGAGATGTTGCAAAGAAGACGACAGCTCTTGTGGATCTTCATGGCCCTGGTGGCCTGGGTGTGGGCCTGTAGTGGGCCGGCTGGGGTGGTGGCGCCTGGAACGATGCTCACCGTGTACAGCGTGCCCCAAGGCTACCAGCCGTCGCAGGCGGGTGCTCAGGGCATCGCCGTGGTACGTGAGGTACGTGAGGTGCACTTCCAGGCCGGTCTCAACACCTTCGTGTGGGACGAGGTGGCTGCCAGCATCGAAGGGACCACGGTGCAGTTCAAATCGCTGAGCGATCCTGACACCAAGGTCTTGGATCAGGTCTTTGCCTATGATCTGGTGAGCGCGGATGCGGTATTGGCGAAGTACATCGGCGCGACGGTGACACTCTTCTTGCGCGATGGCCAGCGTCTCTCTGGGCGTTTGCTGCAGGCCGAGGGGCAGTCACTGCTGTTGGATGTCGGCGGCGCGACACCCATTGAGTTGGTCAATCGCTATGCCGTGGTAGAGCGCATCGCCCTACCTGAGCTTCCGGCGGGCTTGCGGGTGCGACCGGCCTTGGTGTGGACCGTGGAGGCTCGGCGCAGTGGCCGGCAGATGGTCGAAGTTGCCTATCAGAGTAGCGGCGTGGGCTGGACGGCGGATTATCAGCTCTTCCTCGAAGCCGACCGCAGCGCGGCTGATTTGTTGGCTTGGGTGACCCTGGACAACCGCTCGGGTGCGACCTTTCGCGACACGGGTGTGAAGCTCGTCGCTGGCGATGTGCAAGTGCTGGCGCCGCCCGTGCCGCCGCCAGCACTGCGCGCGCGCGATATGCTCATGGTTGCGGAGTCAACGGCGCAGGCGCCTGCTTTCGTGGAGAAGACCTTTTTCGAGTACCACCTCTACACGCTCCAACGCCGGACCACCCTCCCCAATGACTCGAACAAGCAGATCGAGCTCTTTGCCCCGGTGCGTCAAGTGCCGGTGCGCTTCGTTTACCGCTACGATGCGGCGAAGGCGATCTCCGCGGCCGGTGGCTACGGCGGGGACGCTCCCGATGACGTGGATTTCTACGAGGACGATGCGTGGGAGGGAGATCTCAAGGCGTGGGGCGATGAGACGGGCCTTGGCTGGGAAGGCAGCCCCTACACCGACGATGATGATGATGCCGTCTTTTCGGACGATGCTTGGGACGGCGAT
Organism: uncultured Myxococcales bacterium; assembly: GCA_964454015.1. Classification (GTDB taxonomy): domain Bacteria; phylum Myxococcota_A; class Bradymonadia; order UBA4248; family UBA4248; genus CAYVQF01. Next base: position 257,412 of record CAYVQF010000001.1, read on the forward strand.
GATGACCTGCCTCTGGGGCCGCGAGCAGGTGAAGAGGGTGGCGAGTCAGGTGGCAAGTGGGGGACGGAAGAGGGGGCGGCGTGGTCCGCCGACGAAGCACCGCGTGCCCTGCTTTCGGGTGGACCTTCTCAGCGTCCGCGCCGCGGGGAGGCGACCGAGCTGGTGCTGAAAATCGTCAACGATGAGGCGTCTGGTCTGGGCATTCCCCTGCCGGCGGGGCGGGTGCGCCTGCAGATGGTGGATGAGGCAGATGATGCCATCGTGGCCTTGGGGACGGCTTATCTCGAGCACACGCCGCGCAATGAATCTTTGGCGCTGGTGGTGGGCCGATCGCGTGCGGTGACGGTGACGCGTACCCAGACCCACCGGGCGGTGTCAGAGGCCGAGCGTTGGTCGACCGAGGGCTACAGCGTGAGCGTGGCGAACGGCCGCTCTGAAGCGGTCGAGGTCGAGGTGTGGGAGAGCCTGACGGACATGACCACTTGGCACTTGGAGGCCGCCGATGTGACGTGGCACAAGGTGGGCGCCAAACGGGTGCTCTTTCCGCTGCGGCTGGAGCCGGGGGCCGAGGTGGCTTTCTCCTATACCGTGAGGAAGACCTGGTGAGTGTTGGTCACAAGGGCGACGGCGCGGGCGCGGCGCCGACCTACATCACGCCTGACGGTTTTCAGCGGTTGCGGGACGAGCTGCAGGAGCTGCAGCTACGCGAGCGGCCCAAGGTGGTGCAAGAGGTGACCGATGCGGCCGCTCAGGGTGATCGTTCGGAGAACGCCGAGTACATCTACGGCAAGCGGCGTTTGCGTGAGATCGATAGGCGGGTGCGCTTTTTGAGCAAGCGCTTGGCCAACAGCCAGGTGGTGGACCCGCGCCTCGACCGCGGTGCCAGGGTTTTCTTTGGTGCCACGGTGCAGCTCCTCGACGCCGACAGTGGCGAGGTCGTGGTCTACCAGATCGTGGGCCCGGACGACGTCTTGGATGCGCGCCGCATCTCCTACCGGTCGCCGGTTGGGGCGGCGCTCTTGGGGCGGGCGCTCGATGACGAGGTGGTGGTGCGCACCCCTGCGGGAGCGCGCCATTTCAGTGTCATGGAGATTCTGTACATTTAATTGCTTGCATTATGCTCCGACTGTAATCAGGATGCTTGAGATGAATGCGAGCAGGTCGACCTGGTCCCTGCTATGCCGGTGCGTCCACTTGTGACGTTCTTCACCGTGAGAAGGGCTATGCGGCCCCCGTTGTCAAACAGGTCAAAAGTTCTCGGTCTCTGGCCACTCATTGCGCTGGTTCTGGCGCTTGGGGCGCAACCGGTGCGCGCTGAGACCGGAGTCGAGGCGGAGTTGTTGGCCTTTGTGCTGGAGACCGAGGCTGAGCAATTGGCCGAGTCCGCCGCCGCGTTGGTAGCGACCCACGGCGCGCAATTGCCTCTGCTTCTGGAGGGGGATGAGCTCGTGTTGAGGCAGGCCGCGGCATTTTTGTTGCTGTGGTCCACGTCCCCGGAAGCAGCGCGCGCCTTGCTGGCGCTGCCGCTGATTGAGGTCAGTCCAGAAGCGCTGCGTCCGGATGGCGCTGCGCTGGCGCTGTTGCTGCGGTTGCGGTGGATGCCCTTGGATGATCGCTATGCCTACCTGTCAGCGCTGCATCGCCAGCCCTGCGAGAGTCTGTGCACCCTGGCGGCGACGCTGTGGCCGCAGTGGCCGCAGGACGAAGAGCGCGCCCAATGGGTGGTCTATCTTCTGTTGTGGACCATCCCGCGCCACGGCGAGCTTTTTGCCCAGGCGCTGCAGGATCCGTCACCCCTGGTGCGCGAGAGGGCGGTGACGGCGGCGGCATGGCACCCTGAACCGGAGGCGCTCCTTCCGGGCTTGAGCTTGGCCTTGGCGGACCCCGATCCGGCGGTGCGAGGTGCGGCCATCCGGGCGGTGGGCTGGCTGGGCGCCGGGGGGCTTGCCCCTCAACTCGAGGTGCTGTTGGAAGCCCCTGCCGTGGATCCACTCGATCTCTTTTTGGCGTTGGTGCGCACCTATGGTGCCGCTGCCACTCCCTGGAATGTGCTGCACAGGACCTTGCAGCGCGAGTCAGGAGCGGCGCGCATCATGGCCTGGCGCATCGTGAGCGCTCGCCTATCCCAGTCTGAGCCTGCTCGGGACAGTGATGCTGGCCCGCAGGCCTTCTTCAACGTGGACGAGTAAAAGGAGCTGCACGTGTTACCCTCTCTCCGTCTCCAGAGTCTTCTGCGCTTGCTGCTTTTGGGCATGCTGTGCACGATTGTCGTCGCTTGCGATGATAGTCCTTCTGAGAAAGCTGGTGATGCCGGCGTCGATGGCGACGCTGTCTTGGATGTGGGAGATACGCCAGACCCGGAGACGGTCGACTTGGTCGACGAAGGTGTCGACCAAGTCGAAGTAACGGAGGTTGATGACAGCGCTGACTTGGAGGTGCCCCAGGAGGTCGACCTGGAAGACACGTCGGACACGCCTGAAGTGCAGGACTGGGTGGAAGAGGAGGAGGAGCTTCCTTGGCAGCCGGCGTTGCTGGACTTGGATTTCGCGCCGGTGTGGGGAATCCCCAATATCGACGACGACAATGAAAATCAGCGCATCGATTGGGAAGACAACGCCACGGTGACCCTGGCGGGGGACAACGAAATCATTTGGCGCACCATTGCCGCTGCCGAGATGGAGAAGCTCGTGGGCACTACTCTACACCTGCGCTTGGATGGGGCAGTGGCCAAGATCAGGATCCACCTCCCCAGCGGCGAACGCCTTGGCGCCGGTGGTGCGACGTCGACGACCCTGATGGCGAGCAGCGAAGATTTTGTTTTTGGGATAGAATTCAACGATTTCCTCGTGGAGGGTCTCTTGACCTTCGAGCTGGTCGATGCCGAAGAGACGGTTCATCAGTCGGTGGTATTGCCGCTGCGGGCGGCGCCGCTGGTTTTGAACCACCATCTCCAGCCTTCGGAGCGACTGTGGGTGATGTCCTTCAACGCCTGGGGCATCAACAACACGTCGATGGTGAATGATCTCAAGGCCGTTTTGGGTGACCAGGTCTCGACGTTGAGCGGGAATACCTACGATTACGATGTGTGGGTCCAGGATGAGATTGAGTTTGCGACCTTGACCGACTCCGAGGGGCACCGCGTCGATCTGGTGATCGACTCGATCCGCGATGGCCATGAGGGGCCGGGCTCGGGGCTAGATCCCTTCCCGGAGAACGAGCTGTTGGCACCGGACGTGGTGGTGCGGACCTGGGGCACTTTCAACATCAACACGGTGAACTCCCAAGACTCTTTTGGCAACTTGGAGGTCTCACCGCCGGTGACGGTGAATGGCGTGACCTATCCTTTTGGGAGGATCTACTACGGTGACTCTGGGCCCGGTTGGCGTCCGGCGACCGCCCTGCGCAACATGTTGAGCGATCAGAAGATCCAAGCCCCTGTGACCTATGACATCGATTGGTTGTGTGTGGGGCACGTGGACGAGTTCATGAGTTTCATCCCGGATCCGACGGCGCCCAAGGGCTTCCGTCTGCTCTACGCCGATGTGGACTTGGCCTGGGAGCTCTTGGACACGCTGTCCGGGACCGCCCAGTTGCCGCGTTATTCGGACCACGGCATCAACCGCGTCAGCCAGATCACGGGGAGCAACAGTCTGAAGAACCTCAACAATGACATCCAGCGCTACCAATTGACGCCGACCCTCGTCAAGATCAAAGCCGATTTCGGCCTCGATGAACAAGACATCATCCGTCTGCCGGCGCTGTTCATGAATGAACCCCAGTGTGGCGCTGCGTCCTTGATTCCGGGGACGGTCAACTTGGTGGTGTACAACAAGGATGACGGGACCACCCACCTTTTTGCGCCGGACCCGTTCTTCCGCAGCAATCTCTCGGACAAGTCGTCGGACCCGGTCATTGCCGATATCGAAGCGCGCCTCCCTGGGCACGTTCAGGTGCACTGGCTCGACAACTGGGACGTCTATCACATGGGGCTTGGCGAAGTGCACTGTGGAACCAACGTGATGCGGACCCCCGTTGGCGAGTGGTGGGTTGGCACTGAGCACCTGATTGGAGGGGTGGCACCGTGAAAATGTTGAAACGAACGTTATGGACTTCGATCCTTTTGGCTTCTTTCCTGTCTCTGCAAGCCCACGCTGAGCCTGTGCTGGAGACGCGGCTGACGGCGGCGCAGGGGGCCGATGGCCTGGCTGCCGTCGCCGCAGATGGGGCGATCAGTGACGCGGCGTTGGCGAAGCTTGCTGTCGACGCGGTGTCGTGGGAGGTGCGCTTGCAAGCGCAGCTCGTCAAGGCGTGGCGTATGGACGCGGCTGCCTTGGCGGAGATTTTCCAGCTCATGCCCCTGCGCACCAAAGCTGGGAGCCTGCGTTTCGTTGGGCCCTGGCGTTCGGCGCCCGAGGCGTGGCCGGTCTACCTCCATCGGCTGCGTTTTGGGGGTGAAGATGCGCCGGTGCGCGTCGCTCTGATCGAGGCGTTGTCCATCGCCGAGGCGCCGCTGGTGGTGGATGGGTTGCTTGCCCTCTTGGCCACTGAAGAGGAGGCGCAGGTGCGGGCCTGGGTGGTGGTCGCCCTGGGGCGCAACCAAGATGTGCGGGCCCTATCGGGGATCGCCGCCGCTCTGGACGATGCGGCTCCGGGGGTGCGTAGCGCCGCGGTGGCGGCTCTCGGCGAACACCCAGCGGGGGCGAGCTTGCAGAGCGCCTTGCCGGCGGCCCTCGGCGATGATGACGCGGGGGTTCGGGCCGAGGCGGCACGGGTCATGGGTTGGTTGGAGATGAGCGACCAGACGTCACGCCTGCAAGATGCCCTGGGTGACGCTTCGCCCGACGTGCGCGAGCAAGCGCTGCGCGCCTTGGCGCGGGTGGCACCTGCTCAGGCGCGGACCTTGGCCAAGAGCCCGGCGCTGCGCAATGACCCCGATCCACGGGTAGCGCGCACGGCGGCCATGTTGGCTGGCGACTAAGAGCTGGCGAGCTGAGGCGCTGGGTCGCTCTGGTGCTTCAGCGGGCCTGCAGGGCGAAATCGACCTGCTTGTCTGACAAGGCGCGGACCTTGCGGGTGAGGGGGAGATAGCCAGGGTGCGAGATGGTGATCTCCTCGACCGCGCCGTAGGGGAAGGTCACCGTGCAGGGCGCCTGACAGCTCCCGCCTTCCCAACGCAGCTCGGCGCCGGGCGGCTCGGTGACCAGCACCAGGGTGACCGTGTTGGTGTCACGGGTGGCACCTTTGGTGCGCACCTTCTCGGCAGCGCCGCTGCCTTTGCTCTCGGGGGCACTGGCGTCGTCGTCGTCGTGCAGGGCTTCGGCAAAGGCGGCGCGCAGGACATCGCCGTCGATGATCTCGGTGAGGCCGAGTCTTTGGGCCAAGTTGCGGATCTCGTCGAGCCCGGATTCGCGGAGGACGTCTGGGGCGGTGTGGGCTTGCGCGGCGAGCCGTCGGCAGTAGAGGCGGGCCAGGTCTTCGGATTGGGCACAAGCGAGCTGCAGGGTGTGGTCGTCGCTGCGGTAATGGACGCAGGTTTTGCCACCCTCTTGGCTGGCGCTGAGCCAGGAAGCCGTGCAGACCGGCCCGGTGATTTCGCGGGTCGCCCAGGGCAGGCCCCAGGCTAGCCCCAGGGCGAGGCCCGTGGCCACGAGGGCCACCAGGACCAGGCTGAGGAGGTGTTCCGACCAGGGTTGGCCAGGGTGTCCGCTGGTGTGGGGGGGGGCGAGGGGGGTTTTGGTCGGGTCCGGCGCCTTGGGCTTGAGGGCGTTGAGGGCGGCGACGGCCGAAGGGGGGCGTTTTTTGGGGTCGGCGTCGGCCAGACTCAGGAGCAGGGCGCGGGTGGCTGGGTCGAGGCCGCGCAGGGCATCGCCGAGGTCGGGCTGCGTTCCTTTGTGGGCCCACTGATCGGGTTCGACGTGGCTGACGGCGTAGAGCAGGGAGAGGCCCAGGCCGTAGAGATCTGACGCGGGGCTGAGCTCACCGTCGCGCGCCTCGGGGGGGCACCACTTGGGGTGGCGCCAAGCAGCCAAGGTGTGGGCGTCTGCGGGAGGTGGATCCAGATCGACCAAGACCGGTCGCCAGTCCTGCTCACCTCGGAACATGATATTGGAGGGACGGAGGTCTCCGTGCAAGACCGGGGGCATGAGGCGGTGGAGGTAAGCCAGGGTGGCCAAGGTTCCCTGCAGGAGGGCGTGGACGGCGGCGCCATCGAGGCGGCGGCCACGGCGGACGCGATCGCTCAGGGAGTCGGTGAAGCGTTCCTGGACGACATAGAGGTTGCCAGCGCTGTCGTCGAGGATGTCGATGACTTTGCCGATGCCGCTGTGCTCGAGGCCGCGGGCGAGCTCGGCGCCGCGGCGGATGGCGTCGAGCGTGTTCCAGTCCCAGTCGACGAGGCGGTAGGCGCGCACGGCGACGGGGCCGCTGTGACTCTGCCCGGCGTAGACGAGGGTCGCGAGCTCAGAAGCGCCCAGGTCGTGGTTGAGTCGGAAGCGTGTTCCGAGGGTGGTCGAGGCATGGCAAGCGCCGCAGTCCTCAGCGTTGTCGCTGAGCTGCGTCTTGCATTGGGGGCAGGTGAGGGACATGGCGGTCTCCTAGGCCTGGGAGGTCCGGGCCTGAAGGGGTCGTGGCCAGAAGGACTGGCGCGCAGAGCCGGTCTGCCTATTGTGCATCCGTGGCGCGTCTGTGCAAGGCCTTGGCGGCCTAGGCCCGGTTGGTGCCGCGGGCTTGCAAGGTGAGGTGATTGGGTTTGCCCTGGCGCACTGCGACCAACGACCAGCGCTCGCCGGCCTCGATGGCCTGGTGCAAGGCGCGGATTTCCTGGCCCTGATCGGAGGTCACGACGCGCCCCTCACCGACGGCAGGCCTCTGCCAGCCCGGCTGGAGGCAGGCCGAGAGGCGCTGTGGATCGACCTCGAGCCTGTAGGCGAAGGTCTCTTCGTGGGTGTGGGCCGGCGTGTGGGCCGAGAGCAGCTCGAGCTCACCGAGGGTGAGGTGGATGTTGATGCTGGAGCTGTCCCATTGGGTGGCGCCATACTGGCGGGTGGCCTTGGTGACGACTACGCCGAGGACCTTGGTGAGGGTTGCCAGGCCGGGCAAGGCCTCCTCCCCGAGGACGATGTTGGCCGAGGAGAGGTTGTGACCAAACCACGCGCCCTCTTCAGCGCAGCGGATGGCGACCCACATGGACAGGGGCACGAAGAGGTCGTCTGCATCGGGGCTCAGGCAATAACGCTGGCGGGCCGTCGGGGAGAGATCGCGGGCGTAGCGCCCGAAGCCATAGACGATGCCGGGGAACTCACCACAATCGAAGAGGACCCAGCGCGGCATGAGCATGTCTTGCGGGCCAAAAGAGAAAGAGTCGAGGTGGTGCAGGGCATCGACGATGGGCAAGGTTCCGGTGCGGGTTGGGCAAAAGATGTGTTCTGGCGCGATGGCCACCCCGAGAGGCGCCAGATCCAGCGCGGGCAGGTTGCCCGCGAAGGAAATGATGAAGGGGTGACAGGTGTCCAGAATGGCGCGATAGCGCTCTGCGAAGGCAGGGCTGCTTACCATGGCACACCTTCGAGGAGCAGGGCGAGGAGCGCCTTTTGGGCATGGAGGCGATTCTCTGCTTCGTCGAAGACCAGGGACTGGGGTCCGTCGATGACGCTGGCCGTGACCTCTTCACCGCGATGCGCTGGGAGGCAGTGCATGAAGATGGCTTTGGGGTCGGCGGCGGCCATGACGGCGTCGTCCACGCGGTAGGCTTCCAGGGCAGTGCGAAGTTGATCCGCCTCGTCGTCCTGGCCCATGCTGACCCAAGTGTCGGTGTAGATCACATGGGCGCCTTGGGCGGCAGCCATGAGGTCGTGCATGACCGTGACCTTGGTGCCAGCGGCGGCGGCATCGGCGCAGGCGCGCTCGAGCACCTTGGCGTCAGGTTTGACCTGCTCCGGGCAGGCGACGACGACGTCGAAGCCAGCGCGGGGGCCGGCGAGCATCAGGGAATGGGCGACATTGTTGCCAGCGCCGGCATAGACGAGCTTGAGGCCGCGGGTGTCGCCAAAGTGCTCGCGCATGGTCTGGACGTCGGCCAGAGCTTGGCAGGGGTGGTACATGTCGGTGAGGGCGTTGACGACGGGAACGCTGCCGTGCTCGGCGAGTCCGTCGACCTCGTGTTGCCCAAAGGTGCGGATGACGATGGCGTGGACGAAACGGCTGAGGGTCTTGGCGGTGTCGTGGATGGTCTCACCACGTCCCATCTGCATCCCAGAGGTTCCCCCAGAGGTCAGCACGAGGGGCTGTCCGCCGAGCTGGTGAATGCCCACTTCGAAGGAGACACGGGTGCGGGTCGACTGCTTGGCAAAAATCACGGCGACCGATTTTCCGTCCAGAATTTTCCTGTACTTGGCGGGTTCAGCCTTCATCGCCACTGCCAGTTCAATGACGCGCTGCATCTCAGCGGGCTGCAGGTCCATTAGTGAACGAAGATGTCTTGCCACGTCGCCTCCTAAAACGATTGAGCGGTTGTCGTGAATGACGCCAGGTGCAGCACTTTCCCGAAAATTTTGTTGATTCCGGGCCCAGCAGGCCGAGACTAGCAAGGCGATAGGGAAGTGGCAATCCAAATCACCGCGGCGTCGTTTTGGGGATCCACGGGCGGGAGTGCAGCGGCCCAAGGGCCTCCTCGTAGCCGTGTTGTGCCTTCAAGGAAGTACGCCGCCGATGTCCTCGCCGCCGACACAGAGCCAGGTGCCCGCGCTGAGGTCGACTTGGTGCAGGGCGCTGGGCCAGAAAGTGGGGCGCCCGCTGGCCTGAGCGGCGGCCTTCAAGGCTGGGGCGATGTCTTCTGGGGAGCTGCCTGGGTAGGGGGGCAGCAGCCACAGGGAGCGGCACTGTTGGAAGAGGGTTGACCACCGCTCGGTGGGGTAGAGGTGCCAGGTGGCGGGGTAGGGGCGGATGAGGAGGTTGGGGGCTTGTCCCCAGGCGTGGTGCAGGTCGGCAATGTTTTGTGCGAGGTTGACCGGGTGCATGCGCACGTCGTGGACGACGCGGCCGCTGTGGTCATGCCGGTACCAGCCAGCCAGGCGCAGTTGGGCTTGGTTGCGGAGGGCGTCACAGGCCTGGGGCAGGGTGCGACGGGCGGCGAGGTGTTGCCAGGCTACGGCGGCGGCGATGGCTTGGGCCTGGATGGTGCCCGCCAGGCTGCGGAGGTGGACTTCACCTGGGCTGAAGGTGATGTCCGTATAGGTGGGGGTGGGCGCGAGGCGATAGGTGATGCGTGCCGCGGTGTGGGTCGCGGCGAAGGCGAGCTGGCCGTCGCTGTGGGTGGGGTAGACGCAGGGCCAGGCCTGGGTTTGCGCCACTTCGAGCCAGCGCGCCAGGGGCTCTTGGCCGCGGTAATAGCCCCAATCGTCGTGGCTCCAGTCCGTGATGAGGAGGCCCTGGATGCGGTCGTGGGGGAAGGGCTGGCGTTCATCGAGCTCGCAGGCCAAGGGCCAGGCGCTGTGGGCGTGGCTGGTTGGGCTGCTGGGTGTGGCGGCGAGGGCGCCCATGCACCACCCCGGGGCGCCGGCGGTCTGGGCCAAGGCCCAGACCGCCTGCGCCCGGCCTTGGGTACCCATGACGGCGAGGACACTGCGGTCGTGCCGGCGCAGCCACTCGGCGAGAGCCTCTTCCCGGTGATAGAGGGGCAAGCCCGCGACCTGGGCGCGTTGGCGAAAAGGATGAGTCGCCGGGAAGCCCACCGGGAGGATGACGGCGTCGGCCGCTTCGAGGGCGGGGGCGTCGTCGAAATCGATGTTGATGCCTCGGTCTTGCAAGTCCGCGACGATGGGGCCGGCGCGCAGATCGTGGCCGCTGATGGCGACACCGCTGTGGTGGAGGAGCAGGGCGAGGCTGCTCATGCCGACGCCACCCATGCCCCCAATGAAGACGCGCTCCCAGGAGGACGCCGCTGGGGCGATGGCCTGCGCCGTCGCGTGGCTGAGGGTGCTCGCGGGGGCAGGCTCCGGGCGTCGCGGGTCGCCACGGCTGCTGCCGCATGAAGGCGGCTGGGGTGGTCGCTCGCGGGGATCGCCGCTAGTCGTTGTCATCAGGCCCACCGGGTTCGGTGGCGGCTGAGGGATCGTTGATGGAGGGATAATGGAGGATCTCTTCGCGGGCGATCTTCCAGGCGCGCTGAACGATCCACGAAACGGTGCGGTCTTGGCGGAGCGCCTCGTTCTGTATCTCGTCCAGCATGTCGACCGGAAAATAAACACTCTGTTTACGCTTATCCGATTTGGACACTTCCCTCGCTCCTTGCGTTTTGGCTGCACACGGCGTGCGCGATGCGATGATTCAAGAGGACATCGGGTCGTGGGCATGGCCCACGGCGCTCCTCTTCGCGCCTAAGGTCATAAGACATGCGCCAAAGCTAGTCAAACGATGGCGGGGAACCTGTATTGATTCCTTGACTATTTGCTCTGGGGTCGACCCCGGGGGGGCGGCTCATGGGAGCGTCGCGAAGAAGGCCCGCACGTCGCGGAAGATGTCCTCTGTCAGGGGATACTTCCGCCGCTGGTCGTCGAAAGCCCAGAGCTCCTGGCCGAGCCGCTCAGCGCGACCGCTGGCCATGAGCACCAGGCCGCCGTTGGGGCTGAAGTCGAAATCGCGGATTTCGATGCTACAGGCGCTGTAGTCCCAGCGATCCTCTTGGTCGTCGTAACAGAAGCTCTGGCCGAAGTCATGGCTGTAATTGCCCTCGATGACCTGGATGGAGTCCTCGGTGAAGTCACTGTCGATAGAGACGACGGCGTTGTTGCTGATGTTAAGAATATTGCATGGGTTCTTGCCGAGGAAGAGCACGTGGTCTTCCGGGGTGAGGCGCAGCTTGCTGACCACGTCGATGAACTGGCCTGGCTCGAGATAGGGACAGGCGGCGTTCGACTTGGGGCCAATGCGGTGAGCCCGGGGGCTGCAGCGCTTGACCGCGCCGGTGATGAGCGAGGTCGGATCGACTTGGCAGGTGTGGCGCGGGTCGCACTGGGTGTCGTCCTCACAGGTGGTGCCCAGGTCGCCACCGTCGGCGGCGAAACGATAGAGGGCGTGGGTGGGGCTGCCACAGAGTCCGTTGGCACTCTGCACGCCTTGCTCGTTGGTATAGAAGATACAGGTCCCCTCCTGCAGGTGCTGGCAGCCCACGTTGGTCGTGCAGATCTTGTCGACGTACAGACCGGAGACCAGGGCGATGGCCGTGGCGCCATCATGGGTGATGACCAAGGGGTTGTTGCCCGTGAAGTACGAGCCCGACTGACGCGGGATACCGAAACGGTGGAGGAAGGTCTCTTCATGGGTGCCAAGGTCGTAGCGGAAAATGGCCAGGCTGGAGAGATCGAAACGGTAGAGGAAGACCGCGTTGCCGCGCTCAGGGATGGCCAAGCCCCCTCCGCGGTAAGTGATGCCGTCAGGAGAAGTGATGACGATCTGTCCCAGCTCGCGTGGCGTACCGATGCCTTGGCTCAGGTCGAGGTAGTAGGCCGTGTTGCCCGAGACATAGCCCAGGCGCTGGGTGACCAGCTCGACCTGGGCGATCTCATTGGCGACCCACTGTAGGTCGCTCTGGCTCACCATGGGGCCAGGGCGCACGGCGGCCACCCACAAGGCTCCGTCAGAGTCCAGGTAAGCGAAGTGGCCAAGATCAGGGCTGACCTGGCAGAGACCGCGGTTGCAATCGATGCCTGTCGTCATGGGGTTGAGCGCCGTGTTGTTGACGGGGAAGCGCGTCGGGGGCGTCGTCAGGAGGCTCAGGGGCAGCACCTCGCCGGGTTGCTCCGAGTCACGGTAGACGAAGGCGACGCGCATGGGCGCGCTGATCCCCACGCCTGGGTCCACCACTTCGATGGTGTCCACGTCGAGGCTGTCTGCGCTGTCCACTTCAGCCACCTCCTCGTCGCTGAGATCGGGCTGATCCGGAGGGTCTTGCGTTTTGGGGTCGTCGGAGCAGGCGCTGCTCACCCAAAGCAAGAGAACGAAAATGACGAGGAAGCTGAGACTCTCTCTGCGGATGGACATGCCTTTCTCCCGGCGTCTGGCTTGGGCGGTTGCCATGATTGTGGCGATGGTGACAACCAATCCGATCTTGATACGTTTCTGCAGTGATGTTGATGACGGCCCGGGCACACCAGTGTCGGCTGTCCCGAGGCGGATGCTGCACCAGGGAGACCGCTGATGAGACCCGCACCTTACGTTAAAGAAGGCGCCCACGGACTGCAAGGGGCCATTCTCTGGGGGCCACTGCTTGGCTTGCTGGGCCTCTTGCTGTCGTGCCAAGGGGCGTTGGGACAGATGCCTGAGGAGGCAGCCGAAGGGCGGGAGGGGAGCGCGCGCATTGCCTCCCCGTCGTCGACGCCTGAGGCGCCCGCGCTCCCGGAGATGGCCCAGGTTGACGCTGAACGCCAAGACGGTCTTGTCGAGGGTGCCGACGCCGTGCCGTGGGATCGTTACGCTTGGCTGGCAGAGCACTTCCCTGACGCGACGCCCCTGTCGCTGCGGACGCGCTTTGCGTCGCCCCCTGGCTACACCCGGCTCACCGTGGCTGAAGGATCCTTCGCCGAGTGGCTGCGCTATTTGCCGGTGCGCGAGGACCCGCAGGTCTACGCATACGACGGCCGACCCTTGCAAGCACCTGCGGCGGCGGTGGTGCTTCTCGACGTTGGCGATAGGGATTTGCAGCAATGTGCTGACGCGATCATTCGTTTGCATGCCGAGTATTTGTGGAGCTCGGGCCAATTCGCGGCCATCGCCTACCATTTCACCAACGGCGTGCGCAGCGCCTGGTTGGCCTGGGCCGATGGCGAGCGTTTTGCCAAGATTGACGGTCGCTTACGTGGGGTGAGCAAGGCCAAGAAGGATCACGGTCGCGCCGCTTTTCGCGCCTACCTGCAGCACCTCTTCATTTATGCCGGTACGCGATCGCTGCCCAAGGACGCACGGGCGCTCGCTGAGGAGGAGGCCCTGCGTCCCGGGGATTTCTTCAACCAGGCGGGCTCGCCGGGACATGCGGTGCTGATCCTGGACATCGCCGTCGACGCCGCTGGGCACCAGGTGGCGCTGCTCGGGCAGAGCTATATGCCGGCGCAGGATTTCCACGTCCTGACCTCGAGCGCTGCTGATGTGGTGGATGGGATCTGGTTTCCACTTCCCGTAGGGGCGCTCGCGGTGCTGCGCACACCGTCGTGGGCCCCTTTCTCGCGCGCTGATGCCTATCGCCTGCCAGAATGATGCGGGGCAGGTGGTGGCGGCTTGCCAGGGAGGGGCGCGATTTGGCAAGGTGGCCCCGGCGCGTTGGTTGGGAGAATGGATGCGGCGCAACTTTCTGATCGCGACAATTGGGGTGCTCCTGCTCGTAGCGCTTAGCCTCGGGCTTTTTGCGTGGTGGGCCCATGGCTACGCCAAGCAACGCATCGTCGCAGAGCTGAGCCGCCGCGCGGCACACTGGGGCTGGACCTTGGTCGTCGAGGAGGTGGAGCTTGCCTTGGATGGCACCATCCACTTGCGCGGCATCCAGGCCGACGGGCGCCACGGGGGGCGCATCAAGGTGGCCCACCTCCACACCAAGCTCGACTGGGATGCCGTGTGGCGCGGCGATCGCTCGCCTCCGTGGCTGGACTTGGAGGGCCTGACGGCTTACCTCAACCGTGCTGAGATCGAGGCGCTGCGCCGGCCGCCCGCCACAGGTGACGCCGAGCAGCTCCAGCGGCAGGCCCTCCCGGCCCTGCGCATCAGCGATGTGGACCTCGCCCTGGCGACGGAGAGTGAGATCGGGCTGGTCCGCTTGCGCAGCCCTCTGCTGGCGCTGAGCGAGAGCGACGGCGTGGTGCGGGTCGAGGTGGAGGGCCAGCTAGACCTCGGGCAGCAACACGAGCTCAGTCTCGTGGTCGAGCTGGCGCGGGGGCTAGCATGGGGGCGGGTACAGGCCACATTTCAGGAGCCCCTCAGCTACGGGCACCCCGTCTGGGGCGACGTCGAGGTTCTTTCCTTCGATATCGCTGGCGGGGCGCAGGCCATCAACGGCTCCCTCCACGGCGTCAGTTATTATCCGAACCGCAGCGATGGCCTGGAGGCGCTCCACATCGCCCAGGTCGATCTGGCCCTGAGCCGAGACGAAGACGGTTGGCATCCCGATACGTTGCGCCTCTTTCAACCCCAAGCGAGCGTCGACTTGTTGGCCTTGCTCGCCGGGCCCGTGGGCGAGCGCTACCCGCAGGTTGTCGCCATTGCGGCCATGGTCGAGGAGCGTTTTTTTTCCACCCCCCAGGGGCGTGCGGCGCCCAGTGAAGAGGCGCCACGGGCGCAAAGACGCCGTGAGCGGCGCCAGGCCAAGGGAGAGGCCGCGGTGGAGACGCGCCAAGGGGCGACGCTGCCCGGCTTCGATCTGCAGCGCATCCAAGAAGAACTGGCAGCGCTGCCCGGGGTGGCCGTGGAAGAGGGGGCCATCAACCTCCGGGTGTGGGGCGGCGCGACGGTCCACCTCGGTGGCCTGACTTTCAACACCAGCGCCATGGGGGAAGAGGGCGCCGAGAGCAAACGCTACGCCTTTTCCCTGCAGGTGCGCGAGGCCACGGCGGAGATCATTTTCGATGCCGTGCCTGACGACGTGCCGAGCGGCAAGGTGGTGCTGCGCAACCTCGCGGCGCGGGATCTCTTCGAGGTGCTCGGGATGAAGGCGCCGCCGGGTTTGGAAGGGAACGTGGACTTCGACTTGGCGCTGGCCAAGGCGGGCACGGCGGTGGAAGTGACGGGCCATGTCGGGCTACGCGACGTGGGCTTCTACCATGCCATGGTCTCAGAGCTTCCACTGCGCAATATCAACGCCGACTTGGACGTCCACGTGCTCTACGACCATGGGCAGGAGTCGCTCCAGATAGACCGCCTGCGCGTGCGCTCGGGACCTGCGGTGTTCGCGGCCGAAATCGCCGTGGCCCAGGTGCGCAGTGAGCCTCTGTTGACCTTCAGGATTTGGGCTGAGGACGTCCGCTGTGAGGACATCCCGGC
This sequence comes from uncultured Myxococcales bacterium, assembly GCA_964454015.1. GTDB lineage: Bacteria > Myxococcota_A > Bradymonadia > UBA4248 > UBA4248 > CAYVQF01. Next base: position 272,430 of record CAYVQF010000001.1, read on the forward strand.
GGCGATCCCCGAGGGGCTGCTGGCGACCATCCAGGATTTCCGAGTCGGTGGTACGCGAATGGAAGGGCAGATCACAGGCACCTTGCCCCTCAAAGATCCCATACGCTTCGATATGAAGGTCGACGGCTTCCCTGGGGACTGTGTGCCCCTGGCCGTGGGGCCGCATCAGCCCGAAGCGCTCAACGATCCCAAGTACGTCTTCGTTTTCTCCCAGTACACGACCTTGCCCGAGGGGATCGCCGTGGGGCCAGGCACGAAGCACTATGTGCGGCTGGAGAAGCTGCCGGGCTATGTGCCGGCAGTGATGTATCTCACCGAGGACAAGCGCTTTTTCGATCACGGGGCCCTGCGCCCAGGCCTCATCACCCGGGCCATCCGCTTGAACTTGACGGCTGGGCGCTACGTCTATGGGGGCTCGACCATCTCCCAGCAACTGGTGAAGAACCTATTCTTGACGCGCCGCAAGAACATCAGCCGCAAGCTCGAAGAGGTCTTCATCGCCTGGCGGATGGAGGAGGTCGTCACCAAGGAGCGCATCCTGGAGTTGTACCTGAACTGCATCGAGTTTGGGCCCGATGTCTACGGGATCGTGCAAGGCGCCAAGTTCTATTTCAACAAGACCCCGGAGGCGTTGCAGCCCATCGAGGCGGCCTATTTGGCGTCACTGAAAGTGTCTCCCCGGGTAGGGGGCAAGTTCTACCTGCGCGGCGGCCTGCCCGGCGATGGGCGCTGGTGGAGCAAGCGCCAGAAGAAGGTGATCAACACCTTGGCAGAGAATGGCTATATTTCCCCCATCGAGGTGATCGCCTCTTACCCGTGGACGCCGCGCTTCTACTATCCAGATCCCAATGACCACGGGGACTTTCGCAACCAGTGGTTGATTCGCCACAAAGGTCTCTGAGGGCTAGGAGCTAGCGCCAGCGCGGGTCAGAGCGGTGCTGACGTCTTCAGCGAGGCGCTGGAAGTGTCCCAGACGCTCGCTGGCCAATTCGCGGTGGGGATCGTCGTCAGCGTAGGTGTCGACCAGGGCCTCGAGGGCCTCGACGGTCGAGGTGAGGGCGGCGACGAAATCAGTGTCTACGGCGAACCAGAAGCCATCGTCGCCGTTGGCGACCAACATCAGCCAGCCCGGGCGTTTGCCGCGAAAGGGCATGGTGGGGGCCAGCAGGCCGGGGAGATGGCGCTCGATGGTGGCGATGTTGCGTTCGACGCTGAGGAGTGCGCCTTGAGGCACCGAGGCTGCAGGCGCAGGCTCTCCCTTGGGCAGGGGGACAAAGGGGAGAAGCGCCAGGACTTTGGCGAAAGGCAGGCCCGAGAGGTAGCCGTGCGCGCCGTCGCGGATGGTCGAGCGCCACTGTAAGGCCTCGCGGGGGATGTCTTCGCGACTCACGTCCTGGAGGATCTCTACGGCGTCGCGCGGGATGATGACCTGAACCCGGCGGCGCTGGGCGATGACCGTCAGGTTGATGCCCCCCACATGGAGGCTGGTCGGTGGTGGCGCTGAGCTGGGCTCGCCGCTGTGGGGGCGAGGAGATTGCGTTGAAGGAGGCCGCTCGGCGCTGTTTCTCAAGGCCTTGGTCTCATGGAGGCGCCAGGCGCGGGCGAGCTCGGGCTGGCTCTCCATCAGCCACTGGGGCCGCACGACCGAGACCTGATGGGCGTAGACCCGGCTGGAATTGACGAGCTCCGTGGCGATGAGGAGGCGCTGGTGGGTGCCGAAGAGGGCTGAAGAGGGGTGAATGGCGACGGTGGAGCCACCGGCCGTGGCGTAGGTGCGCCCCTGGCGGAGGAGATAGTTTTGGGAGAAGGCGACCATGACGCAGCGGATCAGGGGCTCGGCGGCATGGTCGCTCTGGGGGTGATAGCCGATGCGGGTGGCAATCTCGCCGAGCTGTTGGTGGGCCTTGACGATGAAGGCCATGGTGTCTGGGTCCAAGTAGTTCTTTTTGCAGTAGGCGGCCGGCGCAGGCGCCGCACGGTAATTGCGATAGACGCGGACGGCCGTGACGGCGTCGCCGAGGGCGTCAGCCAACATGTCATGGGCTTGCCGAGCGGCGCCCTCTTCGCCTTGGGGGAAGAGGTAGGGCGTGCGGACACTCAGATAGGACGCAAGAACCAAGACGTCGTCCAGCGTGCTCGGGTAGCGCTCTCCGGCCTCGACGATCATGCGCGCCAAACGCGGGCTGAGCGGGAAGGGGACCATCTTCTGGCCAACGGGCGTGAGGTGGTTGTCCTCGTTGATGGCGCCGAGCTCCCTCAGGGTCCAGATGGCGCGCCGCAGGGCCTTGAGGGGAGGGGGCGTGGGGAAGGGGAAGGCCTCGACATCGTGGACGCCGAGATCGATGAGACGCAAGGCGACCTCGCTGAGATCGAGGCGGCAGATTTCCTCGTCGGTGAAGGCCGGGCGTTGCTGGAGCGAGCGCTCAGGGAAGAGACGCACCACCACACCCGGGCCGGTACGTCCAGCGCGCCCGGCTCGCTGGGCCAGGGATGCCTGGCTGATGGGCTCCTCACGCAGGGTGGTGATCCCCGTGCGCCCATCGAAGCGGGGGACCTTGGCGATGCCCGTGTCGACGACGAAGCGGACCTCGGGGATGGTGATGGAGGTCTCAGCGATGTTGGTGGCGAGGACGATTTTTCGTCGGCCATCGAAGTCGGCAAAGACCCGCTCTTGTTCGTCACGGGTGAGCTGGCCGTAGAGGGGTAGGATGGCGACGGGGCGGCCCGCCAAGCGCCGCTGGAGGAGCTTCTCGCTGTCCATGATGGCGGCCTGCCCTGGCAAGAAGACCAGGACGTGGCCCGTTTCTTCGCTGGCGTCGAGACGGAGCACGGCCTCGGCCACGACCTCAGCGAGCTCACTGCGATCGGTGTGGCGCGTGGCTTCGTAGCGGATCTCCACTGGGTGGACCCGCGCGGCGATGGAGACGCGCGGGACCGGGCCATCGACATCGGCGAAATAGTCTTGGAAGATCTCCGGGTTCAGGGTAGCCGACGAGATGATGACCCGGAAGGTGGGGCGCTTTTTCAGGGCCCGCTTGAGCAGGCCTAGGCTGAGATCGATGTTGAGACTTCTCTCGTGGGCTTCATCGACGATGACCATGTCGTAGCGCATGAAATCGGGATCTAGCCTGGATTCTTGCAACAAGATCCCGTCGGTCATGACTTTTACGCGCGTGGCCGCAGATGTCTGATCATCGAAACGGATGGCGTAGCCGACCTCTTCGCCGACTTTGGAGCCGATCTCTTCGGCGAGTCGCCAGGCGACGGAGACGGCGGCGATGCGTCGCGGTTGGGTGAGGCCGATGAGGCCGTCGATGAGGCCTTCGCGGAGGAGAATGCGCGGAAGCTGCGTGGTTTTGCCACACCCCGTGGGCCCTTCGATGACCACCACCTGGTGTTGACGCACAGCGGCGCAGATCTCTTCGCGGTGCTGATAGATGGGTAAGCTGCGTGGATCGAAAGGCGGCATGTAGGGTGACCTTGAAGCGGTTCGAGCGGTGAAGGGAGCCGGGGAAGCTAGAGGGGCACATCGAGCAGGCGCACGCCTGGCGCTTGGGCGTGGGACACCCGGTGGGTGCTCTCCAAGCCGCAAGCGGCGAAGGCTCGTCGCATGGCAGTGCCAACGGTGAAGGCCTGCGCCTCCCCGCGGCAGAGGGCAAAGAGCGCCGGACCGGCGCCACTGATGGAGGCACCCAAGGCCCCCGCGCTTTGGGCGGCCCGCAGGACCTCCAGGCAGCCTGGGATGAGAGGTGCGCGGGCGTGGGTGATCACGTCATCCGCCCAGACTTGGCTGAGTAACGCTTCGTCGTGGCGATAGAGGGCGGCGATGAGACCAGCGATATTGGCGGTGGTGCGCACCATGGTCTCCAAGGAGACTTGGTGCGGCAACACGCGACGCGCCTCTGCCGTGCGCAGGGCCATGTCGGGGCTGACGACGACGACGTAGAGCCAGGGGGGCACGGGGAGGCGCACGACCTGTGGCGGATCGCCATGGGTCAGCAAAATGATGCCGCCGAAGAGGGCGGCGGCGACGTTGTCTGCCGAGGGCGCCGAGACGGCGGCTTCGGCCTTGACGCAGGGCTGGATCAGTCCTTCGAGGGCGCAAGGGTAGTCCAGCAACGCGTTGACGGCGAAGGCCGCGGCGACGGCGCTGGCGGCAGAGGAGCCCAGCCCTGACGCAATGGGCATGCGCTTTTGGATGCGCAGCCGCACGCCGCGGGTGCAACCTAGCTGCTCGAGGAGGGCGGAGGCGGCGATGCCGGCGGTGTTGGCGCTGTGTTCTCTGGGGAGGCTGCCATGATCGCCATCGATGCGCTCGATGGTGCACCTGTCGTCATCGCTCCAGCAAGCGGAGACGACGTCGCCAGCGCCGGCGATGGCCATGCCGAGCACGTCGAAGCCGGGGCCGAGGTTGCCGATGGTCGCCGGAGCAAAGGCGCTCATCCACTGTTGTTGAGCCATGGTTCGTCCCTTGGAGCGCTGGAGACGTTGCGCCCCACCGCTGCTGTGGCCGTTCTAGTGTGCTTGCAGCGGCGGCGCAAGCGCGAGGAGGCTCGTTCACCGCGTTTTGGGCATGGGAGCGCCGCGCACCAAGCGGAAACCTACCGTCGATATGGCGTCGTTGACGTCGAGGAGGGTGCGGGCCGCGAGCCGGCAAGCGCGTGCGTCTGAGGTCCAGGCACCGCCTCTGACCACGCGTCTCTGGAGTTGGCCGATGATGATGGGGTCGACGCACCACTCGCTGGCCAATCCCGCCATGTCGAAGACACCGTAGATGGAGACGTCGTCAGGAAAGGATCCCGCTGGACAGGGGCCGTGGTTGTTCGGGCGGCTGTCGCGCATGCAGCAGAGTGAGGGGTCGAAGTCTTCACCCCAAGGGTAGAAGCGGCCATCGACGCCGCGGGCCGCTTTCTCCCACTCGAGCTCCCGTGGCAGCCTATAGGCCACCCCATGCTGCTCACTGAGCCAGGCGGCGTAGGCCGTGGCGTCTCCCCAGGAGATGGCCGTCACCGGCCAGTCTTCACACCAGAGGTCGTCGTCCAAAGGGTAGGGGCGACCCTCGGTGGGCTGGCAGCTCGGACTGCTCAGCCCGGCCTGCGCCCTCCGTGCGGCACCGAAGGCGCGGGGCGTGCGCTGTTTGGCTCGAGCAGGATCGCTCTGGTACAGGTCGGCCAAGAAGGCCTTGTACTCGCCCCAGGTCACGGGGTGACGGGCGATGAAGAAGCCTCCGACCCACGGTTCTTGACGGCGGAGCGCGTCGGGGGCGTGGGGGTCTCCGCCGTAGATGAAAGGCCCCGGGGGGACGTAGGCCCAGCCAGCGCCAACCTCTTGGGGATCATAGAGGGGGATGGGCGCGTCGCCAGCGTCCCAATGGCGTCCGCGAAAGACGTGTACTGGGTAGTGGGTCGCTTGAAAGCCTTGGGCGATGAAGGTGAGGAGGTAGGAGCCCATGGGCACCCCGACGCGGTCAATGGGGCTTCGCCCCATCCACTCGGCTTCACCGAGGGACCACAACAGAGCGCTGCGTTCGACTCTCCTGATGAAGACATCAGCGCCGTTGGGTTTGGTCGCCACGGAGATCGCCCCGTCACCATCGAGGAGCACGGTGTAGCGGCCGAAGTCATGGGCCCGCACGCGGCCGGCGTAGTGGCGGGCGGCGATGGGGTCTCCGCTGTTGTCAGCCTCTTCCAAGCGCATCCAGTAGGCGTCGGCCAGAAGGGCGTGGGCCGCCTCGTTGCGGGGGTCGTGCGAGAGGGCCCGCTCGCAGGAGGAGACCGTCTTTTCAAAGAAGGCTTCCATCTCGGAGCGGAGCATTTTCAAGCGGTCTCGGACACTGAGCAGCGCTTCTTTTTCCGTCAGGGCTGCCCACGGCGCTAGCCTGCTTTCGAGCTGTCGTTGTTCTTTGGCGAGCTGCTCTCGGCTTTGCAGCAGCTTGGCGAGTTGGGCCCAGGCCACTTGGGCACCACGCACCCATTCCTGGGCTTCAGCGCGTCGTTCACTGCCCTCGAGGAAGGCTTCTACCGCTTGTCCCAGAGCGTGGGCTGAGGGGCGTCGGGCGGCCTGGCGGTCCAGCGCTTGCTGACACAAGGCATCGAGCTCGTCGGGGATGCGGCTGCTGGGGGCCCGCTCTTTGGGGCTCGGGAGATGGCCTTTGGCGGTGGCGAGCATCAAGTCCTGGGCATTGTCGCCGTGGAAGAGCGGGCTGAGGGTGAGCAACTCGAAGAGCAGGACCCCCAATGACCAGACGTCGCTTGCTGGGCGGTGGCGATCCTCATGGCCCATCACCTGCTCAGGGCTCATGTATCCCGGGGTCCCAACGGCCTCGCCTTCGACGGTCCACTGTGGAGGGGGGGGCTCGGCAGGCGTGTTCTGGCGGCTTTGCTCGGGCAACCAGGCGGCCCGCGCGACGCCCCAGTCCATGACCACGACCTCGCCGAAGTCACCGATCATGACGTTGTCCGGTTTGAGATCGCGGTGAAGGACGCCGCGCTGGTGGGCATAGGCGATGGCGTTGCAGACCTGGACGAAGGCGCTGAGGCGGCGATGCAAGCCCCAGCCGGCGCGGGCGTCTTCACTTGAGGCAGCCCGATCGATGAGCGCGCGGAGAGAGCGCCCGATGACCCGCTTCATGACGAAGAAGAGCTCGCCTTCGGCGGTGAACCCGATCTCATGGACGGGGACGATGTTGGGGTGCTCGAGCTGCGCCGTCACCCGTGCTTCGTTGAGAAAACGTTCGACCAGGGTTGGGGTCACCGTGCTCGGATCCCGCATCAGCTTCACGGCGACGTTGCGGCCCAGCTCGGCATCATACGCTTCGACGACGCGCCCCATGCCCCCGCGTCCCAACTCCATGACCATCTCGAAGCGGCCAGGGCGACTCGAACGCGGTGGGTGCATGCCAAAGCGATGGTAAGCCTCGAGGTAGCGCCGCGCGAGGTCCTCTTCATCCTGGACCACGGGCAGACTAATGGACGAGACATCAAGGGTATCCCTTGCCCCTCCGCGGTCGTGGGGGGAGGAGTCAGGCGCAGCCGGTGCGGGGCAGGCGCTGCTCCGTTGCTGGCTGGGACGCTCGTCGTTGGACATGCCGTGTACCTGCGCGCCAAGGTGCTGGCTGCATGAGATGAGGCCTCGGCGGGGACTTGGGCCATCATCTGCCGTAGAACAACGGTCCTAAGATAGATGCGAATGGACGGGTGGAAAAACAATCGGCGTTGTGAGTGAGGCGGCAGGCGTTGGTGCAAGAGGGTGGGGGTGGCGTCGCGATTTTCGCGGGCCTGGTCAAGGCGCGGGAGGTGTCGCATCATGGTCGCGCGGCGCGCGCTGCGCCTCTCGCGGTTGAGGGGACAGCCTGCTTGGGTGGTGCTGGAAGGTGACTTGAGGAGGACGAGGACGAACATGGCTGAGACCATCTTTGGTAAGATCATTCGGGGTGAGGTGCCTGCAGAGAAGCGCTATGAGGACGATGAGATGATCGCCATCGCCGACATCCATCCGGCGGCGCCGCTGCATCTGCTGATCATCCCCAAGAAGCCCATCGTCAGCATGGCCGACGCGCAGGTCGAGGACGCGGCGCTGCTGGGCAGGATGCTCCTGCGCGCGGCGGCGCTGGCGCGGGAGGAGGGGGTCGAGGTGTCCGGTTACCGCTTGCTCTTCAACGTGAATGACGATGGCGGGCAGACAGTGCCACATCTGCACTTGCATCTGCTCGGTGGTCGGGGCATGAAGTGGCCTCCGGGTTGAAGATGAGCGTGGCGGTTCGCACAGCAGGGAGTGGGTGGATGGAGCGTGGGCAAGCACATGTAGGGGTGGCCTCGGTCAATCAGACCGTTGGCGATTGGGCGGGCAACTTGGGCCGGATGCAGGAGGTGGTGCACGCCGCGCGGGCGCGTGGGGTGCGTTTCTTGTTGATGCCTGAGATGTGTGTTTCGGGTTATAGCCTGGGTGACCGTCTGCTGCGGCTGGGGACCATGGAGCGCGCTTGGGCGGCGACTTTGCGCTTGGCTGAGTGCACCCAGGGGATGGCTGTGGCTGTGGGGTTGCCGCTGTGGCACGATGGGGTCGTTCTCAATGCGATGGCCTTGTTGGCCGATGGTCGCCTGGCGGCACTCGTGGCGAAGGAGAACCTCGCCACGGGCGACGTAGAGTATGAGAACCGCTATTTCCAGCCGTGGACACATGGCCGGCTGGTGGAGCATCGTGGCTTTGACGGGGTGAGCGCGCCGCTCGGGACCCAGCTCCTGCACTTGTCGGGGCTAGGGACCCTTGGTTTCGAGATCTGTGAGGACGCATGGAAGGGCTTACGCCCGGGATCGGTCTTTGCTTTGGCGGGGGCGGAGATTTTGGCCAACCCCTCGGCGTCGTGGTTTTGTATGGGGAAGCACCAGGTACGCCGGCGGATGGTGACCCAGATCAGCCACGAGGATCACTGCGTCTATCTCTATGCTTCTTTACTGGGCTGCGATGCGACGCGGTTGGTCTTCGACGGCTCGACCTTCATCGCGGCCAATGGGCAGGTCTTGAGCGAAGGGCGTCGCTTCTTGTTCACCGAGTCATGGGACCTGGTGGACAGGGTCATCGATCTGCGTGAGATCCGCCAGGTGCGGATGGAGGAGGGTTCGTGGCGCGAGCAGCACACGCGCTTGCAGAGCGGGGCTTTTGGGCCTGAGCCTGTGTTGACGCGGGTCGAGGGGTACTTTGGCACGGAGAAGCAGGCGCCGGCGCCGGCGCCCTATTGGGTGCCGAGTCCGGCGAAACACCTGGATCCTTCGCTGGCGCATTTGGAGGACGCCGCTTTGGTAGGTGCGCTACGTCCAGAAGATCTGTGCCATCTCGAGTTGGAGCTGGCCATCTGTCTGGGGTTGCGCGATTACGTGGCCAAAGCGCAGGTTCCGGCGCTTTGTTTGGCCCTCTCTGGCGGGCGTGACAGCGCGATGGTGGCTCTGTTGGTGCACCGGATGCTGTGTTACGAACACCCTGGCTGGGATGCGAGCGCCTTGGCCAAGGAGGTGAAGAGGCGTTTCATCTGTGCTTACTTGGCGACGGAGAACTCCGGGCCGGTGACGCGTGCCGCCGCGGCGGGGGTGGCGGCGGAGATCGGGGCCCACTACTACGATGGTAACGTTCAGCCCGTCTTCGATGCGACCTTGGGGGTGACGGCGCAGATGCTGGGCTACCCGCTGGATTGGCAAGAGGATGGCCACGATGTCCCCCTGCAGAACATGCAAGCGCGTTTGCGCTCACTGGTGATATGGAGCGTGGCCAACCTACATCGGGCGTTGTTGCTGGTGACGAGCAACAAGAGCGAGGCGGCCGTGGGCTATACGACCATGGATGGAGACTCCAGCGGCGGACTGGCCCCCATCGCCGATGTGCCCAAGAGTCTGGTGACGCTGTGGTTGGCCTGGGCGCGTGGCTTCCACGGTTACGCATCGTTGGACGCGGTTCTGGTGCAGGAGGCCACGGCGGAGCTGCGCCCACCGGAGCGGGCGCAGACGGATGAAGCGGACTTGATGCCCTTCGTGGTGTTGGATCAGCTCATGTTTGCCTTCGTGCAGTTGGCCCTGGAGCCGCTGGCGTTGCTGCAGCGCTTGTGGCCATCGATGCAGGAGATCTACGGCGGCGATCTGGCGGCTTTTGCCAGGGATGTGCGCAAGTTCGTCCGGCTCTTGTGTCAAGCGCAGTGGAAGCGGGAGCGTTTTGCGATATCCTTCCGGGTGAGTAGCTTCGATCTGGATCCGAAGACGGGCTTTCGATTTCCACCGGTGCAGGCGCCCTTCACGGAGGAGTTGGAGGCGATGGATCGATGGGTGTCGGCGCAATTGGGGTGAGCGGCGCGGTGCGTGCGCCTTGACGGGGGTGGCAGCAAAAAGAAAAACCCAGGCTTGGCCTGGGTCAATCATGCGGTAGCAAGCGCGGTCTGGTGGGGCGCGCTTGTTGGGCTCAGCGGCCGATGTTCTCGATGTCCGAGGCGATCTGGGTGACCACTGCGGGGACGTCCGTGGGCAGTGACTTGATGTCTTCGACGAGTTTTTTCAGGCCCGTCTCGACGGCGTCGAGCTCGGAGATGACCAGGGCGTAGTCTTCCTTGGCTTTGGCTTTTTGCTTGCTGGAGGCGATGGGGTTCTTCTCGGTCGCAGCGAGGGCCGCCTCGGCTTTGACGCGGATTTCGGCGATTTCTGCCAAGGCCTTGGGGCTGGCTTCGATGAGGGCTTGAGCGTTGAGGGGGATGAGGTAGACGTCGGTGCGGATCTTCTCGACCTGTTGGAATTTGGAGGTGTAGAAGGTCTTGGCTTCGTCGTCGGCGGCATCCGTGAGGGAGTCGAGTTTGTTGGTGGAGCAACCCGAGACCGACTCATAGCCGACCATGGCGACGATTTTGGCGTCCTTGGTCGTGATGACGCCGTCTTTCTCTACGCCTTCCTCAGCGACGGCTTTGGTCGGTGCGGATTGGAAGCACTCTTGGAGCATGGAGCGGAATTCGTCGACATCGCCGATGGGGACGTTGGCGTCGACATGGGCGATGGTGCCAGCGTTGTTCTGGACGTCGGCCCACGCGTTGGTGATGAAGCTTTGGCTCTGGGTGAGCTCGGCGCTGAGCGCTTTGGCTTCGTCAACAGGCATTTTGGGGAGAGCAGCGCCACCGCCGCAGGCAGCGAGGGAAGCGACAGAGAAAAGGGCGAGAACGAGAAGGAAACGCATTGGAACAGACTCCTTGGGTCAGGACGCTAACGAAAATACCACCATCCACGACAGAAGCGTCGAAGAGGCGATACCAATGTCCAAGACGAGAGTTGTCTTGCACGTATGGTCATGCTTGTCAATAGGGATCGAACAAAGCGATGGCGCAGGGCTTGGGTGACGCGGCCTCATGGATGGCGATGCGGTGTAGCTGGAGCGGTCTCGATGGGCTGAGGATCGAGGTCGATGGCCTGCCAGACACGGTGCCAGGGGTTGGGGGTGAGGTAGGCGCCGGACTGGGGGCAAGGCATGGGATGGTCCAAGGCCTTGGTGATCCACTCTTTGGCTTGCGCGACGGCGTCGAGCAGGGGGAGTCGGCGCGCCAAGAGGGCCGTGATGGTGGCGCTGAGCACCGGTCCGGGTCCAACGAAGTGGCCTTCGCGGCGATCGCTGCCCCACTCGGTGAAGCCCGAGCCGTCGTAGAGGAGATCGACGGCGTGGTCATCGATGCGCCCACCCGTGATGAGGATGTAGGGGGCCCCCCAGTCCGCGAGGCGTCGGCAGGCCTCTTTCATCGCCGATAGTCCTGGGACCTGGCTTTGGGTGAGGAGGGCCGCCTCTTGGCTGTTGAGTACCAAGAGGGTGAGATGGGGGAGCAAGCGCTGGCGCGCTGCGAGGGCCCCGTTGATGTCCCGGTCGAGGCGGCCTTCGCGGTCGATGAGCTGGGGATCGTAGAGCACCCTGCCCCAAGCCTTGCGCTCCAAGGCTTCAGCCAGGTGGCGGAGCTGCTCGAGGTCCAGGGGGGTGGTGATTCTGGCGGCGTCGACGGCGAGGTCGAGGTTGTGGAGGGCCATCTGGAAGTGATGAGACGGGATGGGCTCACAGCGTATTTGGGTGGGGCTCAGGCGTTGACCGATGCCACTCAGGACAGAGTGACCGCGCACACCGCAGGCGGCGAAGGCGCAGAGATCTGCTGTCACCCCTTGGCAGGACCATGGATCGTGGATGTCGACGCTCAAGGCGGCGGCGGCGCGTTTCTTGGGCCGCGCGTCAGTGCTCCATTTGCTCAGGAGAGCCGTTTCATGGGGATTCAAAGTCATGGGTCCTCTGGAGTGGCGGGCGGGAGGTCATGGATGAGGCGCTGGGCGCGCTGAGCGAGGTGCGGTGGGGCTTGCCGGGCCAGCTCTTCGCCGAGGCGGCGCCAGTGGCCAAGCTGGGCGGCCGTCGCTGCGGTGCTCGAGGTCAAGAGGGAGAGATGATTCACGGCGTTGCTGTGATCTCCGTAAGCCAAGAGGGCTTCGACGAGCTTTGCGCGGGCGTCCAGCGCTTCGGGCGCCAAGGCGACGGCGGCGCGCAGGTTGAGCTGGGCGACGAAGGGATTGTTGGCGCCCATGGCGATGTCGGCTTGGGCGATGAGGGAGGCGATGCGGCTGGGTTGGTGCGGGCTGGGGGTGTCCTGGGCATGGGGTGCCGTTGATGCTGTTGGCTGGGGTGCGGCCTGTCTTGGGTGGGGTTCTTGGGGGCGCAGCTCAGCCAACAAGGCGTGCGCGTGGGGCAGGGCCTCGGGGGGCTCGGGGAGCCTCAGCGCCAATTCGAAGGCGCGTTCCAATGCCTGCTGGGCGCGGTGAGGGTCATGGTGTTCGCGGGCATGAATCTGGGCTACTTCGACGAGGGCTGCGAAGCGTTGGGAGGCATCCATTGGGCCGTGGAGCATGGCCTCCAGATCTTCGACGGCGCTGTCCCAGCGCGCGAGTTGGCGACTGAGTTCGAGGCGTTGCTCGCGGGCGTAGGGTTGATCAGGGTGTAGGCGGATGAGCAGGGTGTAGAGATTCCATGCCGCGAGGGGGGCTTCGATTTTCCTTGCCAGCACGTCGGCGGCTTCGCGGAGGGCGTGGGCGATCGTGGTGCCCAGCTCGGCGGAGGTCGTGAGGGCCTCGACGTCATCGAGGAGCTCGAGTCGTTCGCGGGTCAGCTCGCGGCCGGTGATGAGGGAGAGCTCGGCGAGCAGGGTGGAGAACAAGCCATCCCAATCATCGGCGCGCCGACAGATGTTCTTCAGGATCTCCATGTCGGTGAGGGGGTCATGGGAGATGGCGACGGCCTGTTGCATGGCCTGTTGGGCTTCAGCGAAGGCCTCGACGTTGGTCCACAACTCAGCCATACGCCGCAAGAGGGTGTGGCGTTCGCTGCTGTTGGGGGGGAGAGTGTGCGCGAGGCGATGCAGCGCTTGGGCTGCCTCGCGATCTCGTCCCGCAGCGATGTGCAGTTGGGCCACGAGACGCAAGGCTGGCTCGTTGTCGGGTTCATCGGCCAAGAGCGCGTCGAGGTGGCCCATGGCTTCGCGGTGTCGGCTGAGGTGCTCGGCGTCGAGTTGGGCCAAGAGGAGGCGGTAGAGGTTGCGTGTCTCAGCGTTGTCCGCATGGGCGAGGCGGATGTGATAGAGTTCAGATAGGGATTCGAAATCGCCCTCTTCTTCGTAGATACCTTCCAGAGCCGTGAGGCTCTCGTTTTCCACCCCGACCCCGTGGGGGTCGAGTAGGCGCGCCTCTTCGAGGCAGGTCCGGGCAGCTTCACCATCGTCGCCATCGTAGTAGTGGAGGCAGCCCAACTCTTGGAGGAAGCGTGCCTTGGCCATGGGTGTGGGGGCCTCGTCGATGGCGCGCCGGAGTAGCTGCATGAGGGAGGCCAGATCTCCCTGGGTGCGGGCATCCTGGAGGAGGACGCTGAGCTCGCTGGACGATAATGGAGGGGCTGGGGCGATGGGGGTGTCGGTGCGGGTGCTGCGTTGTTCCTGTAGCCAGCTCTGCGCGGCGAATCGCCAGTCGGGCGCGGTGGCGGGAGAGGGGAGGCGAAAGGCTGGCGCGGGAGCGGTGGGGTCCAAGTCGCTTTGAAGCGCGCTGGGTGACGCGAGTTCAGCGAGCGGGGGAGAGACGGCGGGCGCATTAGCGTTCGGGGCGGCGCTGGTGCCAACGACATCGGCCAGGGCGAGCCAGGCGTCTTCATCTGCTTTGGCCACCTCGCTTGCTGGGGCGACAGGGCTCTTCTCGAAATACATGGAGGAGGTCTCCCCGGTGCTCTGCTCCGGGGCGGGTGGGGGACTTTCGTTTTCTTCCGTAGGGCTGGCTTTGGGCCGAGGCAGGGGAAAGCTCTCTTCGGGTACGCCATCGAGGCCCGAGGTACTGTCGCTCTCGGCAGCGACGAGGTGAATGCCGACGCGGCCAGGGGCGGGCATGAGACGAACCTCGAGCTCTTCTGAGATGGGTTCGGCGAGGATGTCCGCTTCGGTGTCACGCCGCGGGTAAGGTGGGAAGGGTTGGAGGTAGGAAGCGGCAGGGGGGTGAGGCTGAGGGCGGGCCGCCGTGGCGCTCAGGCTTTCTTCTTTGCGAGCGCCAGGTGCGGGGCGTTGCGGTGGGTCGTAGCGCTGGTGATCTCTGAAGGCGAAGTTTTTCTCGGGTGCGTTCGCGAGGGTCTTGTGTAGGTCAGCCGCTTCTTGCTGAAAGGCGCGTTTGGTTGCGCCATCATCGCTTAGGGCGGCGAGCCTCTCGAGGACTTGGCTGAGCTCTCTCAGCCGTCCTTGTTGACGCAATACGGCTCGAGTCTCTAGGAGGAGCTGTTTGTCTTTGGGAGCCAGGGCTAGCGCTTGGCGCAGGTACTGCAGGGCTTGGGCCGGCTCGTGTTGGTGTTCGCGGTGCAGGCGCGCGAGATGGGTGAGCAGCGCCACTCGCTGGGCCGTCTCTGGGCATCGTTCGATGTACACGGGGAGGAAGGCGCGCAGCTCGTCCATACGGCCGCTGCGCTGGAGGATGCGGTATTTCTGCGCGTAGGCCTCGAGGTTCTCTGGGGCCAGTTGGATGGCGCGGTCGAGCCAGAGCAGGGATTGCTCGGGTTGTGAGAGTTGGGTGGCGTGGAGGCGGGCAATCTCGAGGGCGCATTGCAAGCGCCGCCCTTGGCTGAGGGCACTATCGTCCCAAAGTTGTTCGCAGAGGGCGAGGGAGGATGCAGGATCTTGCGCTTCATGGTGGGTTCGAAAGAGGGCCTCGAAGGCCTGGGGGTGGTTGGGGTCGAGGCGGAGGGCGCGTCGCCAAGTGGCGATGGCCTGCTGCACTTGGTTGGCGGCGCTGTAGCTCTGGGCGAGCTCGCTCAAGACCTCACCGAGGCTGTCTTTGAGGGTCCTGCGCGCTTGTGGGCCATCCGTCTGGTCGAGCCTACCTTGCAGATCACGCAGGATCTCTTCGTAGTAAATGCACGCAGGCGCCACGCGTCCGTCGGCGAATGCCAGGCGGGCCCGGAGTCGTTGGGCGCCAAGGTGATGTGGGTCACAGGTGAGGGCTTCCTCGCAGCACAGGAGGGCCAAGCGGCGTGAGTCAGGGTAGACCTGGAGGATCTCAGCGCCAATGAAGTGGCACTCCGCTGCGCGCTCGTGATCTTGCTGGGCTTGAAAACGCGTGGCGAGCGCTGCCAGGATTCGCAGCGCTCCGTCAGGATCGCCTGCGGCGTTATAAGCCACGGCGAGGGGGCGGGCCTGTTCCAAGGTCTGGACGCCGAGCGCTTCGGCGCGCTGCAGCAGGTGCCGGGCTTCGTCCTGTCCATCGAAGACCGTGGCCAGAACTTGGGCCATGGTTACGTAGGTTTCTCGGCGTTGGGGGGCAGGCTGGAAGATGGCGGCCTGGAGGCGCATGATTTCGAGGAGCGCCATTGGGTCGCCGCTGCTTTGCAAGTGATGACGCAACCCCTGCAGGATGGGTGCGGTCGCGCCAGGCACTTCGTGGTGTCTGCGCAGGTAGTGTGCCACTTCGCGAGAGGGTGCTCCTGCGTGCAGGAGCGCGAGGGTGGCAGCGATCTTGGGCAAGGAGGGGGGATGCTCCGCGGTGGTGCCGTGCCCGAGGAGGCTCTCCGTCGCGCGTTCGAGATCGCGCCGCGCCAAGTGCACGGAGGTCTCCCAGAGTGAAAGCCAGGTGTGGTTGGCAGGGTTCTCGGCGGCACTGTGCAGCAGGGCGGCGGCCTCCTCCCATGCGGTAGCAGCGATGTGCAGGTGCAGCGCTTCATTGACGAGCATGGGCTCTGGCCCTAAACGATGCAGGGCCTGTTGCAGAGAAGCGAGGAGAATGGAGCCAGGGGCTTCCTGATGGGCGGGCCACAGGAGGTTGGGGTCGAGGGAGCTCTGAGCGCGGTCCCAGCGGAGCAATGAGGGAGCTGATGGTCGTTGGGGCACGTGTTGATCGTCGCTGCTCGAGATGAGATGGAGCCCCTCGGCGTCGATGGAGATCGAGGTTGGCATGAGCGGGAGCGCTGGGGCTCTGAGTCCCAGTGGAGCGAGGAGTTCAATGAGAAGTGTTCGGAGCGGTTGCAGGGTGAGCTGACCCTGCTGGAGGTTGGGTGTAGCGGGAAGTGGTGGTTGCAGTGGGGTCCCAAAGAGAGTGGCAATGGACGGTTGCTGCAAGATCGCTGTCAGGGCTGCACGAACGGCGCGACCCGGGGTCGGCATGGCCTGCCCCCACGCCATGGGGAGATGAATGGCCCAGGACAGGGTCGTCGGATGCGCGTTGCTGTCACCGGGGATGGGGAGCAGTTGCGCGCTGAACCAGGTACGCGGTGCGTCGAAGGCGGTGAGGCACTCGATGTGGCTGGGGTGAAAAGCGAGGCCAAAGTGTTGGAGGCGGCCAAAGGGCGTCAGCGGTGCGGGATCCAGGCACTGGGCGATGCGGTGATTGAGGCCACGTTCCTGCACCACGCAGTGCAGGTGTTCCACTTTCCAGCGCTGTAGGTGAAAGGGCTGGTTGGGGTGGAAGGGATAGAGCGGGCTCAGGATGAGGTCGCGCACGAGCAGCCATGGAGCGACGTGCAGCTCGCGGCTGCGCAAAGTGTAGCGCCCATCGCAATAGCTCGCCTGCAGACCCAGGGGCAGGGGCCGCTCGTTGGCTCTGAACATGCCAAACTCCTTGGCCGGATTTCTCGCGCCTTGCACCGAGGCTTCACCACATCGTGAGGAAGCGCGCCGCTGCGGACATTAGCCCGCCCCTCTGGGGGACGTCAACGCCCAGAGGGCGGGGAGCGCCCTTCGGCGCGCGGTGTTTAGGCGCCAAGGAGCCGGGCAAAGCGTGAGCGTTCGCGCGGTACCTCGGCGGCCAAGCGTTGCGTCTGTCGCGCTTGGACTTGGTGGACAAAGGCCTCGAGGACGCTGCGCTGGGAGCCCTCGACGCGGTTGTAGAAGAGGTTGGCGATTGGGATGCCCTGATGCTCGTCCCGAATGCGTTGGGTGACCGAAGCGGAGATAGTGCCGAGCATGCAGTTGAAGCAGACGGCGTTGATGACGCCGTCGGCGCCGCGGCGGGCAAAGTCGACCATTTTGGCGACATTGCACATGAGGGCCTCATTGGCCAACTTGCCCAAGTAAGGGGTGGCCATCTCCAAAACTTCTTTGTAGCTCGGCTCTTGAATGCGATTGACTTGGCCCTTGAGCTGGCGCTGAATGAGCCAGCTTTCGAGGTTCTTGCGCATCATGAGGATCGAGCTCAAAGCGGCGGCGGCGTAGCGTCCTCGCCCGAGATCGAGATCGATGTCACGTCGCCAGCCGAAATCGATGATGTCCACCATGAATGGCGAGGGCCACACTTCCAACCCCTGGGCCTCGAGCCAATGGAAGAGGTTTTCATTGCCTGCAGGGTTGATGCGGGTGTAAATGTCGCCAGCTACCCCAACGAGTGGGCGCACTTCGGAACGATCGACGGCGATCATTTTGAGGCGAGCCGTGGCCAGAGCCAACGCTGAGCCCAGCTCACCCGCTGCCGTCGCCGTCTCGATGTCCTGGAGATTCTGTTGGTGGATGGCATCGGTCTGACCGATCTCCTTCTCATAGGGGCGAATCTCACAGGTGGCCTTGATCAGAAGGTCGATGGCGACCAGGCCTTGCCACAAACGGATGGTATTGTCGAAGCCGAGGAGATCCCGCAGGCCCAGTGCGTTGGGGGTGACGACCTCCAGGTCGTGAATCCCCAGGCGCTGGAGCAGCAAACGGTGTCCGTCACCATACTGGTGCAAGAGGCAGGGGATCGTGGTGCCGGGGAAAAAGAAGGCCTCATCTCCGGCGCGCTCACTCTGGGCGAGGGCGACCAGGTCCCCAGCGAGCAGGGCGTAGGGGTGGCATTCCTTGCCGCTGGCGTGTGCTTCGCCAAGGCGTCTGACGGCGTCATTCGGTTGGGGGAGCAGGCGGCTCTCATGACCAGCGGCCTTGAGCGCGCCTGAGAAGGCGTAAGCGTGATCAGAGAAGTAGGGAATGACGAAGCGCCGGTTGCGTTCGGCCATCGGACGCCGCATCAAGGCAGTGGAAGGTAAACGCAGGGCGTGCGGCGTCTCGGTGTTCCCCGCGTCCTGCCCGATCTCGTCGAGGAAGGCTTCGATGCGGGTGATGAGGCCGGCTTCACCACGGTGCTCATCGAATTCCAGGGAGAGGTAGTGCTTGTCGCCCAAAATCTGTTCGAGGTGGCCGTGGGTGAAGGCGTCGGGACCGCAACCGAAGTTGGAGACCAGGACGGGAAAGAGGCGGGGATCATTTTTGCAGAGGGTGAGGGCTTTGGCGATTTCTCTATTGAAGTGCCACGGGAGGTTGGACAGGGACTCATCGAGTTTGGCCTCTTCCAGCGGAAGAAACCACATGGGCATTGCGACCTGGCCAAGGCGGCGCAAGTGTTTGAAGAGGTTGAGGTTGAGGAAGGCATCGAGGACGTTGTAGGGCTTGCCAACCACGACGAAGACGCGGTCGTATTCGCTGAGGAGGCCGCGCCCGGCTTCGATCATGCGCAGGCGGTATTCGCTCTGCGCCTCTTGTGCCTTGAGGAAAGCCTCTTGCGCTTGGCTGCGCGAGACGGCGAGCCTGTCCAGAACTTCAGCCATGGCATTGAGAAAGCGCCGCTCGTCGGCTTGGAGATCCACTTCGGGGGCAAAGATGCGGGAAGCGTCCATGGCTGCTTTGACCATGAAGGGTACGGACTGAACGTAAGGACAGGAATGGGAGAGGAAGGGGTTATCCCCAGGGAGCGTGGTGATAGAGGGCAAAAAGACGTGCAGTTGATCCGCCTCTCGATCAGGGTTGGGGGCGTGCAACAGCGCCAGGACGTGCCCAAAGGTGAGCTTGACGGGGAGGCAGGTCTCTGCGGGCAAGCGGCGTATGCCAGCTTGAAGCGTGGCCTGTGACGACGGCGGCGAGATGAGCAAACGGTAGTTGAGATGGTGAAAAAAGGTTGCCCAGAAGGGTTGCAGCTCGAGGAGCACCGAGGTGGCAGGAAAGCCGATGGTGCCCTTGGGGTTCTCGAGTTGCGGGCAGAGCCCGTCGACGATGTCTTTGCGCAAGGCGAGGGCATCCGGGACGACCATGCCACGCTCATCGGCATCGCGCGAAGCGAATCGCTCACAGGCGTCACCAAAGTGCACCGCCTTGCCGTCGATGCTGATGCGGCTTACCTGGCAACGGTTGGCGCAGTGGCGGCACTCGAAGGAGCGCGTGCTGTGGCCATGGCAAGACTGGAAGCCGCGAAAGCGACTTTGGGGAGGGGCTTCAGCCATGATCAGCGTGGCCGCGCCGAGGGCACCGCTGACCCCGTTGTAAGGGTGGACCCGCACGGGACGCTCGAGGAGCGCTTCAAAGGCCGCCACCACGGCGTCGTTCGAGGCTACCCCTCCTTGGAAAACCACTTCTTCACCGATGGGCCGCCCCGCGACGACGCGATCGAGATAGTTGCGGGCCACGGCATAGGCCAAGCCAGCACAAAGATCTTCTGTCGAAGTGCCTCTCCGTTGCGCGGCGACCAGCTCGGATTGCATGAAGACCGTGCACTGACAGCCGAGGTCGGCTGGCTGAGTCGCGACGGCTGCGCGCTCGGCGAAGTCGCCGATGATCTTGACACCGAGGTATTCGGCCTGCTCCTCGAGGAAAGACCCCGTGCCAGCGGCACAGATCTTGTTCATCATGAAGTCGCGAATGCGTCCGTTGGCGAGGGAGACGAACTTGGAGTCCTGGCCGCCGATTTCCAGGATGGTGTCGGCTTTGGGGTAGGCGGCGATGGTGCCGGCGGCCTGGCAGGTGATCTCGTTGCGGACCATGTCCGCGCCGAGGAGCGCCGCGGCGAGGTGTCGTCCGCTGCCGGTGACGGCGACGCCCAAGATGCGGATGTGGTCGCCGAATCGGGTGGCGAGGTGCTCCAGCGCTTCATTGAGGACCTCGATGGGG
The DNA here is from genome assembly GCA_964454015.1 of uncultured Myxococcales bacterium. Taxonomy (GTDB): domain Bacteria; phylum Myxococcota_A; class Bradymonadia; order UBA4248; family UBA4248; genus CAYVQF01. The sequence continues at coordinate 292,333 of CAYVQF010000001.1, forward strand.
CGACCCCGCGTGGGCAGATAAATGGCTTCTCGGACTTGTTGATGGCTGTCGAGGACGACGAAGTTGGTGCTGACCGAGCCCACGTCGACGCCGAGGAAGGCCTCTATCATCTCTCCGTCGGGAGGGACGATGGCCCCCTTGTCACGGGGCATACACACCAAGGGGGCGAAGTCAGAGGCGGCCTGCGGGGCGTCGGTGACCCCGAGGGTGGCCACCAGGTCGGTGTTCATGGCGTGGCTGGGGCCGTTGTCGTGCAGGGCGAGTGCCGCGGCGCCAAAGGCGGCCTCACAACCGGGATGGGGGCTGCGCACTGAGTGCTCGGGTGGCAGCGAGAGGACCTCGCGGAAGGCGCGCACCAAGCCGGCGTTGGCAGCTCCTCCTCCGGCGAGCATGAGGGGCTGGGGCAGATCCCGGCCTTTGAGCACTGTGGCCATGAAGTTACGGGCCATGGCGAGGCAGAGCCCATAGGCGATCTCCTCGACGGGCGTGCCTTTCTGCTGCAGATGGATCATGTCCGATTTGGCAAAGACGCTGCAGCGACCGGCGACGGTAGCACCGTGGGAGGCGTTGGCCGCCAGCTCGGCGAGCGCTTCCGTGCTCAGCCTCAGGCGCCCGGCTTGTTGCTCGAGGAAGACGCCCGAACCGGCGGCACAGAGTTGGTTCTGGCCAAACTCAGCGAGCTCTCCAGGCTTGGCGCCCAACATGATCCATCGCGCCGTGTGACCACCGATTTCAATGGCCGAGCAGGCGTCGGCTGAGAGGACGCTGATGCCCCGCGCCAACGCGACCAGTTCATTGTACGATTTGACGGCGCCGCTAAAGATGTCCCGCCCGCTGCCCGTGACCCCCACGACGATGCGATCCGCTGTGACCGCATCGCGCCACGGCGCCTCTTCCAAGAAAGCGCGCACGACCTGTGCGCTCTGTCCCTGGAGTGGGCAGCTCCATGCTCCAAGGGCCTGCCCTTGGTCGTTGACGACGGCCACTTTGAGGGCTGTTGCCCCAATATCTATTCCCAAGCCAAAAAGCATGATCTCTCCTTTTACCCCAGCGGCAGCCAGAGGCGCACATTTGCGGGGCGCACCCTAACCACATTTCGTGGTGGACGCTAGTCAATGTCGGATGTAGGTCTTTGGTGGTGTTGTCCTACCATGTCGGCAACGAGCTGCCAGGCCAGCGCCTCATGAGGGTTGGCGGCGTTCCCGTGCCTGGCTTGCCAAGTCTCGTGGGCGCGCGCGCCTTGTCCGGCGAAGCGGGCGTCGTGGTAGGCTCCGAGAGCGGCACGGACTTCGCCGCTGAAACCGCGGAAGTCTAGCTGCGCCATGAGCTCGGCGACGCGTTGCGCCAACCACTGCTCCCGGTTGGCCCCTTCGATGGAGTCATGGGCGGCAGCGGCGGCGGCGTAGAGCGTGAGGGCGCGCAGGACGGCGGCTTCTGGCACTTGGGTGAGGTCGAGGGCGGTGGTCATCTGTCGGCGCATCTCGGCAAAGGCACCCTCCTGCCCGTGGGCTTGGGCGATGCGCAAGAAGAGGGCGGCGAAGGCCTCGCGGGCGTGGCCCATGATCAGATGTTGCGTCTCAGCCCCTTGATGCGCGATCAGGCGCAGAAACCAGTCGGCCGCCGTGATGGCGTCGCTGGCGCGCCGCATGGCCAGAAAGGCAGCGACTTGGCGCTCGATGACGCGCAGCAGGGGAAGGGCCGCTGCCGTCTGGTGACTCTGGAGATCGGCAAACAACGCGCGTCGGCATTCGCCAAGCAGGCGACAGGCTTGCTCATGGTCACCAACATCACTGAGTTGTTGAGCGATGGCCAAAGATTCTTCGAGGTCTTTCATCTGAGGTCTACCTTAAGTGGACAGTGGCTCTGGCGCCAGAGGGACTCTGTAGCTGAAGCCGGGTTGCTTTGGAAGATGAAGTGGGCCAGAAGGTCGCTGGTGGCGACCAGTGCGCGGCGCACAAATGGCCGAAAGGAGGCTCCCGACTGCGACCCACTTATGGTAGAAGCCCCAAGAGTGTGTTCGGTGATTGGCTCGTGAGGCGCATTCTGGGACCCAGCGCAGGAGAGAGGATGAAAAGAGATGGTTCTGGCGCATCACACCTGCGGCGCAAGGTGGCGCGCACGGTGCGTCGCTTCGCCATGTTTGGTCCAGATGACTGTGTGGCCGTGGGGCTCTCGGGCGGCAAAGACAGCCGGACGTTATTGGAGTTGCTGTGGCAGGGCTTGCCCTTGGGGCGGTCGACGGGCGCGTCTCGGGGGGGGCTGTGGGCGATCCACATCGACGGCAGCCATGCCGGGCTGCCTGACCAGAAGCCGATCCTGCTGCCTTGGCTAATGGGCTTGGGGGTGCCTTTTCGTGTGGTGCCGTTGAAGCTCAGTCCGCGAGAGGCGTTGCCTCTGGACTGCCACCGGTGCTCCCTCCTGCGTCGGCGGGCTTTGCTGGAGGCGACAGTAGCCTGCGGCTGTACGCATCTTGCCCTTGGTCACCATGGTGATGACGCTGCGGTGACTACCCTGTTGAACCTGCTCTACCAAGGGAAAGTGGAGACTCTGGCACCGGTGCGGGATTACGGCGCGTTGGGGGTGCGCCTCGTCAGGCCTCTGCTCTTCGTGACGGCTGGAGACGTGCAACGCTATGCGGTGACGCGTCCGTGGGGAGTGTCCCCGGCGCTGGCCTGTGTGCAGAGCGCGCATAGTCACCGCGAACGGGTGTCGTCTTTTCTGCGGGGGCTGCCAGGGAGGGGGGCGGCGCAGGTACGACGCAATCTGTGGCGCGCTGCTGGGGGCGGAGGCGTGCCAGAAACGGATCCTTAGGGAATTCGTTTTCGCGGCCCTTGGGGCGGTGTGCTAATATTTCACCCTGTTTCCTCGAACGCCCTGGGCTTTGATGGTCTAGCACCAGGGAGGGAGAGGATTGGGGAGTCTCATATGCCACGTGCTGAAGCCGAGATTGAAGTCTATGTGGCACCGTCGCGGTGCCTGGCGTTGCTCTGTGACGTGCAAGCCCATCAAGGCTTGGCGCGCGAGATCCGGGGCATCACAGTGAGTGATGAGAACCGACCTCCGGCCGAGGTGACCTACGCGGTCGTCGCGCATTTGGGAGGACAAGAGGCGACGACCACGGCGCGTTTTGGGCTGCGCTTGGAGGGGGAGACCTTGCGCTGGGAGCTGCTCGAGAGCGATCTCTTGGTGCGCGGCGAAGGTTGGTGCCGGGTGCGCGCGGGTGGCGAGGATGACCTTTGCGTGCTGAGCGTGGGGGTGGACTTGGAGACACGTCTCAAGGTCCCCTTGGCGCTGCAAGAGGCCTATGTGCGCGAGACCTTGCCGAGTGTGCTCGAGCGCTTTCAGGATTGGCTGGAGAGCATGGCCTGAGGCCGGCCGGGTGTTCCGTCGGCCCTTCTCCTGGCGATGGCCTCACCGTCTGTGGTCATTGTGCCACAGGCGAGGTCCCTGGCTTCGCTTCGAGTCAGGTGCGAGAGCGCCAAACGCTCTTGTTCTGTAGTGCAAATTAACCTTGGCACTGCGATTGCAATGCGCTAGCGTTCAGGTGCCAGTAACGTGAGCCCAAAGGAGTTTTCCCATGATGACCCACACCCCACGACGAATCCCAAGCGCAGCCTCCATCCTGGGACTGATAGTTCTCGGAGCCTTGTCGGTGACAGGGTGTGACTTTGGCGAGTTCGATGAGTCCATGAATGCCTTGGATCCCAATGATCCGACCTATCTCTTCGCCAATACGGATGCACCCCAAGTCGACCCTCGTGACTTCAACCCCTTCATCGACACCTACGTCGACAGACTGGCGACCTTCTCTGTCGATGTGGACACGGCGAGCTACACGATCATGCGGCGGGCTCTGAACGAGGGCAAACTGCCCAACATCGATCGCATGCGCGTCGAGGAGTTCCTCAACTACTTTGCTTTCGACTACCCCGCGCCGACGCCGCAAGATCCCGACCCCTTCTCCATCACTCTGGAGGCCGCACCTTCGGTCTTTGGACCCAACAAACACATGTTGCGCGTGGGTGTCAAAGCGATGGCCGTGCCTGAGCAACAGCGCCCCCACACCAATGTCGTTTTGCTCATCGACATTTCGGGTTCCATGTCCTCTTATGATCGCATTGGCTACGTCAAGTATGCGGCCAAGACGCTGGTCAACAGCCTCAGGGAGAGCGACACCATCGGGATCGTGGTCTACGCCGGCGCTGAGCGCACCGTCCTGGAGCCGACAGCGGTCGGACAGCGTACGGCCATCCTCAATGCCATCGACAGCTTGACCACGGGTGGATCCACGGCAGGTGAGGCCGGTCTGCGCCGCGCCTACGAGCTGGCCGAGCGCGCCCGTTGCTCGAACAATGTGGCCCTGTACCAGAACTGCACCAACGACATCAATCGGGTGGTCCTCTTCACCGATGGCGACTTCAACGTGGGGCTCGCCGGTGACGCGCTGATCGAAGAGGTCGAGGCGTGGCGCAACCGCGGTGTCTTCCTCTCGGTCTTTGGTGTGGGGAGCGATTTCAATGACGCCTTCTTGGAGACGCTCACGAACAAAGGCAACGGCAACTACTACTATGTCGATTCCCTCGGCGAAGCGCGGCGGGTGCTCGCCGATGCGCTGGGAGGCACGATGCAGGTGGTGGCCAAAGACGTGAAAGTGCAGGTGGAGTTCAATCCCGAGGTCATCTCGCGCTTCCGCCTGGTTGGCTACGAGAACCGCGTCCTCAACCATGAGGATTTCGTCAACGACAAGGTCGACGCTGGCGACATTGGTTCGGGTCACAACGTCACGGCGCTCATCGAGTTTGAGCTGCGCAGCGAGGTGAAGCGCGGCAGCGGTCTGCAGGTGATGGTTGAGCCCGAGTACGCCCAAGCCCAGTTCATCGATGTGCGGGTGCGTTACAAGCGGCCTTCGGAGACGATGTCGCGCGAGGTGGTCAAGATCGTGCCGCTGGAGTCGCTCAAGACCTCCCCGACAGCGGCGACGGACGACTTCCGCTTTGCCCTGGCGGTGGCGGAGTTCGCCGAGATTCTGCGCGCGAGCCCCTTCGTCGAGGCGGTGGACTATGACGCCGTGCATGCACTGGCGGAGTCGGGATTGGCTGCTGACCCCGAGAATCGCGGTGAGTTTTTGCAGCTCATTCGCAAGGCCCAGTCCCTGACTCCCTTCTGTGCTGGCCCGGAAGATCGTGTCACGATGGTTTGTCAGTGAAGTTAATAAGTGATGAATAAAACTTGTAAAGCCCGGTCTAAACAACAAGTCATCGATTCTCGTTATTGATGACAGCCTCACAACGGCCCTTTCCCTCTCTAAGGAGAACTGTCATGCTTCGCAAAAAAATCCGCTCTATTCTGGCTCTCTTGACTGTTGTTCTAACCGCCTCTGCCGTCGGCGCCGTGAGTTGTATGCCGCTCGAAGAAGCTCTCAACGCCTTGTCGAACTTCAACGTCATCGGGACCACCCCTTCGAGCTCTTTCTCCCAGGACGGTGTCATTGGCTTCAGCATGATGCCGGGGGCGAACTCGCAGTACGGTGCCTTTGCCAACTTCCGCGGTGATGGGATGGAGGTCGAGGTTCGGGACAGCGACGGTAAGTATCGCGCCTGTGACTACCAGGGGACGGAGGAGGTGGAAGGCAGCGAGTTCAACACCTTGGCGGTGTTGGTCGACAACTCGGGCTCCATGGAGTTGGAATACCCCGAGGCTCAGTTTGGCAACCTGTGCTTGACCTGTCCCCATGACAAGGGTCGTTTGCGGGTGCAGGCCGTGCACGAGCTCATCAGCGAGCTGTTCAAGCTGTCGGCTGACAACCACCTGGCCATTATGGACTTCCAGCCGACCTATCCCGATGCGACGACGGCGAGTCGCGTCCTGAAGGACTTCACGACCAACCCGAACGATCTCATCGAGGCGCTGGCCTACATTGGTGGTGCCGAGTACGTCGGGACGCCGCTGTGGGACTCCTTGGCGGAAGTGATTGTCGAGACCAAAGAGACGGCGGAAGTGGTCGAGGCTGCGTTGGCCCTGGATGGCCGTCGTACCTCCAAAGGCGAAGAGCCTGAAGTCAAGCGCTACATCCTGGTCTTGAGCGATGGCGATGATCGCGACTCTTTGAAAGAGAACCTGGAGTCGGTGATTGCCCTGGCGCAGGCCAACCAGGTGGTCGTCCACGCGGTGGGTTTGGGGCCGGCAGCGGCTGCTTTCGAAGATCCGCGCCTCCAAGTGTCCGAGCAGATTGCGACGGTGCAGAGTCTCCAGAAGCTGGCTGATGCGACGGGTGGCTTCTATACCTCCGTGCACGATGCCTCGGCGTTGAAGGAACTCTATGGGATCATCGCCCACGGTTTGGCCAAGGGTTACCAGGTTGAGAATTATGTTTGCCGTCCCGACGGTAAGCTGCCCCAATCTGGCCAGAAGGTCGAAGGTCGGGTGAGGATGGGCAACGAGACCAGTACGTGGTCGATGATCGCTCCCTAATCCGTCTCTAGATTGAAGGTCAGGGCGCCTGCTCCGGTTGGAGCGGGCGCTCTGCATTTTGCGGTACCCGTATCTCCGCGGAGACAGTGCGGGTTCCGGGTAGCGTTGGAGAGGCGCTGGATTTTCGTCAGCGCCGGCGGGCAGGGGCAGCGGTGGCGTGGTAACGATGGGGTCGCGGTGCCATGGGGTGGCTTGACAGCCTTTGGGGCCCAGTGATACTCGAAGCCGCTTGGCGGCGTGCGGTCACAGAGCCGTGGCCGCATGGTGACGCGCGTTCGCCCCTTTGGCTGAGGAAACGATGAACCTGCAGACGTTGATTCTGACCCTGCAATCTTATTGGGCTGAGCAAGGATGTGTCATTCAGCAGCCCTACGACATCGAGAAAGGGGCGGGGACGTTCAACCCGGCCACCTTCTTTCGGGTTCTTGGGCCTGAACCCTATCGCGTGGCGTTCATCGAGCCCTGCCGTCGGCCAGCCGATGCGCGGTATGGCGAGAATCCCAACCGTTGGGGTGCCTACTACCAGTATCAGGTGATCCTCAAACCCAGTCCCGCCAATGTGCTCGATCTCTATTTTGGTTCGTTGGCGGCCTTGGGCATCGATCCCCTCGACCACGATCTGCGTCTGGTGGAGGACAACTGGGAGGCTCCGACTCAGGGTGCGTGGGGTTTGGGTTGGGAAGTGTGGGCCGATGGGATGGAGATCACCCAGTTTACTTATTTCCAGCAAATGGGTGGGGTCGATCTGCATCCGGTGACGGCGGAGATCACCTACGGGATTGAGCGCATCGGGATGTATTTGCAGAACGTGGACCGCATGCACGATCTGGAGTGGATCCCTGGGCTGACCTATGCCGATGTGCATCTGCAGGCGGAGATCGAGCAGAGCAAGCACTCCCTCGACGAGGCCAACGTGCCGCTATTGACGACGCTCTTCGAGACCTACGAGGGGGAGGCGCGGCGGCTCTTTGCCCAGGGGCTCGCCTACCCGGGCTATGACTATGTTTTGAAGTGCTCCCACGCTTTCAACTTGCTCGACGCGCGAGGGGCCATCAGCGTGACCGAGCGGCAGGCCTATATCAACCGAGTGCGTGCGTTGTCCCGCGCGGCAGCGCAGGCCTATTTGCAGTGTCGCGAGTCGCTTGGCTATCCTTTGCTGCGCGGCGAGGCGCGCGAGGCCTTCATGGCGGCGCGCGAGGATGTCGTCACGACGCGAGAGGCATGATGGTCCCCAGGTGGGCCCAAAGCAGGGAAAGGCTTCATGGCGCGAGATTTGTTGTTCGAGATAGGGTGCGAAGAGTTGCCGCCCATGCAGGTGCGCGGTGCGGTGGAAGACCTGGCCAACGCTTTTGCTGAGAGAGCAGCGGCGCTGCGCTTGAGTCACGGGCCGATTGAGCGCTTTTTCAGCCCGCGACGTTTGGCGCTGCGGGTGAGCCAAATGGCCGAGCGTCAGGAAGATCTGGAGACGACCAAGGTGGGGCCGCCGGCGGCGGCGGCTTACGGGGCTGACGGGGCGCTCACCCCAGCGGCGCTCGGCTTTTTGCGCAACCTGGGCTTGGGCCCGGAGGCGGTGTTCACCGTCACCCAGGAGCGTAAGAAGGGCAAAGCCGCCGACTACATTGCGGCACAGGTCCGCGAAGAGGGGCGCCCCACGATGGACCTTCTGGGCGACCTCTTGTCGGCTCTTCCCGCTGCCATCCGCTGGGGCAAGCCCATGCGCTGGGCCTATAACCCGGTGGTCTTCGCGCGCCCGGTGCACTGGCTCCTGGCGCGCTTTGGCGAGGAGGTCGTCGCTTGTTCTTTTGCCGGCATCGCCAGTGGCGGGTCGAGCAGCGGCCACCGTTTCCATGCGCCGGACCTCTTTGCTGTGGCCACACCCGCCAGCTATGTCGAGGCGCTGCGGCAGCAGCGTGTCTTGGTGGATCCTGATGAGCGGCGGCAGCAGATTCTAGAGCTGGCACGGCAGGCAGCGCGTGAGGTGGGGGGGCGTCTACGCGAGGACGAGGGGCTCCTGGATGAGCTCATTCATCTGGTCGAGTGGCCAGTTCCCATCGTGGGTCGCTTTGACGATGACTTTCTGGCGCTCCCGGCGGAAGTGCTCGTGACGAGCATGCGCAAGCACCAGCGCTATTTCTCAGTGGTTGACGCCGACGGCAAGACCTCGCCGTTTTTCGTCGCCATCGCCAACACGGAGGTCCGTGATCGCGGGCTGGTGGCGCGCGGCAACGCCAGGGTGTTGCGAGCGCGCCTGCAGGATGCGGCCTTCTTTTTTCGCGAGGATCGGCGCCGGCCGCTGGCTCAGTGGTCCAAAGGCCTGGAGCGGGTGACCTATGTCGAGGGTCTGGGTTCAGTGGCGGACAAGGTGGGGCGGCTGGTCGGTCTGAGCGAGGTCGTGGCCGGCCTATGGTCGACGCCAGTGGATCGCGACACGGTGCTCGGCGCTGCCGCCTTGTGCAAGGCCGATCTCGTGACGGGTATGGTGGGCGAGTTCCCCGAGCTCCAGGGCGTCATGGGTGCCACCTATGCGGCGGAGGAAGGGGCTACGCCGGCGCTGTGCCAAGCGATCCGCGAGCATTATGCGCCGCGGCAGTCGGGAGAAGCCGTCGCAGAGAGCGCCGCGGGAGCCGTGTTGGCGGTGGTCGACAAGCTGGACGCGATGGCTTCTCTCTTTGCGCTCAATCGGGTGCCGACAGGGGCCGCTGATCCCTTTGCGCTGCGCCGTGCGGCCGTGGGTCTGTTGCGGACGCTGCTGGCGCATGAACAGCGCTGGGCCCTGGGGGCGGCCATTGCGTCGGCCGTGGCCGCGGTGCTCGAGCATCGGGTGGCCGATGGCCTGCCGGGAGCCACCGAGGTGGAGCAGCGGCTGCGCGTGTTCATCGAGGCGCGGCTGCGCTTCTTTTTGGCCGAGACCCATCCCGTCGAGGTGGTCGATGCGGTGACCGCCGTGGGGGACGCGTTGGCGGATTTGCCGGGTGTCCTGGGGCGGGTCCAGGCGCTGAGCGAGCTGCGCAAGAGTGCCGATTTTGAGCCCTTTGCGGCGACTTTCAAGCGCGTCTCCAACATCCTTTCGGGATCCACCTGCGCTGGGGCGTGCGTGGATGCCGCGCTGTTCGAGGTGGTCGAAGAGGTAAACCTGCACGCTGCCCTCCAGGAAGTGGAAGGTGAAGTGGCGGGACTCATGCAGGGGCACCACTTTGGCCAGGCTTTGCAACGTCTGGTGGCATTGCGATCCCAAGTCGATCTCTTTTTCGACGCGGTTCTCGTCAACTGCGATGATGCGGCGCGGCGAGAGAATCGGCACGCATTGTTGGCAGCCATTCAGAATCTATTCAATGCTTTTGCCGATGTCCGGCGTCTGTAGCGCGGTATGGCCATGTCTCAAGGAGTCGATGTGAAGAATCTCAGCAGCCGGGTGCCGACGCAGCGCTTGGTCGCTTGCGGATGGGCAAGCCTGGGCGTCCTTGGGCTCTTGATTGGGCTCACGCTCGTGCCGGGTTGCGCGACGGACATTCCCGGTGACAGGGCAGACACGAGCCGTTTCGAGTTTCCGTCTGGCTTGGCCTTGCACCCGAATGGCCGTTATCTCTATGTGGTCAATGCGAACTTCGATCTGCGCTACCGGGCTCAGGACGGCGGGATCTTGTCGGTGGTGGACCTCGAGGCAGGCGAGATCTTGGCGGAGAGCTCGCGCACCATGGGCTCTTTTGCGACGCTGCTGACGTTGAATCACGATGCGTCGCGCGGTTATGTGGTGGCGCGTGGTGACAACGCCCTGCAGTGGTTTGCCATCTCTCCAGATGGTCGTGAGATCTTCTGTCCCCTGGCTCCAGATGCGCGCGATTTGGGAGCGTGCCGCGTGACGCTGCCCGCCGAGCCGACGTCGATCGCCTATACGCGCACGAGCCGGCGCCAGCCATTGCTAGATGGTCAGGGTCGTCCCTTGTTGGGAGAGGATGGCGAGGCCTTGGTGGTCGAGCGTCACTTCGACTTGCTGGCCCTTGCGCATTTGCGCAACGGGATGGTTTCGGTGGTGACCGTGGGTGACGCCGAGGGGGTGCGAGCGCCAGCCTTCAGCCTCGAGAGCGCTGCGCTCATCGAAGGTGGGAGCGATGTGGTGCACCTGGATGGCGAGCGGTTTTATGTGACCGGGCGGGTGGCGACGGCGGTGGTCGGCTTTAGGCCGGGCATTGGCCCCGATGCCAAGGTCTTGGGGATCTATACGGAGTCGGTGATTGGTGTGCCGACGCCTTTCACCAGTTATGAGGGGCGGGCTTTGCAGTTCAGTGAGGACAAGCGGCGCCTCTATTTGCTGAGTCAAGGTCCGGATGCTCTGATGGTCATCGATGTTTCGGCCAGCGATCCCTACCCCGTCAGCGGGGCGCGGGCGCGGGTCATCGGCATCCTGGATCTGCCGCGGGACCCCGTGCGGATGGCTTTGGTCAAGGATAGTGCAGGCCAGAGTTGGCTCTATGTGACTTCCTTCAGAGAGGATGTGGTGGCGGTGGTGGATCCGGAGTTGTTGGCGGTCGTGGCGCGGGTCCCCGTGGGCGACGGGCCCTTCGATATCATCGTGGATGGTGCGCGGCAGCGGGCCTACGTCGGTGCCTTTCGCGATCATGGGGTGACGGTGCTGGACACGAGCGACGGCAGAGCTCCGGTGGTGGTGAGCACGATTGGCGGGCCTGGGGCCCGCCAACCATGAGCGATCATGCTGTTTCGCGACGCCCCGAGGGTGTGTGGAAGAAGAGGAGAAGGATGATGGCCAAGGGCCTCAGGCGGATGGTTTGGGTGGGGGTGGTGCTGTCGTTGATGCCCCTGTGGGGCTGCGCCGAAGATGATACCGTGACGGTGGCATCGCTGCGTTCGCCGCGGAAGTTGGTCTATGCGCCGACCTGTGTGGTTGCTGGCGAGTGGCAGGAAGCGTCGGCTTGCGCCGAAGATAACCTGAAGCGCCGCCTCTACATCGCCAACGAGCAGAGTGCGTCCGTTGCCTTTGCGGAGTTCGTCGGCAAGGGGGCCAAGCTGGTGGATACGCGGGCTGCCGTTCCTGGAACGACGGGGGTGCCTGTGGGCGATCGGCCGCGGGCGATGGCGGCGACGGCGGATGGTGCTTTCGTGCTGGTGAGTAGCACGGCGTCACAGGATCTTTCGGTCGTCGAGGTGGCTCGCGCGCGGGAGGTGACCTACTTCTCCGTCGAGGCACCCGTCCTGGACTTGCTCCACGACCCTGCCAGTGATTTGTTCTGGGCGCTTTATCCCGACGGCTGGCTGCAGGCGTTGTCTTTGGACTACGACTGTGGCTTGGGTCGTGGGAGATACCGTGATGGTTGTGATCTCCAGGCGAGTGACGTGAACTTGCGCGAGGTACAGGCGCTGCAAGTGGGCGGCTCACCGCGGCACTTCATTCTGGATGGCTCGCGTGGTCAGATCTATGTCGTCTACGCGGATCGCGCCTATGCCTCGATTATCGCGTTGCGCGAGGGGGAGTGTCTCGATGGGGGTGAGGTGCCCTGCGAAGCGGGACGCGTAGGGCTGACCTATGGCTGCGCCGATGGCATCGACAACGACGGCGATGGCTGGATCGATGCACAGGATCCGCAGTGCTACTCGCGCTGGGGCGCTGAGAGCGCCGACGGTGTGGGCCGCTTCATGACGACGGCCTGCAATGATGGCATCGACAACGACGGTGATGGCCTGGTCGATGCCTTCGACCCGGGTTGCGTCGATGGCAACGACGCGAGTGAAGTCGAGGGGCTGCAGCGGCCTACGCCGAGTGTCTGCGCCGATGGCATCGACAACGACGGTGATGGCCTGATCGACAATCGCGATCCTGGCTGCATGGGGCCTGACGACGACGACGAGAGCGGGGGCGGTCACGTGTCCCAGTGCGACGATGGTATCGACAACGATGGCGACACGCTCATCGATTTCCCCGAGGATGACGGCTGTGAGAGTCGCTACGACGACACGGAAGATGCGAGCGTTGCGTGCGCCGATGGTTTGGACAACGACGGTGATGGTCTGGTGGATATGGATGATCCTGGCTGCGCATCGCCGGACGACCTCTCGGAGGTGGCTCCACCTGGACCCTGCAGTGATGGCCTGGACAACGACGGGGATGGCTTGGTGGACTTGGCCGACCCGGGTTGTTATGGCGTCAATGGCACGAGCGAGTTGGAGCTTGACCGGGTGGGCTGGGGGCCATTGGGGTTGGACCCCGAGGGGCGATGGCTTTATGTGGTCGATCCGTCGAACTGGGAGTTGCTGGTCGTCGATCTGGAGACGGTGTCGCTGGTCGATGCCGGGGCGCGCAATCCGCAGCATTTGGGTGCTGGGGTGAAGGTCAACCCGTTGCCGTTGAGCGTGGTCGGGGATCGCCGTCGCATTGTTCTCTACGATGCAGGTGGCGTGCGTCTGACCCGCGAGGAGACTTTAGCGCTGGTGGCGACGGCGAGTGGACGCCTCGATGTGGTTTCGATTGAGCAGCGCTTCGTTCGCAGTGTAGGGGGTGAGGTGGTGCAGACGCTCAGCCTGCCGACGCTGCGCGTGGGTGATACCAGTGAGTCTACGGCGCGGGTGACGGGTATGCGCTGCGTGGACCAGGTTTGCACGGCCGAAGGGCTCCCTGGGATTGAGCTGCGGCGTCGGCCAGCGGTTTTGCTAGGCCAGGGCGGTGAACTGGTCGAGGTGGACGGCGAGGGTCGGCAGGCGACGCTCCCTGCCGATGAGATTTTTACGGCGGAGCTGTGGCGGCTGACCTATGAAGGGGTGTTGCCGGGCTCTGATCGTAGCGATGGTGTGGTGAGTCTTGATGGTGGGAGGCTGAGTTCGGGCGCGAGCTTCTGTGCCCTGGGGGTCGAGGTGGGGGATCGGGTGGTCTTCCCCAACCGCGGTGATTGGGTCGTTGGCGACAACTGCGAAGTTTTTCGCGCGGCGGAGACATTGGAGTGGGAGGTCGCCCATGTTCGGGGAGATGCGCTGTATTTGCGCGCGACGGGACAGAGCGGCCACCCCGAGGTGCTGCCCACGCGGGCCTGTTTCCCCTTTGGGGTGAACTTCGAGGTGCGGGCGCCTGAGCGTTGGGTGGTGGCAGCGGAGCGGACATCGCTGCATGCACGGCGGCAGGTGGCCAACCAATGCTTGGAGCCTGAGACGCGCTTGGGACCTGGGCGCTTTGCGATGGGTGCGTCCTATGAGAACGCTTTCTTTTCTTTGACCCTGCGGGGTGAGATGTTGACGGTTCGCCGCAACACGCGGATTGAGTTCGTCCTCAACCCGGGCTATTCGCCGCAAGGGAGAGGTTTGGGGGCGCTGACGCAGGACTTGGTGCTGGTGACGACGCCGCAGCGGCGTTTCTTGGTCGCGGCGTCAGCGGGTTCGAACGCGGTTTTCGTCTTCGATGCAGAGCAGCTAAACCTGATCAACGGGCTGTGAATCGAGCCTGCGCAAGGCGAAGAGGGGGGTGCCAGCGGTGACGGCGACGGCGTCCTCGGCCAAGCAGGTGACCAAGCGCGCTGGGTGCCCATTGGCGGGCTGAAAGCGGACCTCGTAGTAGAGCTTCATCACCTCGATGAGGCCTAGGACAGCACCGGGTTGCGCCGTCTCGCCTGGATTGAGGTAGGCAGGCGCGTCGGGGTTGGGGCGGCGAAAGAAGAGCCCATCGATGGGGGCGCAGACCAGGATTTCGTCCTGGGCTGGGCAGTGGTGAGGGGGAGGAGGGGCTGGTTCGAGGTCTGCAGCGGCGCAAGGCCTCGCCGTGGGCGGGTAGAGGGCGAGGGTGTTCAGTGACCAGATGCGGCGGTTTTTGATGCGGCGGTGGCCCGTGCTCTGGTAGCACATCTGCAGCATCGCGTTGAGATAGGCGGGGATTTGCGCCAGGTCGACGAGCTCGTCGACGTCGAGGTTGGCCGCGGCGCGAAGGGGATCCATGTCGCTTTCGATTTGGGCCTCGACAGCGTGCATCGCCGCGGCGATGGTGGCGCGCTCTTGGGGGTCGGTGGTGGCGATCTCGAAGTGGTCGTCGAGCTTGGTGTGAAAGGCTCCGATAGCCAGGGTGCGCCCTTCCATGACGGCGAGTCGGGTCAGGGGGGTGGCCAATTGCAGTACCGGGTCGAAAGGCCGACCGGCCATGGCGTAGTAGCCGGCACCTGAAGCTTTGCGGAGCAGAACGGTGAGCACGGGTACTTGGAGCGTCGCGATGGTATAGAGGAGGTTAGAGCCGTGGCCGAGCAAGCCTTGGCTCTCTGCGTCGGGTCCGACATCGAAGCCAGCGACGTCTTGAAGCCAAAGGATGGGGAGGCCATCATCGTCGCAGGCGCGGACGAAGGCGGCTGTTTTGTCGATGCCATCCCGGTACAGGATGGCCCCTGGGCGACTCTGGCCTGGTCGGTCGGGGTCGGCGGTGAGCTCAGGGTCGTTGGCGACGATGCCGAGAGCGAGTCCGCTGATATGGCCGATGCCCGTGATGATTTCTTGGCCTCTCTCAGGGAGCACTTCGGCAAAAAGGGCGCCGTCGAGGAGGCGCGCCAAGACCTGGCGCATGTCGTAGCTGCGCGTGTGATCGGCTGGGAGGAGGTGGTAGAGGTCTTGGGCTGGGTAGGGGGAAGGGAGCGGCGGATCTTGCTGACGGTAGAAGGGCACGGCCGAGGTAGGCAGCTTGGCGATTTCGCGGCGGAGGTGGGCGATGGCGGCCGGGTCATCGGGGACGCGCTGGTCGGCACAAAGCGAGCGGTGCACGTGAACATTGGGTCCGCCGATGGTGTGGGAGGTGATGGCCTGACTTTTGGCTCCTTTGATGAGAGCGGCCCCGGCGATGACCATGTAGGCCTGCTCCGTCATGAAGACCTTGTCGGAGATGATGGGCATGTAAGCCCCACCGGCGATGCAGTCGCCCATGACAGCAGCGAGTTGAGGCACGCCGGCGGCGGAGAGTTCGGCGTTTTGTTTGAAAATGCGTCCAGCGCCGAGGGCGCCTGGGAAGGTGTTGGCCTGCTCCGGGAGGAAGAGGCCGGAGCAGTCGACCAGGTAGATGACGGGTAGGCGCAAGCGGAGGGCAATTTGTTGCGCGCGTTGGATTTTCTCGGGGCTTTGGGGCCACCAGGCGCCGGAGGCGACGGTGTTATCGTTGGCGATGACCACGATGTAACGCTGATGCACCACGGCGAAAGCGGTGATCACCCCGGCCGCAGGGGCGGTGCGCGGCGGCTTGCCGAAGTGTCGCCCGTGGTTGACGAAGGTGCCAATGGGGAGAAGAGCCGTGCCAGGATCGGCGAGGAGCTGCAGTCGTTCCCGCGTGGTCAACTTGTTTTTTTTCTTGACTCTTTCGTCGTAGGATTCACCCCAACCCCTATTGATTTCATCCCGGGCCTGGGCGACATGGCAGTGGGCCCTTTGGGTGTCATCAGGGATGGTTGCGCCAGGTGGAAGCGGATGACCTATAGGGCGATAAGAGAGTCTTGCCACTTTGTTTTGCGCCAATTCTCAGTCAGGAACGGTGATGGCCGAGGTGCGCCGGCGCAGGACCAGCGACGCTTCGTAGTTTCGGTCGTGCGTGAGGGTGCGGAACTCGACGTGATGATCTCTGGCTTCGATGCGGTAGGTGATGCGCCTGGTTCCTTTGACTCGGTGCAGGGTCAGGGGGGTTCGGCCCAGGGGGCGGTCAGAGCCAACGACGAAGACTTGAGCGCGGGGCTCAGCGTGGAAGGTCAAGCTGACGCGCTGTAAGCGCATGGCGCCCGCGCTGAAGCCGTGATTGGCCCCATGGAGCGACTGGTCGAGGGTGGCAGCGAGCTGTGGAGAGAGCTGGGTGGCAGGTGCGGGTGGGGGCGTCTCGATGGGGTCCAATTGCGCAGGTGGTTCTTCGCCGACTTCGTGAGCGCTGTCCATGTTGGTGGTCGTGGCGTCGGCGGGAGCGAGGTGTCCGGGCGCTTGGCCGGACTCGGTGGCGGGTGGTTGGCTGCGGTAGACCCGGATGAGGATGGCTAGGGCGAGCAAGGCGATGACGACGATGGCCAGGCGCCACCAATTTCCGCGGCGGGGTGCGGCAGGCAACGCGGGCCTCTGCGCCGTCGCGGGGTGGATGGCCGGGTCGGTCAGCATGGGATCGCGGGGACCCGTGGCGATGAGCTTAGGTAGCTCGTCATTGTCGACGAGACGCTGGTAGTAGGCGCAGGCCTCCTCCAGGGAGATGGCCTCGAGGTCATCGAGGAGCTCAGAGGCGCTAGGGTAGCGATGATCGCGGTTTTTGGCGACGCAGCGCGCGAGGACCGGCCCGAGTGGGGATTGGGCGATCCAAGGTGGGATCTCGATGGGGCTGGGGCTTGCTTGTTTGACGGCGACATCGAAGGGTGAGTTGCCATCGACGATCTGGGCCCCCAAGATGGCCTCGAGGAGGATGAGGCCGAAGGCGTAGATGTCTGCGGCGGGCGAGATGGGTAGCCCGCGCACCTGCTCGGGGCTCATGTAAGCAGGAGAGCCAAAGGAGGTCCCGGTGCGGGTGAGTTTGTCCGAGTAGCCTAGTTCGTCCCAGGGGCGGGTGACTTTGGCGATGCCGAAGTCCAGGACCTTGACGAAGTCCTCTTGGTCGGCGGTTTTGCAGAGGAAGATGTTGGAGGGTTTGAGATCGCGGTGAATGATGCCGTTCTGGTGGGCTTCGGTCAGGCTCTTGGCGATCTGGATGGCCAGCAGGATGACCTTGTCGAGGGGCAGATGGGTGTCGGTGTCGATTTTCTCTTCGAGGGTGATCCCGTTGAGGAACTCCATGCAGATGAAGAGGATGCCATGGGAGGTTTCGCCGAAATCGTAGATGCGGATGGTGTGGGGGTGGGTGAGGTGGCGCGCCAGAAGGGCTTCGCGGCGGAAGCGCTGTTCAGCTTCGTCGTACTCCACGAGGTTGCGGCGCAGTGTCTTGATGGCGACGTCGAAGCCCAGCTCGCTGTGCTGCGCTTTGTAGACGACGCCGAAGCCCCCTTCACCGATGATGCCCTCGATCTGGTAGCGATCGGCGATGACTTCGCCGGGGATGAGGTAGTCCACGGCCACGCCGACGTCTGAGAGTGTCAGTTTGGCTTTCGCGACGTCGAGCTTGGTTTCGACACTGTGGCGCTGGACCTGGTTGGGATCGGGCATGGTGGTTGTCGTTGCAGTCATGAGCAGGACGGGGTGCGCATGTCACTGCGGAGGGGATTGTACGCGGGCCGGAGCAAAAAGGGTACCCTGCAGGTGTCCTCGTGACAAAATGTCAGAAGCCCATGCGGCGCTGTGCCCATGCCTGGACAAAATGTCGTTCAAGATGGATCTGGTTGCATGCAAGTGCAACAATATTAGCCACATGCCTGCGGGCACGTTTTGTGCTAAGTTGGGTGGCGTGGAGGCGTGGTTCACGGGTGGTGGAGTGAGGCTATGCGGTTACCAGAGCGTGTGTTGATAAGTGCGATGCCGTGGGTGGCCATGGTGGGTGCCGGCATGCTCTTGGGTGTGGGGGTGAACGGTTTGATCGCGGCGACGCTGGTGAGTCAGACGCCTTTGGATGTGGTCTTGATGGAGAGTTCGCCCATGGAGCGCGCCTGGCGCGATGACATCAATGTGCTGGCCTACAATCGCAATCTCTTCAACCCTGCGGCGGTAGATGCGCCGGATGTCTTTGCGGGGGTCGAGGAGCGGGTGTCGTTGGCCGATGGGGGAGAGCGCCCGTTGCGCGGCGAGGAGCATGCGTCGCGGTTGGGCTATACTTTGGTGGGGACGATGGTGGCTGAAGAGCCGCAGTGGTCGGTGGCCCAGTTGCGGGCTACGGGGTCGAGCGAGGTGGTGGTCAGGGAAGGGGAGTCGCTGGCAGGGGGGCTGACGTTGTTGCAGATCGCGCGCACTTATGTGGTGCTTCGGGAAGCGGATGGTGGTCTGAGTGTGTTGGCATTGGGTAGTTCTGAGCGCCATGATTTTGCCCGGGATGAAGAGGCTAGGAATGTCGTTGCCTATGACGAGGGTTCGGAAGAGGTCGAGTCCAGTGTGGGCTCGTTGCCTGAGAGCGCGCTCGGGATGATGCGTCACCCGGACTCCTCGCTGGTTCGTTTCGAGCCGGAGTGGAGCCGGGCATCTGCGGGTGGTTTCGTGCTGCATCAGGGGGCGGTTCTGGAGCAAGAGCGTTCGCTTGCCGGGGCGGCGATCGAGTTGGGCATGGCGCCGGTGCTCATGGGTGGACAGGTCAAGGGTTTTCGCTTTACAGAGGTGCCGGACGCGACGTTGTTTTCGGCGGTGGGTCTGCAGCCAGGTGATGCGATCTTGACGATCAACGGCCGCACGCCAGACTCGGAGCAGATTTCGCTGGCTTTCGTTGGCATTTTGGGGCGTCGGGGTGAGGTGACTTTGAGTGTTGAGCGAGGTGGGACGGTGCGTCAGCTACAGGTTTGGGCGGAGAGGTGATGCAATCACGTGTGCGCAAGTGGGTGTTGGGGTCAGAGGTGCTGGTCGCGGTGGTGCTGGGTCTTCTCGTGGCCTATGGCGTCAACGGGATGGTCGCTGCTGGGCTGGTCAAGGCGACGTCGATGGTGGTGCCGGCGGCGACTCCACCGGCCCAGGCAGCGAAGCTCGGGGCGGAACACGAGGAGAATTTGCTGGTCTACAATCGCAACTTGTTCAACCAATCTGCTGGTGAGGCGCCTGCAGAGGTGGTCCAATCCACGCAAGATTTGGCACAGGATGGGGAGATGGCCGTTGAGGACCTGCCCCCCGAGCTTCCTGCGGGGGTCCCGATACCTTCTGATTTGAGGGTTCTGTTGATCGGGACGCAGGTGGCGGGGGACGCCCGCTATTCTCTGGCGCTCCTGAAGCCCCTGGACGCGACGAATCAAGATACCCTTTACCGGGGCGTTGGCAGCGTGGCTTTGGAAGATGGCGTCATCGTGCGGATCGACCGACATCGTGTCTATGTGCGGCGGCAATCCTATGGTAATCGCTTGGAGTACATCGACATCGACACGACGGCACAAGATCTGATGGCGCGGGCCCGCCCGGCGGAGCCGCGACCGAATCAACGGGTGAGCGCGGCGATGCCGGCAGATGTCAAAGCAGACGAGTCGGCGCCTCCCGTGGCGGCGCCACAGCGGGTGGCGAGCGCTGGAGGCTTGGATCCGGGCGCGATCGAGAGTCTAGGGGCGGATACCTACGGAATACCGCGGGAAATGGCTGAGATGGTCCGGGACAATCCCAAGCTGTTGCAGGACCCGAAGTTTGGTCAGCCGCCGCAGATTCAGCCTGTGTATCGCGGCGGGGTGGTCAATGGCTTCCGGGTCTTACAGGTTCAGCCGGGCTCAATCTACGCCATGTTGGGGGTCCAGAACGGCGACATCATCATGGATGTCAACGGACAGATCGTCGACAATCCGCAGAAGGCCTTGTCTTTCTTTGATCAGCTTGGGCCAGGGCAGGATGTGGGGGTGAAAGTGAACCGCTTCGGTCGCCACCGAACCATAACCTACAAGATGAAGTGAGACGGGGCGATGGAGACGCAACGCATAGGCAGTGGCAGGGTGGCGATGGTCGTGCTCGGCATGTGGCTCATGCTGTGGATGGCCTCGCCCGTGCAGGCCGATGAGGCGCGGTATCGCCTGGATGTGGCGGATGCTTCGGTGTTGTCGCTGATGTTGTGGCTATCGGAGCACGCTGAGCTGGGTTTCGTACTTGGCGACGCTGAGATCGGTCAGCGCCGGGTCCAGATCGTGGGTGGGCGTTCGGTCTCGATGGCCGAGGCCAAGGCCATGATCATGGCCGCGCTGTCAATGCAGGGACTCTTGGTGGAGGAGAGAGGTGATGTGTGGCTGGTTCGCGCAGCGCCTTAGGGGATGGATTTGAGATGATCGGGCGCCTGGATGCGCCCGTGCAAGGAATAGGCATGAATGGGACGTTGATGTGGAAAGGCGAGGGCTGGTCGATGGGCCGACGATGCTATGCTCAGGTGGTGATGGCGCTGCTGTTTTGGCTGTGGTTGACGCCGACTTCTCTGGTCTTGGGGCAGGACGACGACGGGGACGATGATGGCACCCGGGTGAAGGTGCTCGAGCCTGAAGGACGCGGCTCACGACCGGGCGTGGTGCAGCGCGAGCGGCCGAGTGGTGATCAGGGCACGGCGCCCACCCCGGTGACGCCGGAAGGCGCTGGCGGCGCGCAGCCAACGCCGGCGACGCCTGCTTTGGGTCAAGAGCGGATCGACTACGGCGAGCGCATCGATATCGAGGGCAATTTCGGCAGTGATTTCGATGTGCGGCCCGTTCCGCGTGCGACCCGGTTCACCTTGGATTTCCGCGATGCCGATTTGTCGGACGTGGTCAAGCTGATGAGCGCCCAGACGGGCCGCAACTTCATCATCGCCGACTCCCTGCGGGCCGGAAAAAAGATCACCATCATCAGCCCCAACCCGGTGGGCCAGGGGGAAGCTTACCAAGCCTTTTTGTCAGCCTTGCAGATGAATGGTCTGACGGTGGTGCGCAGCGGACAGTTCTACAAGATCGTCGATATCAACGCGGGTCTGAAGGAGCCCATCGAGGCGCTGTGGCCGGGCGATCGCGTGCCCACCAACGATGCTCTGGTGACGCGTATCATCGAGCTCCAGCATGTCGACATCAGTCAGATCAAGCCGGTCATGGATCAGCTCAAGACGCCGACGGGGCTGATCGTGGAGTATTCGCCGACCAATACGCTGATCGTGACGGACACGGGCAACTCCGTGCGGCGGATGTTGGCGATTTTGGAGCGCCTGGATTCAAGCAGTGCCGACGCGGAAAAGATTTGGATTTACCAAGTGCAGTATGCCGACGCGAACGAGATCTCGAGTCTCCTGGGGCAGGTGTTTCAGCAGCGTACGCCGCAGCAGGGGGGGCGGCCCCAGCAGGCCCAACCTGGAGGGGCGCCTGGTGGGGAAGCGGACGTGGTGATTTCGCAGATTGTTGCGGACGAGCGCACGAACAAGCTGATCATCGTGGCCAATGAACGCAGTTATGAGCGGATCAAGCGCCTCATCCTCAAGCTCGATGTCGAGCTGCCCGAGTCGGGGCGGATCAACGTGGTGCATCTGCAGAACTCCGATGCCACGGACTTGGCGCGGGTGTTGAGTGAGCTCTCTACTCAGCTTCAGCCTCAGGATCCGCGTCGGGGACAGGCGGCGCCTCAGGCCTCGAGTAGCTCACTGCTTCAAGGTGAGGTGTCGGTGGTGGCCAATGAGGCGACGAACGACCTCATCATCGTGGCGAGTCCGCGCGATTTCATGGCGATGCGTTCGGTGATCCGGGAGTTGGATCGGCCGCGGCGCCAGGTTTTCGTCGAGGCCGTGATTCTCGAAGTCAGCATCGATCGGACCAGGAGCCTAGGGACGGTTTTGCACGGCGGCAATGTCTTTGAGACCGACGATGGGGACGCCTACCTCTTGGGTCGTACGGAGCTCAACGGCAAACAGAGTTTAGCGGCAGGGCCGATGTTCTTGGGTAGTGGCTCGGCGCCGGGCCTCTTGGCGGCGCTCATCGGACCGACCATCGACCTGGGCCCGCTGGAAATCCCTTCCTTCAGCGTGCTGTTGAATGCCTTACAGACCAACACGGATGTCAACGTGCTCTCCACGCCCACCATCCTGACGCTGGACAATGAGCAAGCTGAGATCTCCGTGGGTGAGCGCATCCCCTTCTTGACGAGCTCCGGCATGGGCTCGTTGAACACATCCATGCTGGGTGGCAGCAGCGCCGATCTTGCAGGGGCGGCGTCTTTGCTGACCGGACTTGGGGGCTACGGGACGCAAATCAGCCGGGTAGACGTGGCGTTGACCTTGCGGATCAAGCCCCAGATCAACGAGTCGGGGGCGGTGCGCCTCGAGGTTGAAGAAGAGATCGAAGAGGTCAAGCCTGGTGGGGCTGACCTCGGTGGACCGACGACGCGGCGGCGCAATCTGAAGACGGTCGTCATCGTCCAGGACCAGCAGACGGTGGTCTTGGGCGGTTTGATGCGCGACAGCGAAACCCAGTCGGTCTCGAAGGTGCCCATCTTGGGAGATATCCCAGTCATTGGTTACCTTTTCCGCTCGACAGAGACCTCGATTCAGAAGCAGAACTTGCTCTTGATGCTGACGCCCTATGTGATCGAGAGCGAGGCGGACCTGGAGAAGATCAGGGTGCGCAAAATGCAAGAGCGAGAGGAGTTTTTGAACTACTTCGGTCGCAAAGACCTGAACTACGTCAAGTCTGTGGATTTCGACAAGAAACACGGACCGCTGGAGGAGATTCGCCAGGTCATTGACGCCACGGAACGCGAGGCCAATGCGCTACGTGATGCCGCGGGCGTATTAGACTTCCGCGTCCCCGATGAGGGCATCGATTTGCCCGAGGGTCTGGACGATGGATACGGCGGTGTCGCGGGCGGCAATCCCGGTGAGAGTGCGCCCGCCGGTGGCCGGACCGGGCAGCGGCCGGGGCGCGCCGAGAGGCAGGGCGGCCGACGTGTTCCCCAGGGCAGGTAGTCCCGTGAGTCGCTATTGGAATGAAGGACCCTGTAGATGTTCAACGTGAAGCGAATTGGTGAGATACTGCAAGATCAAGGGCGGATCACGCGTGAGCAGCTCCAGGCCGCGTTGACTGAGCAGCAAGGGGATGCCGTGAAGCGCCGTCTGGGGGCGATTTTGCTGGCCCGGGACATGGTGGACGAGTTGTCCTTGCTCAGGGGCTTGGGCGAACAGTTTGGGCTCGAGGTGTGGGAGGCCTTCGACCCGGAGACGGCCGATCCCAATTTGTCGCGGGAGCTGAGCTATGGGGTGGCCACTGGACACCTGGTCATGCCTTTCCAACGTGAAGGCAACATGGTGCTGACGGCCTTACACGATCCGCTGAATCTGGAGGCCCTCGATCTGATCCGCGCCCAGGTGGATGGCGAGCCCGTCCCTGTGTTGGCGCCAGCGGCAGCGATCCGGGCTCTGATTACCGGGATTTTCGATCGCCGGGGTGATCTGGATGCCTTGGTCGGTGACTTAGGGCGGGATGCCACGTCAACCCCTGAGGATCTGGAAGGTGCGGTTGAGAAGATCGAAGACCTGTTGTCACGGGCCAGCAGTGATGATGAGGGGCCGATCATTCAGTTGGTCAATACCATTTTCCAACAAGCCGTTCGCGAGCGTGCCAGTGACATTCATGTCGAGGCCATGGAGGAGAACGTCTTGGTGCGCTTTCGCGTCGACGGGGTGCTGAAAGAGGCGGTGCGGGCTCCCAAGCGCTTCCAGAACTCCATCGTCGTTCGCATCAAAATCATGGCGAACCTCAACATTGCGGAGAAGCGCGTTCCCCAGGATGGGCGTATTCGCTTTCGCATTGCCGGTCGCGATATCGACGTGCGTGTCGCCACGGCACCTGCGGCCCACGGCGAGCGCATCACCATGCGCCTGCTCGATCAACAGGCGGTGCTCCTCGATTTGGCAGATCTTGGTTTCGCGCCGCGCAACTTTGGGTTGATCACGCACGCGATCCAACAGCCGCATGGCATCGTCTTGGTGACGGGTCCCACGGGTTCAGGCAAGACGACGACCCTCTATGCGTGTTTGCATCGCATCAACACCCCTGACAAGAACATTCTCACCGTCGAAGATCCCGTCGAATACCAGCTCGCCGGCATCAGCCAGATGCAGGTCAATCCCAAGATCGAGCTGACTTTCGCGAATGGTCTGCGCTCCTATCTGCGGCATGATCCCGACATCATC
The DNA here is from genome assembly GCA_964454015.1 of uncultured Myxococcales bacterium. Lineage (GTDB taxonomy): Bacteria > Myxococcota_A > Bradymonadia > UBA4248 > UBA4248 > CAYVQF01. The sequence continues at coordinate 316,523 of CAYVQF010000001.1, forward strand.
ATGGTGGGTGAGATCCGCGACGTCGAGACGGCTGAGATCGCGATCCAGGCGTCGCTGACGGGTCACTTGGTCTTCTCAACGCTGCACACCAATGACGCTGCGGGTGCGTTCACTCGGCTCATCGACATGGGCGTCGAACCATTCTTGGTATCTTCGTCCTTGTCGCTATCGGTCGCCCAGCGTCTGATTCGGCGTCTGTGCAGTGTCTGCCGTCTGCCTTATGAGCCAGGGATCGAGGAGATCAACGAGATCGGGATCAACATGGCGCAAGTCGAAAAGGCGGGTGGTTATCTTTATAAGCCGCAGGGTTGCAAGGAGTGCAACATGTCGGGATACATGGGTCGAACGGCTGTATACGAGATGCTGCGCGTGGATGACGACATTCGGCGGCTGGTGATGCAGCGGGCTGACGCCTCGACCATCAAGAGGGAAGCGGAGCGCAAAGGGATGGCGTCCCTGCGTGACGACGGCGTGCTCAAGGTTTTGCAAGGCGTGTCGAGTATTCAGGAGGTGTTGCGAGTGACCCATGACTCGGCCCTGTGAGGGTTGACCGGGTCGGGATTGGGCCGGTGCGCGGGGCACCAAGGGACAAGGAAGAGGCGCGTGGTCGCTAGGGATGAGTTGAGTATTTATGCCACTTTATGACTACAGAGGCTTGAACAGCGCCGGTAAGGCCGTCAAAGGTCTGAAGGAAGCGCCCAATAAGGTGGCGCTGCGTGATGCTTTGCTCAAGGCTGGGGTCTTTCTCAGTGAAGCCTTTGAGCAGGGGCAGAAGCAGGGCGCGGCCCAGGGCTTGTCTCGCGAGGTCAAGCTCGACTTCACCATCATCACCAAGCGCGACGTCGCCGATTTCACGCGCCAGTTTGCGACCCTGCAGAGAGCGGCGATTCCCCTGGTCGAGGGGCTCAACGCCATGACCGACCAGGCGGAGAAGCCCAAGTTCAAGACCATTTTGTCCGAGGTCAAGCGCAAGGTGAATGAGGGCTCGAGCCTGGCGGCTGCGCTGGCTGAGCACCCCAAGGTCTTTGACTCGCTTTACGTGAACATGATCCGGGCCGGCGAGTCGGCGGGCAACCTAGACGTCGTCTTAGAGCGTTTGGCGGTCTTTTTGGACGGTCAGGTGCGGATGCGCTCCAAAGTGCAGGCCGCCATGTTCTACCCCATCATCATGGCCGTGGTGGGGGTGCTGCTCATGCTGGTCCTGTTCACCTTCGTGATTCCGAGGGTCACCAAGCTCTTCGAGCAACAACGCAAACCGCTTCCTTTCATCACCAAGGCCCTGCTGGGAACGGCTGACTTCGTGACTTCCTACTGGTGGCTCATCATCCTCTTGGTGGGGGCATCGGTGTGGGGCTTTCTCAAGTGGAAGAAGACCGAGAAGGGTCGTCTGCTGTGGGATACTTTTGCGCTGAAATCGCCGCTCTTTGGACACCTGGTGCGGATGGTGGCCATTGCTCGCTTTGCGCGCACCATGTCGACCCTGTTGGCCAGCGGGGTGCCGCTGTTGCGCGCCATGGAGATCGTGAAGAACATCCTCGGGAACATGGTGCTCATCGGGGTGGTGGAGCAGGCGCGGGAAAACATTCGCGAGGGCGAGAGTGTGGCTGGACCTTTGCGTCGCTCGGGTGAGTTTCCGCCCATCGTGACCCACATGATCGCCGTCGGTGAACGGGCCGGTCGACTGGAGGACATGCTCAACAGCGTGGCCAAGAGTTTTGAAGAGCAAGTGGAGGTCAGGGTCGAGATGCTGACCTCCCTGTTGGAGCCCATGATGATCCTCATCATGGGTGGCACCATCGCCTTTGTGGTTTTTGCGATTCTTTTACCCATTTTGCAGCTCAGTGATGGTTTTGGTTAGTTCGCTGCGCTCGCACCGAGTCGCGTCGCGGTTCACCCTGACGGCGCCAGCGAGCCTGCACAGACAACGGAGATGAGAGATGACGAATCAGGAACAATGCCCCGTGTGTCCACCCCTTGCCGAAGAAGTGTCGGTGCCCAACGAAGTGTCGCCCCCGGCGACGGTGTTGGCGCGTCTTCGCGCAGCTCTGGTCGCTTCCCGTCGCCAAGTAGGTATGACCCTGATTGAGATCATGATCGTGGTCACCATCATGGTGAGCATCATGGGGGTCGTGGGCTGGTACGTCATCGGTCAAGCCAACAAGGCGAACATCGATTTGGCGGGGACGCAGCTCAAGAATATCAAGGGGATGGTCGAGACCTATCGCGTCTATTACAAGAAATTTCCGGAGAAGCTCGAGGATCTGGTCAACACGCCTGATGGCACCAAGATGATCGAGGAGATCCCCAAAGATCCCTGGGGCAACGACTATATTTACGAGCGCTCCGGGAACAAGAGTGTCAAGATCTTCTCGGCGGGCCCCGATGGGACGCCCAACAACGATGACGACATCGTCGTCAAAGTCGGCGATTGACCGCCAGGAGTCGCTGCGTGCGGGCCCATTTCCCTCCCCATAGTCACCCTCGGTGTCGTTTTGAGCACCGGCGCCGTTCTTCGGTGCGCGCCGCTTTTCGCCAAGGAGTCACCCTCATGGAGGTGATGTTGGTGGTGGCGTTGGTGGCGGTGCTGATCACCATGGTGGCCTGGGGTTTTGGCTTCGTGGGGCGTGCCGATGTGCAGGGCGAGTCTTTGCGCTTCAGCGCGCTGATCCGCTACATTTTCAATCAGGCAGCGACGCAGAACATGACGCTCCAGCTCGTCATCGACCTCGACGAGGGCACTTTCACGGTGGATGCCCTGGAGCTCAGCGGCGCCATGTCCCTCGACGATTTGGCTGGGCGCACCCTGAAAACCAGCCTGGGGGAGCACAAGAGCAGCACGCGGCGGGCGGGTAGACTCGATGACGAGGACACGCTCTTTGGTCAAATCGGCCGTCAGCAGCAGGCGGGGCCCTTCATCAGCGGTGAAGACGCACGCCTGAAGGACGGAGTCTATTTCGTGGGCGTGATGACCAGCCACCATGAGACGCTGCAGAGCGAAGGCGTGGCGACCATCAATTTTTTCCCCAGCGGTTTCGTGGAACGCAGCGTGATCTACATCGGCGACGAAGATGCGCGGGCGACGAAAGACAAAGGGGTGGTTTACACCCTGCTGGTGAACCCTCTCAATGGGCAGACCTCCGTGCTGCCCGGACGCGTGCCGATCGAAGAGCGGTTCTTTGCCGAAGAAGAGGCAGATTAGAGGCGACGAGGACATGGGTGAGCTTGGCCATAGATTGCGGGTGCGCGGCGGACGTGCCGAGGCTTTGAGGATGCCCGACCTCTGCGGAGGGCGCGGCGGCTTCTCATTGCTCGAGCTGATGATGGCCGTCTTCATCATGGCCGTGGCGGCGACGATTCTCTTGGGGACCCAGTCTACTTCGATTCGGCTGACGGGCTACGCGAACAATCTCTCAGTGGTTTCCATGTTGGCGCGGGCGAAGATGCAGGACATCGAGTACGAGATCTTGGCTGAGGGCTTCTCGGAAGGCTTCGCGCAACGCATGTCTGGGACCTTTTCCGATGAGGGGCATCGCGATATCCGCTGGGAGGCGGTCATCGAAGCCATCGAGGTCAGCGATGACGCGGCCAACGACTTCGTGGTCTCCATCAACGCCCAGCTCTATGGAGAGGGTGAAGAGGGGGGGAGCCTCAGTGGCAACTTGGCCTTCTCTCAGTTCCTGCCCCTCATGGTTTCCTACCTGCCGACCATCATCAATCAGCTCGGTCAACGGATCCGGCGGGTGACGTTGATTGTGGAGTGGGACTATTTGGGTAAGGCGCAGTCGTTGACCTTTTCCCAATACGTGGTGAGCTTGACGCCGCCTGAGGGTGAACCCGTTGGGATCGTGCCCGAGGCCGATTTTCCTCTTCGATGAAGGCCAAGCCGTGAGCGCAGAGCAGCAGCAGAGTTCGAGCAAAGGGAGGGGTAGCCCAGGGGCGCTGCTTCTCCGTGGCGGCTTCACGCTGCTCGAGGTCATGCTGGCGGTCTCCATTCTGGCGCTCATCATGGCTGTCGCTTGGGGCACCTATGCGACGGCGACCACCCAGCAGCGGCGCATGCAGGACATCAATGTTCGGCTGCACGGGGTGCAGCAGGCCATGGTCCGGATGGTGCGCGAGCTGTCCATGGCCTTCGTCACGCCCCATGGCCAAGAAGAGAGCCAGCTCGACATTCGCTATCGCACGGGTTTCGTTGGTAAATCCAATCGCGTCGATTTCACGAGCCTCGCGCACATGCGGATGTTTCGCGACGACAAGGTGGGCGATCAATCGGAGATCTCCTACTTCGTGGCCCAGATGCGCAACGACGAGGGCGATATGGTGCGGAGCCTGGTGCGGCGGGAACAAGCTCCCATCGACGACGACTTCCAGAAGGGGGGCACGGTCATCACGCTCCTGGAGGGGGTGGAGTCTTTCAGCCTCTCCTACTGGGATGATGCCAAGGCCGATGTCTCCGTGGGCTCAGATGGGTGGATCGATGATTGGGACACAGAGAAGTCCGATTTCGAATGGCGTCTGCCGAGCCGTGTGCGCATCGAGATCGAGATCGCCGATCCCATGGGTGGACGCGGCAAGATGAAGTTTTCGACGCAGGCTGAGATACACTTGACGGAAGCGCTAGATTTTTAAGGAGGTGGCATGTTGTTTCCACGGCCGCCTGCCCAGCGCGGCACCATGACAGGGCCAAGGTGCGCAGCCGCCGGGCTGCGCCACCTCGCCTTGTGTGGCATGCGTGCCGTTGACTGGGTCTCTCAGCCCGTTCGCGGCGAGGGCCGGGGGCGACGCGGGGTGGCACTGCTCATGGTCCTGGCCTACGTGGCCATCATGAGCGCCGTGGTGGTGGTCTCCTTCATGAACAGCCAGGTCAGCTTCTCGATCTCGGCCAACGTCCGGGATGAGCTCAAGGCCTACTATAAGGCGCGCTCGGCGTTGAATCTGGGACGCTTGATGCTGGCTTACCAATACGAGCTGGAGCAGGACGAGTTCTTTGGGCCGCGCATGCGCAAGTCCAACTTCCAGATGTACCAGATCATCGACCTGCTGATGGACCCCTTCAAGTCTGGCGCGGTGGTGGTGGACGTGCCGGGGGAGAGTGTCCTGGCGAGCTATGACCTGCAGGGCTCTGGGGCGACCGGGCTTGGGGACGAGTCTGGTGACTACACGGTGCGCGTCTTCCCGGAGGAGGGGCGCATCAACATCAATCGCTTTGCTTCAGGGCTCGATCAGGTGGCCCTCTTCGACCTTTGCATGCTGCTCGCGCCGCAAGAGTACGACGACCTCTTCAATCCCAATGACCGATCGCGGGCGCGCTTGGAACGGACTGAGGTCATCGGCGCGATCATCGATTGGGTGGATCCCGACCGCGAGCGGACCCGCATCTCGAACGCTTGCGTGGTTGAAGGCAGCGGGGGCGATGAGGACTCCCGTTACGGCGGCGGTCCAAGACGTTACCGCTCGAAGAACGCCAAGTTCACTACCATCGACGAGCTCTTTCTCGTGGACGGAATTGGCGACGACTTCATGGAGCTCTTCCGTGAGACCCTCACGGTCTATCCCATCGACAGGATCAACGTGAACCTGGCCAACGCGCGGGTGCTCTACGCGGTGCTGTGCAATTCACTTCAGGTCGAGGGCTATGAGCACCAGGTCTGGGCCTGCGCAGACCCGCGGGTGGGCACGCCGCTGCTGATCGTCGCCATGGCTCTCGAGGGCTACCAACAGTTTGTCCTCAACCCCTTGAACCTCTTGCACCTCTACACCGTGCAAGGTGAGCTGTCGGTGATCCCTGGCGTCGTGCCCGAGGGGACGGTGGTGCCCTTCCGCACCCCGGGTGAGTTTCGGGCGGTCATGCAGGCCATTCAGTCCGACCCTCTGCTCCTGCAACGATTTTTGATGTATTCGCCGACGGCTTATCTCAGCCTGGGAGAGGCCATGTTATACCTGGATCCGGCGGCGCTGGGTACCCAGCTCTTGACCTATGACGAGCGCAAGCTGTACGGGAGCATCACCACCGAGAGCCCACGCATTTTTCGGGTCGTGGCGGTGGGGGAGTATAACGGGACCCGGAAGACCTTGACGGCGGTGATCGACTTCAACAAGGAAGGCGGCAAGTACCTATACTGGCGCGAGTATTGACTTATGGCCCAGAGATTTACGGGGATCGAGGTTGGAGAACGCAGCGTTCGCGCGGTTCGGCTCTCGCGCGGCGCGCGGGGCTTGGTGGCTGACACGGCCGTCGAGGAGCCCTATGCGGCGCAAAGTGAGGACGAAGGAGGCCTGCGCGGGGTGTTGCGCAAGCTGTCTTTGCGTCCCGATCTACAGGCCGATATCGTCGCGCTGTCCGTGCCGACGGGGCCGGAGCTCGTCACGCGTATCGACCTGCCCTTCGAGGATGAGAAGGTCATCGAGCAGGTGCTGCCCAACCAGTTGACTGGCAAGTGGCCGGCGGACGAGGGGCGGGTGGTCGCTTTCACCGTCTTGGGCAAGAAGGCGGGCCCGGAGCCGCTTTTCGATGTCTTGGTTTTGGGCTATCCGGCGCAACTCGCCCAGGGACGCATCGCCTTGTTGTCGGGGACGCGCCTCGAACCGCACATCGCCTTGCCGCTGCAGCTCGCGGAGGTCTCGGCCCTGCGTTTTCTCACGGGTGGGCGCAAAGGCTGTTCGGCCCTGTTGGACCTGGGAGAGACGACCAGCTTGCTGACCGTGGCCGATGGCGAGGACTATGTCATGAGCCGTTTGCAGCGGGTGGGAGGCAAGCAGATCACCCTGGCCCTGGCGCGGGAGTGGTCCTTGGACGAATCCGAGGCGGAGAGGGTCAAGCAGCGCTGTGCTTTCGTGGCGCCTGAAGGTCAAGAGGATGCGTGGTTTGCGCGGATACGCGAAGAAGGCGGGATAGAGCCCTGTGCGCACGCCCCAGCGCAGGTGGCAGCCCTGGTGCGCGAGAGCCTCAAGCCCTTGCTACTGGGACTGCGCCAGTCCCTCAACGCGCTGCGGCATCAGCATGGGAAAGAGATTGAGGTGCTTCATGTGGCTGGCGGTGCGGCGCGTCTGCCAGGGGTGGTGCCCTTTTTGTCGCGGGTGCTCAACATCGACTGCCGCCCCGTGCGCTTGGACACGCCGGCGCTGAGCAACCTTTTCCCCGACCCCTTGGCGCATCCGCAGTTGATCGGGGCTTTGGCGTTGGCCTTGGTGGGGGCGGAGAGTGAGAGCCAGAGCGGCGCATTGAATCTGCGCCGCGGTGTGCTGGCCTACAAAGGCACGCTGGAGTTTTTGCGTGAGAAGATGTGGACCTTCGTCGCGCTGGCGGGCTTGCTCCTGGCCGCGGTGATCTTCATGATCGCCACGCAGCACCACGCGCAGACCACCGAACACGCTCGCCTCAAGGAGGCGCTGGGCAAGGCCACGGAGCAGCTCCTGGGGACCCAGCTCTATTCGCTGACGGAGATTCAAACGGCTTTTGAGCGGGCGCGCGGCTTTGGCTTCATTCCCGAGCGCACGGCTTTTGATCATTTCGAATGGATTTCCAACCGCTTTCACGACTCATTGGCCGATGTCGAGTTCGAGCTGGAGGCCATCGAGATCGAAACCATGCGCAAGACCGTGACCATCAAGGGGGAAGTGGCTGGTGACGAGGGCTTGCCCATGATGATGAGCGTCTTGGAGAGGTACGATTGCTTCCCTTCGGAGATTCCGAACCCGAGGACCCAGAAAGTACGCGGGCGGGTCAGTTTTCAACTGCGCATCGAAGCCCATCACTGTTATGGTGCCGCTGGGGACGAGGAGTAGTGGCATGGAAAAGTGGCGTGCAAAATGGCAAGCCTTGCAGCCGCGCGAACGGCTGATGCTGATCGCCATGGCGGCGGTCTTCTTCGCCCTGGCCCTGTTCATGGTGAGCGTCGCCATTCGAGATGGTTTCGCCACGCGGGCAGCGCAGATCGAGGCCTATCGAGAGGCCCTGGTCTATCTGGAAGACAACCAGAGCCGTTACCTCAAAGACCGCATGGCCACTGAGGCCATGCGGGAACGCTTGCTCCGTGCCGACCCCAAGGTGGTGAACTCTTTCACGGTGATGGCGAGTGAGCTGGGCTTTGATGTGACCGTGACCCCCAAAGACGCGCATCGGGCCTCAGCCACGGACGAAAGTGGCGCCGAAGAGCAAGAGATCGAGATCGTGATCCGCAGTGTCGAACACAACGTCCTCTTAGAGTATTTGTGGCGCATCTCCCGCTCGAATGCGCCCATTTACATTCGCCGTCTCGATATTCGCCAAGCTGGTGCGCGGATGAACAACCCCAGTGAGACCATGTTGACGGCTTCCCTAACGGTCGTCTCTTATCGCCTGAAGGAGTAAGCCCAACGATGCGTGCGAAACTTTTACAGGCCTTGTTGCTCGCGACAGTAGCCTTGATTTCGACGCTGCTGTTCATCGCCCTGACCTTCCCCGATGCGGCGCTCAAGCACTTGGTCCTGCGTTCAGTAGAGAAAGCCTTGGATCACAGCTATCGCGTGGAAGCCGGCGAGATGCGCTTTGGCTTCATGAGCGGTATCGAGTTCAAGCAAGTGCGGATGATCCCCCGCTTCGGGGCCGATGACGAGGACGATCTGCCTGCCATGAAGGGCGAGGGCGCACGCAGCGACACGGGGGACCATTACTGCCCGGTGACGGTGGAGCCCATTCCCTTCTTCATCGATAGAATGGCGATGGATCTGTCCTGGCTGGCATTGGCGCGCGGTGATATGGACGTCGATTTCGAAATCGAGGCGGCCGATGGCACGATCAAGGGTGCGCTGGGCAAGGAAGAGGGTGTGCAGAAGCTCGAGACGAAGGTCGATGGGGTGCGGCTGCAACGCTTCACCCTGTTGCGCAACAAGATGGGACTGCATGCCGAAGGACGCTTGAGCGGCCAAGTCTCACTCACCTTTGGCGATCAGATGAGCCTCAGCAGTGGCAAAATGACCATCGTGGCCAGCGACGTCGTGCTCTGCCCCAAGCGCTTCAAAGTGTCCATGCCCAATGTGCCCTTCTTCGAGCTGCCCTTGACGCGTCTGGGCGACATCGCTGGTGAAGTGGTCATCACGCCGCAGCGGCGCTTGGAGTTCACCCGTTTTACTGGTGAGGGCCCCGATATGTCCTTCACGGTGGAGGGATTCATCCAGTTGGCCAGCCCGAACTTCCCCAAGACCCGGTACGAGGTTCGGATCTCTTTGCGGCCCGATCCGGCTTGGGTGCAAGAGCACGCCATGGACATTCTCTACAAGATGTGTCGCCGCTTCGATGATGGCTCGGTTCAGTTCCTCATCACCGGTCAGGCCGGAGAAGTGCGCCGCGATTGCGTCCGCGCCTCTGGGGCCAATGTCCACTCCAACGCGGCCCCTGTGGCCGCGCCGCCCAGACTCGCCGCGATGGCGCCGGCTGAGGTGCAGCCCATCCTGCCAGCGGCTTCGCAGGTGATGGCCCAGCAGGGAGAGGAGAAGCCCTGGCCAGAAGAGGTGGCCTTCGAGCCGGCGAGATCCGAGGGGCAGCGGCGTGCTGCTGAGAAGGGAGTGGGGCGCATGGGCTCTGGACGTGGCATCGACCGAGGCATACGACCCGCAGATCCAGCCGCTCTGCGCGGCCGTGTCGACCCCGTCCCCGAATCGCGGCGACGCCGGGTCCTCGATGTCTACGGCAAGGACGAGTGAGCGGGTGCTGGCGCTAAGCGCCGCAGAACCAACCGCTCATCCACAGCCAGCCCTCCTCGCGATAGAGCAGCAGGGAGATGCCCCAACCCTCGTAGTAGTAGACCTCGACCGTGACCTCCTCGGCTTGGTCGTGGTTGAGATCGCTCAGGGCGCTGACGCGAAAATACTCGAGATTCGACGAAGCGAGCACCTCAGCGCTGTGGGGGTTGGCGGCGCGGATGAGGAAGAGACCCGAGACGCGGGGGACGGGCCACTCGTCGATGGAGATGTGGGCTGACACCAAGAGGTCCTTTTGCCCGTCGCCGTCGACATCGGCGAGGAGGGACTGGCTGATCTGCAAGGCGTCTAGAGAGGGAAGGTCCCGATCCTCCTCGTTCAGGCTCTCTGCTGCGAGGCGTTCAAGCTCCTCCTGCACGGCGATGCGCAAGACGGCGCTCTGTTGCGGGGTCAGCAAGATGACGGCGTCCGGGGCGATCAAGCGCAAGGTCGCGCGTGCGGCGGCGCTGACAGCCAAGGGCCACTTGGGCAAGTCGCCGGCAATGACCTGGGCCGCGCGGATCTCCCCAGCCGCTTCACAGAGGGTCACGGTCGGCTCCTGAGGCTCGATGGCCGCGCCGTCTGGCCACTCCAAGCGATCGCCTGCTTCGGGAAAGCAGTCGGGCGTCCACATCCCGGTGTTGGGGTCGTGACAGGCCAGGGGGACGATGACCGGGACCTCGGCATAGGGCGTCTCCGGCGCGCTGTTATCGATGCAGGCCAGAAAACACTCTATATCGGTGCAACCCTGCTCGCAGGCACTCGGAACATGGGAGGTTAGGGCGGCGAAAAGCATCGCCCGCGGTTCGGGGACGAGCTTCGTCGCAGCGTCCTGTTCCGTGACCGCCGGTGCCGAGGCACAGGCCAAGGAGAGCAGCGCAAGAAGCAGAGCGAAGGGGAGGGCTTTCATAGGACTCCTGGGAAACGGTGCGGCCGGGACTCGGCCTCGTTGGCCATTGGTAGTGTCACCACGGCCGAGCCGTCAATGCTGTTGGCCGCAGCGGCTTCGGGGGCAAGTGGTCCTTGCAATCGCCCTTGGCATCGCCGATGATGCCGCAGAGCGCACCACTGTTAGCGGGGGTGCGCCGCGAAGCGATCGTGAGGATGGAAGCGTTATGGAGGAGAAGAGTCTGCGGGAAGAGCTGAGGGGGCTGGGCCTGCGGGCGACGCCTTCGCGCGTGGCGGTGCTGCGATTGCTGCGGGCTGCAGCTCGCCCTCTGAGCCACGCCGAAGTGGTGGAGTCCCTGAGCGAAAGCGGCTACAACCAGAGCACCCTTTACCGCAACCTCAATGACCTGGTGAGCCATGGCCTGGCCCGGCGCACGGAGATCGGAGACCGGGTCTGGCGTTTCGAGCTCATCGACGGCGCTCACCCCTCCCGCGAGCACCCGCACTTCGTGTGCACTCTGTGCGGCACGGTCCAATGCCTCCTCGATGCGCAGCTCACCCTGCAAGGAGCCGTGGCCACCGGCCCAAGGGCTCTGCAGTCACAGCATCTCGAGCTCCAGGTGCGCGGCCTCTGTGACAACTGTGAGGAGAGCAAGCGCAACTGATCGGCCACGCTCTTCTCAGGCGTCGTCGTCGGGTGGGCTTTGAGTTGGGATCCACGGCACATGGGGCGTGGCGCTTCGGCCCTCGTGCACTTGGAGACAGGGGCAGGGGCACGCATGCGCTCCCGACGAGGTCTCTTGCGCCGGATGGGGGTGGCCAGGGCTGGCACCCGCATCGGATGGGACAGGCAGCGCTGTTGGCGGCGCTTGGGGGCAAGGCCTGAGGTTGGCTCATGGCTAGCTAAGGTGTTATGGTGACTCCGGGGGAGCGGTGGTTGGGGGGTGGAGGAACGGGATGGCAGAGAAGATGGCCCAGAGGGAGGACAATGGTCACGACGCCGTGCCCGAGACGACCGTCAGGGCTTCACGGCGATCGGCCTTTTGGGAGCGCCAAGAGCGTTTTCGCCTGGGCCACTGGGAGCGCTTGCGCGCGATGGATTTTGCCGCACACTTCTTTCTGCGGCTCGTGATCTTGACCTGGCGCAAGGCTTGGCGCGACGAGATCTTCATGCGCGCGAGCTCCCTGGCCTTCGTCTCGGTGCTATCCATGGTGCCACTCTTGGTGGTCGGCGGGAGCCTCTTCTTGACCTTTGGTGGAGGTATGGAGGCAGGGGGTATCTTGGGCGATGTCCAGGCCTACTTGATCCCTGTCGCCGGAGACAAGATCACCGATTACATTTTGGAGGCCCTGGATCGCGCCGCGGCCCTGGGCACGGGTCCTGTGGGCGCGCTGGCGCTGATCATCACCTCCGTGGCGTTGTTCATTCAGATCGAAGGGGTTTTCAACGATCTGTGGCGGGTCGAGAAGCGGCGTCCCATGTACGTGCGCGTGTTGTTGTTCTATGCCTTGGTGACCTTGGGCCCGCTCTTGGTGTCCTTTTCAGTGTATCAGGCGGCGAGATTTTCTTTGCATATCGATATGTACGGATTTTTCGGACGTCTGGCGCATCACGCTGTGATCTACGCGGTGAGCGTGGGCATATTCTTCGCGGCTTTCAAGCTGCTGCCCAACACCCGGGTCCTGTGGCGCTACGCCATTCTGTCTGCGGTGGTCACGTCCATCCTCTTCGAGATTGCCAAGTTTGGTTTCAACCTCTACATCACCAACGTCTTCTCCACAGGCTACAGCGCCATCTACGGTGCCATTGGCTTGGTGCCGGTCTTTCTGATCTGGGTGTACCTCTCGTGGACGGTGGTGGTTTTTGGCATCGAACTTTCCTATTGCGGCCAGAACCTGCGGCGGCTGATGTTGCGCGACAAGGTCGAGCGCAAGCTCTCGACTGGGAGCGGCCAAGAACTGGTCTTGGGCTCCTTGGTGGCGGTGGAGGTCATGGCGACGGTGGCGCGGGGCTTCGCCCGCGGTGAAGTGCCCGTGCCCATCGACCGCATCTGCGCGGAGAGCAATTACTCGATTCAGGTGGCGCTGGCGGTCATGGCCCGGCTGGAAGCCGTCGGGGTGGTGCTGCGAGTCGAGCAGGGAGACATCGACGGTTATGTCCCGGCGCGGCCTCTCGACGAGGTGTCTCTGTGGGAGCTGGTGAAGAGCTTCGAGGTGGCCGGGGTCAAGGCTGAGCACACACCTGAGCTGCGGGCGACAGTGCAGCGCGCCCTTGAAGCGCTGCGCATTGCCTTGCAGACGTTGAGCGCTCGCGATTTGGCGAGCGCTCCACAGCGTGGGCGCGCTTCGATGACCACGCTGCCTCCCGTCGAGCGTGAGCTGGGGGCAGAAGGAGACAGGGCGCTCACCCTACCGGATGAGCCGGCATCCCCAGCCTGAGGGGCCGCTCAGCTATCGAGGCGCAGGCTGAGCTCATGGATTTTGTCTTTCTTGAGGAGCTTGAGCTTCTGGCAGTTTTTGCGCTCGATCTGTTCCTCCGGTGTCAACCAAACTTGCCCGTCAAGCTCTTGAAGGCGTGCTTCGAGCGCTTGGTGTTCTTCGCGTAAGCTCTCAATGATGGCTTGAATTTCAGCAGGGCTCGCGTTCGGTGACACATTGGTATCCATGCTTTGACCTCCCGATGACGTTGATGGCGATGCCAGCTCTGCGCCCTGGGGCGCAGAGAATACACCAAGTAAAAGCCTAGCTTGGGTGCAGGGAGCTGTCAACGCGAGGCAAGCCTTCCCCTGGGGCGGGTGGCGCGGCTCGGCGGCGCGGCCCGCCGAAGCGCGCCGTCGCCGTGGGTCACGGACACAATGGGGAGGGGGGCGTTGACCCTGCTGGGGACGGCCCCTAGGATGAATGGGCCCGCGCCTGGCTGGGTGGCCTGGGAATGCTTCGAGGGTTGGGATGCGCAGCCCGAGAGGGAGGCCTGTGCGCGAGGGTTTTTTGAAGGCGCGGTTCACTGGGTGGGCAAAGTTGGGTAGGCGATGAAGAAGGGAAATGTGAGCAAGGTGAACGGCTCTGCGCGTGTGGTGGCGCCATGGCTCGTGGTGTGGTTGCTGTTGGCCGGGGTGGCCTGTGATGACACCGCCAAGGACCCACCCAAAGATCTCGGTCCAGAGCAACAGGTAGACGTGGATGACACGGATGACGAGGAAGCGGCGGAGGTGGCCCAGGACGTTCCCGCCGATGCTCCAGAAGAGGTCAACATCACGGTGGACCAGATCCCCATCGAGGATGAAGAGGCGGGTCCGCTCTGTGATCCCGAAGCGGAGGACGAGCCGGATCCGAACTTCTTCGATGCCAATTGTGATGGCATAGACGGCGATTGGAACCGCGCCATTTTTGTGGCTCCCTTTGGCAACGATGGCAATGAGGGCAGCAGAGCGCGTCCCGTGCGCACCATCCAGCAGGGGATCGCCTTGGCCGTGGACGCCGGCAAGGATGTCTACATCCAAGAGGGCGTCTATGCTGGACCGGTGGAAGTGGTCTCTGGGGTGAATATTTGGGGTGGCTACGGTTTCAACTGGCGGCGCTCCAACACGGCCTCGGTGATCATCGTCTCAGGCTATGACGCCAGTGATGTCGCTCGCTTTGGTGGGGCGCCGGCGGTGATTGCAGTAGGGATCACGGCGCGGGCCGTGCTCTCTCATGTCGAAGTGGAGGCCCAGGCCGCCATCGACGCTGGCACGAGCGCCATGGGCCTGTGGGTGGAAGACAGCCCCGGCTTCGAGTTTTTGCACTCGTTGGTTTTCGTTGGCGATGGTGCGGCGGGCCTCAACGGCGCTGTCGGTGCACCCGGGCTCGTCGGGGGCAACGGTGTGGTGGGCACGGCGGGTTGCGAGAGCAGCACGATTGCTTGTTCCAGTTGCAACCGGCCCCGCGGTGGCAACGGGGGTACGCGTTGGTGTGCCGGAAGCGGTGGTCGCGGTGGTGACGCTGGGCACCCGAGTGATGGTAACGCCCAAGCCGGCGCGACGGGCTCTGGAGGCGCGGCAGGAGGGGCGGCGGCCAGTGGTGATTTGGCGGGTGGTGGCGTGGGAGCGGCTGGGCAGAACGGCGTCGATGGCAGCCACGGTGCGGCGGGTCTGGCTCTCGGGACCTTGCGCGAGGGCCGCTGGGAAGCTCCGCAAGGCGGCGAGGGGGAGCAGGGCGGTGGCGGTGCTGGCGGCGGCGGCGGTGGCGGCGGCGGCGGTGGGACGCGGGGCTGTGATTCGTGGGGCGGCGGCGGTGGTGGCGGGGGTTCGGGCGGCTGCGGCGGCTATGGCGGCTTCGGTGGCGGTGGGGGCGGCTCGGCCATTGGCCTGGTCGTGCTTGGTGCTGCCCCCAGGGTTGAGCACAACGATTTTCGCATCGGCAAGGGCGGCAGCGGCGGCATGGGCGGCGCCGGAGGCATAGGCGGTCGCGGCGGTGAAGGCGCTGCCGGTGGATCGGGTCAAGACGACTCAGGCCGTGGTGGTGCCGGTGGCGCTGGTGGCCGCGGTGGGCTCGGCGGCTGGGGTGGTGGCGGTGGCGGCGGACTCTCGGTGGGCATCCTGAGCACGGAGGACTTGTCGGCGGCTGCCAGTGGTAACACCTTTAGCTTGGGAGGCGGGGGCCCGGGGGGATTTTCGGAAGGTGAGCGGGGAGAGAATGGCTGGAGTGTCGACGTGTTGGTGCTCGAGCCGTGAGGGCGAATTTCCGGCGCGAGACGAGGTGGGTGGTGTTATTTCCTCGCGATGATGGGTGGAGGCGGTGCGGGTTCGGTGTGTGGCTCTTGCTGGTGAGCTTGGGGGGCGTGGCCTGCGATGACAAGGCGACGGTCCCTCCCGAGGAGAGCGCCGATGCACCTGTGGATGAGGCGTCGCAGTCCTGCAGTGCTGCGGAACAGCGGTGTTTGGGTGACGATACCTTGTTGTGGTGTGCGCCCGACGGGCTGCTTCAGGCCCAGTCCTGCGCACCCGGGGAGCTTTGCTACGCTGGCGTCTGTGGGCCGGTCATCTGCACCCCCTACACCATCGAATCGTGCCTCGACAGTGGGCACTATGAGGGTTGCAACCCCATGGGGACTGGCTATGGCGGAGGGCACGCTTGTCCGGCGGGTCAGTCCTGCATTGGTGCTGGTTGTACCGAGAGGTTGTGTCAGCTCGGGGAGATGCAGTGCCTCGACGAAGCTTGGTTAGGGGTGTGTAATCAGGCAGGTTCGGCTTTTGAGCCGCTTCTGGACTGTCCGGGCGTGGATCCCAGACAACGATGCGATGAAGGGATGTGCCGTTCGCTGTGCGACATCGTGAGCAAGTCGGCGTCTTACATCGGTTGTTCCTATTGGGCCGTGGATCTGGATAACGCCATCGATGGTCCCTACGACGCGGCAGGTCAACCTTTTGCTGTGGTGATCAGCAATGCGACGGCTGCGGTGCCGGCGCGGGTCAGGGCCTATGCGAAGGAGGGCTATCAAGGACAGCCCCAGGTGCCGCTGCTGGAGATAGAGGTGGCGCCAGGTGATGTGGGGGTGATGGTGTTGCCGCCGGGATGCTACGATGGGCCGATATGCCCTGAGGCTTATGCGGTCAACAACACGACCATCGTCCCAGCGGCCTATCGCATCGAGTCGGATGTGCCCGTGACGGCCTACCAGTTCAACCCGCTGGACAATGTGGATGTTTTCTCCAATGACGCGTCGATTCTCTTTCCGACCACGGGTTTAGGGCGGCGCTACATGGTGATGACGCGGATGCAGCAGCACGAGAGCTTGCGCGGCTTTTTGACGGTGGTCGCGTCGGAGCCCGGGAGCACGCGGGTCGAGGTGAGCGTGACGGGACGAACGCTGGCTGGTCGTGACGCTCAGGGCCGGGAGATTCCGGCGATGTCTGCGGGGGAGACGCGGGTCTTTACCCTGGAGCAGTTCGATGTGCTCAATATCGCTACCAATCGCGTGGGTGCTGACTTGACGGGTTCGGTGGTGAGTGCGGACCGCGCCGTGGCGGTCTTTGGTGGTTCTGAGGCCGCCAATGCGCCGGAGACGGTGCCGATCACTTGTTGTGCCGATCACCTGGAGCAACAGCTCTACCCGATCAGCGCGTGGGGGCGCCGCTATCTAGCGGTGAAGGCCTTTCCGCGTCGGGGCGAGCGCGATATGTGGCGCATCATGGCGAGGCTGGACGGCACGGAGGTTGAGACCATCCCTGACTTGACCCAAGGGAGGCGTTCGCTCCAGGCGGGTGAGTGGTTTGAGATCATGACCCGCGAGAGTTTCGAGATCCGCGCCAATTTGCCCATCTTTGTTGGTCAATTTTTGACCAGTGAGTGGGACCCCATCGATCTGGACCGTGGTGCTCCAGGACCCGAGGCTGCCGGTACGGGTGATCCGGCCTTCATTCTCGGGGTCCCCATCGAGCAGTACCGCAGTCAATATGCTTTTCTGGTGCCTGGGCTCTACGCGTACAATTATGTGACCCTCATCGCGCCCTTGGGGGCGAGAGTTTGGCTCGATGAAGCGCCCATCGCTGAGGATGCCTATTTTTCCTTTGGCAGTGGGGAATATGTTGCGGCGCGTTTGCCGCTGCAAGAGGGTGCGCACCGCGTGAGGGCCGACGCGCCAGTGGGGCTCTTCATCTATGGTTTTGACCGATTTGTCTCGTATGGCTACCCAGCGGGGCTCGATCTGCGCGATCTCTTTGAGTAGGTTTCAGAGTGAGGTGCTCATGTCGAGGATGGAGGCGCGAATGCAGGTGAGGGTGGCGCTGGAGCCCGCGAGGGTGGCCGGTCGTCCCGGTCTGATGGTGCGTCGGCTCGTGCTTGGGGGCTGGGCGCTGATGTGTTTGTTGCTCCAGGCCGTGGCTTGCGACGACGCCTCCAAAGGGGGGGAGGACGCGGACGACCTCGAGGTCGCGATTGACCTCGAGGAGATGGGTGAAGAGGCCTGGCCGGATTTTGGCGACGTGCAAGAGCCGGACTTTGGCGATGCGACGCCGGATTATACCGTGCCAGAAGAGGTCGAGGTGCCTGATGCGCTGCGGTTGGAGGCTATCGCGCCGGCCGAGGGGAGCAGCGCTGGCGGCTATCAAGTGAGCTTAAGGGGGACGGGCTTCTCGCCGGCTATGGAGGTCTATTTTGGCAACGTCCGTGCGCCCGAGGTGGTCTACGTTGGTCCAACGGCGCTGCGGGCCACGGTGCCAGGCAACGCGCCGGGCTGTGTCGCGGTGATGGTTGCCGGCGCGCAGGGTTCAGCCAGGCTCGATGCGGGCTTTTGTTATCGTGCGCCCTTGGCGGTGCATGCTTTGGAGCCGTCGCGCAGCCCCGTGAGTGGTGGGGTGCCCTTCGTTATCCGCGGCAGCGCTTTTTCGGCGCCCATGTGGGTGAGCGTGGGCGGGCGCGGGGCCATCGATGTCCAGGTGCTGTCGGAGGAGATGGTGAGCGCGGTGACGCCACCGGCCACGGCGCCAGGTACGGTGGACGTGCGGGTGGTGACCGCTCGGGGAGCGCTCCTGGTGCCGGAGGCGGTGACCTACTTCGTGCCGCCGGCGGTGGATGGGCTCTTTCCGGGCGCTGGTCCCGAGGCCGGTGGGACCGAGATTGTTCTGACGGGTCGCGGCTTTGATGCCGAGAGCCAGGTCTTCATCGGCGGCCGCGCGGCAGTGGTCGTGGACTGGCAAGCTGAACGCCTCACGGTTCTCTCCCCGGCGCACAGCGCTGGTGCTAAGGACGTGGTGGTGACTCATCCTCAGGGTCAGGTGCGTCGGCCGGGCGCTTTTCATTACTTTCATCCGAGTGGTGAGACACGGGTCGTGGCACTCTATCAGGCCTTTGGCCCTGCGGCGGGTGGCAACCTCGTCCAGGTCCTTGGGGAGGGGCTTGACGAGGCTCCGGCGCAGGTGTGGTTTGGAGGCGTCAAGGCGGGTATTACGGCGACGTCGCCGACGACCTTGGCGGTCCTGGTGCCGGCAGGAAGCCCTGGCTGGGCGGCGCTGAGCTGGCAGATCGGGGCGGGCGCGGGCACGCTGGAAGATGCCTACCGCTACCTGCCGGATTTGCGCGTGACCCGTCTCGTGCCCTCGGAGGGACCTGTCGCCGGTGGGACGATGGTTCAAGTCGAGGGGGAGGGTTTGAGCGAGGTGGAGCGGGTGTACCTGGGGCCGCTGCCGGCGGCAGAGGTGGCGGTAGAAGGGGCGCAGGCGCTGCGTCTGGTGACGCCGCCAGGATCGGCCGGCGCGGCGACGCTTCGGCTCATGGATCCTTGGCGAGAGATCGAGGTGGCAGAAGCCTTCGTCTACACTGAAGCGCTGCGGGTCTATGGTATGTGGCCGCGCAGAGGCGCGCAGGCAGGCGGCACTTGGGTGAGCTTGGCGGGCCAGGGTTTTGCGCCGGGGCTGGAGGTCGATCTTGCTGGGGTGAGGGCGGCTGAGGTTGAGGTTGTGGACGCCTATAGCGCGCGCTTTTTGACGCCGCCTCACGCCCCGGCGGTGGTCGAGGTGGTGGTGCGTCAAGGGACGGCAGAGGTGACGAGTCCCGAGACCTTTACGTACTTCGATCCCAACAGCGCTTATGGCGGTGCCTGGGGTGATGGTGTGCTGGGTGCGGTGAATGTCACTGTGCGCGAGCGCTTGACGAACACGGCCCTACCTGGGGCCTTGGTACAGGTCGGCCTGCGTTCGTCGTCGCCCTATCGAGGGCTCACGGATGCCCAGGGGCAGATCACCTTCTCCGGTTTGGATCTGCAGGGTCCGCAGGATCTTTTCGCGGGGCTCGAGGGCTTCTCTTCGGCCAGCATTCAGGGGATCGATGCGGAGAACGTGACCCTCTACTTGCGTTACCAAGGTGAAGGAGAGAACGGCAACGGCGATGGGAATGGCAACGGTGAGGCGCCACGGGAGCCCGAACCTTCCTACTTCTGGGGCAATGTGTCTGGCGGGGAGAAGGTGTCGTTGCAGGCCAATCCCAACGAAGTGCGGGCCATCAGCGTTGCGGTGACGCAGCGCTCGCCCTACACGGTGAACCCGCGTCCCGGTGACGACGCGTGGGTGTGGGGCTCGTCTGGGAGCTACGAGTTGCAGACCCGCACGGGCGATGTAGCGGTGGTCGCGTTGTGCGGTCGTTACAACCTGGAGACTGAGCGCTTCACTCCGGAGTACATCGGCATGGAGCGTTTCCTTTTCGTCACGGAGGGTGTGCGTCGGCGCGTGGACTTGCGCTGCACGGTGCCCCTCGACCAGCAGGTCACGGTTTTTCTGGAGGGGGTGCCCCTGGCAGATGGGGTCAACCGGGTCAACGTGCTCCCTTATCTCAACCTGGGGCCTGAGGGCTACTTCGGTGGCTACTTCAATGTCAGCGGCTCAGCGGAGGTGATGGAGCTCAATCACATGCTGGCCCTCAAGGGTCCCTTTGCCGAGATGGACTACTACTTCTTCGTCGGCGCCTATACCGATTTTGGCGCGCCCTACAGCATCAGGGTCGTCGAGAACGTGAGAGATCTGAGTTCGCCGCTGCGATTGGGCCCCATGATGGCGATCCCTCAGATGGTGTCGCCGCAAGCCAACGGCGGCCTCACGGCGCACCACTATGCCTGGACCATGCGTGCGCCGGCAGCGGTGGATTATTTCGTCGTGGAATTGAGTGTCCCGGGAGTATCGCCGCGCTTGTTGTGGGAGGTCTTGGTCCCGGGTCAGGTGCGCTCTTTCGATCTGGTGACCTTCGATACGAGCTTCGCCGAGGCGCCTGTTCCTTACCGCGGCGATGTGGTGTTGCGGATGGAGGCAGTGCGCGCCGCACGTGCTGGCTTCGACTTCGACAACTTCTCTCTTCTCGACCTGCGTTCCTACAATCGCGCGGCGTGGTCGTATCGGAGTGTGCCCTTCGTGTTGCGTTGAGGTCGGCCGGCGGCGTTCTCAGAAGCTGGACATGCGCACGGCCCCGTTGAAGGGGATGGCCACGGCGAGCTGTCGCCCTGTGGCGATGTCCTTGCGGGCGACTCGGATAAGGAAGGCGCCGTCGCTGAGGGGGCTCAGGGCACCGCCATTGCCGTCGCTGGTGCGTCCATCGGGCCGAATGCAGAGGACCATATTGAGGGCAGCGCCGTCATCATCTTTGAGGGTGACGATGTCTTGGTATGGGGATTGGTTGAGGTCGAGAGGCCGCGCGCCGGTGATTTCCTTGGGCGAGTCTCCCGTGATGAGGCAGGCTTGGGAATTGAACGCGACGGGGGTGACGACGTCTCCGGAAATCCGCAGTCCCATGGCCAGGTTGTAGTTGGCGGCGCGGTAGCGTTGCACCTTGAACATGTTGAGGATTTCGCTGGCCGCGTCATAGGCCGTGCGGTTGCGTGTCGATTGGCTCAGCGTCGGTATGGCGGCCATGGCGATGATGCCGATGATGGCCACCACGACCATGAGTTCTAAAAGGGTGATACCTTTGCTGAAGAATGCCTTGGGGGTCAGAACGCTTCGCATGGTTGAACCTGCCAATGTGCGATCGAATGGCCGCGTCGGGTGTGGACCCCGCAAAGGCGGCCTTTTGCAACTATCATACCTTTAAGGGGGCGTCATTTTCGGGGTCTTTGTAGGTTGCGGCGCAACGCGGGCTTGGATTTGGAGGGCCCGAGGGCGGTAGTGTGCTCCTATGTAAATCTTGCGAGCTTTGACTGAATTTCGTAGTCCTCGCTGGCAGTGGCTCTGCGACGCTGGCCTCTGGCTGCGCACTTGAGTACCCTGCGCGCGTGGTGTGCTTCGAGGTCTTTGGTGGTCATCGGGAAGGCTCTGCGGCCGAAGGGCGCCATCGCGCTTTGGCAGTGGGTGATGGTTTGACGGCGGGTGTGACGAAGGCGTGGACGCGCGTGTTGCGCTTGGTTTTGGGGCTGAGCTTGTGGCTTCTAGGCCCGTCCTTGGCGCTGGGGCAGTCCTATTTCGTGGGCACCCAGGGGGTGGGGCATGCCTATAGCACCCCGGGCTTGGCGGAGGCAGTAGCCCATCGACGGGTGACCCAGGTTCTGAGTTTGCGTGGACATGATCTGCTTGGAGATGATGCGTGGCGGCTGGACGTTGCCTTGCTCATGCGCTTCGACACGGAGCTTGGGCTGCTTGGGGAGGATCCCGAGCAGATGCCGCCGCAGTTGGCTAGGCGTTTCAATGCGCTGCACCTCCTCCAGGGACATATCGCGCTGGCCCTGGGCGCGGACACCTTGACCTTGCGTCTGGGTCGCCAAGTCCAGAGTGATGTCTTGGGTTGGTATGACATGGATGCGCTGTGGTTGCAGTGGCGTTTGTGGGGGCCGCTGCACTTTTCCAGCTTGGCTGGTCTGGAGGTTCGCCCAGAGCTGAGTGTGTTGAATGACGATGCATTTGCTCGTCTGGGAGTCCCTCTCATTGCGCCGCGTGACGCTTCGATGTCAGGCCCGACCTATATCGTGGGGGGTGGTGCGCATTGGCGGAATGGCCTGGGGGTGCGTGGCGACGTGGTGTACCGCAGGAGCTTCACGAATTGGCAGGATGGGGTAGGGCAAGAGCGTCTGGGGGTGAGCGTCGAGGTGCCTCTGGGTGCGGGGGCACGGCTGCGGGCGGAGGGTGCCTATCAATTTTTGTTGGCGACAGCAGACTACCTGCGGGTGGAGGCGGAGAAGCGCTGGCAGGGGGCGCAGGTAGAGCAGCACGCGAGCCTTCGCTATGAGCGCGCCGTCCCAGTGTTTGCTGCGGACAGCATCTTCAACGTCTTTGGCGCCTTGGGATGGCAGGCCATGGGTGGCACGTGGCGTGTGGACGCCGGTAGGGTGCGCGCCAGCATCGGTGGTGGCTTGCGCCTCTTTGATGGGGAGCAGTACTTCGATGCCCAGGGTGATCTCGCGCCGGAGCTGCGCTTGATGGCAGGCTGGGACAGCGGCCTCGGTTTCCGCTTGAGCGGGGTGCATGACAGCGTGTGGTCATTTGCAGCACGTCGGCACTTGTCGCAGTGTCGTCTCGACAGCGACTGGTGGTGGCACCAAGTGCGGGCCTTTGGCAACCTCATGCATGTGGCCTATGCCAAGCCCCACGCCGACGCTGAGCACAGTGTTGGTGGGCAGCTTGGCGCTTCCCTTCGTTTGGGTGCTTCGGGGCGGCTGGACGTGGTGGTCGAGGCGGCTCACTTGCGCTTGCGCCACTCCGACTGGCGCGTCTTTGCTCTGATGGATCTTGGTTTTTCTTTCTAAGGTGGGATGTGAGCGAAAGCCCGAGAGTTGATCAGAGCGGCCAGCTCTCCCTTCCTAGCGGCATGTTGGCGTTGATTGCGGCGCTGTTGGCCAGCGTCGTGGTCTATGCCCAGCTCCCCGGGGGGCGCGAGGCCGTGGACCTGAGGTGGCAGCAGGGGGGCGTCAGTCCCGTGATCTACCCTCGAGGCGAGCGGGCCCTGCGCTTCTCTCATGCAGAGCACGCAGGGCAGAGTTGTGAGAGCTGTCACATGACGCGGCAATCCGTGCGGGTCGCCGATAGGCTGTTGCCAAGCATGGCGTCGTGTTTGCGCTGCCACCCGTTGCCGGGTGATCTCGATGCCGAGGGTGGGGTCCAAGCCTCGGGCACCGCAGCGGATTGTGCCACGTGCCATGCCTCCTATGCCCTGGAAGCGCCCACCTTAGCGGATGGGAGTGCCCCAATTCGGGCGGCGGATGTTCCCAAGGTGGCGCCACCGCGGCTCAGCTTCTTTGCACCTGCTAACCTGGCTTTTTCGCATGCCTTGCACGATAGCTACGGATGCGCCCATTGCCACGAAGTCGGTGAGATGTCGCCGGGCTATCCAGAGATGCTGACCTGCCTCTCTTGCCATCAGCGTGAGGCACGGGCCTCTACGGGGTGCTTGTCCTGCCACCTGAGTACCCCTGATGGCAAGGTCAAGACGGTGTACCCGCAGGGCTTGTTGGCACCCAAGGGGCGTGTGCGCGGTGATGATCACCGCGCCAACCTGCGCGAAGACCATGCGGGCGTAGCGCGGCAGGACTCGGACTACTGCGAATCATGTCACACCCGTGAGCAGTGTCTGAGTTGTCACAACGGGACCTCGCGGGTCGTCACCCATCACCCTCCGGCCTACCTGGCGGTCCACGGCGCTGAGGCGCGGCAAAGCCAGCAACGGTGCGAGAGCTGCCATGGTGGGCAGGCATCTTGCCAGTCCTGTCATGTGCGAAGCGGGCTGCACCAGGAGGCCGCTACCCGTCCTCTGGCCTATCGCTTCCACCCTGTTGGTTTTGTGGATCGTCCCGATGCGACGACTTTTCACGGGCGCGAGGCGCGGCGTTCACTGACGAGCTGTGTGAGCTGTCACGGTGAAGAGAGCTGTATCCGCTGCCACGTTGGTGTCAATCCCCACCCGCGCGACTTCACCCGTCGCTGTGACGCGATCATGCAGCGCAACGGGGAGGCTTGCGCCAAGTGCCATCGTGGTGCGGCGCTGACATGGGTGACGAGTCTGTGTGGGGGGCCATGATGCGCGCAGTGGGCAAGAGCTTGCGTGGGATGGCGCTGATTTCTTTGGCGCTGTTCTGTGGCTGTGGATACGGGGTGCTCGCCGGCCGGCCGCTGACACTGGCGATCGACAACCAGAGCCCGCATGTGGGGCTGGTTCCGCTGCTCCACGGTTGTATGGAGAAGCAAGGACCGTCTTGGGGGGTGCTGGTGCAGTCTGGGCCGGTCCCTGAGGCGTTGCATCTGCTGCTGATCATCGAAGGTGGGGAAGAGACGAACCTCGGGGTTGAGGTGGAGCGGGGGGATCGTGTCCGTGCCCTGACCCGTCGGCTCTCACTGGCGGTGCGGGGCGAGTTGCGGGTAGCCGGGAGGGATGAGGTTGTTGCGGTGCGGCGTTTCGTGGGCACGGCGCCTTACGCGGTGTCGGGTGTGGGACTCGAGGAGGTCCGCCGGCGTGAGCGTGCTGCCGAGCAGGCGCTTGGTGAAGCCTGCCAGGCAGTGCTAAGTTGGTCGGTGACCTGGCCGTCGTCCACTGCGGGGGATGGCCTTAGCGACGGCGATTGAGATGGCGAAAGCAGAACAAGAGAAGAGCCGCGATTTTTTTCGCACGATCAAGACTCAAGACCTGGCAGCGCTCTACCTCTTTCACGGTGAAGAGCGTTTCCTGGTGGAGAAGGCCGTGGAGGAGGTGCTGCGGCGCCTCTTTGGTACCGAGGGGCCAGATCCCCTGTCCTTTGAGGTCTTGCGGGGGGGGGAAGCCGATGGCAAGCGGATCAGTGATGCGGCGCGCACGGCGTCGATGTTGGGAGGTGAGCGCGTGGTGTTGGTTCGCGACGCCGAGCGTCTCAGCGACGCCGATCTGCAGCACCTGATCGCCTTTGGCAAAAAGCCGCCACGGCGAAGCTATCTCGTGGTAGTGGCCACCAAGTTCGATGCGCGCAAGTCGGCCTGGGCTGGGCTACGGGCCGTCGCGGAAGAGGTGAAGTTTCAGCCCTTGGCGCGCTATCAGATGGCCGAATGGATACAGCGCCAATGTCAGCGACGCTCCCTGCGCATCGATGAAGGCGCCGCGGATTTCCTCGCCGAGGCCATCGGGACGGACATGGCCATGATCGATGTGGCCCTCGAGAAAGCGGCCATTGCTGCCGACGGTGGGACGATCACCTATGATGTCCTGCGCGACAGCGTCGCCGACACGCGAGAGCGTTCGGTCTTCGAGCTGACGGCGGCGCTCTCGACGCGCACGTTGTCGGCAGCGTTGTCGGCGCTGCGGTCATTGCTGGAGCAGGGCCAGTCGGCCATCGCCATCAACGCGATGATGGTGCGGCACTTTCGTCTGCTGTTGAAGGCCAAGACCGGGCAGGCCAAGCGGCTCTCAGATGGAGACCTGGCGCGTTTCGTTGGCGTCTCTCCGTTCTTCATGAAGGAGTATGGCGGTGCGGCGAAGCAGTATGGCTTTGCCGAGTTGTTGGCTCTCCATGCCGCCACTTATGAGGCCGATCGGCTGTTGAAGAGCTCCCGCCTTCCCGATGTGTCCATCATCGAGGCCGTATTGCTACAGGCCTGTCTGCCGTCGCCAAAGCGCTGATCAGAGCGCCTCACCAGGGTTGTGGTCCTCGGGGCGAGGGGAGGCGTCAGGGCTGAGTCAGTGTGTGGTTGACGTCAGCCGGTGGCGAGTGAAGCGGGACGCGGCGTTTAGGTCGTTGCCGGTGCAGATTTATTGACCAGCTTGGTCAGGCGGCTGATCTTGCGATTGGCGCGCCGCGCCGGGATGACGCCTTTGCTAGCGGCTTTGGCGATGTTGCTGATCGCGTCGTTGAGGACGACTTGAATGTTTTCGTCTTCGTTGGCGGCGGCGACGCGGACGTTCTTAACGACGTTCTTGACCCGGGTCCGCACGGCCTTGTTGCGTTCTTGCCGCTTGGCGTTCTGCTTGATGCGCTTGAGTGCCGATTTGTGATGAGCCACGTTCTTCCTCCAAAAGGATGCTGCAAATCGCGATGCGAGGTCGCCCAACCCTGGCAACGACTCGCCTGTATGGTCGACGGCGGGTGGATACCATGCTATCCCTGCGCCGTCAAGCCCTGAAAGTCCCGCGCTTGGTCTTTGTACGGGCCAGGTGTGCCGTTCTTTTCTCCGGTGGCCTTGAAGGGTGTACGCGCCTGGTTTAACTTGGCGAAGAGCAATGCCTGAGCTGAGACCAGTGAAGGTGTAGTGGAGGCTTAGATGGGCGTGCGTGGGTGTCTGGGAGTGATTGGGCTTGTGACGCTGATGGCTGTTGCCGCGCCTGGGTGGGCGGGGACCTTCAAGGGCGGTGTCTACACGAGCAACCACGGCTACCAGATGACGCCACCCGAGGGATGGCGTTGGGTGGACAGCGGTAATCATGCGGTGCAGGCTGAGGAGCTGCCTGGACCGTTGGCGGCGGCGAGCGTCGAGACCTACGATGTCCTGTTTTATGACCACGAGATTGACGGCGAGGAGGGTGAATCTCCGGTCTATGACAACATCATGGTCTTGGTGGTGCCGGTGCAATTCGAGCCGAGCAATGAGCTGGCGTCGTTGTTGGCGCCGGAGGTGCGGGTGCTCCTCGAGGATCGTTTCGAGCGTCTCTCCTACGTGAGTGGCAGCGTTGGGAAGCACGGGGATCTGACGAGTTTGGATTTGGAGTGGAAGTTCGTGGAGGACGAGGGCAAGTATCGGGGGCGAATTCTGCAGTTTCTTCTGCCCAGCACGTCACGCACGGTGGTCGTGACCTGCACATTTGGGGATGAACGGGCCTCAGAGCGGCGGGCCCTCTGTTTGGAGGCGGTGGCGACGCTCGTGCCCAACGATTGAAGCGCCATTCGACGTGTTTGCGTGGCCTCAGTTGGTGCTGCTGCCTTCCCAGAAGCGGCTGGAGGGTGCGTTGAGAGGCGGTCCGAGGGTCAGCTCCAGGTAATTGCGGGCCAGCCGGGTGTACCATTCACCGCCGCGTATCTTGAGGCCTTCGAGGCCACCGTTGCGTGCGCCGGAGTAGCGCCCGAGGATGTCCGCCGGGATGGAGTCCAGGGAGATGGCGTACTCTTGCCCCAACATGTGTAGTCCCTTGACGTGGTAGTCTGAGGGGCTGATCACCGCCGCCAACGCCGAGAAGGGGTCCATGCCGCGTTCTGCATAGAGCCAGTAAGCCGCGACGGCGCCAGCACGATCGGCACCGTGTAGACAATGGACGTAGACCGTGCTGGGGGGAGCGGCACGCAGCACCGCCATGATGTCCTGTATATAGAGGAGGCGGGTGCGCAGGGGGAAAGTAAAGGTCACCATGCCGAGCGAATCGGCTCGTTGCTGGACTTTCTCAGGCATGACATGGAGGCTGATGATGGTCTGAATGCCCAGCGTGCTGAACTCATCGATGTCGGCGACGGAGGGCATGGCACCGAGGTAAAAAACATCGACATTGCGAAAGTTTTTGGGCAGTGCCGCCACGTGAGGGTTGTAGCCAAGGAGCGCTATTCCACCCACCGCGAGCATCAACCCTAACCTTGCTGTCTGAATCCACCCACTCATCTGCGGCCTCCAGCGAAGCTTCCTTGCTTTGCAGCACAGGCTGTCTGGCGAGAGTTTATTGTGATGGGCGAGAGGGCGCAAGATCTTCACGGCGTCGATAGTGCCGATTCTTGGGAGCTGCGGATGAGCACTGGGATGGCGGAGTGCGCCGCCCTGATGGAGTAAGCCTTATCCACCTAGAGGGGCGTCGAGGCATGTGGCGGTCGCGTGGGGTGGGGTGGACTTGGCGTTGGCGTCATGCATTGTCTAAGATCCGGTTCAGGAAATAGATTCTCCGGAGTGATTTGGCCTGTTTGGTGCATGGTCGCGCGTCTCGTGCGAGGACATGCCCGAGCGCAGATGCGTAGGCAGTGAGAATATCATGAGATGCAGGCCCACCCCCCCACGACACCTCCATAGCCGATGCGCTTTCGTGCTTCTGTGCGTGGGTTTGGGGTTGGGAGGCGCGTGCTTCTTGGGCGAGGATGCCGAGACGACGATAGGGGAAGTGGATGGCCAATTCGCCAGTGGGCAATTGCTGTTGGGCGACGGGCAGGTCAAGGGAGCGTTGCAGGCCTTTTCCTGGGTGAGCCCCGAGAGCGCACAGTGGCCGCACGCGCAGGTAGGGATGGCGTTGGCGCGTTTGCTGTTGTTGCCCGAGCATCCTGCTGCCGAGGAGATCTTTCGCGTGCTTGGTGCCGATCCAGCTCGCTTGCCCCTGGACGTGGAGACGAACCTTTATGGCCCAGGAGCGCTCTTTGACCGCTTGGCTCAGGGGGCGTCGCTGCAGCTCATCGAGGAGGCTTGGTACCGTGCGCTTCCGTGGCCTCGTGAACGGGTCGGTGGTGGCGCGACGCTGCTCTTCGCCGACATCGATCCGGCGCACAGTGCCGAGGCGCTGCGGGCACCCGTCGAAGCTCTGGTGATGGAGATCGAAGCGATCGAGGGGCTGTTGTTGGCGGCGTTGGAACACGGACTCGATCATTATGAGATCCCCGTTGGTTTGCTCTATTGTCCACGGTCCCACACGCTGCGCCGCTCGGATGTCCTGGCCCTACTGGCGACGTTGCGCAGTGTGCGTGGGCTGGCTGAGGTGGCGATGGCCTATGCTTGGCCGGTACCGCTGCGGGAGGCGCTGGCTCATTTGAGCGCAGAGGGCGAGGCGTTGGAGCTGGAGGCGGTCGCGGCGACTTTGAACGCGCAGATGCTGCGGAGCTGGTATGGGGGTTGGGAGCAGGCCGATGTGCGTCTTGGAGAGGCGCGGGTGCTGCTGCGACAAGGGGTGGCTTGGCTCATCGCGTCGGTGGAGACGGCGGCAACGGAGCAGAGCGGTGATGGGCGAGGGGTGTTGGAGTGGCTCATGCTCAGCACGGATGAACGGGCTGATGTGATCGCCTTTTTCCAGGATTGGGACGCGGCCCTGGTTGAGCAGGTTCCGGTGGCGTTGCGCTTCTCAGAACCGGCGACCTATGTGAGTTTGGCGCCGTTTTTTGCGGGGCGTGGCCTCCGGGAAGGAGAGGCGCCGTTGTGGGTCGTCGTCGACGACGGTGTCGACGGTGCGGGTCGATTGGTCATGGATGAGGAGGAAGTCGAGCGTCACTTCATCGGGCCCTACTTTGAACCCACCTGGTCGGCTGCGGCCATGCCCGACTTCTGGTACCATTCGGTGCTGCGGGGCTCCCCCTTTGATGTCTTGAGCCGATTGGAAGCGGAGCTGCGTGCCGATTACCATTGGTGAAGACAGCAGCGTGGGTGGTCGCCGTGGGAAGAGTGATCCTTTCGTTGAGTGTTGGGTGTGAGGGGTGTGCTGGCGCGCGGGTGGATACGGAGCGGGGGCTGATGTCTGCGCAGTGGCATCCGTGCCCGAGACCGCGTCAGTGGCATGGTTTCGTGGCCCAGGGCTCACGGGAGATCCTCCAGACCCTGGGCCGCGTGGTTCAGGCAGTGGCGGGTGATGAGAGACCGGAGCTGCTCTGTGTGTGTGCTGATGGCGACGCCTTCGTCGTGCTCGATGGCCATGGTGTCGCGCTGTCACCGGTGCTCTTTGGGCAGGGCTTGACGCTGCCGGCGAGTGCGGTCCCTGGAGACTTTTCCCAGCCGCGTTTGGGCGCGGCTTATCGGCGCAGTCCGCTACGCCAGGTGCGTTTTCGCGCGCCCGACCTGGCGTTGGCTGCGCAGGGGCTGGTCAGCATGGGTGCTTGGTTGCACCGTGCTTTGGGGGTGCCGCGGTGGTGTGACGTGACCCCGGTGTTGGGTGCGCCTTTCAGCGCGAGGGGTGAGGGTGCCTACGCACGAGACGACGCGCTGTGGCTGGCTCTGGGCTGTGGTCAAGAGGCGGTGTCAGCGTTGGCGAGTCCGGGGGAGGTCATTGGGGCGCTGGATTCGGAGGTGGCGCGCGAGTGGGGGATGGCGGGCGGCGTACCCTTGATGGTGACGGCAGATGTGCGCGGGGCGCAGGCCTACGGGCTGGCGGCCAACCCCGTGGGGTGGGCCATTGCTTTGGGCCGAGGGGTGAGTGCCGATTGGGTGGGGCCGCGGGTGGCGCCCGACCGCATGACCGTAGCGATCATCGAGGACCGAGCTGGTGCCGGCGTTGAAGATGAGGCCGATGGAGCTGCAGGGCGAGCGGGGGTGGCCTCCGATGAGGTTGACGCACCGGAAGAGGTGCGGTCGTTGAGTGAGCCCGATCTGGCGACGCTTGCGCGGGTGGTGTGGGCTGGGCTGGCGCATCGTGTTGCGGTGCGTCCAGGCTTGCGCCCGGGGCGCAGTGTCTTTGGTCTGGGGGCTGAGGTGGGTCCGACGCTGTGGTCAGAGATGGCCCGGGACGACGGGTGGGGGCAGTTGGCGCAAGCGCCTCTCGGCGCCGAGGGGGTGAGAGTGTTGCCGGGCGCCAATGGTGCGACGGTGCTGGGGCTGCGCGAGGGACATGGCGTCTCACATTTGCTGCGTGCCGTCTTTGAGGGGGCCCTCTTCGAGGTGCGGCGCTGGCGCAGTGTGAATGGGCTCGCCGGGGCGGAGCGGCCGCGGGTGGTGTTGGCATCACCTTGGTTGGGGGTTGATGGCGCGATGGTCGCCGATCTTTTGGGGGAACCCGTGTTGATGTGGGATGAAGCGCCCTGGTTGCCGGCGCTGATGGGCTGCGCGCTGGCAGGGGCGCGTTGTGCGGGGTTCATGGGCGACAAGGAGGGGCCGCGTTTCCAGTTGACCTTGTGTGAGCCTACGGAGCGGGCAGGGCACTACGCGCGGCATTTCGGCGTGCATTGTGCGCTGGCTGACGTTTTGGAGGGGGCGATTGCCTGATCGTGCTGGCGGCCGTCTGGCCCCGGCCAACGGCCCCGTTTGGCGTTGACGCCATTGGCGCTTAGCGCCAAGATGCCCGAGGTGCCCCATGGCACGACAGGGCTCGTGTCTGCCTGAGGCGGTGCATCAAGGTGGGAAGCGGTATGGAAGGTTCGCGCTGGCTTGTTCGCAGGGGGTTGTGCCGTAGGGCGGCGCTGGCGTTCGTGCTGTCGAGTCTCGTGGTGGTTGGGGCTTGTCGGGAAGGCGCGAAGGAAGCGGCCTCTGCAGGGGCGCCCGTATCGGAGGCGCCGGTGCTCGGTGCGCCGGCCGCCGAAGCGGCGCACGCCTTGGCGGAGGTGGTTGCAGAAGGGGAGAGCGCGCCGGCCCAAGAGATGGCGGCAGGCGAGGCCGAGGAGCCAGCTCGTGTGGCGTTGGCGGCGCATCTGGCGCGGGCGTTGTTGAGCGAGCCATTGTTGGTGGCGTTGGTGCAACCTGAACAGTTGGCGCGGGATCTGGAGCAGGCGGTGTTGGCGCTGAGCCAGGTCGACGCTGAGAGCGCCGAGAGGTTGAGGCGGCTATTGGCGCGAGGGCTCGGTGATTTCGTCGCCCTGTTGCAGCCTGGGGGTTGGGATGCTGGCGGGGTGGACGTGGGCCACCCGTTGTTGTTGCAGGTGCGTTTGGAGTCCAGCGATGCCGCTCGGCTCGACGGCTGTGTGCGGGAGATCGTTGCTGGCGTGGACGATGAGGAGGTGCGGCGGCAGCTTGTTTCGTGTGAGGAGTTGATGCGGCAGACGGCCCTGCGTTTGCGTTTGGTGCTGCCAACGCGGGATGCTGCTTTGGCCTTGGCCTTCGTTGAGCGTGCCGTAGCTGCTTTGGGGGGTACGCCGGAGGAGGTTGCCGGGGGCTTCAGCCGCCGCTACGTGCTGGGGGATGGCCTACTGTTGGCGGTGGGGCAGAGTGAGGGGATGGTCCTGCTCGAGACGGTGGTGCTGCCGTGGTACACCGTCGACGAAGGGGCGGCGCATTTGGCACGGGTGCGTGCGGTGTTGGGGGAGATGTCCCTCGATCAGGGGTCGCAGCCAGCGGGGCTGGGCCCGCGGAGCTCGGCGGTGACGCTCTACGCCTACACCTGGCTGGGCGCGCTCAGGACGTTGAATGGTCTGATGGTGTTACTGTCACGGGCTGATGAGGCGGGGGAGCGGGGCGCCGCCGTCAGGGTGAGCGATGCCTTTTGGGGTGAGGCGGGTGTTTTCGATGTCTTGGACGTCGAGGTTTCTGCCGGGCAGGAAGTGTGGATTCGGACCCGTTTCAAGTCGGCGCCTGCGGCGCTGGCGGCGCTGAAGCCAATGCGGTGGGAGCCTCAGCATGCGGGACCTCTGCTGTCGGCGAGCTTTGCGCCGCAGGTGGCGGCGCTGCGCGGGCCGTGGGTCGAGGCTGGTTTGGGGGCGGCTGACCTGAATTTGGGAGAGCTCTTACAGGCTTTGGGTAGCGGACATGGGGTGCTGCCTCTGTTTTTTCCCTTGTGGTTGCCGCACCTTCCTTCGTTGGTGTGGCGAGACGTGGTGCCTGCGGCGGCGCGCTACATCGATCCGGGGCTGATTGAGAGCATCGAGGTTTCGGTGTTGCCCCACGGGGAGCGTGACGCCATCCCTGCGACGCTGGCGCTCTTTGACACACAAGGTGAGTTGGCTGTGCACCGGCATGGTCTCGCTTGCCTGTCGCAGCGTCGGCCCGTGCAGGGGGCCTGCGCCGACGAGCGGATCACGATTGGCCAGATAGGGGTGGCCCAGGTGGCGGGAAGGGGTCTGCACTACCACCTCCAGGAGGAGGATGGGGATGTGCGGATGGTGATCGGCACCAACCAGGAGAGTGTGGCGCTGGTGGTCGGCGCGCCGCGGCAGCGGACGTCGGCTCTGGCTCGCCTCCAGATGGATTTGCCCGGGCTGGCTGGTTCTGCCTTGGGTCAGCGGCTCGGTGCGCCGTCCTTGCAGGCGGCGCGGCGTATGGGGCGGGTGAGCGCAGAGGTGGGTGTGCGTGGGTCGTGGTTGCAGTGGGAGCTGCGTTTGGATCCGCCCATGTCCCCAGCGGAGGTGATCGTGGTGGGAGCGCCAGCGCTGCTCGATTATGTGCGGCGCAGCCAGGAGGTCGAGTCCGTCGCCAACCTGGAGGCCATTGCCGTGGCGGCGGTGGCTTACCGGGAGGGGGTCGGTAACGGCACCTATCCTCTGGCTCCCGCGGCTAAGTGCAGTGCTGGTGCGATGCCTGAGGGGGAGCGCGTGGCGCCCAGCGCCAGCGATTGGCAGGAGGCGCCCTGGCGTCAGTTGGCGTTCTCTGTGCCCTATCCCCACCTTTATCGTTACTGCTATCAGTCGTTTGCTGAGGGTGAGCGTTTTGCGGCTTGGGCCGAAGCGGCGTTGGATGGCGGAGCCATCGATTCGGTGCTATGTCTGACCAGTGAGGTCAATGCTTACGGCGAAGCGACAGTGGGCCATGCGCGGCGGTTGGAAGCAGGCGTGGCCTGTCACTGAGGTGCGGTGGGGTGGCGTCTTTATCTGGCGCTGGGGGGAGCAATTGGGTGTGGGGGAGCGATTTTGATTGCAAAAGTGATCCAGGCGGGTATTGTCCCGCCTCCGTGACTGTCCTGTTCGAGGAGGAAGCCGATGTTTGAACTGTTTGTCATGCCGCTGGTCGATTTTTGGGCGCAATACGCCGACGAAACGGATCCTGAGCACTTGAGCCAAGTGCTTTCGGATCTTCAGGAAGTGTTGAGCAAGCACTTTGAGATGCCTGTCAAGTGGGAAGAGACGCTCTCGGATGAGGAGAGCAGCGTGGAGGCAGACGCACTGGACTCGGAGTGCATCTACGCGTTGCGGGCGTTGGCCGCTTGGCTCGAGATTCACGGCAGCATCGAGGGTTTCGAGGTGGGCGATGAGCCCTGGCTGCACCCGATCCTGGAGACCCTCGACGAGCGTCTTCAGAATGATCAAGAGGTCGAGCACTTTCCCCAGATCCTGAATTCGGATGATGCCGACGTGGTGGCTTTCGTGCCTGTGGATCTGCCCAATGTGGCCATCCTGGAAGACGAGGAAGACGACGAGGAAGAGATCAATTTTTCCATTGGCTCTCTGCCTGGTTTGCAGCGGGAGTTGGAGCGTATCCGTCTTGCCCTCGGTATCGAAGAGGGTGTCGAAGAAGAGCTCGACTCGGTGGTTTTCGATGCGGATCAGGACCCCATGGCCTTGCCGCGTTGTGCATGTTTGGTGTTGATGGCGCGTGTCAAGGAAGCGCTTGCCAAGAAGATGCCGCTGATGTTGCAGCTTGGCGATGGTGACGAGTACAGTGACGAGGAAGAGGTTGAGGAAGGCGGCGAACCCGAGGAGCGGGACTAGCTCAATCGCCCTCGAGGGCCTTGCGGGTGCGCACGCTTGTCTGATCGATGCGCACTGTCACCTAGACGATCCTCGTCTCGAGGGCCAGTGGCCGGTGTTGTGGCAGCGGGCACGACGCGCGGGGATCGTCGGCTGTATTTTGGCCGGCACCCATGAGGCGAGTTGGCAGCGCAGCAGCGCTCTGGCCAGATCTACAGAGGGCCTGTGGCCTACCTACGGGGTTCATCCGTGGTGGGCTGAATGTGCAGAGGCCGAGACGATTTGGCTCGATGTTTTGCGGCAAAGCCTGACGGAATCGGCGTGGGTGCGCCCCATTGGCATTGGGGAAATCGGGCTGGACTATGCGCGGGCGCGCACGGAGGCGGCGCGGGCGCAGCAGCGGGCCGTGTTCCGAGCCCAGTTGGCGTTGGCGCGGGAAGCGGGGCTGCCGGTGGTTTTGCACGTGGTGCGGGCGCACGCGGCGCTGCTGCACATTCTCGATGCGGACGGTATCGCCACGTGCGGTGGCATGGTGCATGGCTTTACGGGAGATAGAGAGCAGGCGCGGGACTACGTGTCCCGGGGCTTGGTGCTCTCCTTCGGCAGCGCGGTGACCTACCCGGGGCGGCGCAAGCTGGTTGAGGCGGTAGGATCTGTGCCGAGGCACGCCTTTGTGATCGAGAGCGATGCACCCCATCAGCCCCCATCGGGGCGTCAGGGCCTCAACGAGCCAGCATGGTTGTGGGAGATCGTGCGGGCCGTTGCGGCGACACGCGACGTCCCACCGCAGGTGGTCGCAGAAGAGAGCGTGGCCACGACGGTTCGCCTCTTTGGGCTGCCCGCCTGGTCGCCAACCTAGGAGCCTGACGGCTCGACGGTGGCGGTGATCATGCGACCTTCGATGCGAGGGCTCTGAGCGACCGAGGCGATATCGCTGAGATCTTGGACGACTTCGGCGAGTTTCTTGACCCACAGCTCACAGTGGGCTTGTTCCCGTCCTCGTAGACGCATCACGAAGCGCACGCGGTCTCCCTTCTCGAGGAAGGAGCGGGCTTTGCGGAGCATGGTCTCCAGGTCGTGCGCGTCGGTCTTGGGTCGCATGCGCAGGGTCTTGAGCTCGACGCGGGCGGCCTTGGAGGCGGCGGCTTTCTTGGACTGCTCGTAGCGAAACTTGCCGTAGTCCATGATGCGGCACACGGGCGGCTTGGCCGTTGGCGCGACTTCCACGAGATCGAGCTCATTCTCGAGCGCGATGGCTCTCGCCTCGTCGGGTGTCATGATGCCGAGCTGATCGCCCTCTGGGCCAATGACTCGAATCTGAGGGATACGAATTTGGTGATTGACGCGGTATTGGGCTTCTCCTGCTCCCGCGCGTGGCTTCTGCTGGCGCCTCCTCATGGACCTCCGATGGAATGGGTCTTGTGTGCAGCCTCTTGGGCGACGACGCGGCACACGGTTAAGACACACAGAATCGCCCAAAAACGCAGCAAGTCTTTAGGACTGGCCTGCGTTCACCACCTACCGAAGCCAGTTCCGCGTTCTCGCGCACGACGCGATGGGGTCTGGCACCCGTGAGGAGTGCAACATTATCGCTACTGGCGATGATTTTACAAGCGACAAACGCCTGGGGCTTGCACTTCCTGGTGGGGTCGGGAGCGCGCAGTTTTTTCTGCATTGACAGTGGCGCGCAACAGGCCTAGCTTTCGCGTCCCTCGGGACAGGAGAAAAAGGTCATCGGCCTTGGGCCCTGCCTAGTTTTTCACCAGAAATTGCCGTTTTGTCTCTAGATGTCCAATTCTCAAGATCATAATCGC
This sequence comes from uncultured Myxococcales bacterium, assembly GCA_964454015.1. Lineage (GTDB taxonomy): Bacteria > Myxococcota_A > Bradymonadia > UBA4248 > UBA4248 > CAYVQF01. Next base: position 352,559 of record CAYVQF010000001.1, read on the forward strand.
CCCTTTCGCAATGTTGCCATCATTGCCCACGTCGACCATGGAAAGACGACTCTCGTGGACGCCATGCTCTCTCAGTCCGGCAGCCTCGACCAGCGGCGCAACGTGGTGGAGCGCGTCATGGACTCGAATGCCTTGGAGCGAGAGAGGGGCATCACCATTTTGGGCAAGGCCACCTCGGTGCAGTGGGGGGTGACGAAGATCAATATTGCCGACACGCCTGGACACGCCGACTTCGGTGGCGAGGTCGAGCGGATGTTGACCATGGTCGACGGCGTCTTGCTTTTGGTCGATGCCGCCGAAGGTCCGCTGCCGCAGACGCGCTTCGTTTTGAGCAAAGCTCTGCAGCGAGGCCACGCTTGCATTGTGGTCATCAACAAGATTGATCGCCAAGATGCGCGTGCGAAGGAAGTGCTCGACGAGGTCTTCGACCTTTTCGTCAACCTAGACGCAACAGACGCTCAGGCGGATTTTCCCGTGCTGTATACCAATGCCCGATTGGGTACGGCGACGGAGGACCTTGCGGTAGCCGGGACGGATTTGGCCCCGCTCTTCGAGGCCATTCTCAAGTATGTGCCTCCGCCCACGGGCGATCCCCATGGGCCGCTGCAGGCCTTGGTGACCAACACGGATTACGACAATTACATTGGAAAGCTGGCCATTGGGCGCGTCGTCTCGGGGACCCTGCGGGAGGGGGACCATGTGAGTATCGTTGGCGCGACGCGGACGCACGTGGTCAAGGTAGGCCAGCTTTATGTTTTCGAGGGGTTGGAGCGGGCGCGGGCTGCCGAAGCGCCAGCGGGTGAGGTCTACGCCGTGGCGGGTATTGAAGAGATCGCCATCGGCGACACCATTGCCGAGAGCGAAGATCCCCAGCCTCTGGCGCGGGTGAGAGTCGACGAGCCCACCATTGCCATGTTCTTTACGGTGAACAATGGCCCCTTTGCTGGGAAGGAGGGCAAATATGTGACCTCGCGCCATTTGGGCGAGCGTCTCTTTCGCGAGGCGCGGGCCAATGTGTCCATGCGCATCGAAGAGACCGAGAGCCGTGACACCTTTCGCGTCGTCGGGCGCGGGGAGCTGGCGTTGTCGATTCTGATCGAGACCATGCGCCGCGAGGGCTATGAGCTCTGCGTGTCCAAGCCCGAGGTGGTGACGCGTCAGGATCCAGAGCAAGGGTTGATGGAGCCGATGGAGCGGCTGCACATGGATATTCCTGAAGAGTATTTGGGTGTGATCACCCAGAAGCTCGCTTTCAGGAAGGGACGCCTGGACATGGTCAAGGCCATTGGGGGCGGGCGGATCCGGGCGGAGTTCGACATCCCTTCGCGGGGGCTCATTGGTTTTCGTTCAGATTTTCTGAATGACACCCGCGGCATGGGGGTGATGAACACCCTCTTTGCCGGATGGGCCAAGTGGCACGGTCCGATGAGCTACCGCGTCAACGGGGCGCTGGTGGCCGATAGGGTGGGCAAGACGACGCCCTATGCGCTTTTCCATCTCCAGCCGCGGGGCATTTTGTTCCTAGGGGCCACCATGGATGTCTATGAGGGCATGATCGTCGGTGAGCACGCCCGTACCAACGACCTGGACGTCAACGTGACCCGTGAGAAGAAGCTCACCAATATGCGTGCGTCTGGCCGGGACGACATGATCCAGCTCGCGCCGCCGCGGCGTTTGAGTTTGGAAGCTGCCATCGAGTGGATCGATGAAGACGAGTTGGTAGAGATCACGCCGCAGAGTATTCGCTTGCGTAAGAAAGAGCTCAACGCCTCGCTGCGCGCGCGGCGGGCGCGGGTGGAGCGCCGTGACGCCGATGCCGGCGGCGAATGAGTTGATACACGAGAGCGTGGCTTGACAAGCGCTCCTGGGCCGCGCCACATTGCGCACTGCGTCATCTTTCAATGCGCAGGAGGTGTGGCATGTCGAGTCGCCAGGAGATGCAGAAGGCTGTGGGCGATGACTATGACGTCATCGTCGTTGGCGCAGGGATCAATGGCGCCGGGATTGCTCGCGACGCGGCGCTACGTGGACTGCGCGTTCTGATGCTCGATCGCGATGACATCGCCTTTGGGACCAGCTCCCGCTCATCGAAGCTCATTCATGGCGGTCTGCGTTATTTGGAGCAGTACAAGTTCGGCTTGGTGATGGAGTCGGTGACGGAGCGCGGATTGTTGCTGCGACAGGCGCCGCACTTGATCAAAGCCCTACCGTTCATCTTTCCTGTGTATCACGGTGGGCCGCAGCCTTTGTGGCTGTTGCGCTTGGGGATGTTGGCCTACGATGCCTTGAGTGGCTTTCGTTCGCCCAAGCTTCACCGCGTGCTCTCTCCCGTGGGTTGTGCTCTTGCCGAGCCGGCGTTGCGCACTTCGGGCTTGCAGGGTGCGCCGCGCTATTTCGATGCCGCGACGGATGATGCGCGCCTCACCTTGGCGACAGTGATCGATGGGATCGCTGCTGGCGTGCACGTGTTGACCTGGACCCGAGTCTGTGGCCTGTGCCATGCGCAGGGGCAGGTGTGTGGGGTCGAGGTGGAGGACAGCATCGATGGCAGCAGGCGTGTATTCAAGGCGCATGTGGTGATCAATGCTGCTGGCCCTTGGCTCGATGAGATCTGTCGTCTCGACGCGCCAGAGATGCCGCCCTTGTTGCGCTGTACCAAGGGCATCCACATCGTGGTGCGCAAGGAGCGGCTGCCCTTGAGTAACGCCGTGGTCTGCCTGCACCCCGAAGACGGGCGGGTTCTCTTTGCCATCCCGTGGGGCGACCGCACTTACTGCGGAACCACGGATACGGATGATTCGGGGCGCCCTGAAGAGGTGCGGGCGACCCGGGCGGACGTCCAGTACATGCTGGCGGCCATGGCCAACTATTTTCCGGGTTGTCAGTTGGAAGAAGCAGACGTGCTCTCGACTTGGGCGGGTCTACGGCCCTTGGTGGCGCCGTCGCCAGCGGAGCGGCTTTCGGCGTCGCAGGTGAGCCGCGAGCACAGCATCGTGGTCAGTTCACGGGGGCTGGTGACCGTGGCGGGTGGCAAGCTCACGACCTACCGCAAGATGGCGGCGGAGGTGGTCGATAAGGCGCAGGGCGTGTTGCGGCAGCGCGGGTACGTGGCCGGCGGCAAGCGTCCGCCGACCAAGAAGCGTCCCTTACCGGGTCGCTGGGAAGGGAGTGGCGATCCCGTGGTGGCCGTGGTGCAGGCCAGCCAGGGTCGCATGACCCGGGATGTGGCGCGCGGTCTGGTCGAGGTTTATGGTGCTGGGGCCACGGGCGTTGCCGAACGCGTGGCCCGGGATGCGTCCTTGGGCGCGCTGTTGTCTGCCAGTCCGGCGACGATCCTCGCCCAGGTCGACCACGCAGTCGAGGCAGAGTTGGCGGCCACGCTGTGTGATTTTTTCGTGCGCCGCACGCAGATATTCTTTCGCGATGTCCATCAGGGTTTGGAGGCGTTGCCTGTGGTGGCGGAGCGCATGCAGAAGATCTGTGGGTGGGATGACGCGCGACGTCGCCATGAGGAGGCGCGCTATAGGGCGGAGGTCGCCCGGTCGCGGCAGTGGCGCGAGGACTGAGTCTCGTGATGGTGCTGCGGTGCGGGTGCTCAGACAGCAGGGGTGACCAAGTGGATGGGGTCACCGGCCAAGAAAGCGCGGATGTTGTCTACGGTGGTGTCGAGTAGGCGTTGACGCGCTTCGAGGGTTGCCCAGCCGACGTGCGGGGTGACGCGACAGTTGGGGAGGTGGAGCAAGGGGTTTTGGGGTTCAATGGGTTCTTGGGTGCAGACGTCGAGGGCCGCGCCAGCGATGCGGTCGGTGCGGAGGGCGTCGGCGAGGGCGATCTCGTCAACGAGGCCGCCGCGGCTGGTATTGACGAGGAAGAGGTGGGGTTGGGCGAGGGCGAGGCGGTGGTGGTTGACCAAAAGATGGGAGGTGGGGGTGAGCGGGGCGTGGAGGGTGATGAGGTCGGCGTGGCGGAAGATCTCGTCGACAGGGAGCCAGTTGAGGGGGAGGTCCGAGATGGGCTGGCGTGGACTCGCAACCAAGAGTTGTAAGCCAAAGGCGTGGGCGATGCGGGCGACGGCGCTGCCGATGCGGCCAAATCCGATGATCCCGAGGGTGCGTCCTGCGAGCTCGCGCTGCGGGGTGACCTGGAAGGAGAAGTCCTGGCGGCGCTGCCATTCTCCTGCGCGTACGGCGTGATGTTGTTGGGAGACGTCGCGCAGGTGGTCGAGGATGAGGGCGAAGACGAGCTCCGCGACGGATTGGGTGCTGTAGTCAGGGACGTTGGCGACGTGGACGTGGCGTGCCTTGGCGGCGGCGACGTCGACGACGTCGTAGCCCGTGGCGAGGACGGAGATGAAGCGGAGCCGGGGGAGTTGGGCGAGGGTTTCGGCGCGGAGGGGGCACTTGTTGGTGAGGAGGATGTCAGCGGTGGCGGCGCGTTGGAGGAGCAGCTCGGGTGGGGTGCGGGGATAGACCGTGAGTTGGCCAAGGGTTTCGAGGGGAGCCCAGGAGAGATCGCCAGGGTTGAGGCTCTCGCCATCGAGTACGGCGATGGTGGGTGGTGACTTGGGCATCATGGGTAAGCTCCGGTGCCGCGTGAGGCGTTAGGGCAGGCGCTGGGCTGCTCTGGAGATGAACAGGTGTGTATCCCAGAACATTCGCGCTAGTGGAGGAGAGTTGTTATGCTGCGTTGCGTTGCGCAATTGCGATGCGCCAAGTCACCAAGGTGGATGGTACGATGAACGAACAGGCACACGTGAAGAAGCGGTTTACTGTAGGGATTTGGACCTTTGCTTTTGGCTACTTTGCAGCCTATGTGCCCTACAGTGCGATGACCAAAGCGTTGACCTCGGGCCTCATCGCGGACACTCGGGTCGACAGTTTTGCGCTGTTGCCGCCATCGGTAGCGGCGTCGGTGGTGGGGATGTTGATCCTCATTACGTCGCTGCGTTGGTGGCGCTTTGCGAGTCATAGCACGGTGATGGGGATCAGCCTACCGCACCCGACGCGCCACACTTTGGTGTCGGGTATATGTACGGGTCTCATCGTGGTGACGACGACGCTGGCTTATACCATCGAGGGTGTGAGCATCGTTTTTGCGATGCTGTTGATGCGGGGTGGCGTGCTCATTCTGTCACCGTTGGTGGACAAGATCACGGGTCGCCACGTGCGGTGGTTTTCGTGGATGGGGTTGGCGTTGAGTTTGGGGGCGGTGTTGATGGCTTTTGCCGAGCCGCCGCGCCCGGGTGAGAGCCGCTTTGCGGTGAGCATGTTGCTGATGGTGGACATTGCGATCTACTTGTCCGCCTACTTTTTCCGCCTTCGTTTCATGTCGAAGCTGGCCAAGTCCAATGATCCCAATGCGACGAAGCGATATTTCGTGGAAGAGCAGATGATCGCGACGCCTTCGGTGTTGTTCTTTCTGGGGATCATGGCGATCATCGGGGGCAATGAGGCCTTCATGCAACTGCGCTATGGTTTTACGGGGTTTTGGACCTCGCCGGTGCTCATTTACGGCATCATCATCGGTATTTGTTCGCAGTTCACTGGGGTCTTTGGCGCGCTGGTGCTGCTGGACAAGAGTGAGAATGCCTTTGCGGTGTCGGTCAATCGTTCGTCGAGCGTCATGGCTGGGGTGGGAGCCAGTGTGGTGTTGTGGCTGATGTATGATATGGCCATGCCCTCGCTGTACCGGATGGTGGGCGCAGGGATGATCATCGTGGCGATTCTGTTCTTGACGGTGCCGCCGTTTTTGGAAAAGCGACGTCAGCAAAGGGCTTGATGCCCGTGGAGCCCGTGGGAGATGAAGATAGTCATCGATTTCGACGGGGTGTTGACCAATCAAGCGGCGGAAGGTGGTCTCGAGTTGGAGCTTTTTCACGGCACGCTTTTGACGTGCATGCCGAACGCTCCCGCGACCATAGACGCGCTCTTTGCGGCAGGTGACGCCGAGTTGGCGTCCAACCCCGGGCAGCATGGGTGGTGGCATCGCGGGCGGTTGGCCGCTTTCGCCGATGAGGATCTCTTCATTCGGGCCATGGCATTGGGGCACTGTTTCGACCGCTGGGCGGCCCAGGGTCGGGAGCCGGCGGCGACGGTGAGGCAGGCGATAGATGCGGCGGCTTTGTCGAGCTTCGCGGCGATCGTGGCGTCTTCCCATGAGGAGATGGTGCGGCGTTCGGCCGACGAAGACGTGGCGACGGTGTGTCCCGAGGCGCGCGGTGTACTCGAGGCCTGGTTGGCGCGTTCTTACGATGTGGTGGTGGTGTCCAACTCCACGACACCCCGCATCATGCGCATGCTCGAGGGGGTGGGGCTCAAGCCCATTGCCCACGAGGACAATGCCTCGGCCCAGTTCAGAGTGCGGGGCCGGGCGGGTAAGTTTGCCTTGGGAGAGGAGGCGGAGGTGGTCCGCTTTGGGGAGCGCTGTGTGGATGTGGCGCGCCCGTCCTATGCGCAAGTGCTCAGAGAGGAGCGGCCGATGGTGGTGGTGGGGGATGTGTTCTCTCTCGACATTGCCTTGCCTTTGACGTTGGCGCGCCAGCAGCCCAGCCTCTATGAGGGGATGCACTTCTATTTGCGCCGTTGTTCCTACACGCCGGCGTGGGCCGTGGCCCAGATGCAGCGTCAGGGCGATGAGCCGTTTTTGCTGGATGTGGTCGACGAGGTCGCGACCCTGCCCGATCTGGTGCGGCGCCGCGCGCAATAGTCCCGCGCAATCACCAAGAGGAGAAGGCGTTGAATCAGCTCGAAGGCGGCACACGACCCTGGGCGAGTTCACTTGGACGTTCTGCGTTGGCTTTCGTGGTCGTGGTCTTTGGTTTGGCCCTCGTCTACGTGGCGCAGCCCGTGCTCATCTTATTGGTGTGGTCGGCATTTTTGGCGGTTCTTTTTCTCCCGGCGCTGAAGTTTTGCAATCGGAGGTTGCCCGCAGGGGTCAGCCTGGCGTTGGTTTTGGTGGGGGCCTTGGGGGTGGCCTTGGCCATGCTGGCGTTGTTGACCTCCTCGTTGTGGAGCATTGGTGTCTCCATGCCTCATTACGTGGTGCGTTTCGAGGCTGAGATCGAGGCGGTTTTGAGTTGGGCGCGGTCGCAAGGCTTGGATCTGCGTTTTGATACCATTGGGACGGAGAAGGTCTTGGGCAAGGTTTTGGGGGCTCTGAGCGTTGGCTTGGGGTCCTTGTTTGGGGTGATCGGCGACACGGTGGTGGTCTTACTGTTGACGGTGTTCATGCTGGTCGAGGCCGTGCGTTTCGAGGCCAAGATGAAGGTCGCCTTTTGCGCGTCAACCCAGGCCGCGTTGCGGAGCTCCTTGGTGGCGGTCATGGCCCAGGTTCAGCGTTATGTGCTGATGAAGACCCTGGTGTCGCTGGTGACGGGGTTGTCGACGACCTTGTTGTGCCTGGTGCTGGGGGTAGATTTTGCGGTTTTTTGGGGCTTTCTCGCCTTCTTGTTGAATTTCATCCCCAGCATTGGATCGATCATCGCGGTGTTGCCACCCGTGTTGATCGCCTTGCTTCAGTATGGCCTGGGCTGGCGCGCGCTTCTTCTCGCAGCCCTGTTGACGGTGCTGCAGATGTTCTTCGGCAACGTGGTCGAGCCGCGGGTGATGGGCCGCAGCGTCAACCTGTCGGCCTTGGTGGTCTTTGTGTCCATGATATTTTGGGGCTGGATGTGGGGGATGGTCGGGATCATTCTCTCGGTGCCGCTGACGGTGACCTTCAAGCTCATTTGTGAGCACTTCGATGATCTGCGCCCGGTGGCGATTCTTCTTGGGGATGAGGTGGGCGAGGCGCAGGGAGAGGCCGATGGGCGGGCGCAGCGAGACGCGAACGCTGGGGGTGGACCAGTTGTTTCCAGTTGAACTTGCATGGTATAAGCGCGGGCGGAATGGGCTTTCGATGGCCTGCTGAGCTTCTTTGGTGGGTGGATCGACAATTTGTACACGTTGGCAGCGGCCACGGGCGTTCTTCGGAGGGCCGGTGGTCGTGGTTCAAGGACCAGGCGGATGCTATCCGCAGGGTTGGCATGAAATCCGAGGGCAAAGTTGATGAACGAGCAACAGGAAGGCAAGCCGGCAGCGCAGGACAACCAAGAGCAACTGGCAGCGGCAGCGTTGCCCGCGGAAGAGGGGGGGCTCGTGGAAGAGGCGTCGGAGGTGGCTGCGTCGGAGACGGAAACGGAGCGTCCAGGGGTGAGCCCCGACGACGACGGGGCCGAGGGTGTTGCCGAGACGGAGCAAGCCAATGCTGAGGTGGCGCCGGCCGAAGAGGTGGTAGATGAAGCCGTGGAGGATGCGGCTGAAGCGCCAGCGTTGACTTGGGAGGATCGCCTGGCGCGGTTCATGACCCAGGCGCGCGCTGCAGAGGGCGACGCGGCGGTGGATGCCATCGTCAGCGCCTGTTTGTTGCAGGATCTCAAATCCCCGGGCGATCTCAGCATTGCCGAGATGTGGGGTGAAGCCCTGCAGCGTAGTGGCGATTTTGCGACCTCGATGTGGCAGCGCCTCAACCGGACACTGAGCACGCATGAGGTGATGTGGCAACAGATCGCCATGGCCCATCAGGTCGCCATCGAGAGTGGCGATGAGAGTCCGCTCTTGGGAGAGGTGTGGGCGTGGATTCAGGTGTTGCGCGCCGGTCAGTTGGCCGAGGGGCGAGAGCGTTTGAAGACCTATGCCGAGATGGACGCCGCTGGTCCGAGCGCTCAATTGTTGGCGCTGTTGGAGGTTGGTGAGAGCGGTAACTGGCGCAAGGTCGAGCAAGTCGCTGACGAGCAGGCCAAAGCGGCTGGATTGACGGAGACGCAGGCCGAGGTGGCCCATCGTGTGGCCGATATGGCGCTGGCCTTGGGTTCCCCAGATCGGGCGGTAGAGATCATTCGGCGGGTTCAGCGCACCCTCCCAGAAGATGCCTCTTTGCGTGTGCGTTTGGGTGGGCTCTATCGTGACACTGGCAAGTGGAACGCCTACGTCGATGTGCTCAAGGATCTCGTGGCGCGGGAAGACGATGCAACGGTGAAGATCGATCTCCTCCTGGAGATGGTGCGCATCTACGCCGAAGAGATGAAGCTCGACGCCATGGTGGTCAAGACCTACGAAGCGCTGCTCGATGTGGACCCCGAGCATAGCGGCGCGCTGGAAGCGTTGGCGGCAGCCTACGAGAACTCTCGTCGGTGGCCCGATTTGGTCGCGCTTTTAGTGCGCCAGGCCGAGGGCAGCAAGTCGCCCCAGCGCCGGGTCGAGGTCAATTTGCGCATCGCTCGGGTCTACCTCGACAAGCTCTCCCGTCAGGTCGACGCGATCAAGTACTTCGAGGCCATTCTCGAGGACGAGGCGGCACACGCCGAGGCGATCGAGCAGCTCAAAGATCTCTACAATCGTCGTCGTGAATGGGAGAAGCTGCTGGAGATCCACTGGCGAGAGGTGCGCGCTTTTGCCGAGATCGCCGACCAAGCCGCCCTCCTCAAGGAGATGGCGGACATCGCCACGACCAAGCTGCGCAAGCCGGCGGTGGCGACAGAGATTTGGTGCGAGGTTTTGGCGCGGGTGCCAGCAGATGCGCAGGCTTTGGACGCGTTGGAGTCCCTTTACGAGCGCGAGAAGAGTTGGCCGGAGTTGGCCGATATTTGTGCCCGCAAGGCCGAGTTGGAGACGGATCCAGAGGCGCAGCTCAAGATGTGGCAGAAGCTGGGCCTACTTTATAGCGATCGCATCAGCGACAACCAGGGGGCGATCCGTGCTTGGCGCCGGGTCTTGGATCTGGAGCCGACCCACGCGCGCGGCATGGACGCGCTGCGCAAGCTGCTCATCGAGGAGAAAGCTTGGGACGATCTCGAAGCCTTCTTCCACGATCGCGGCGCTGACGCCGACTTGGTGCGCGTCCTCGAGACATTGGCCAACTCCTCTCAAGATCCGGCCGATGTGATTGAGTTGCTTTTCCGTTCCGCTCGGGTGTGGCAAGAGGCCTTGGAGAACCCGGAGAAGACGCTGCGGACGCTCGAGAAGGTTTTGGAGCACGACCCGAAAAATGCACGCGCTGCGGCGCTATTGACGCCTTTCTATGAAGAGATGGCGGAATGGGCCAAGCTCGCCGCGATGCTCGAGATTCAGCACCAGGCCGAGTCTGGCCTCGAGGCGCGGGTTGCTTTGGGGCTTCGTTTGGCCGAGTTGAACGAAGGTCCGTTGGAGAACATGGCCCAGGCCTTTGTGTGGCTGCGCGGCGTGGTCACGGCCGATCCGCGCCATGCTGCGGCCTATGACGGTCTGGAGCGGGTGGCAACGGCCCTGGGGCGCCAGAAGGAGGCCGTGGCTCTCTATCGCGATGTCATCGTGCGCATCGAAGAAGAAGGTGAGCGGCGCGAGTTGATGTTCCGGATGGGGCGGATTCTTGCGGACGAGCTGAACGAAATCGATGCGGCGCTGGCCATCTTCGAGGAGGTCCTGGAGAAGGAGCCCGACAATTTGCGTGCCCTGGGCGCCTTGGAGAGCATTCTCGAGCGCACGGGGCGTTTCGATGAGCTCATCGTGGTCAACGAGCGTCGCCTTGCTTTGGCGACAGAGCCTGCGGATGAAGCAGAGATTCTGCTGTCGGGTGCGCGGATTCACGAGCATCAGCGCGGGGATCGGGCGACGGCGATCCAGGCCTACGAGCGTGTACGCGAGCTCGTGCCTGAAGATCCCCGGCCTTTGGTGGAGCTCCATCGGTTGTATCGCGAGGCGGGTGAAGCCGAGTCGCTGGCCAATGTGCTGCGGCGGCGCTTGACCTTGCTCGGCGCCGATAGGGCCATCGAGGAGACACGTCGGGCTGCTGAACTCGATGAGCATGGCCTGGCGCTGGTGCCCTTTGGTGCGCGTCTGGAGCGCGATGCCGAGGGGGAACCGTGGCTGGTCGAGATGCAGGTTGGCGAGCTCGACGTCGACGCTTGCGTGCCGCTGTGGTTTGAGCTGGGACAGGTGGCGCAGCGTGACCTCGCCGAGCACGACGAGGCGGTGGACTGTTTTTGGCGGATCGTGCTGGTGGACGCCGAACACGAGGAGGCGCGTGCGGCCCTCGAGGGTCTGCTCGAGGCGGGGGTCGAGCGCGGCAAGGTCGCCTCGATCCTGGAGCCGGTCTACGTGCAGGCGGGGGATTTTCACGCCCTGGTCGATGTCTTGGTGGTGGCCTTGGAGTCCTGTCGGGATCCACGTGACCAGATCGCCCTCCTGGTGCGGGTTGGTCGTCTGCGCTGGGAAGAGGTGGGCGATCGCGATGGCGCCTTCGAGGCCTATGCGCGTGCCCTCGAGCTCGAGCCCTCCTCGGCGTTCATTCAATCGGATCTGCGGCAGATGGCTGAAGCCGTCGAGGATTGGCCGCGCTTGGTGAGTATTTACGAGCAGGTTGCCGACACTATCAAGGATGGGGAGTTGCGGACGAATTACGATCTGCAACTGGCGGACCTGTACGAGGAGAAGATCGGTGAGGTCGCGCGTGCCCTTGATTATGCGCGAAAGGCTCTCAAGCGCGGCGGTGACGATCCCGCGGTGCTCGACGTGCTCGAAGCGCTGACGACGCGCACCGAAGCCTGGGAAGACCACCTCAACGTGTTGCGCCAGCGCCTGTTGTTGGTGCATGGCGACCTGACGACGGAGCTGGCGCTGAAGCTGCGCATCGCGACGGTGCAGGAAGAGTTGCTGGAACAGAAAGACGAGGCAATCGAGGGTTATCTGGATGTTTTGGCGCAAGATGCGGCCAACGCGACGGCTCTCATGGCCTTGGATCGTTTGTACGCTCTCATGGAGCGTTGGGACGAGGCCGCGGCCAATCTGGGGCGTCGTCTCGAGTTGTTGGAGTCGGAAGACGAGAAAGACGGGGTACGTTGCCAGTTGGCGCGGGTGCTCAACGCCCACCTGGGCGAGGTGGAGCGGGCCATCGAGATTTATCACGGTGTACTCGAGCGCAACCCCAGTGATGAGACGGCGTTGACCGATCTGGAAGGGATGGTGACCGAGACGGATCTGTTGGCCACGGAGATGATCGCTGAGATTTTACTGCCTCTCTACGACGCTGTGGACGCGTGGGAGAAGCGGGCGTGGATCAACGAGATGTTGCTGCGGGTCGTCGAGGATCCCATCAGACGTCGCGATTTGTTGCACGAGATTGCCCAGCTTTTCGAGGGCAAAGGGCAGGCGTTCGAAGCGGCTTTCAAGGCATACGCCCGCGCCCTCAAGGAAGATCCTGGCTGCCAGACTACCATCGACCAGCTCTACCGCTACGCCGACGCCCTCGACACGTGGGCGGAGTTGGTCGCGGTGATGCAGGAGATCGCCAGCGAGATGGTCGACGTCGAGTTGGGGCGCGCGCTCCAGATTCGCGTGGCAGAAGTATATCGCGAGCACTTAGGGGATCTCGAGGGGGCAACCAAGGCCTATGAGCGTGCCAACGAGATCGATCCCGAGGACATTGGGATTCTCGATGCCCTGGAGGCTGTGTACCGCGAGCAGAGCTTGTGGGAGCCCCTGGCGGGTGTTTTGGCGCAGAAGGCGCAGCGTGCTCTGGACTTGAGCGTCAAGAAAGACCTGCTCTTCCAGGCGGCGATGATCTACGAAGAGGTGCTCGAGCAGGTCGATAAGGCCATCGAGCTCAACCAGGAGGTCTTGGCAGAGGATCCCGGTGAAGGGGCAGCCATTGACAGTTTGGAGCGGATGTATCTGGGGACGGAGCGATGGAATGATCTGTTGGCGATCTACAACATCAAGATCGAACGCGCGGCCTCTGGAGAAGAGCAGAAGAGTTACTATTACGTCGTTGGTTCCTTGCAAGAGGAGCAGCTTTCCGATCATTTCGGTGCGACCGAGACCTATAGGCGGGTCCTCGATATCGATCCAGACGATCTGCAGGCCTTGGAGGCCTTGGATCGTCTCTATGTGTTGGGGGAAGACTGGACCAACCTCCTCGATGTCCTAGAACGGCAAGAGGCGGTGGTGGGTGACATCGAGGCGAAGCTGCGTCTGCGCTTTCGGCAGGGTGCGGTGTGGCACCAGTCCCTCGGCGATCTGTTGCGCGCCATCGAGGTGTACCGCTCGGTGCTGGAGATGGATGCCGGATACCAGGATGCCCTCGACGCTCTCGAGGCCATCATCGCTGCCGGCGAGAGCGCGGTGGACGCGGCGCGGGTGCTGGAGCCTGTCTACAAGTCACTGGCGGAATGGGAGAAGTTGGTGGCGGTCTATGAGGTGATGATCGCCCACGCTGACGATGTCGAGGAGAAGATCGCCCTGTTGGGAACGGTGGGTATGATCCGCGAGGACATGCAGGCCGATGCGGTGGCTGCCTTCGACGTGTGGTTCAGGGCCCTCGAGGTCGAGCCCAAGCGCGACGAGACCTGGGATGTGCTCGAGCGTGTTGCCGCAGCCTTGGATGGCTGGCAGATGTTGGTCGAGCGGGGTGGGGAGTTGTTGGAGAAGGTCGTGGATGAGCCCGAACAGGCGATGGCCATCGCGGCGCGTTTGGGACGCATCTACGAAGAGGAGTTGGCGCAGTTGCCGGAAGCGGTGGCGATGTGGTCGCGGGTGGTGGACTATGAACCCTCAGATCTGCGTGCCATCACGAGCCTCGATCGTCTCTATGAGCGGCAGCAAATGTGGAGCGAGTTGGCTGGCATTCTCAATCGCGAGATCGAGCTCGCCATGGAGATGGACGAGATTCTGGCTTTGCGCTTGCGTTTGGGGGTGGTCTTTGAGAGCTGCTTGGAAGATGTGCAGCAGGCCATCGACTGCTACAACGAGATGTTGATGCAGCAGCCAGGGCATCCAGAAGCGATCGACGCTTTGGTCAGGATGTTCGTGGGAGGTCAAGGCCGCTTTGAGATAGGCGCGATTCTCGAGCCTTACTATCGTGAGACGGAGCAGTGGGACAAGTTGGTCGAAGTGGGGATGACCCTGCTGGATCATTACGAGCTCGCCAGCGAACGGTACCAGAAGCTGCTCGAGTTGGCCGATATCTACATGGGGCCTTTGGCCGACGCGGGCAATGCGCTTTACGTGTACGGGCGGGCCTTGGTCGAGCGACCTGGTGATGAGCTGGCGTTGGCGCGACTTGCCGAGTTGGCCGAGCTGCTGCAGGCCTGGGAGCACGTGGTCGAGTATTTTGGCGCCGCGTTGCATGCGACGGATGATCCTGTGGTGCAGAAGGATCTGTACTGGCGCATGGCTGAGGCCTACGACCACAAACTCGGTGACCACGGGCAAGCCGAGGCGGCCTATTTGCGGGTGCTCGAGTTGGAGGAAGACACGGTTGGTGCGCTCGAGGCCTTGGACCGCATCTACCTTGGCCAAGCGCGGTGGGAAGATTTGGCGGATGTGCAGCGCCGTGAGATCGCCTATGCGCAAGACGATTTGTTGCGGGTTCAGCTCCACCTGCGCCTTGGCGAGGTGTTGAGTGAGATGCTGGGCCGCTCAGAGGAGGCCATTGCGTGCTACCACGAGGTGCTGGTCATCGACGCAAGTCAGGGTGATGCGTTGGCGGCTTTGGAGCGCTTGCACATCCAGCGTGAGGAGTGGTCGGCGCTTTATGAGGTGTATGCGAGCCAGGCCACAGTGGCTCTTGCTGATGACGAACGCGCCGATATTTGGTCGAAAATGGCGAGCTTGGCAGCGGAGGTCCTGGAGCGCCCGAACGATGCCATCGATTTGTGGTACCAAGTCCTCGATGTGCAGGGCGACACGCTGGTGGCTTTGCAGAGCCTGGAGGATCTTTTTGAGCGCGCCGGCCGCTGGGCGGACATGACGGATGTCATCGAGCGTCAAGTGCCCATCCTCGGTGAGGCTCATGAGCAGCTCGAGGCCTATCGCAAGCTGGGCCGGATCTGGCATGGTCCCTTGGAGAACGAAGAGCGTTCCTTGGAGAACTGGCGCAACGCCATGAGCGTGGATGCGACGGATCTCGAGACTTTGCGGGCGATCAAGGCATTGGATGAGAACCTGGGCGACTACGATGACCTGGTGGATATTCTGCGCCGGATCGTGGCGTTGGGCCAACTGGAGCCGGAAGAGCAGTTGGCGCATTGCATCCAACTCGCCGAGATTTTGACGCAGGTCTTGTTCCGCCCCGATGAAGCCATCGCCTGTTGGATCGATGTGCTGGGTCTTGATCCTTCTCATATGCAGGCGCTCAACGCGCTCGAACAGCTCTACATCGATCAGATGCGCTGGGAAGAGGCGGTGGAGGTGCTGGATCGCAAGGCTGAGGTCGTCGGTGACCAAGAGGAGGCGATTCGCATTCGTTTGCAGATCGCCGAGATCTGGGAGAGCAATGTCCAGAACGCCGAGTTGGCCGCCGCCGCCTATGATGCCATCCTAGAAGTGGAGCCTCTGCACGCAGAGGCCTTCCAGCGGCTCGAGGCGCTACATACGCGCACGGAGAATTGGCAGCTCTTACTCGGTCTTTACGTGGCGCGGTCAGAGGTCCTGGCAGAACCGCGCGATCAGCTCGAGATCCTTAAGCTGGCCGCCAATATCGCAGAAGAGAAGCTGGGTCAGCCCGAGATGGCCTTTGTGGTGCTCCAAGCGGCCCTTTCGGACAACTGGCGGGATCCGACGTTGGCTTCCGAGCTCGAACGCCTGGCTGGGGCGACGAGCTCGTGGCAAGAGCTGGTGACGCTCTATGAAGGGATCATCCAGACGGTGCAGAAGCCTTCTGAGGCGTTGGAGCTACACAATAACGTAGCGCGTTGGTACTTCCATAAGCTTGGGGATAACGAGCGTTCCTGGCACCACTTCCAGTACGTCCTCAGCTTGGATCCGAACAACCTCAATGCGCTGGCGGCGCTGGCGGAGATTTTTCGGCGTTTGGCCAACTGGCCTGAGCTGGTCAAGATCACCATCAAGCGCGCCGAGCTGACCCCTGAGCCAGAAGACAAGGTGGCGCAGTTCACCGTGCTGGCCACGGTTTGGGAAGAGCAGTTGCACGACATCGAGCAGGCGGTGGCCGCATATAGGCAAGCGCTGGCCATCGACGCGGGTCATCTGCACACCCTGCGCCAGCTCGAACGGATTTTCCAGGCTTCGCAGCGCTGGCAAGAACTGGTGGATGTCCTGGAAGCGCAGTGCCGCGTGCTTTATGAGCCTGCGGAGCTGATCTCCATTCGCTATCGCATCGGTGAGCTGTGGGAGACCTGCCTCGAGAAGGACGACGCGGCGATTGCGTCGTATCAGCAGGTCTTGGGGATGGACGAGAGCCACGCAGAGGCGCTCGAAGCCCTGGAGCGGCTCTTCGAGCGGCTGAAGCGCTGGGAAGAGCTGCTGAAGATTCACGAGATGCAGCTTGGCGCGTCGGTCAGCGGTGAGGAGCAGATTGCGCTCTACGCGAAGATGGCGCGGGTCTACGAGGTGGAGTTCCGCGACGTCGACAGCGCGATCGCCTGTATGCAGAACATCACCATGGTCGACCCCGCCAACCTCATGGCGATCACCACGCTGGAGCGTCTCTACGGCGAGAACCAGCGTTGGGAGGAGTTGGTGGACACGTTGAACGTGCACATCAGCGTCGTTCCCCACGATGCGACGCAGATTCCACTGTTCAGGCGGCTGGGTGAGGTCTTTAGGGACCACGTGCAGGATTATTATCGCGCCATCGAGTCTTTCCAATCGTTGCTTGGCATCGATGCCAACGATAGAGATGGCGTGGCGGCGTTGGCCGATCTTTATGAGCTGTGCGCGGACTATGTTTCGTGCATCGAGACTCTGAACAGGCTGGTGCTCATCACCACGGTGCCCCAAGATGGCGTGAAGATTCACCATCGTATTGGTAAGCTCTACGAGACCCAGCTTGGTGATGACGATCGGGCTGAGGAGCGCTATCAGATCGCCCTGGATCTCGAACCGAGCTTCATGCCGTCCATCGATGCTCTGAGTGTGCTGTACGAGCGGCGCGAAGACTGGACCGGTGTCATCCGCGTTCTCAAGCAGAAGGTGGAGTACACCCGAGAGTTGGAGCCCAGGGCGGGGCTGTTGTGTCGCATTGGGCAGATCTACGAGTTGCATCTCGATGACATGATCAATGCGGTCTATTACTACGAGGAGACCCTCTCTCTCGATCCGCAGAACATCAACGCTGGTCGACCTTTGGCCGAGAAGTTCATGCGCGAGGGGCAGTGGGCGCGCGCGCTGCTCTTGCTGGAGATGATCATCCAGAAGGTCTCTTTCCATCGCGATACGGGTGAGCTTTCCTTGTTGAACTACAAGGCAGGTCACTGTGCACAAGAGCTCGGGCAAGATGAGCATGCCCTGAACTTCTTCCGCGCCTCTTACGAGCACAATCAGGGCTATTTGCCCACTTTGCTTGGCATGGGGCGGCAGTTGCTGAAGGCCAAAGACTACGAGCGCTCATACAAGATGTTCCAAACCATCTTGGTGCAGTTCGCCGACGATCTCAGCCGGGAGCAACTGCTCCAGGTCTATTACGATTCGGCGACAATCAAGCTGGAGACCAATGATTTGGTGCAGGCGCGCCATCTCATGGAGCGGGTACTTGCCGAGGACCCGTCGCATTTGGAAGCGCTCGAGAGTATCGTCGATATCTGCGAACAGCAGGAAGAGTGGGAAGCGGTCATTTACTATCGCCAGCAGATGGTGGCGCAGCTCACGGATCCCGTCGAGCAGTTCGCGGAGTTGGTCAAGATCGCTGAGATATGGTCACGGCAGATGGGCGATATTGAACGCGCCCTGGCGGTCTACCATGAGGCGCTGTCGATTGATTCCAAGTCGAAGTATGTGCTCACGGAGTTGCTGAAGATTTACAACGAGCACAAGCGTTGGTCCGATGCTTTGGCCATGCTTGGGCGCCTCTGTGAGTTGGAGAGCAGCCCGGAGCGCCTGGCGAAATACAACTACACCATGGCGGTGATTTCCCGGGATGAGCTTGGCGACGAGAAGTCCGCCGTGGAGTATTTCAATGCTGCGCTCGATGCCAACGTCAATGAGTTGCGCGCATTCGAGGCCATCGACCGTATCTTGACGGCCAACAAGGACTGGCACGAGCTCGAGCGCAACTATCGGCGCATGATCAAGCGCGTCATCGACAATGACGAAGGGCAGTTTGGCGATACCAAGTACCTGTTGTGGTATGGGTTGGGCGAGATCTACCGTACCCGATTGACCCAGTGGGACAACGCCATCAGCGCCTTCAAGAAGGCCTGTGAAGAGCGTCGCAATGACGAGAAGATGCACCGCATCTTGGCGGATCTCTACGTTCGCATGGGCGAGCGGGATGAGGATGCCATCCAGGAGTTCCGCACGCTCATCACCATGGGCGGAGTGAACGCTGCACCAGAGCGCAACGCCGAGTTCTATCACGCGCTCTTCAAGCTCTACTTCAAGACCAAGGCGCTGGACAAAGCCTGGTGCGTCTCCAATGTGGCCGTGTACCAAGGGGTGGCGACCCAGGAAGAGCAGGAGTTCAACGACTACTATCTGGGCAACGCGTTGCTTCAGGCAGATGGGCGGTTGATCCCCGAGACCTGGAAACTGATCTACCATCCTGAAGAGAACCTGCGCATTGGCAGTGTTTTTTCGGTCATCCAGGCCTACTGCCGGGACATTTTTGCCTACGACCTCAAGAAACATTGGGGTCTGCGCAAGAAGGACGAACTCGATCAGAACTCACCGGCGCTCTTCTGCAAGATGTACCGCTACCTGGCCCAGGTCATCGGGGTGGTGCCTACACCGAAGCTCTACGCCAACCGCGAGCAGCCCGTAGGCATGGTCAACGGCAACCTCGATCCGCCCGGTTTCATCATTGGTGCCGACATGATGCAGGGCAAACACCAGCGGGAGTTGGGCTTCATCATTGCGCGCCAGCTCACGTTGGCCACGCCCCAGCACTACATGGCTGGCCTGCGGTTGCCTACAGAGAACCTCAAGGTCTTGATGATGGGCACGATCCACGCGTTCACTCAGGCGGCGGGGGCAGCGAGTAATCCCAACTTCGAGGTGGTGGTCAAAGCCATTCAGAAGATGCCGCCGCCGGTGCGCAACGACCTCTATAAGGTGATGAAGCCCATCGTCGACGGCAAGGAAGAGGTGAACACCTCGCGTTGGCTCAAGGCGGTAGACTTCACGGCCAACCGCGTGGGGCTCCTGCTCTGTGGTGACGTTTCGACCACCATGCGGGCCATTCGCAACGATACGGTGCCGATTTCCAAGCTGACGACAGCGGAGAAAGAGGCGGACGTGCTGCACTATGCGATGAGCGAGGAGTACTTCGAGCTGCGCAAGCGCCTGGCGCTGGCAGTGGGATCGCAGTAGGCGACCAAGACGCGCGGGGCTTTACCTAGCCCCGCGCGTCGCGAAGTTCCAGCCCGGCCGGGCCCTGGCCCTGGTGCGTATGGCGGTGGTTTTTTTGGGCGCCGCGGCGCGGCGCACTGAGGGAAGGGATGGGCGCACCGGGAAGGCTCTATGTGGTGGCGACACCTCTTGGGCACAGCGAGGATCTGAGTACACGGGCGCTGAAGACGCTTCAGGCGGTGGATGCCATCGCCTGCGAAGATACGCGACACACGGGGCTGCTTCTGCACCGGTTGCTCATCAAGCGACCTCTGCTCAGCTACCACGCGCACAACGAGAGCGCCCGAACGGAGCAGATCATCGGTATGCTCCGTGAGGGGCAGCAGATTGCGCTGGTCAGTGATGCCGGGACGCCCGGCATTGCGGATCCCGGGGCCAAGTTAGTGGCCCGCTGCCACCTGGAGGGGATCGTGGTCAGCCCCATCCCTGGGCCGAGCGCGCTGGTGGCGACCCTGTCTGCTGCGGGCTTCGCTGCATCCCAGCATCGCTTCATTGGCTTTTTCCCCAAGCAGCGCGCGCAGCGCAGAGAGGTGTTAGCAGGGCTGACGCGTTGTTCAGAGATTGTGGTGGCTTTCGAGTCTCCGCAGCGCTTTCTTTCGCTGCTGGTCGATTTGGGCCAAGAACTCGGGATGGCGCGCAAGCTATGTGTGGCGCGTGAGCTCACGAAAGTTCACGAGGAGATTCGTGTAGGCAGCGCGCAGGAGCTTCAGGAGGTCTTTGCCCAGCGTGAACGGATACGCGGCGAGTTTAGCATCGCCATCGATGCTGCAGAGGCTGCGGTGACGCGTCGCGCTGTGGAGGAGATGGAGGAGGTGCACCGCCGATTCATTGCGCACCTCGCCGCGGCTGGCTGGAGTCATCGGGATATCCGCGACGCCCTGGTTGCAGTCATGGAGGTGCGGCCGAAGCTCGCCTATGCCTGGGTGATGGAAGCGCTCGCGGCGACCAGCGGCGGTGCTCAAGCGGATGAGCCGGATGAGGCGCTGTGAGGGTGACGCTTGGAGCGGCCGACTGGATTGACAGTGCTCAGTGCTCTGCGTTACGAATGAGAAGCGAGCGCATAGAGGCCCATTTCTGCCATCGAGGAGGTGCTCCGTGTATTGTCCAAGGTGCGGGACCTTCAATGATGACAATCATTTCCGCTGCCTGCAGTGTGGCGTGGTTTTACCTGGGGGAGCTGATAACGCAGCGCCCGGTCCCGGCAGCGCGCCCCCTCACAGCGCCTACGTGCCAGGTGGTGTCCCAGACGCACATGTGCCCGACTATCTCGTGGCAGCGATCATTGCGACCATCTGCTGTTGCCTGCCTTTTGGCATCGCTGGCATTGTCTATGCGGCGCAGGCGAAGACCAAGCTCTCGGTAGGGGATTGGGAGGGGGCGGCGATGTCGGCGGACAAGGCCAAGCATTGGACCTATTTGGCCTTTGGGGTGGGCTTCGTGGTGCAGGTCATCAGTTTGTTGATACAGATGGCCTTGGGCGGGCTGGGCGAGTTCTTATGAGCCTGTAGGGTGAACGAAACTCTTCACCGCGCCCGAAGGCGCTGGATGTTGGCGGTGCTTTTGGTGGGGGCGGGGGTGGGCCTGTTGTGGTGTATTGGTCCAGCGTAAACGCGACTCGTGAGGTTTGAGCGATAGCGACTCTG
>CAYVQF010000002.1:0-240842 GCA_964454015.1 uncultured Myxococcales bacterium
GTTCTCCAAGAACAACGGGGTTTTTTCTTTTCTTGACCGTGGATCAGGGGAATCCTCGCGCTTCGTTCCTTCACTCTTCGCGCAAGCTGAACTCTTTCATTTTATTTTGTAGGCTCTTGCGGCTGATCTGCAGCAGTTTGGCCGCTTGGGTGACGTTGCCCCCGGTGTCGTCGAGGGCCTTGATGATATATTGCTTTTCCAGCATGGAGGTGGTTTCGCGCACGACTTCTTTGAGGCCTCCCGCGGAGGCGTCGGGTGCGGGCAAGTGGATGGGGGCGAAGGTTTGCTGCCCCGTGGTTGGTGTGGTCTGGAGGATTTCCACGGGAAGATCTTCCTCGTCGATGAGATCACCGTCGAGAAAGAGCATGGTCCGCTCGATGAGATTTTCGAGTTCCCTGATGTTGCCTGGCCAGGGGTAGCGCTGGAGGGCGACGATGGCGGCATGGGTGATCCCGCTGACGGAACGGTTCAGGCGTGGATTGTTTTTCTGGATGAAGTATTCCACCAAGGGGCGGAGATCCGTGGGTCGATGGCGCAGGGGAGGAAGGAAGATGGGGACGACATTGAGTCGATAGTATAGGTCTTCTCTGAAGCGGCCTCTTTCGATTTCTTTGAGGAGGTCGCGGTTGGTTGCCGTGATGAGGCGGACGTCGACCCGGGTGGTGCTGAGGGCGCCGACACGTTCGAACTCGGACTCTTGCAAGGCGCGCAGCAGCTTGACCTGCATTTCTAGTGGTATTTCTCCGATTTCATCCAAGAATAGGGTGCCGCCGTCGGCGAGCTCGAAGCGGCCAGGTTTGGCGGCGATGGCGCCAGTAAAGGCACCCTTCTCGTAGCCGAAGAGCTCGCTCTCGACGAGGTTCTCCGGGATGGCGGCGCAGTTGATTTTGATGAAGGGCTTCTGGGCCCGTCCGGAGTGTTCATGGAGGGCTTTGGCGACGAGCTCCTTCCCCGTTCCGGATTCGCCAGTGATGAGGACAGAGGATGGCGTATTGGCGATACGCTCGATAGACCGAAAGACATTGAGCATGGAGGGCGCGTTGCCAATAATCCCGAAGCGGCTCTGGCTTTCCTGGGCAGGTTGCTGGGGCGTCGCGGCGAGATCTTGGCGGTTGGCGGCGAACTGGGCCAAGGCCTTCTTGACCAACGACTGCAGGGCTTCGGCGTCAAAGGGCTTGGAGAGGTAGTCAAAGGCACCGAGCTTGATGGCCTCGACGGCGGTGTCGACGGTGCCATGTGCGGTGAGCACGATGACCGGAATGTCGGGATAGTGCTTGATGACATGGCGCAAGAGGCACATGCCGTCGACCCGAGGCATGCGCAGATCGGTGATGATGACGGAGACTTCATGGACTTTGAGTTGGGCCATGGCGTCGAAGCCATCCGCGGCTTGGAGGACCCTTCCGCAGTGTTTGCGCAAAAGGGCAGCCAGCACTTTGCGGATATTGGCTTCGTCGTCGACGACGAGGATGCGGTGCTCCATGAATGACTCTAGGGGTTCTGGCGTCGAGGCGGGTGGCGCTTTGTCGTGTGGAGTCTGGCCACGTTGGCGGGTTCATCGTCGCGAGAGGCGGCGTTCAGGGCTCGGTTTTGGGTCCCGGTCCATCGGTGGTGGCTACCGGAGACGGCCCTGGAGAGGCGTCGCCTTCATGGGCGTCGAAGATGGGGATGACATCGCAAGCGACGGGCCCCCTGGCTCCCATTTGTCGATCAAAGAGGACTCGCTGGCCTTCGCGCAAGTTCTTGAAGCCCGGGGTTTGGATGGCTGAGAAGTGGAGAAAGATGTCTTCACGGGCACCGTCTTCGGTAATGAAACCGAAACCTTTCTCCGAGTTGAACCAGCGGACGCGTCCGGTTCTTTTGTGCTCATCCATCATGACTCCGTCAGGGCTATGGCTTGGGTGCATCTGTACTTCAGTGGAGATCACGTTCGAGTTCTCGTTGGGAGGTTTTGAGCTTGAGGCTCTCACGTTTGTCGTAGAGTTTTTTGCCCTTGGCGACCCCGATCTCGACCTTGATGCGGCCCTCTTTGAGATAGACCGCGAGGGGGATGACGGTGGCACCCGCTAGGGTAATGGCCTGGGAGAGCTTGCCGAGCTCGCGGCGGCTGAGGAGGAGTTGCCGAGGGCGCAAGGGTTCGTGATTGTTGCGGTTGGCCCAGGGATACTCGGCGACGTGGCAGTTGCAGAGGTGGAGATTGCCTTCGGGGGTGAATTTGGCGAAGGCCTCGACCAAGGAAATTTTGCCAGCCCTGATGCTTTTGACTTCACTGCCCAAGAGGGCGACGCCGGCCTCGAAACGATCCTCGATGTGGTAATCGAAGAAGGCCTTTTTGTTGCGCGCGAGGATTTTAACCCCGGCAGGTGAGGTGGACTTCTTGGCCATGAATCCTCTGATACCCGTTGGCTAAGGCTGCGCGCGGATGACTTTCTCGAGCGTGGTCGCCGGGAGCTGGGCGATCCAGATTTGCACGTCGTCGCCGCGCGAGTGCAGACAGAAGGATGTCCCGAGATCGACTTCAACGCAACGGTGAACCACTTGCATGGTGCAGACCGCGTCGTTTTCGTCCGGGAAGCGGAGGTCTAGCAGGTCGATGGCGCGGCTCATGGGGAGGACGAAGAGTGTGGTTGGGATGTCGAGGAAGCGGTAGTCCGCCATGGCGACGGGTTCTCCAGCCAATGACAGGACGCGGGCGTCAAGTGGTCCGCCCAGTGGGGTGCGCGGCAAGTGGACCCGTTGGGTGAGGCGCTTGCCCAGCATGAGCTCCAAGACGTGCGGCGATTCAACGGCCGCGCTGAGTTGGTCGTTGGCGAGGTCCCAGTGGGCTCTGAGGGCGACATTGCCGAAGCGGCTCAAGCCTTCCGTGTGCTGCTCGAGGGTGCTCAGGGGGCGCGCGCCACCGGCGCGCAAGGCAAAGATTCCCATGGCGAGTACCGCCAGGCAGACCATGGCCGCGGCGGCGACGCCGCGCCAAGTCTCTCGTGTGGCGCGTGGGCTCGGCGCATGGGGTGTGTCGAGGAAATTCGCAGCGGCGTTCAGGACGAAGTCGTCCAGGGTGGGGGGCAGGGGAGGCTCCAAGGCCGCAAGCTTCTGGGACCGGGCGCGGAGCGCGCGGTAGTCGTGCCGGCAATCGGGGCAACGGAAGAGATGGGCCTCCAGGGCAGCGGACGCTTCTTGGTCTACGGCGTCATCGAGGTAGGCGCTCAGCTCATCGAAGTGAGGGCAGGTCATAGAGGCTCCCTCTGGCGGCACTGGTGTGATGTCGTCTCCTCTTCGTCGACGTCTTGGAGGATATGGAGGCGTGCCCGAGCGATACGCGAGCGCACCGTCCCCACGGGGCAGTCGAGGATGGTGGCGATTTCATCATAAGAAAAGCCCCACACCTCGCGCAGCGCCAGGGCCTGCGCGAAAGCTTGCGGTAGGTGCGCCAGCGCCTCTTGGACCATCCCTCGGGTCTCGGCGGTGCAGGTCGCAGCGGCGCGGGCCGGCGGCCTCTCCAGCCATTCGGGGTGGGCGCAGGAGGCCATGGGGGCCTTGGCCTCCCGGCGACAGATGTCGAGGTGAACCCGATGCATGGCGCGGACGATCCAGGCACCGGCAGCGTCAAGGTCTCGTAGCTGTTGCCAGTTTTCAAAGGCTTTTAGGTAAGTACTCTGCACCAAATCCTCGGCTTCGACCTGATCTCGTGTCAAGCGGAGTGCGTAACGCCAGAGGCGCTGCTTGCAAGCCAGGACGGCTTGGGCGAACCGTTCGCGGTCATTTGAGCGTCTCTCTCTCATCACCGCTCCACACTCACGGGGCACAGACGCAGGAGGTAGTCGGAAAGTTCCCGCCTACGGAATGCTGCCATCATTATCCATTCCGGTCGGGAAGTGAACCTCAAAGGAGGGCTTGTTTCGAGTCTCTCTCTTGACGCCGGGGAGGCCTCTGGCGTGGTTGGGCTGTTGAGCGGCTAGGGGAGGTGCGCCATGGTCTCGAGCCAGTTGAGGTAGGGGCTGGTGTCCCACGGGCGAGCGCCGGGGAAATGTGCCAAGAAGCGACCTTGTTTGTCGATGAGGTAGGTCTCAGGGAGGAGGCGCGTCCCGAGGTGGCGCGTGCGCGCGCCTCCGGGATCGAGGAGGAGGTGAACGTTGGGTGCCTGGGGTCGGCGCAAGGTCGCGAGGAAGCCCTGCAGGGCGTCCATGTCTTCGTCCCAGGAGACCAGGACGAGCTCGACTGGGGCGGCGCTCTGGTGGAGGAAGTCTGCCATTTTGAGGAGGGCGCTCAGTTCTTCTTGGCACGGGGGACACCAGGAGGCCCACAGGGTGAGGACGACGACCCGTCCCTGAAAGGTGCTGAGTGGTGTGGGCTGCCCCATCTGATCGTGAAGCCAGAGGTCGTGGGCCGTGCCCAGGTGGATGTGGCCGCCGAGGCGCGGCAGGGGCCGCCAGAGGTGTGGTGGCACGGTACGTTGTGGGGCCAAGGCGAAGAGCGCAAGGATCAGCGCGGCAACCCCCCACAGGCCGCCGCGCCAGAGGCGCGGTGGCGGTGCGTTCGCCGAAGGCAGGTCAGCAGCAGGGGCGCAAGGGTTGCGCTGTTCAGACATGGGTGGATCCCCACGGGGAGAGCCCTGGTGGCATAAATTTTGAGGTTGCGCCGAATACGTGGGGTGCGAATTTGTGGCCCCTCTTGTTGCCGTCTATACTTCCTGGTGGTTCGTTCGGCAAGTGGCTGGACTTTTGTGCACCCGTGCTAGAATTTGCGAGCTTGGTTCAGCGACGAGGGCGACGGCTCGGGGTATCGTCCTGGGATTGGTCTAGGTGTTCTAACGATACGTGGGCTCAGGCCATTGGGGCGATGGGCAACGCGTTGCAGGGTAGCTAGGGAAGCCATGGATGCGAAGCAATTCAGCGACCTCCTCATTGCGGAAGGCTTGGTTCCGCGTGACAAAATGGAAGCAGCTCTGCAGCGGCAACGACGTCTTGGAGGTCGGCTGGGGACCAACCTGATGGAGCTGGGGCTCATCGACGAGGCGAGTTTGGCGCCTGTTCTTGGGCGGCTGAGTGCCTTGCCGGTGTATTCTGGGGAGGGTCATCCCACGGCGGCTGCCTTGCGGCTGTTGAGCGCGCAGGAGGCCGAGCGTTTCCGCATGATTCCTTGGCGCATCGAGGCGGGGCGCTTGGATGTGATCGTCACGGACGACTGTGACCCGTCGCGAATCGAGAACCTGGAGGCGCGGTTTTCCCTGCAGCTCCGACGCTTTGTGACCTGCGAGCTGCGTTTCGCCATCATGCTGCAGCGCCACTATCAAGTCAGCATGGACACGCGCTTGGCCGATCTGGCGAAGAAGCTCATGCCTGAAGCGTTGGCCGCGGGGGCGCTGTCGGGTGGCGATGAGGGTTGGGCCCAGCTCAATGACGAGTGGGATTTCGCCGTCGATGTGGGCGACGTCGATGCCCGGGAGGATTTGCGCAGTACCCTTGGGGTGCGCTATGCCCCTGAGAGTGGCAAGGGTGCGGCTGCTGGGCCGGTGGCGCCGCGGGGCGAAGAAGCACCGCCGGCGGCGGCGATCATGTCCAAACCTCGCAAGCTCAAGAGCGCCGTGAAGACGCTGTCATTGGCTGAGCTGACGGCGGCCATTGCCGTGGCGGCGAACCAGGACGAGGTGGTGCTCGCCTTTGCCTCCTATGGCCTGGGTATTGCGGAACGCTTCGTCTATTTTGGCTTGCAGCGCAACCAGTTGCAGGTTTTGGTCGAGGCGCGGCGAGGTGAGCGGGTGCAGCCTGGGGATGGATTCACCGTGTCGCTGCGGGAGCAGAGTGACATTGCCCAGGTGTGCTCAGGTGAGAGCTACTACCATGGGCCGGCGGATGGGCCCGAGTTGACCGAAGTCTATCGACACCTCGTCGCCGTGCCTCCGAGTGATGTGTTGGTCATGCCCGTCAAGCTCGGGGGAAAAGTGCGCGGCTTGGCCCTCATCGAGGGGGCATCGGAGACTACGCTCAAGGATCTCACGCCGGTGTTTAGAGCGGTATACAAGGTGGCGGAAGCGCTCGAGCGGGTGCAGCGCGAGGCCCGAGTGAGTATGCCCCTGGGGGATTTTGGTGATGGTGAAGGGCGGAATGGCTACACCTCGGGTTTTGGTCGTCGCGGGGAGTCGGGCCTGGGACGTCGGCTGGCGAGCGCGCCCAGCGAAGAGAGCGGTTTTGGCCGGCGGGCTGGGTCGGGATTGCAGCCCAGCGACGAGAGCGGTTTTGGTCGGCGGGCTGGGTCGGGATTGCAGCGCGGCGACGAAAGCGGCTTGGGGCTGCGAACGGCGTCGGGTTTGCAGAGGCGTGATGCGAGTGGTCTAGGACGGCGTCCGTCGTCGGGCTTGCAGCGCGGCGACGAGAGCGCCTTGGGGCTGAGGACGGCGTCGGGCTTGCAGAGGCGTGACGCGAGTGGCTTTGGAGGGCGGGCAGGGTCGGGCTTGCAGGGCGGCAACGAGAGCGGCCTGGGGCAGCGTGCCGAGTCTGGGCTGCGCGGTGGCTTCACCAGTGGTTTTGGCCAAAGGTCGGCGCCGGACGAGGTCGCTCCGGTGGCGGCGGCTGTCCCCGATGCGCTGGGTGCTCATGCGGTGTCTGCCCCTTCCTCTCCCGAGCCGGAAGACATGCGGCCGCCGGCAGTGGCGGTGGCCCGGCGTGAGGTGACCCGTCCGCGCACCTTGCCCGAGGCCTTCATGGAGGCGCTGCCGGTGTCGATGGCGGCCGATGAGACGCAGGATCGGGCCTTGCACGAGGCCAAGGGCGGCCTGGCGAGTGTGGCCTATGGCGGTGTTTTCGTCAGTGAGGACGCGCTCGAGGAGCTTGACCTGCTCGATGACATCGAGCTGGTGCCTGCGGAAGAAGATGTCCTCGTGGCCGGGAGCGGGGTGCCCAGGGGTGAGGATTCCATGCCCCCATCGGATATCGCCTTCTCCGATCCCAATGCCAATTTGCCCTTCTGGGTGACTAAGTTGGACTCCTCGGACCCCGATCTGGCGACCCGGGCTTGGGAGATCATGTCGCGCCCATCGGCGTTGGCTGTAGCGGCGCTCATGGCGCGCTTTCCCGGTCGCTTGCGCCTGGACCGCTTTCACTACGAGCGAGACATGCCGCCGGCTTCGCGACACAGCTTGGTGTTGGCTGCGTTGGTGGCGCAGGGTACGCTGGCGGTGGAGGCGTTGGCTGGGATGTTGGAGTCGCAGTCAGTGGAGGAGCGCTTCTATGCGCTGTTGACGCTGGCCGAGATTCGCACGGACCGTTTTCTTGGGCGGATTTGGCCTTTTGTCTTCGACAAAGACCGGCAGGTGCGGCTGGTGGCGTTGCGCATTTTGCGCAGCCGCGTGCGCTCGCCGGACTATCCAGAGATTTTGCGGTTGATCAAAGAGGTCGCCGAGGAAGAGGACGAGCGCCGCATCGACTTGGCCATCGCCGCCCTCGGTGAGCTGCGTGATTTCGACAGTCTCGACGTGGTGATCCGGCATGTGGAGCATCCCAACCGCCGTCTGGCCGAGGCTGCGCAGGTGGCGGCCATGGCCATTGCGTTGGGCGACGGCGGCCCTGGGGTCAAGCGTTGGGAGCGGTGGCTGCGTGAAAACGAAGGCCAATCGCGGATTCAGCGCATCGCCGATGCCATGATGGACAAAGAGCGGGCGGTGCGCGTCTTCGCCGCCGAGGAGCTGGGTGAGATTCCCGGGCTCATGGTGAACTATCACCCTGACGCTCACAAGCGGGAGCGGCAGCGGGCGCGGCAGGTGCTCCTGGATTGGTACGGGGCCCATCCGGAGTATGCCAATCGGAGCAACTTGGGGGCGTCGTCTCTGGGGCATACCCTGCGCGGATTGCGAGAGCGGGACTGAGCTTGGGGTGAAAATTCCGGGGGTGATTTTTGTGGTTGACCCCAAAGTGGCGCTCTGCTATACGTCGCCCGTCGTGAGCGGCTGTAATTGGCCGTGATGACCATGTCCATGCGCGAGGATGGCGGAATTGGTAGACGCGCTAGGTTGAGGGCCTAGTTCTCGTTAGGGAGTGGGGGTTCGAGTCCCCCTCCTCGCATATGCCCCGGTTCGATTCGTCGGACCGGGGTTTTTTCTTTGGTTCAAGGTGCTTGTGGAAGGTTTTTCTTACGGCATTGGTAAAGGTTCGGGCCGGCAGGTCATTTCTCCGGCGACGGCGCTGGCGCCCATGGAGGGCATAACGGATCGCCCTTTTCGGCGCATGATTCGGGAGCTTGGCGGCTGTGGCTTGACGGTGACGGAGTTCGTCAACTCAGAGGCGCTCTCGCGCGATGTGGCCAAGGCGTGGCGCGCGGCGCGCCTCGACCCGGACGAGCGGCCGGCGGCCGTGCAGATTTACGGCCGCGATCCGGCTCGCCTCGCAGAGGCAGCGCGTCTGTGTGAGGACTCGGGTGCGCTGCTGATCGATCTGAACCTGGGGTGTCCGGCCAAGCGGGTGGTGAGCGGTCAAGCGGGCTCGGCCCTCATGCGCGATCCCGGGCACGCCGCGGCCATTTTTCGGGCGGTGCGCGCGGCCATCACCGTGCCGCTGACGGTCAAGATGCGCTTGGGCTGGGATCGCCACTCCCTCAACGCCGTGGAGATCGCGCGCCTGGCTGAGAGTGAAGGCGTCGAGGCCCTGGTGGTGCATGGGCGCACCCGGGCCGACGCCTATCGCGGCCGGGCCGACTGGGAGGCGGTGCGTCCCGTGGTCGAGGCCGTCGCCTTGCCGGTGCTGGTCAACGGCGACATTTTAACCGTGGCCGATGCCGAAGCCGCCCTGGCCGCTTCGGGGGCCAAAGGGGTGATGGTGGGGCGGGGAGTCTTGCGCAACCCCTGGTTGCTGGCGCAGATCGCCGCTAGCCAGCGCGGCGAGCCCATCCCGCGGCCTGGCTTGGCGCGGCGACGTGAGTTTTTGTTGCGCTATGTCGAGCGCCTGGCCGAGGAGAGCACCCGGCCCTTGGGCAAGGTCAAGTGCTTCGCTGGCTACTTCACCCGCGGCCTGCGCCGGGCGGCCAAGACCCGAGAGGCCGTCTACCGGGCCGAGACCTTGGAAGCGGCGCGGGATCTTCTGGCGTCCTACTTCGAGACCCTCATGGCCGACGCTTGGGAAGACCCCTTCGACGAGGTGGTGGTGGATGAGGCGGATCAGCGTTTGCGCTCAGGCGACGCGCGCTCACTGGAGCGCTAGGAGCGGCTCAGAGTAGGATGGATCCTGGGTGCTCCCAGGAGTGATAGAGGTGCCCGTCGGGCTGGAGGATGATGCTGCGAATCTCGTTGGGGTTGGGGTTCTCGCTTTGACAGGTGGTGACCACGACGCTGAGTCCGCAGAAATCATAGACCGTGGCACCATAAGAGAGCTGGCGCAGCGGGGTGCCATGGTTCAGGACCTCGGCCTCGAGCGCGGCGACGTCTTCCTGGGCCATGGCGTTGTCCTCGACCCAACGCACACAGGCCTGGGCTCGCTCACTCGCCAGGGGGTGCTGCGGGACGCCGAGGCGGCGCAAGGTGAGCTGCCTGACGCCGTGCGCCACGAGTCGTTTGGCATAGTCGGCCAGCCCCTGGTCCACCAGGGCGCGGTCGAAGCGGTTGAGGTTGAGCGAGACGCGCAGCAAGAAGCCTTGTTTGGTCAAGTCTTGAAGCAGCGTGAGGTAGTCCAGATCCACCTCCATGAGGCGTGCGCTGAGCTCGGGCTCAGAGGCGGCGACGGAGAGGGCGAGGGTGGTCACCCCATGACCGGCGAGGGCCCCGACCAGGGCGGGCTCTCGGGCGAGGCGCAGGCCGTTGGTCTGCAATTCCACAATGGGAATGCCGGCGCGGCGCGCTTCACTGGCGATGCGCAGGATGAGGTCTTGTTGGAGGGTGGGCTCACCCGAGCCGGTGATGAGCACCGTGTCGATGCGGTGATAGGTGGCGTAGGCCAGGGCCTTGGCGAGGGCGTGCTCGATGCGTCGGTTGTTGGTGACGCCGCTCTTCCAGGTCGCCTGGGCGATACAGAAGGGGCACTTGGCGTTGCACGGGCCAACGGTGTTGATGGAGAGAGAGGTCGCGCGCATGATCTGCTCCGGTTCTGGGCTCAGCGCTGGCCAACCAGCTTTTGGC
Source organism: uncultured Myxococcales bacterium (assembly GCA_964454015.1). Classification (GTDB taxonomy): domain Bacteria; phylum Myxococcota_A; class Bradymonadia; order UBA4248; family UBA4248; genus CAYVQF01. The sequence goes on from CAYVQF010000002.1 coordinate 10,097, forward strand.
CGACGCCGCCGCTGCTTTCGAGGACGATGGTGACGGGGCCATCATTGACCAGGGCTACGGCCATGTTGGCGCCAAAGCGCCCGGTGGCGACGGGGACGCCTTGGGCGGTGATGGCTGCGGCCAGGGCTGCCATGAGTGGCTCTGCCGCCTCGGGCGCGAGGGCCTCGATGAAGGAGGGCCGCCGGCCGCGGCGGGTGTCGGCCAAGAGGGTGAACTGGCTCACCAACAAGATCTGGCCGCCGCAGTCGCGCACGGAGCGGTTCATTTTGCCTTCGTGGTCGGCAAAAATGCGGAGTTCACAGACTTTCTTGGCCATGTGCTCGACGTCGGCCAAGGTGTCGCCCTGGGCCGCGCCAGCGAGGAGCAGGAGCCCGTGTTCGATGGCGCCGACGACCTCCCCGGCGACGCTGACGCTGGCTTGGGAGACTCTCTGGAGGACGATCCGCATGGTGCTCCTCTGGGTCAGGGGACGAGGGCCGTGCCGTGGCAGCCGGGCTCGGTGAGCTCGGCGAGCAGATGTCCCGCGACCACTTGACCGAGGATATGGACGGCGGGCACCCCTGCGGCCAAAGCGAGCAGGCTCTCTTCGATCTTGGGGATCATGCCGGCTTGAATGGTCCCCTCGGCGATGGCGGCGCGGGCCTGGGTGCTGTCGAGGCGGTCGATACGCGAGCTCGGATCGTGGCGGTCGCGCAGCACGCCGGGGACGCCTCCCGTGGTCAGCACCAGGGTGGCGCCCAGCGCCTGAGCGAGTCGCGTCGCTACGATGTCGGCGTTGATGTTGAAGACTTGCCCACTTGGGTCGACACCGAGGCTGTCCATGACTGGGATGAAGCCCAGCTCACAGAGGCCGCGGATCAGGGTGGGGTCGATGGCGACGATGTCTCCGACGAAGCCAAAATCGATGGCCTCGCCGTTGCTGCCTGAGACCACGCGCGGGGGGCGCTTCTGGGCCTGAACGGTCTGGGCTGCGACGCCGCTGATGCCGACGCTTTTGAGGCCGCAGGCGCCGAGGGTGGTGGTGAGGTCGACGTTGACTTGACCGCTGAGGATCATTTTCATGACCCACAGGGTGTCGGCGTCGGTGACCCGGCGTCCCCCGACGATGACCGGGGTCAGGCCGAGTCTCTGGGTCAGGGCCGTGGCTTGCGGGCCGCCGCCGTGCACCACGACCACGGCGCGTTGCCGTTGGAGCTGGCTCAGGTCGGCGGCCAGGGCTTGGCACTGGGCGGGATCGGCGGCGAGATCGCCGCCCACTTTGATGACCAGGGGGCTGAGGGCGCTCATGGCCACATCCCATAGTCGCCGAGGATGCCGGCCTTCTCGTCGAGTCCCAGGGCGAGGTTCATGCACTGCACGGCCTGGCCCGCGCCGCCTTTGATGAGGTTGTCCAGGCTCGCGAAGGTGACCAGGGTTCGCTTGTCGCCGTGGGGCTCGGCGAGGGAGAAGCCGACTTCGGCGTAGTTGGTGCCCGCGATGGAGACGACCTCAGGGAGACGCTTGTCGAGGACCTTGACGAAGGGGTGGGCATCGTAACGTCCATGGAAGAGGGCGCCGATAGCGGCGCTATCGAGCTGGGCGTCGACTTCGAGCATGCAGGTGGCGAGGATGCCGCGGGCGAGGGGCGCTGAGACGGGCACGAAATCGACGCGACAGGTGGGAGCCGCGCCGGCGGCGTGCAGGGTCTGCTCGATCTCGGGGGCGTGGCGGTGTGCCAAGACTTGGTAGGCCTTGATGTTGTTGGCGCGGAGGGGGTGGTGGGTGCCGATTTTGGCGTAAGCACCGCTGCCCGAGGAGCCCGTGGCGGCGACACAATGCACGGCCGCGTCGTCGAGGAGCCCTTTGTGGGCCAGAGGCATGAGGGCCAGGGCAATGGCCGTGGCGAAGCAGCCCGGTGCAGAGATGCGCTTGGCGCCGATGATCTGCTCGCGATTGAGTTCGGGCAGACCGTAGACGAAGGTGCCGAGGAGCTCGGGGTGCGGGTGGGGTTGGTAGTACTTCTCGTAGGTGGCAAGAGAGCGGAGGCGGAAATCGCCCGACATGTCGATGACGCAGGCACCCGAGGCAAAGAGCTTGGGCGCGATGGCGGCGCTGACCTTGTGGGGCAGACCCAGGAGCACCACGTCCATGCCTGCGGCGGCCTCTTCCGGTGTCATCTCTTGGAAGCAGAGGTCGCTCAAGCCTTCGAGGTTCAAGTGGACGTCGCCGAGTTTTTTGCCGACTTCGTCGACAGCGACGACGCGGCACAGCTCGACCTGGTCGTGTTGGAGCAGTTGCCGGCAGAGCTCTGCTCCGCCGTAGCCGGTACCGCCGATGATTGCTGCCTTGTACATGGGCCACTCCTTTGCGTGGTGTTACGTCGCCCAAAGCGGCGTTTTGAGAGCATGGGCTAGGCTAGTCAATGGCCCGACAAAGGACAAGGGATAGGGATCTGGGTGACCATGCGGGGGCGGCGGTGGGTGCGCCCGGTGGCTTCGTTGGCGGTGAGTCCGAGGGCTGAATTCATGCAGGCTTGATCCTGAGCCGAGCATGACGTAACGAGAGTTGGAGAGCTTTGGGTTGCGAAGGCGACGAACTGCTTCTGGAGGAAGCATGCGAGTCAAATCTGGTGGCGTCAGTGAAGTGGGCCGGGTGCGAGACCATAATGAGGATTTTTATGGCGTAGACCCCAAGGGCCACATCTTTGTCGTCGCCGATGGGATGGGCGGCCACGCCGCTGGCGAGGTAGCCAGCCGCACGGCCTGTGAAGGGATCGTGCGCGCGCTGCTGCCGCATCGGGAGATGCTGGCGAAGATGGCCGACGACGGTCGGCCCGACTCGCGTCAGACCTTGATCGCCGCCCTGCGCGGCGCGGTGGTGGCGGCGGAGCGCACCATTTTCGATATGGTGGCGGCTGCGCCGGAGCGCAAGGGCATGGCCACCACGTGCGATCTGGTCTTTTTGGGAGCGGGGACGGCGTTCATCGCCCACGTCGGGGACAGCCGGATTTACCTGCTGCGCGGTGACACGGGGCGCTTGCTGACGGTGGACCACACGGTGGCGAACTTTCTCAAGGCCCAAGGGAAGAGCCCGCTGGAGATCGCCAACCACCCGCACAAGGACAAGCTCATTCGTGCGCTTGGGATGTCGGGTGGCGCTGAGATCGACACCCTGCAGCTCGATCTGCGGGTGGGAGATCGCTTGGTGATGTGCTCCGATGGGCTCTATCGCTACCTGAAGAACCCGACCCACCTGGCCCAGCTCTATGCCGGGCGGGGACCGCAAGAGGCGGCTGAGGCCTTGTGCCATTTTGCGCTGGAATGTGGCGGCGATGACAACGTGACGGTGGTCTGTATCGAGGTCGCCGATCCGGGCACTCGCCCCTCGGTGGTGGAGACGGATTCGAAGATCTCGGCCCTGGGCAATCTCAGCCTCTTCCGCAACCTGACTTATCAAGAAATGTTGCAGATCATGCCGATCACCTATGAGCGGCGTATCGAGGCCGGGATCGACATCATTTGCGAAGGTGAGCCCGGTGAGGAGCTCTATCTGCTGGTGGAGGGCGCCTGCGAAGTGCGCACCGAGGGCGTGCGCCTGGCGACTATTCAGGCGGGGCGTGCCTTTGGCGAGCTGAGCTTGGTGGACAATCGTCCGCGCTCGGCGTCGGTGACGGCGACGGAGATGTGTCGGGTCTTGGTGATTCACCGTGCGGACTTCGAACGTCTGACCCAGTCGGGCCCCCTGGCGACGAAGCTGTTGTGGAATGTGATCCACGACCTGGCCGAGCGGCTGCGCGGTGCCTCAGATCGCATTCGGGAGCAAGGAAAGCGTCTGGGCGACACCTAGTGGGCCCGTGACGCTTTTGGGAACGACGCGGTCTGGCTGAGGCGTTGCGGGGGCCGTCGCCCAGGCGGGCGTCGTGCGGCGGTGGAGGTGATGGTGCGAACGCGTTGGACCGTGCTGTCGGTGGTGGGCATTGGTACCCTGTTGAGCGCCATGTCGTCATCGGCGATCAATTTGGCCTTGCCCGACCTGGGACGCGATCTCGGCGTCGAGCTGGGGTCGTCGCGCTGGGTGATCCAGTCTTACCTCTTGATCACGGGCGTCTTTCTGCTGATTTTTGGTCGGCTCAGTGACGCCTGGGGCCACCGCCGGGTCTACCTCTCGGGCTTCGCCATCTTTGCCTTGGCCTCCATCGGCTGCGCGCTGGCTGGGACTTTCTGGGCCTTGGTTGGGATGCGCCTGGTGCAGGGCCTTGGCGGTGCCATGGTGATGGCGACTGGGCCGGCTCTTTTGACCACTACTTTTGCTGCCACGCACCGGGGGCGTGCGCTGGGGACGCTGGCGACGGCGACCTATCTCGGGCTGACGGCGGGTCCCCCTCTCGGAGGGTGGCTGGTGGCCATGGGGGGGTGGCGGTGGACCTTCCTCATCAACGTCCCCGTGGCGGTGACCGTGTTGGCTCTGGGGTGGCGCTTTCTGCCAGCGCCGGCGCTGCCGCCACGCCGGCCTCTGCCCTGGACTTCGGCCATGGCCTACCTCTGCGGCATGTCGCTGATGCTGCTGGCCCTGAGTGAGGGGCACCGTTGGGGGGTGACGAGCGCTGTGACCCTGCTGTTTCTTGGCGCGGGGGGCGTTGCACTGCTCTTCTTTGGGTGGCGCGAGCGGCGGGCCACCCATCCCCTGTTGTCACTCCAGCTCTTTCGTTCCCGTCTCTTTACCGGTGCGACGCTGAGCGCCTTCGCCAACTACGTGTCGCTCTTCGTCGTCATACTGTTGTTGCCTTTCTATTTGTTGGAAGGCCGCGAGCTGCCGCCGGCGCAGGCGGGCCTGTATCTGGCAGTGCAACCGGCTCTGATGGCGTTGGTCGCGTCACCCTCTGGGTGGCTCTCGGATCGGCTTGGGAGCAGGGGCTTGGCGACGTTCGGTTTGGGGGTGCTGGCCGTGGGCCTGTTGGGCTTGGCCCAGCTTGGGGTGCAGAGCGGAAGCACGTGGCTGATCCTCTGCTTGGTCGTGATGGGGGTGGGCACTGGGGTCTTCATTTCCCCCAACTCGAGCGCCTTGATGGGCGCAGCGCCACGGGAACAGCAAGGCATGGCCGGGGGGGTGCTGGCCCAGGCGCGCATCATGGGCATGTTGCTGGGGGTCTCTCTGGCGAGCACGCTCTTTCAGGTGGCGGGCGGCCGCAGTGGCCGCGTGTGGCAGGCCGATGATTTTGCGGCCATGCGCTTGGCCTTCGCCGTGGCGGCAGGGGTGGCCCTGCTGGGCGCCGTCGCGGCTTCGTTGCGCGGCGCGACCGTTACAAGCCGGTCCACCTGACCTCGACGGTCTTGGCGCCGTGGGGCAGGCGGATGAGGCTGAGGAAGGCGTCGCCCGTGAGGGGGAGGTTTCTCTCCTGCAGCCGGCCGTCGATGCTGACCGAATCAATGGCGCCACCCTCGAAGCGGGTGGGTACGGCCAGGGCAGGTGGGGCGAGAAGATCCTTGCCATTGCGGGCGTTGGCGGGGCTCACGGCGAGGTCCACCACGAGACGGCGCTCGTTGCGGAGGAAGCGGCTGCTGAGGGTAGATTGGCGGCGCGCACTGAAGAAGCGCATGTACTCAGAGAGGTTGGTGACGAAGATCTGCTCGCGGGTGGCGAGGTCGAAGGCGCGGAGCCACTGTTCGAGGGTGCGCGGGTGGGGGTCGTTGGCCATGGCGTCGGCGTTGATATTGACGACCATGAGCTGGTGAAAGCCTGCGCGGCTGTCTCTCATGAGTTTGTTGAGAACGTCGACGTCTCTGGGGCCAAAGCGGGTGTGATCGCTGACCAGGGTGGGGACGACATAGACCGGCAGCGGTGCGCCGTTGCGGTCGATGGGCAAAAAGGGGAGGCCCGTCCCGAAGAGATAGCCGAAGTCTTCTTCTTGCTGGGGCCCGTAGGTGGTGTCGATGCGACAGCCGGCGTGGGCGAGCTTGCGGAAGGTGGCGAAGTAATCGTTGTCCCAGTGGGCGTCGATGACCTTACAGGCACGGGTGGTGTAGCCAGACCAGCTCTCGAGCCGCTCTTTCTGTTCGATGAGGGAGAGGGCAACCTGATAGGGTTTGAGGCGTCCTACGCCCTTGGCGCGATAGATGGAGCGCTGGGGCGAGCGGAGCCACCCCAGGCCGATGTCGATGTGGCGCGCGCTGAGGGCGTCGAGGCCATCGTTGGTCATGTCGGTGGCGCTGACGAAGTAGGTGCTGGTGAAGTTGGCGTGCCCTTCATAATCGGCGAGGAAGACGGCCTTGTCGCCAAAAGAGCGCTCCTCGTGGGTGAGCACCAAGGCAGCGGGTGCCGTACCCGGGAAGAGCCAGAGTCGCGGCGCCGGGCGATAGCGCAGGGGGGAGAGAAAGATGTGGCGCTCCAAGAGGTCGGCATAAGGTACGGCGGCGCGGCGCATTTTGTCGGAGAGGACCAGGAGGTCGGGATCGAGGCGCTCGACTTCACTCTCGGGAGGGACGAGGGAGAAGTCCTCTCGCGGCTGCCCCTGCTGCAGAGCCGTGATGGCCATGCCAAAGTCGAAGGCGACGACGAAGACGTGCCCCTCACCGAGGGCGCGATGGAAGTGGGCCGGGGTGCCGTCGATCTCGAGGAGGGCATCGGCGCGCTGAAAGGCAGCGCTGTCGAGGGCCTCGATGCGCATGACCCTGGTGTTCAGGGGGGTGTCCATGAGGTGCTGGAGCAGCTCTCCTTGCAGGGGTGAGGTCGGCGCGGCGGTGATTCTCTTGGCGTTGTGATTGATGGACAAGGGCAGGGCGATGCCCGAGAGGGCGGCCCAGGAGGGCGTCGGCATCTCGAGGATGAGGACGCCGCCTTCCTCGACGTAGCGTTGAATGGCTGTGATCTGGGCCTCATCGAGGAGGATGGCGCTGGTGGCGGGGACGACCAAGAGCGAGAGCTGATGGAGTTGGTTGGGTCCGAGCTGGTTGCTGAGGGTGATGTTGAAGGGCCCGATCTCCTGGGCCATGGCGTTGTACCAGGCGAAGGAGAAGTCCAAGTGTTCGAAGCGCTCGGGGTTATCGGCGTGGTGGGGGAGGACGAGGAGCACATCGGCGCGCCCAATCTGGGGCGGGAGCTCGCCGTCTTGGGTCGCGTCGTCGCTCTCGAAGGAGATGGGATGGTGGTTGAGCCAGGCGCCCAGACCGATGCATCCCAAGGCGAGGATGATCATCAGGTCAAACTTGAAGCGGGAGAGGAGGCTCGACTCGTTGCGGACCACGCGCGTTCCTTGGCAAGGGGAAGAGGTTCAGTCGTAGAGGACGTCGATGGCGTTGAAGCCTTTGGAGAGGGGCACCAGGATGCGCTGAAAGCCCGAGACGGTGACGGGCCGAGTGCTGAGCTGTTCCGTGAGCAGCTCTTGCCCTTGGGCGCGGCTGAGTCCGCGTCGGGCCGCGCTGAAGGTGCGCTCACCAATGGCTTGGGGCACCGAGAGGTGCATGCCCGATTCGAGGGCGAGGGTTTCCAGACGGACGACGTGGAGGTTGCGCCGCTCCACCTGTAGCTCGGTGCGGTGGGAGTGGATCTCGCTGTTGTGACGGGCGCGCGAGAAGCGAAAGAGATTGCGGACGCTGGTGATCCAGTGTCCGTTCTCGGCAGCGATGCGATAAGCACTGCGCCAGGTTTCGAAGAGCGCCGCGCTGGGCTGGTGGCGGAAGCTGTCTGGGGCGAAGGAGATGGTCACCGCTTGGTGGTCGTTGAGCTGCGAGTTGCGCAGCACTTGGGCGAGGATCTCTGCTTCTTGCTCGGCCCCCGTGGCGACGAGGAGGGTGGGGAACTCGAGGAGATTGAAGGCGAGGCCGTTGTCATCGAGAGGCATGAAGGGGAGGCCCGTGCCGAAGGCGTAGCCGACGGTGCCCGGTGGCGGGGCGTAGCTGGCATCGGCGCGCAGATCGTAAGCGGCCATGATGCGGAAGGGCTGGGTCCAGGCTCGCCCCCAGAGATGGTCGCGGCTGCGCACGGTGAGCAGATGGGGCAGATCGGTGGCGCGCTCGCGCAAAAGATCTCCCTGCTCCGCCAGGGTGAGGGCCTTGCGTAGGGGTTGGATGCCCAGCAGGCCCAGGGGTCTATAGGCACCGCCGCCGTCGAGATCGCGGTCCCACTCCAGGGCGACGTCGACGCCCAGGCTGGTGAGATAGTTGAGGCCGTCACCGGTGACGGTGCCAGGGAGCCTGATGAAGTACGACGACGAGGCGCTGAAGCCCGACTCGTGCTCGGCCATCCAGGCGGCGCGGTCGCCCATGCCACGTTCGTCGTGGGTGACGACGAAGGCGCCGTCAGAGCCATCGAGGAAGGGCCAGAAGCCGATCACGGGGTAACACAGGTCGATGACGCCATAAACCATGAAGCGCTCGATGAGGTCAGCGATAGGTACGGTCGACGTGACGAGCTCCTCTTGAATGGCGAGGTCCGCCGTCTCAATGGCCGAGGAGCCGCGCACATTGCGGACTCGGAAGCCCTCGATGGGGCGGCCTTGCTGAATGGCGGTCAGGAGCATGCCGTAATCGAAGTCGACGGTGATCACCCAGCCGGCGCCGAGGCGCTTGCGATAGACCACGGGTACACCGTCCATGGTCATGAGGGTCTCAGCTTTGTCCAAGGGGCCGGCTGAACCGATGAGCCGGGTGATGGTGCTCAGTTGCAGGGGCTCCAGGGCACTGAGGGCATCGGCTTCGAGGCCCACCGCTTGGGTGATGCGCTGGGGTGCGCGCAGGCCTCCCTGGCCATCGGCGCTGAAGGCTTCGCGGAGGGCGCCGGTAGGCATCTCGAGAATGAGGACGCCGCCGCGATCCACGTAGCCTTTGAGCTTGGGGAGCCACGAGCTGTTGCTGGCTGCGGAGCGGGTGAGGACGACGACCCGGTAACGCCCGAGATCGCGCTCGGGAATGCTTGGGGCGTCGATGAGGGCCACAGGGCCAACTTCCTGCTGCAGAGTGTTGAGCCAGGCTAAAGAGAAGTCGATACTCTCAAAGGCGTCGGGCGCCGGGTTCATGTTGTCGTAGTCGACGACGAGGAGGAAATCACTGACGGCGTCAAGGGTGATCAAGGTGCCCGGCATCTCGCGGTCTTCGCTCGACAACTCGATGGGGTTGTGGTGCAGGTAGGCCAGTAGGGCTCCCAGGCCAATGACGCTCCACAAGGCGACGCGGCTCCAACCATCGCGGTAGGTTTTGATTCGCTGGCGCAAGCAAGACTCCCTAAGACAGCGCGTGTTGGCCGCGCCCTCCCCCAGTGCCGAGCAGCAGCAACAGGAGACGAAGGCAAAATAGTCCTCGTGATCGGGCCGGACTCGGCGGTGTGCAGCGACGAGACGGCGGGAATCTTAATAGTTTGCCTGGCCTGGCCTGTAAACGGTTTGAGCCTTGGGGATGTCGTTCCCAGGGCGGTGCACCCGAGGCAGCTAGCACCACGCTGGCCACTCGCCGATAATGGCCATGCGGTGGGGGTGTCGGCGCATGGGGATGAGGTGGTGGTCTCGTTGTGGCGTTTTCTACTCATACTGAGCTTTGATGGGCTGTTCAGGGTGCTCTGTGCGCTGACGGCGGCCGCCGGCTGCGGCGTGGCGATTCAAGGGGCCAGCGCTGGCTTACTCCAGGGTGAGTGGGTGGTGGCGGCGGCCTTCTGGCGCTGGTTTTTCGAGATCTACCCCTTCGTCGCGTTGGTCGCCGTGGTCGATTATGGCGCTGCCCTGCGGGCCGAAGGGCTGTGGTTGGGCGCGGCCTCTCTCGGAATGGAGCGGCGCTGGCTCATGGCGGCGTTGGCGGTGCCGTTGTTGTTGCTCTCGAGCGGCGTCGCCCTGGCGCAGCGCGCAGAGGTCGGCGTGGCGGGACAGGGCGCGGCGACGATGGGGCGCGCCAGTTCCGGGCCGCGCGCCGAAGCGACGGCGGCGACTTGGGAGTGCCCGGAGCGCACAGATCATGGAGACGCGTGGGTGGGCCAAGTCGAGGCTGCGCCGCGCCATCGCCGTAGTTGGCGGCGATGGTTGGAGCCTTTCTGGCTCTTCCCAATGCTTGGCGCGGCGCTGGCGTGGGAGGAGGGGCAGCGGCGCCGTGGCCAGCGCCTGACTCGGGCCCGTAGCGTGGTGGTGGCGCTCGGGATTGGCTTGGCCGGCTATTTGGTGTGGAGCGGGCTGTGGTTCTTCATCGCGTGAGTGAGCGCGGTCTCACCGACAAAGGGGAACCAGGTTCTGCAAAAACTCACGATCGGGGTGCGCTTCGAGGTTCACTTCCAGCAATTCCAAGTGGAGCTCCCAGCAGCCCCAGTCGTCACAGTCGGTCCGGCCGTTGCGATCATTGTCGATGCCGTCGATGCAGCTCAGCACCTTCTGCACCAGGTTGCCTTCGGCGGGCTCGGGTTGCTTGTCCTGGCACCAGGTGAAGGGCGAGCCGCAGCCGTGACGGCCACATTCGCGTGGGGCCTCGCAACACGCACCGTTACATGACTCGCGGCCATCGGGACAGGCGGGCAAGCAGATCCGGAGGATGGGGTCGCAGGCCGTCCCGTTGGTACAGCAGACGTCATCGCAGAGATCTTCGTTGAGTTCGCAGGCGTCGACGCAGGTGTCGTTGCGGCAGAGCTTTCCTTCTTGGCAGCAATTGACGCCGCAGCGCACGGTGCTGCAGCTAGGATCGACGCAGTTGTTCTCGATGCACTGTGAGCCTCTGGGGCAGCATTGGCCATCGCAGATCACGGTAGGGCAGAGCTCAGCCACGGGGCGCGTCGGCAGCTCGGGTTGGGCTCGCGGTGGGTCACAGTCCCAGTCATCGCAATCGACATAGCCATCACAGTCGTTGTCGATGCCGTCGGAGCAGGCCGCGGCGGTGTTCTCAGGCTGTGGTGTGCAGACCCGACAGACCGCACGGGCGGGGGTGCTCCCTGTCCCGCGACAGGAGTTGTCCCTGCAGTCAGCATAGCCGTTGCAGTCGTTGTCAATGCCGTCCGAGCAGAGCGCCTCGGAGTTCTCAGCGATGACACATTCAGTGCTTGGGCAATCATCGTCGTTGTTGCAGGCCCGGGTCGGGGTCTCGGTGCAGAAGCGCTGGGTCTGCCCGGCGGCTGGGGGGGCACAGGTGTTGATGAAGCAGTCGATCTTGGTGTCATGGCAGGTGCCGTCAGCGATCTGCGGGCAATCGTCGTCGCTGGTGCAGGGATCCGCCTCGCCCAGGAGAATCAAGCTGCAGAAGCGCTCGGTCTGTCCCACCTGGAGCGGCAGGCAGACGTTGGGCTGCCAGTCATCTTTGGGCACACAGACGTTGGTGGGGGTACAGCACACGGTGACATCGGGGTAGGCCCGACTGCAACTGTTGTCCTGACAGTCGATATAACCGTCGCAGTCGTTATCGATCCCATCAGAGCAGAGCTCGTTGGTGTTTTCTTGCTGGACCGTGGGGACGCACACCCCGCAGACCCGGACGGCGGGATTGCGGGAGCAACTGAAGTCGTCACAGTCGGTGAAGCCATTGCCATCGTTGTCGATGCCATCGGAGCAGAGGATGTCCGTGTCTTCCGTGGTGGCGCAGACGACGCGTCCCGGTCCGGGCTTCTCGAGGGTGCCCATGGTCAGGCAGTCGGGATCGTCGCAGTCGATGAGGCCATCGTTGTCGTTGTCGACGCCATCGGAACAGAGCAGGATGGTGTTCTCCGCGGTGACATTGGTGATGGGTTGGTTGGCGCGGATCTTCTCGAGGTTGTCGTTGCATCCAGAGGTGGCACCCAGGGCCCAGAGGAGTGCGGTGATGGCGAGGCCGCGGGAGGTGGCTCGGGCCAATGAAAAGGAAGGTGTGGCCTTAGTGCTTCTCATCTAGCTTCCCCTGGTCGAAGCAAAATGCGACGGTGCGAAGACGACGCCATGACCGTTTGGCGCGGTGATGGCTTTGCGCAAGCTCTAGCACTTTGGCGCGAGTGAAACAAGCAAGAACAGGCGGGTGGGCGTAGGAATGGCGGGTCTTGCTCAAGCCGCTCGCTTGGTTTAATGAGGAGTTCACGGCGCGTCGGTGGGGCGAACCCAGCAACGGGAGTGAGGCTATGGGGCGAGTTTTGGCGGTGTGTTTGGGTTGGCTCATGGCCTTGGCGCTGTGGGGTGCGCCGGCGTGGAGCGTGGCGGACGAGGGACCTCAGAAGGCGCCGGCCGGTGGCGGGAAGCGAGACGCTTTGCCAGGCACCCAAGAGCAGCGCGACAGCATCAGTCGCTTCTTGGAGAGCCACGTCGCCGCCGTGAACGGGCGCGACATCGATGCCTATCTCGGGGGCTTGGTCGATGCGCTGAAGCGCGACCCCAACACGCGGGCCTATGTCGCGCGCGTGATGGCCTTGCCCGAGTTAGAGGTGGAGATGGTGGGCATAGAGTTTCGCCACATCCGGGAACGCTTTGCCGTGGTGACGGTGGTACAGCGCGCGACCTATATCGGTGAAGACGACCAGCCCATGCTCGACGAGGCTGAGCTGACCTTTCGCCTGAACAATGTCGGGGAGAGCTGGCAGATCACCAGCACCGAGCGCCGGCGCTGGCAAGGGGTGATCGAGCCGCTGGAGGCGCTGGGAGACCCGTCGGCCTTGGACGCGCCGGCGACGCAATCACCTCTGGAAGACTGAGCCCACTGGTGGGGCTGTGGAGAGGGAGTCGAGGCATGTGGCGACAGTGGTGGTGGTTGCTTGTGTTGTTCGGGTGCGGTGGTTCAGGGCAGCCGGGGCTTTGGTCCTGGGAGCGTTTGCCTGAGCGCGGCCGGGCGGACTTCGACGCGCTGAGCCAAGAGGTCGCTTGCCCATGCGGTGATTCGGACCAGGTCTTGGCGCAGTGCCTCGGGGCCGACGTGGTGTGCCGGGAGGCGTTGATTTTGGCGGATTCTCTGGCCTTTTACTTGACGACGCAGCGGCCGCGGGCGTGGATCCAAGAAGCCATCGCCCTGGAAGCCAAAGGCTTGCGTGCACCGGCGCAATTGTCGACGGCGGATCGGCCACGCATGGGCTCGGCGGCAGCGCCCGTGGAGGTGGTGCTCTTCGTGGATGTGCAGTGTCCTTCTTGCCGGCAGATGAGCCAACGGCTCCAGGCCTTGCAGCAGGCTTGGCCAGATGAGATGAGCTTGGTGATCAAGCACTTCCCTCTGCCCCGGCATGTGGCGGCCCAGGAGGCGGCCATATGGGGGGCGGCGGCACACCGACAGGGCTTGTTTTGGCCGCTCTTTGCCGCTTTCTATGCACACCAAAGCCGACTGGACGCCGCGACGATGGAGGCGCTGCTGACGGCGTCAGGGGCCGACTTGGCGCAACTCGAAGCGGACGCGCGCCATGAGGACGTGCGGGCCATCGTGGCGGTGGACCTGGCGGAGGGGGAGGCAGCCAGCATTCCCGGGACGCCAGCCGTCTTCATCAATGGGGTGGAGCTGGGCGACGACATGAGCGTGGCGCGGGTGGAGCGCCGCGTCGCCATTGAGGTGGCGACGGGAGCGGGGGCGCGCGGGGTGACGACGGTGCGTGCCGGCGCGACGCCGGCGCCGCACGTCGAGGAGGACTTTCCCGGTTACGAGGCGCAGTGGCGCGTCCTGACGCCGGAGCAGCGCGCGCAGTTGGTGCGTCTCGGTGACGCCGTGCTCTGCCCGTGCAAGGGCGCGGCGACCTCGCTGAACGGCTGTGTGCGGCAGGAGGGGAAGGATTGCCGTCAGGCGCACCAGGTGCTGCGAGGGCTGTGGCGCGCCGTGGCAGAGGGCATGAGTGATGATGTGGCCATGGCCCGCGTCACGGCCCAGCTCGAGGCGGCGCGTCGGGTGCACCACCTCCATCTCGAGGGGCGGCCGGTGAAGGGTGCCCCCCTGAAGCAGGCGCGGGTGGTCCTGGTGGAGTTCGCCGACTATCGCTGCGGCCATTGTCGCACGGTGCAGCCGCTGATCGACGCGCTCCTCGAGGCGCACCCGGACGTGGCTTTGGTGTTCAAGCACTTTCCACTGCGCATGAGTGACGTCTCGGTGCAGGCGGCGGTGGCGTCCCTGGCCGCGCATCGGCAGGGTCATTTTTGGGAGATGCATGCCACCCTCTTTGATTTTTCTTATGCTTTGGAGCGGGATGATTTGCTGGAGTACGCCGAGGCCCTTGGTCTGGACATGGCGCGCTACCTCCAGGATCTGGATGACCCGGCGCTCTTGGCTCAGGTCCAGGAGGATCGCCTGGACGGCGAGCGGGCTGGGCTGACGGGGACCCCGAGCTTTTATATCGATGGCGTGCGCTTCTCGGGCAGCCTCCAGGAGCTCTCAGAGGCGCTGGCAGGCGCGGGCGGCGAGTGAGCGGCGGGTGGGGCGGCCCGCGCGGTGTGCGGTTGCCAGTTGCCGGGGGGGCTGGTTAGTATGCTGCGACCCAAGGGTGGGCACGTCTGTGTGCTGGGAATGGTTGCGCCTCTCATGGCGCTTATTTGCGGGAAGGTCTCGCGTTGAGGGGTCCTCGCATGAGCAATAGCAACACAGCCGTCTCACATCTCAAGGAGCTGACCTTTCAGCTTACGGTCACGCGGGCCATGCTCGGCGCGCTCGACCTCGACCAAGTGCTCTACATCATCCTCTCGGGTATCACCCATGGTGAGGGCTTGAACTTCAACCGCGCCGTCCTCTTTCTGGCGCGTGAGCGGCGGGCCGAGCTGCGGGTGTCGGCGGCGGCGGGGCCGGTCAACCAGGCGGAGGCGCATCGCATTTGGGAGGAGATCGAGGCGGAAGGCCTCGACCTGGAGTGCTTGTTGAACCGCTTTGGCGAATGGCAGAACCCGAGCGTGCAGACCCTGACCCGGCAACTCTCGGCCTTCTCGGTGCGCCTCGATCAACCGCCGCCGACTCTCGCGCCGGGGGCGCAGGCTTTACCGCTGAGCGACGTCGTGGCCCACTGTGCGAACGCCAAACTCCCCTTCTTTTCCAACGACGTCGTGGCGGTGTACCCCACACCCGACGGTGAGACGGTGCATTTCTCTTGCTTGGCCTGTGTGCCCATCCTCCTCCATGACCAGGTGGTGGGCGTCATCTTGGTGGACAACGCGTTCAACCACCGCTTGGTGCAGCCTGAGGAATTGCGTGCCCTGTCGACCTTGGCCAACTTGGCCGGCATCGCCATCGACAAGGCCCAGCTCCACGCCCACATCAAGGAGATGGCCTGCAGGGATGGCCTCACGGGGGTGCTCAACCGCGGCTACTACGAGACCCGCCTCGCCGACGAGGTGCAGCGCGCCACGCGCTTGGGTCGCTCCCTGTCCCTCATCGTCTTCGACATCGATCACTTCAAGTGCCTCAACGATGAACACGGGCACGAGGTCGGTGATCTCGCCCTCAAGGGGGTGGCGTCCATTCTCAAGCAGCACCTCCGCGCGGAAGACGTGGTCGCCCGTTATGGTGGCGAGGAGTTCGTGGTGTTGCTGACCGGGGGGGTGGGCGAAGGGGATGCCTTTGCAGTGGCGGAGAAGCTGCGGCGGGCCATCGCCGCGCACGCCTTTGCACCCTTGGAAGCAGGCCGGGTCACGGCGAGTGCTGGGGTGGCCAGCCTGGAAGCGCACCAGCTCGATGGGGCGGCCCTCTTCCGCCGCGCCGACAAGGCGCTCTACCGAGCCAAAATGCTGGGCCGCAACCAGACCGTGGCCGCCTCTTCCTTGAGCTAGCGCACAAGATGGGGGCGCGCCGGCGGGTCGGCAAAGAGAGCGCCGCTGCCCCTTTGCTTTTCGTGGCACCAGTGGTAGGAGCTGCAGGGCCAAGAGAGCCTTGGCTGCGCTGGGCGCTTTCGTCTGTAGCGATGGAGAAGACGATGGAATGGTTTCGTGGCAAGAAGGTGTGTGTGACGGGCGGTTCGAGTGGGATCGGGCAGGCAGCGGCGATGATGCTGGCCAAGGCCGGGGCAGAGGTGGCCCTCGTCGCTCGCGGCGCCGAGCGCCTGGAAGCGGTGCAGCGCGCCATGCTCGAAGTGCAGCCTGAAGGTCGCTTCCCGATCTTCGCGCTGGACGTCTCGGACCGGGCGCAGGTGCAGGCCGTGGCCCCGACCATCCTCGCGGCCCTCGGGGGGCTGGATGTCCTCATCAACAACGCTGGCGTCACCCACCCCGGCTTCATCCAAGACATCGAGGACGCGGTCTTCGATCAGATGATGGCCATCAATTACATGGGGACCGTCCACATGACCCGGGCCATGCTCCCGCACTTCATTGGGCAGAAGGCTGGCCACATTTGCAACGTCTCGTCCATGTTGGGCTTCATGGGCATCTACGGCTACACGGCCTATGCGGCGTCCAAGTTCGCCATCACAGGCTTCTCCGAGTGCTTGCGCCAGGAGATGCTGCCCCACCAGGTGCGCGTCAGCCTGGTCTTTCCCCCCGATACGGACACCCCTCAGTTGGCAGCCGAGAACCAGATCAAGCCGGCCGAGACCAAGGCCATCGCCGGCAACGTCAAGGTGCTCAGCCCCGAAGCAGTGGCCCAGGAGATGCTCCAGGGCATCCGCCGCGGCCGCTTCTGGATACTGCCAGGCTTTGGTAGCAAATTCACGCACTTCATGATGAGGCACTTCCCCACGACGGTGCGCTGGTTCATCGACGGCGACTTGATGCGTTACCGGCGCCGTGCCGCATCGGTCCCTGATGCGGGTCGCCAGGGTTGATTTTGTGGATCCACGGGCGCTGGGGCGTGCGGAAGTGGTTGACCACTTGGCGCGCCATTGACAACCCCCGCGAGGGGGGCGATGATGCCGCGTCCGGTGGGTCTGCAGTTTTTTTTTGCAGGCACAAGGGGAGCGCAGCAGCCCCCCTGGCGCCATGGCAATGCTTGTGGGCCGGCGGACGGTTGCTGCCAGGCGCAATGAGGAAAAGACGTGAACGACACCCGAATCAGCAAGGCTTACGATCCAGCGTGGACCATCCCCGGCGCATTTCGCACCGTGGTCACTGAGCAAGGCGATGCGACGGCGGGCTTTACCTTCATGCAAGCCGATGGTTCGGAGCATCATTTTTCTTTCGCAGAGCTGTGGCACCAGGTGGAATTGCGCGCCTATGCGCTGCTGGCCCACGGACTGCGCAAGGGCGATCGGGTGGGGATGGTCGTGCCCGAGGGCGAAGATTTCGTGTTGAGCTTCCTCGCCGCGACCTGCGCTGGCATGGTACCGGTGCCGATGTTTCCGCCGCTGAGCTTTGGCAAGATCGACGCCTACCTGGAAGGGGCCCGACGCGTCCTCAGAGCGTCGGGGGCGCGGACCTTGTTGACGTCGCGTAAGGCGCAGTCGATCCTGTGGTCCTTGGTCGACGACGTGGACACGCTGCGGTCACTGGTGTGCGTCGAGGACCTCGCCAAGGGCGGGGCGGCGGTGGCGCTCCCGGCGGTGTCGCCAGAGGATACGGCCTTCCTCCAGTTCACCAGCGGCTCGACCTCGGCGCCCAAGGGCGTGGTGGTGTCTCACCGCAGCCTCGGGGCGAACCTGCACGGGATCATGGAGCATGGTCTGCGCATGGACGCCCGCACGGACGTGGCGGTGAGCTGGCTGCCGCTCTATCACGACATGGGGCTCATTGGCTTCATGTTGGCACCGCTGTGCTGGGGCATTCGGACCTATTTCATCCCCACGCTGACCTTCGTCAAGCACCCCACGCTGTGGTTGGAGACCATGTCGCGGGTGCGGGGGACCCTGTCCTTCGCGCCCAATTTTGCCTACGCCTTGGCCACACGGCGGACGAGCGCGGCGAAGGCGGCGAAGCTCGATTTGAGCTCGGTTCGGGCCTTTGGTTGTGGCGCCGAACCCAACCACCCGGGGACGCTGCGCGCCTTCGTCGAGAAGTTTGCCGCGCAAGGGCTCCGCGATGTGACCCTGTTGCCGGTCTACGGCATGGCCGAAGCGACCCTGGCCATGACCTTCACGCGCTTGGAAGACACCATGCGCACGGACGTGGTCGATGCGACCCTCTACGCCGAGGAAGGCCGGGCGGCGCCAGCCGTGTTGACCGACGCGGGGCGGACCCTGATGAGCTCGGGCACCTTGCATGTGGTTGATCTGGGTGAGCACAGCGCCGCCATGGTGATGGACGCCAGTCCCGCTGGGATGAGCGCAGGCAACGGCAACGGCAAGGCCAACGGCAACGGCAAGGCCAACGGTAACGGCAAGGCCAACGGTAACGGCAAGGCCAACGGTAACGGCAAGGCCAATGGCCAAGGTGGTGATGCCGAGGTGGCGTTGGCGGCGGCGGAGTCTTCCAGCGCGATGGTGCACGGGGCGCTGGAGACGCTGGAGTACGTCAGTTGTGGTTGGCCCTTCCCAGGGCACGAGGTCTATGTGGTCGACGAAATGGGTCAGCGCTTGCCCGATCGTTGTGTGGGTGAGATCGTCTTCGCCGGTCCGAGTGTGGCCGAGGGTTACTGGGGTGACCCCGAGCTGACGGCGCGGGTGTTCACGTCGCGGGGTCTGTTCACGGGTGATTTGGGCTATTTGGTTGACGGTGAGCTTTTTGTGACGGGTCGGAAGAAGGACATCATCATCCTCAATGGGCGCAACTACGATCCACAGACCATCGAGTGGTCCGTGGCCGAAGTCGATGGGGTGCGCAAGGGCAACGTGGTGGCGTTTTCGCGGCCGGCGGCGCACTCCGAGGAGCTGGTCGTGGTCGCTGAGGTGCGTCCCGACGTGGACGCGGCGCACATTGTCCAAGGGGTCAAGGATCGGGTATTTCAGGAGCTAGGTTTGTCTGTGGCTGACGTTGCCCTGGTGGGTCGCGGGGTGTTGCCCAAGACCTCGAGCGGCAAGTTGCAGCGGGCCAAGACGCGACTGCACTATCTTGAAGGGAATTTGGGACGTGAAGGTGAGCGGAGTTTCGACAAGCGTGGGATCAACTTGCAAGTGGCCAAACACGTGGCGCGCTCGTTTCTCAGCCGATTTCGACACCGCGCACAGGATATGGTAGGGCGAGGGTGGGGCTTCATCCGTGAGGTTTCGTCGCGTAGCCGGATGAACTGAGGGCCCCCTGGGGTCTATTGATGAAGGAGCGTGTTGTCGATGGCACTGAATGATCAAGCATTTATCGAATTGTTCAAGCGCGCCGCTTGGGAAGTGGATCAGAAGCGCTTGGACCGGCTGTCTTTGGATGCCAAGATCAGTGAGCTCGGCATCGATTCAGTGGCGATGCTGGAGTTGATGGGATTTTTGGAAGAGGAGCTGGGGATTCAGATTCCCGATGAGAAGATCGCCCGGGTGACTTCTCTGCGCGAGCTGTCGATGGTCATCGAAGAGGTGGATCCCAACGCGCTGGTGCGTGCGGCCTCGTAAGGGGTTGCGGAGAGCAGTGCCGTTGTTGGGGTGCCCAGTATAGGAGAGCGTGACGCGGCGCTTTGGCGTTGCGCTGGCTTGGCGTTGCGCCGCAGTGGGCGTTGGCGTCGTGACTTTCTTACGGTAGTCAAGGGAGTGGCGCGATGGCAGCATCGGGGAACGGGCACAGTGGCATGGAATGTGGCGCCGAGGAGGCGCGCCGTCGGGTGGCCGTCATTGGTATGGCGTGTCATTTTGCCGAGTCGCCCGATGTGGAGGCGTTCTGGGAGAATATTCTGCATGGGCGCGAGTGCTTCACTGCGATCCCTTCGGATCGCTGGGATAATGCCCATTTCTATTCTCCCCGTGGCCGGGACGTCGATTTCAGCTATGTGACCAACGGGGGCTTCATCGGCGATCCCCATCGTTTCGCCGCCATCTCTTTTGGCATCGCGCCGCGGCGGGTTCAGGTCATGGATCCGCAACAGCGCCTGGTTCTAGAGACGGTGCGCCAGGCCTTGCTCGATGCGGGCTTGGAGGACATCGTGCACCGTCCGGGGGAGCGCGTCGGGGCCTTCGATCCGCGGCGTACGGGGACCTTTCTCGGGGTGAGTGCTTCGGAACACCGCGACGTGGTGGCCGTGCGTTCGCAGGCCTTGACCATGGCCATGGGGGGCTTTGGGCAGCGCCCGGATGCGGCAGGACGCCAGGCGATCCTCGAGGCGGTCAATAGGCTGGCCCCGATCAACGCCTTCTCCATTGCTGGGACCCTGCTCAACATGAACGCGGCCAACGTGGCCCAGTACTGGGGCTTCAACGGTCCGGCGGTCTCGATTGACGCGGCGTGTGCTTCGGCGTTGGTGGCGGTTCACGATGCGGTGCTGCACATTCGCAGCGGCAACTGTGATGGGGCCATCGCCGGCGGGGTCTATCTCAACTTCAGCCCGGTCAACCAGATAGGCTTCTCGCGCATCGGGGCCATTTCGCGGCAGGGCCGCTGTCGCGCTTTCGATGCTGAGGCTGACGGTTTCGTGCAGGGTGAAGGTTGCGGCATCGTGGTCCTCAAGCGCTTGGATTTGGCGCTGGCCGATGGCGACAGGATTTATGGCGTCATCCGTGGGGTGGGCTGCAACAACGACGGTGATCGCGCCTCGGGTCCCATGGCCCCCAGCCAGGAGGGGCAGATCGAGGTCATCGAGCAGGCGCTGCGCGACGGCGGCTTGCAGCCCGAGATGGTGGATTTCGTGGAATGCCACGGGACGTCGACGCCCGTGGGGGATCCCGTGGAGGTGGAAGCGCTGCAAGGCGTTTACGGCCGCACGGTGCCGAGCTCTCGCCCGTTGCAGATCTCGTCGGTGAAAGCCAACGTGGGTCACACCATGAGCGCGGCGGGTATTGCGGGGCTGATCAAGGCGCTGTTGGTGCTTGACCGCGAGGTGGTGCCGCCCCAAGCTGCCTTCGAGAGAGCGAACGAAAAGCTGAACCTGGAAGGCTTCGAAATTGCCCGTGCCGCCCAGCCTTGGCCCCATGGGGAGACGCCTCGCTTCGCGGCGGTGTCGTCCTTCGGTTTTGGTGGCACCAACGCGCACGTCATCGTCGAAGAAGCGCCGCGGGCGGCGTGGGCGGCGACGCGTGAGGTCGATGCCTATGTGCCTGTGGTGATCAGCGCCGAGAGCCAAGCGGCGCTGACGCAGCACGCCGCCGAGGTGGCGGCGTGGTTGGAGAGTGGTCCCGGGGCGTCGCTGTTGTTGGCGGACGTTGCTTACACGCTCTCGGCGACGCGCCAGTGGGGTCCCCACCGGGTGGCGCTGGCGGTGCGCTCCGTGGCGGAGCTGGGTGCTGGCCTGCGGTTGTTCGCCGAGAAGGGGGCGGGGCTCAGTGGACGCGGTGGCCGATTGAGCCCCAACGTGTTCTGGGCGGCTTTGCCGCATGGGGCCGCCGCGCCGCGGGTGGCCTTCATGTTCCCCGGGCAAGGGGCGCAGCGGGTGGGTCTGTTGCGGGCCTTTTGTGGCCGGTACCGGCGTTTCTCAGAGCCGCTGGCGGCCTATTTGGCGGCGGCCCAGCCGCTGGCGACGACTCCGCTCCTGGAGGCCCTGTATCCGGCGGCGGATGTGCCTGCGGCCGAGGCCGAAACGCGCTTGGCGGCGACCGAAGTGTGTCAGCCAGTGATGGCGGCCGTCGGCCTGGCGCTGTTGCGCTTGCTGGCCGATCTCGGGGTAGAGCCCGTCGCGACCTTTGGTCACAGCTTGGGTGAGTTCGTGGCGCTGGCGGCGGCGGGCGGCCTCGCACCTGAGGATGCGGTGCGCTTCGTGACCCAGCGCGGGCGTCTGATGGCCGACCTGGCGCAAGACGACCTCGGCGCCATGGCGGCGGTGATGCTCGACAGGGCGGCGACGGCCGAGGCCATCGCGACCCTCCCCGGGGTGGTGGTGGCCAACTGCAACGCGCCCAAACAGACGGTGATCTCTGGGAGCAGTGCTGGGGTCCAGCAAGCGGTCGAGGCGCTGACTGCGGCGCAGATCGTGGCCAAGCCGCTGCGGGTCTCCCACGCTTTTCACTCACCGCTGATTGCGGCGGTAGAGGCACCGCTGGCCGAGGTGATCGATGCCTTGCCGCTGCAGGCCTGTGGCGTGCCGCTGTGGTCGGCCGTGACGGCAGCTCCCTACCCCAGCGACGTGGCTGAGATGCGCGGGGTGATGCGGCGCCATGCTACGGCAGCGGTGGATTTCATCGGCGTGATGGAGCGGGTTCGGGACGAAGGGATCGAGGTCTTTCTCGAGGTTGGAGCGGGCCAGACCTTGACCTCATTTGCCAAGGGCACCTTGGGGGGTGAGCAGATGGCTCTCTCCCTCTGTGCGGCCAAGGATGACGAGGATCTCGAGTTTGCACGGACGTTGGCGCAGCTTGCGGTGGCCGGTGTGGACCTGCGCTTGCGTCGTCTCTTTGATGCTTTTGGCGCGCGGGTGGTGTCCTTGCCGCTCGCGCCACAGGCGAGCGACACCTACTCGGTGATCACTGACAAAGCCATGACCCCCCATGTTGCCGGGATGGAGAACCAGGAAATGCCCAACACACCCGCCGAGAAGCCCAGCGAAACCGCAGCGCCTGTGTCGACGGCGGCGATGGCCACAGCGCCAGCGCCGGTGGTCCCTGCCCCAGAGATGTCTGATCAAGTCGTGGCCTTGTTGCGGGAACAGACGGCCCTCATGCAGGCCCAGCTCGCGCTGCTGCAGGGGAGGCCCGTGCCTCGAGGGGCGGCGCCGCTCACGGTGGTGGGGTTGACGCCGGCGGCGGCGGCGGCGGCGCCTGTCGCGGCGCAAGCGGCGGTGCCTGCGCCAGCGCTGGAGGCTGCGCCAGCGCCCGCGCCAGCAGTGGCCGCGCCGTCCGCGGCCACGTTCGAGGCGTCGCCCGGGGGCGGCGGCTTGAGCCCGGAGGAGCTCGCGGCGCAGGTGATGGCGGCGGTGTCGGCGGTGAGCGCTTTCCCTGAGGATGCGTTGCGCCCGGAGCAGAAGCTGGCGACGGATCTCGGCTTCGATTCGCTGATGTTCGTCGATCTGGCGACGCGCGTCCAGGACGCCTTTCCCGAGCTGGGTGGTATCCCGCAGACCCTGTTGAGCGAGCGCACGAGCGTGGGTGATATCATTGCCCATCTTCAGGAGCAGTTGGCGAGCACGGGGGGCGCCGAAAAAAAAAAGTCTGACGCCAAGCTGAGCCAGCCGCTGGCTCAGCTTGGCCTGCGGCCGCGGGGGATGGTGGGCTTGCCTGGCGGTCCCATGTTGCCGGGCACCTGTTGGGTGGTGGCGGCTGAGCACGCTGTTGGAGAAGGGGTGGCTCACGGGCTGGCCGCGCGCGGCGTCGAGGTGTGTTTGGTCCGCTTGGGGGCGCCCTTTGGCGGGCTGGTCGCGGACGGTGCGGTGCAAAGCTGTGCCTGGCCGGCGTCGCCCGAAGCGCTATGGGATTTGCCGGCAGCTTTGCTGCGTGAAGGTGTGGCGTCGCCCAAGGGACTGCTCTTCATTCCCTCGGCGCCGGTGGCGGATGGCTTGGAGGTGGCGCTTGGCACGGGGTGGCTGGATCCTACGGCGCAGGCGTTGGCGCTGAGCGCGCCTCTTCGTGGATGTGGTATCGACGTCAGCACTTGGCGCATTCTCACCATGAGCGGGGGGGCGCTGGGCTTGGGCGCGCAAGGCTCGGTGGCGCTGACGGCTTTGCAGGGCTTCGCGTTGGCCTTGGCGCGGGAGTGGCCAGCGGTGCAGGTGCAGGTGGTGGATGTGGCGCCGGGCTCGGCGGAGGTGGGTGCTGGGCACTTGCTGGCCGAGTTGGGGGACGGGAACGACGATGTTCTGGTGGCCTACGGTGGCGACGGTCGCAGGGTGCTGGACGTGATTCCGTTAGCGGCAGGGGGCGAGGCGGCGCCGTGGGTGGCCCAAGGGGCACTGATTACGGGCGGTGGCCGTGGCTTGGGGGCGAAGGTGGCCGTGGCCTTGGCCGAACGGGGCGTGGCGCGTTTGCTACTGGTGGGGGCGACGCCGTTGGCGGACTCGGCGGCGGCGCGCGAGACGTTGGCGGCGGTGCAGGCGGCGGGTGCCCAGGCCCACTATGTGGCGTGGGACCTGAACGAAGCCGTGCCCGAGGCCTTTTTGGCGGCCGTGGCCGAGCTGGGCCCCATGGAATTGGTGGTGCATGCGGCGGGCGTGCTGCGGGACAAGCGCGTGGAGAGCAAGACCCTGGCGGATTTGCGTCAGGTCATGGGGATCAAGGTCTTGGGTCTGGCGCAGGTGTTGGCGGCGCTGCCGGGGGAGGCGTTGCGGCGGGTGGTCACCTTCTCGTCGTGGGCGGCGCATTTGGGCAACATCGGCCAGACGGATTACGCTGCGGCGAACCTGATGATGGAGCGATACGCCGAGGGATGGGCGGCGGAGCGGCCCGGGGTCACGGCGCTGAGCCTGCGGTGGCCCTTGTGGGAGAGCTCGGGCATGGCGGCGACCATCCCTGGAGTGGTCAAGCGAGCGATGCAGGGCCAGGGGATTCCGTTTTTGAGTGATGACGAGGGCTTGGCTTCGTTCATGGCGTCCCTGGACGCGGGCCACCATGGCACGGTTCTGGTGGGCGCCGTACCAGGGCCGGCGCACTTGCCGGTGGAGCGGCACTTCTCCTTGGCCGTGGATGCGCACCGCTATTTGGCGGATCATCAGGTGCAGGGTCGTCCGGTGCTGCCTTTTGCCATGGCCATGGAGTTCTTTGCGGCGGTGCATCAGCGCTTCTGGGCCGGCCAGACGCTTTGTATCGAGGAGATGTCCCTCTATCAGGGAGTGGAGGCTCCCTGCGAGGTGAGGCTGCAGGCGACACCGCAAGAGGATGGGAGCGTCGCCGTGACGCTGCACACCCAGCGCGGTGAGGGTGGCTGGGGCTTGGCTTACAAGGCGCGGTTGCGCCCCGGCGCTGGAGAGGCGCCGCGGGCGGCGTTGGCGCCATTGGCGGTGCCAGTGACGCCGGCGATGTCCATTGGCGACTTCTACCGCGACGTCACCTTCCATGGCCCCATCATGCAAGCGTTGCGGGACTTGAGTGGCATTGGCGACGAGGGGATAGACGGCTCGGTTGGCGGGAGTCGTCCTGCTCAATGGCTGGCTCAGCCGTGGCGTGCGGCGTGGTTGGTGGATCCCATGCAGGTGGATGGCGCCTTTCAGTTGGTGGCCTATCACTTGGCGGCGCGCTTCAATCAGGCGGCTTATCCCGTGTCTTTGGCGCGTTGTTGGTGGCGCGGTGCGGCACCCGGCGAGACGGTGCGCTGTCAGGTGCGGGGTGGACCCGATGGGCAGGGTAACTTCGTTGGCGAGATCGCCTTCCTCGGGGCAGAAGGTGAAGTGATTGGGGTTTTGCAGGAGGTCCGCGGCCGAGTCTACACGCGCGGGGCGAAGGTTGGCGATGGGGGCGGCGCGACGCAGCGCGTGCGCAGCCGGGCGCGGGCCGCCAAGGAGGTCGAGGCTGGGGCGGTGGACGCGAAGTTCTATCGGGTCGAGCGTTTTCCAGAAGTACGTAGCCTAACGCAGCGCTTGGAGATGGCGCAGGTGATGGGGCTGCGCAATCCCTACTTTGGGGTCAATGAGGGCACGGCAGGGAACCGTACCCAGGTGGGTGGTCGGGATCTGATCAACTTCTCGAGTTACAACTACCTGGGGCTCTCAGGTCGTCCAGAGGTGAACCAGGCGGCCAAGGACGCCATCGATCGTTACGGCACTTCGGTGTCGGCGAGCCGGGTGGCTTCGGGCGAGCGTCCCTTCCACGGTGCGTTGGAGCGGCTCTTGGCCCAGGTGCATGGCGTGGAGGACGCGGTGGTGTTTTCGGCGGGTCACGCGACCAACGAGAGCGTCATCGGTCATCTCTTTGGTGAGGGGGATCTGATTGTCCACGATGCGCTGGCTCACAACTCGATTCAGCAAGGGGCGATCTTGAGCGGCGCCAAGCGCCGGCCTTTCCCGCACAACGATCCTGTGGCGTTGGACAAGCTCCTGACCCAGATTCGCGGTTCCTTCCGGCGGGTGTGTATCGCCATCGAGGGGGTCTATTCCATGGACGGCGACCTGGCGGATTTGCCAGCCTTCATCGCGTTGCGCAACAAGCACGCGTGCCTGCTCTATGTGGACGAGGCGCACAGCATTGGGGTCCTCGGGGCGAGTGGGCGCGGCATTGGTGAGCATTTTGGTGTCGATACGACCGAGGTCGACGTGTGGATGGGCACCTTGTCGAAGGCCTTCGCGAGCTGTGGTGGCTATGTGGCCGGGCGGCGGGTGTTGACGGATTACATCCGCTACACGGCGCCGGCCTTCGTTTTTTCGGCGGGGATCACCCCAGCCAACGCCAACGCGGCCCTCGAGGCGGTACAAACCATGCTGGCCGAGCCTGCGCTGGTGGCGCGGCTGCAGAGGCAGTCGGCGCGCTTTTTGGCGCGGGCGAAGTCGCGCGGCATCGACACGGGGTTGAGCGCTGGTTCAGCCGTGGTCCCCTGCATCGTAGGTGACTCCTACCGGTGCTTGCAACTCTCGGAGCGTTTGGACGAGCGCGGCATCAACGTTCAGCCCATCGTCTACCCTGCCGTCGACGACAACGAGTCGCGGCTTCGCTTTTTCATCAGCGCGCTGCATACGGACGAAGAAATCGATCACAGCGTCGACATTTTAGCCGACGAGCTTGCTGCCCTATCGACGGCGACGTGATATAGTGCTCTCGATGCAGCGGCGTTGTGACCACCTGCCGCGCATGGTTGCCAGGGAGGGGGCGGGGCTCCGTGGTTGTGTCGTAATGGGTCAAGGAGTTGGATGTGGACAAGCTTTCAGTAATACAGCTAGCGCAAGAGAAAGGTGGCCGTCCGAGACGGGATGCGTTGGAGAGTTTATTGGTCCGGGCACGTGACCTGGGCTGTCTGGTCGACGCTGGCGGTGGTCGCGTAGGCGGGATCAATTTCCGTTTTGGTTCTATCGGTTACGCCATCATGGACATCAGCACCGAGGGCGATGTGAAGCTGTACGTGCAGCCACACCCCAACAAGACCGCGCCTGAGGCGCTCAGCTCTCGCCTGAATCAGTTTCTCGGAGAGCACGCGCACCTCAAGCTCAAGAGCCACCCGATCAACTGCCACGGCCTGTTGAAGGAGAAGGTCGAGGATGTGCCCATGGAGGCCCTGGTCGAGTTTCTCGAGACAGCGGTACAAGCGATTCGCGAGACCTATTACGCGCAGTAGGCGTCGGGCGAGCGCCGACTTGCTCTGTCGTCGTTGCGACGGACAACGGTGAGGTCCTCCTTGGAGGGCCTCTCTTTTTTTGGCTTCAGCAGGGCGGACGCTGGCAGGTGCCGCCGTCGCTGCCTTGCACGCACAGGTAGGGCGCGTTGCAGTCGGCAGCGCCATTACAAGGTTTGCGCCCACAATAGCCCGTGCCCCGGCACTGCATGTCGGGGTGGCACTGGAGGTGGTTGGTGCAGGGGGTGAGGCAGTAACCGGAGACGCAAGTCTGTCCCGTGGGGCACGGGGTGCCGACGCCACAGCCCTGACAGCTCCCGGCGGGGAGAGTGGGGGAGCAGGTGAGGCCGGTGCCGCAATCGCTGTGGTTCTGGCAGACGAAGTGGGCGTCGGTGCGATGGGCGCAGACGCCAGCGCCACAGGTGAAGTTGGCTGGGCAAGGGCTGGCGTCGGGGAGGCAGCGGCCATCAGCGGCGAGGCTGTAGCCAGAGTCGCAGAGGCAGGCTGGCGCGCCGTTTGCGGTTGAGCACTGGGTTTTGTTGAGTTCTTGGGTGCAGGGGTTGGGAGTGCAGCTATCCCGACAGACACCATAGACGCAGGCTTCACCGGGGTTGGGGCAGGTGCCGTTGGGGCGGGTTGAGGAGCATTCGGTTTCGACGCAAGGGATGCGCTTGCACATGCCCTGTCCGCTCCCGTTCTCGTCGAGACACACCGTGCCGTTGAAACAATCGGCGTCAGAGGTGCAGGTTTTCTGCCCACAGTAACCCGTGGCGGTGTAGCAGCGGCCGTAGGGGCAGTCGTCGTTGTCGTCACAGAGATTGGCGCAGGTCTGGAAGGAGGTGCACTGGGTGTTGCCAGGGCAGTCGCTGTGGGTGCCACAGCCGAGGCAGATGCCACCCGCCGCCGAGGCGTTGCAGATCGTGGGTGCCAAGGGGTTGAAGACGCGGCAGTCGGCGTCAGTGACACACTGATCTTGGCTCAGGTCGTGGGGGACACAGAAGCTGGCGCGACACACCAGGCCGGTGGGGCAGGTGGCCCAGACGTCCAGGACGCAGTTGCCATTGCTCTCGACGTAGCCTTGGTCGCAGAGACAGAGGTAGCCTGGGGCACCACTGTCGGGGACGCACGTAGTGCGGTGGAGGCTGGTGCATGGGTTGACGGGGTGACAGGGGTTGGTCGCATCGGGGACGCAGCTCTGGCCACTGGCCACGTATCCCGGTGCGCACTGGCAGGTGCCGTCGATGTTCTCGGCGTTGTCCACGCAGCACAGCCCGTTGGACATGTGGTAGTCTTGGTCGCAGAGGCAGAAGGCCGACTCCGCGCGGTTGACACATTGGCTGTTGGCCGGGCAGGTGAAGCCGTCGCAGTGGTTGTGGAAACAGGTCCCCTGGACGCAGATTTCGCCCGGTGGGCACCAGCCGTTGAAGGCCTCGATGCTGTCTTCGGAGCAGCGCACGACACACACGCCGCTGTCATCGGGATCGACATAGGCGGCGCGGCATTGGCATTGTCCAGCGACGTTGTCGGCGAAGGCTTGGCAGCACAGCCCGTTGTCATCGTGGAAGCCGACGTTGCAGCGGCACTCATGGCCGCCTTCTCCATCCCACAGGCAGCGCGTGCGGTTCGTCTCGGTGCAGGGGTTGGGGAAGCACGGGTCGTCCTCGTCGTCAGGGATGCACTGATCCTCATAGAGGTGGTAGCCCGCGTCACAGCGGCATTGGGCAAGCCCATCGACAGCGGCACAGTCGCTGCGGTGTGGATCTTGGCACGGGTTGGGGTCACAAGGGTCCCCAGGGGGGAGCTCGGTGAGGTCTGGGGCGAGATCCTCGACCTGATCGGGCACCTCGATGCCATCCTGTTCGCTGTCTCCGGGGTCGACGTCGCTGTCCAGGGTGTCATTGGCTTCGGGGAGATCCTCTTGTGCCTCGTGGGTGTCTTTTTCGGTGCTTTTGCTGTCATCGCAGGCTGTCCCAAGGGCCAAACAGCTCAGAGCCACCCAAAGAAGGCATGAAGTGTAAGGAAAGTGCGGCATGATCTCCTCCCGATGTGGCGCATGTCGACGCCGTTCCGGGGCGCTGGCGCGTTCGATGGAAACGCGCATGGCCCAAGGGGTTCATTGTTAAGCAGAAGTGTTCGCCAATTCAAGGCCTTCGCGCCTGAGTGGCGAGGTCGGGCGCAAGGCGGCAGGGTCTAGAAGCGCCCCCAGAGGTATTGGTTGGTGACTTCGTGATGGAAAATGACCTCGCCCGCTTTGATGCGCGAGCCGAGCTCGCGGGGAGAGCGGTTGGCGGCGCTCCTTTTGAGGGCCGCGTACTTCTGATGCTCTCGTTCTCCGAGGAGCTCCCTGAGGAGTTGGCTCTTCTCGAAAGCGTCGAGGGCGTCGTAGATGCACGCCGGCAGAACGCGATCGGCACTCTTGCGCAGGCCAGGATCGACGCGGTCGTTGGGCAGGAGCGCCGTGTGGAGGAGGGTGTGGATGAGGAGGTAGGGGTTGGCGTCGGGCCCAACAGAGCGCACCTCGATGCGGGCCGCGTTTTCGTCTCCCAAGGGGATGCGGACCATGGCGGTGCGGTCGACGGCAGAGGCGCGGATCTGATTGGGGGCTTCAAAGTGCGGGTCGAGGCGTCGGTAGGCGTTGACCGATGCATTGAGGATGAGGCAGAGCTCCTCGGCGTGATGGAGGATGTTGTCGACCATGCTCCAGGCCAGGGGCGAGAGTTGCTCGTCGCCCTTGGGGTCGAAGAGGAGGTTCTTGCCCTCTCTGGTGAGCGAGATGTTGGTGTGCATGCCGCTGCCGTTGATGCCCGTGCGCGGTTTGGGCAGGAATGAGGCGGTATAGCCCATGCTGGCTGCGATCTGTCGTGCCAGCAGTTTGTAGAGCTGCACCTGATCGGCGGCGATCAAAGCGTCGACATAGCGGTAATTGAGCTCGAACTGGGAGGGGGCCACCTCGGGGTGGTCCTTTTCATTCTCGAAGCCCAAGGCGCGCTGGGCCTCAGCGAAGCGATCGATGAAGACCTTCAGGGGGGCCGTCGGCAGGGCATGGAAGTAGCCCCCTTCGGAGACAAAGTCGAAGCCGACCCGGGGGTCGAAGTCCTGCTCAGCGTCGCTGCCCTTGAAGAGAAAGCCTTCGACCTCGAAAGCCAGGTTGGCCGTGATGCCATCGCGCTGGCGCAAGGTACGGGCGTAGTCACGCAGACGGCCACGGGTGTCGCCGCAGTAGGGGGTCCCGTCGCGATCCATGATCAAGGCGAAAACCATGACCTTACCGGGGCCGAAGACGTCACTCGGCAGCCAACGGAACGAGCCCCAGTCGACGCTAAGACGCAGGTCCGATTCGGCTTGGGCCGAGAAGCCGCGAATGGACGAGCCGTCGAAGGTCAAGTTTTCAAAGCTGCGGGCCAGGTACTTTTTGTCGTAGTCGAGCATGTGAAAGCGGCCTTCCAGGTCGGAGAAGCACACCGTCACCGCCTTGAGCTGCCGTTCATCGTGGAGATAGCGCAGGTACTGTTCCTTGAGCTCGTCGTCAGCGACGAGGTTGCGGACGTCTTCTTTGGCCTGGAGGTTGAGTTCCTCCAGTTCGTCGTAGGGGATTTCTTTGAAGTTGCGGATCTTGATGTCGACCATGTTCCTTCCCGAGGCATGAGCGGGCGCGAGGGCGCGCGCGCAGGCTCTCTTTTAGCGATGCGCGCACAATCTGCAAGGTTCGCGATGATCGTCATGTCCGGGGGGCGGGGGCGTGGTCGGCACGGCGCGACGCCGTTGGCCGGCGCCAAGGTGCGCCGGTTCGTTCCCAGCTCGCGCCGCTGGGAGCGGGGCGTGTGGGCACTTTGGCGGTGCCGGGCCGGCCTTCACGCGGCCTCAGTCAACGGGCAGGGGCGCGATTTCCGGGGGGCGGGGGTTGGGGTCGGGTTCGATGTCGACGTAGGAGAGCCCCGGGTTGTCCGTTTTGGTGCGTTGGCGCAGCATGCGGTATTGATCCACGACGCGGCTGTGTTGCATCCAATACTGGAAGTTGGTGCCCTTCTGCACGCTGTAGTGGTAGTCGTTGGGCTCGGCGAGTCCCAAGAAGGACATCTGTCGGGTTCTCAAGACGATCCCCTCGTCACCAAAAACCTGGGCAATGATGTTGCGACGAAAAGAGGGCGTGTACTCGAAGTAGTGTTCGGCGTTGGAGAGGTAGAGGACGCCGAGGGTGAGGCCAGACTCGGCGGTGGCTTTGGCCAGATCGAGCATGGCGCGGTCGGCCGTGAGATCTCCGCAGACAGGAAAGACGCGGCCATCGAGCCAGAGCTGGCGGATGAAGGCGTAGTCGTCGGGATCGGTGAGGAAGGTCGGGAGGCCGCGTTCGCGGTATTTGCGGACCACCAGGCGCAAGCGCCCGAAGACGGTCTGCCGGCCGCGTTTGTAGGAGCGGGCGATGGCTGGGCCGTTGGTGGGGATTTCGGCGAGGATGAGCTCCTCCATGGTGCTTTCAGCGTCTTTGGACCACAGCTTGATGAAGTCTTCTGGGGTCTCGGCGTTGCGGAAGGCGACGCCGTAGGCGTGATGGAGGTTGGCGATCTCTTTGTCGAAGTCCAAGGGGACGACGATGGCGCTGCGGGCCCATGCGGCGATGAGGTAGACTTGGTCCGTGCCGACGCCCGAGAGGACGCCGCCGTGGCCCTTGACGATGGGATGCCAGACGTAGTGGGCGTTCTCGTTGGAGACCCAGTAGTGGGCATCCATGACCAGGGCGTCTGGGTCAGGATCATTGCGGATGGCGGCGAAGCGGGCGCGCACGGCCTCGGGGAGTGGCCGGGCCGGATCGGCCGCACGCCCAGCGTGGGTGGCGACAACGGCAGAAGCGGCGCTGGCGCGTTGGGTGGTTGGGGCGAGGGCGGTGGCATGGAGGCGGGCCGCTTCGAGGCGTGCGGCGCTGTCGTCGGGGCTTTCTTTTTCCTCGGTGGCGCTCACCGGTTCTTGAGCTTGGTCGGCGCGTCCTTTGACAGGTTGTTCCCCAGCGCCGCAAGCGGTGAGGGCCAAGAGGGCGAGGAGGGCTGAGATGTGAAAGTTGGCGCTCATGATGATAGCTCGTGCGTCCTTGGGTGAAGGTGCTGGTGGTTCAGCACGGGCGACGGCGGCATGATGCGGGGAGTCGCGTGGGAAATCAACGGGCGGCGGGTGCGTGGGTCCTAGGGCGTTCGCGGGTGGCGGCGCCCTCCCGGGGCCGGGCGGGCGGTGCTCACTGGAAGACGTCGTAGCGCAGGCCGAGGGTGGCCATGATGTCGTGGAGCACCAGGTCGGGTGCGCGGTTGGTGTCGATGACCACGAGGTTGTCGTGGCCATGGCTGCGGTGCCAGGCGTTGAGGCGCTCGAACATGTTGGAGACGAGCTCGCCTGAGACTTCGACGTCGGGGGTGCCGCGTGCGATCTGCCGTTTGACCGAGAGACCGATGGGCATGTCGAGGCGGAGGAAGATGTCGGGGAAGCGGATGTGGGCTTTGATTTCCTGTTCGTAGGCTTCGAGGAAGGGCTTGTCGTCGATGATCTGGGAGTAGGCCCAGTGGACCCCCATGTGGGACTCTTCGAGGACGAGCACGTCCGGGCTGCTGGCGATGATGGCTTCGACTTCTTGGGCGCGGCGCGGCACGGCGGTGCGCAAGAGGGCCGTGAGTTTGTCGCGATCGCGGAGGATGTTGAGTTGGTTTTCGCGGACCAAGACCGTGGTCAGCTCTGGGAGGATGGCGATGGTGCCCGGGAAGAAGATTTTCAGGAGGTTGGAGACTTCGGTTTTGCCCGTGGTGGGTTTGCCTTCGAGGATGACGTGGCGGTACTTCATGGGGGCTCCTTGTGGTGGCTGGGGGCGTGGCCCGTGGCTTGTCGCTCGGGGGTGACTTTGCCTCAACGGTGCGGTTTTTGGTAGGGTACGCAGGCGGTGCGAGGCGGGTGGCGGTGTTGTGACTTGGCGTGGCGGGACGGTGCGGCGTCAGGCGGCGATGCGGGTGCTTCGATCTCCTTGGGGCTGGCTGACGTATGGAAGAGGTTGGGTGCGGTGATGGCAGCGGCTGTGCCGCGTCTTGGGGCCCAAATGAGGCAACTCTTCTCCACTGGAGGCAAGCGGGATGCGAAGCAAGATTTCCATCGTTGGGGCCGGCTTTGTCGGCGCGACGGCGGCGCACTGGTGTGCCGTCAAAGAGCTTGGCGATGTCGTTCTGATGGACATCGTCGAGGGTATGCCGCAGGGAAAGGCGTTGGATTTACTCGAGGCGGGCCCCGTCGAGGGCTATGATCTCAACATCCTCGGCACCAACGACTACGGCGACACGGCGAACTCGGACATCGTGGTGATCACGGCGGGCTTGCCTCGCCGTCCAGGGATGACGCGGGAAGATCTGGTGGCGGTGAACGCCGAGGTGGTGGGTGAGGTGGTGCGCAATGTGGCCGCGCATTCGCCGCAGGCGATCATCATTTTGGTGACCAATCCGCTCGACACGATGGTGTATTTGGCCAAGAAAGTGAGCGGTTTCCCGCGCGAGCGGATCATTGGCCAGGCGGGCATCCTGGACAGCGCGCGGATGCGTGCGTTCATGGCCTTGGAGATGAACGTCAGCGTGGAGAACACGCACGCTTTCGTGCTCGGCGGTCATGGGGACGAGATGGTCCCGCTGCCGCGCTACTCGACGGTGGCGGGTATTCCCATCACGGAGCTATTGCCTGCCGAGCGCATCGCGGCCATTGTTGAGCGGACGCGCAAGGGTGGTGGTGAGATCGTGTCGTTGCTGAAGAAGGGGAGCGCCTTTTTTGCGCCGAGTGCGGCGACCATGCAGATGGTGGAGGCGATACTGAAGGATCGCAAACAGATTTTGCCGTGCTCAGTCTATCTCGAGGGCGAGTATGGGCTGAAAGATCTTTGCTTTGGGGTGCCGGTGAAGCTGGGGCGTCAGGGCGTCGAGCAGATCATCGAGATTTCGCTGACGGCTGAGGAGAGGGAAGCGCTGGAACGCTCGGCGGCACTGATCCGCAGCAGCATGGAATCATTACCTTGAGGGAGGATGGGCGATGCGAAAAAGTGTGGTGATCTTTGCATCGAAGTACGGCTCTACTCGCGAGGTGGCTGAGGCGGTAGGAGAAGGCTTGGGGGCCGATGTCTTTGCCGTGGCGGAAGAGGTGGAGTGGCCGCGTTACGGGCTGGTGGTCTTGGGTGCGCCTCTCTACAGCGGCCGCTATCTGCGCGGGATGGAGCTCTTCGTGCAGCGGCATCGAGAGGTCCTTCGGGGAATGAAGGTGGCGGCGTTCGTGACGGCAGCGGCGGATCTCGAGGTTCAAGAGGGCTTGACGGGTGAGGTTGACGAGGCGGTCTATTCTTCCCAGGACTACGCCCAAGGCTTGGGACGGATGAGCGGTGGCGAGGTCGTGGCCTATCAAGGCTTTGGCGGTCGGATGCTTCCAGGACAGCTCGACGCCGCTGACCGGGGCACTTTGGAGTGGTTCTATCGCTATCTGGTGCGCAAGCCCTTGGAGGGTTTCGATCTCATCGATCTCGATGCGGCGCGGCGCTGGGGTGATTCGCTGCGCCGTTTCCTCAGCACCACGTGAAGCTCAGAGGTGGTGCTGGTCGATGGCCTGCATCCATTGTTGGACGCGGTTGAGGGCCTCGGGTTGTTCCAGGGCTTGGTATTGCTGTGCCGCGATGAGGAAGGCCGAGTAGGCGTGGGATGTGGCGCCGATTTCGGCGGCGATGCGGCCTGCGCGCTCAGCACAATGGGGGATGTCGGGCTCGACGACTCCGCTTTCGCGCAGCTTCTGTTGGAGAAGATTGAGGTAGGTTTGGAAGGCGGGCCAGTCGTAGGTGGCGGCACAGCAGGGGAGCAGGCCTGCGTAGATCCAGATGATGTCCATGCTCTTGCCGAGGGGCTCGAGGCGGATGCGTTCTTCTTCGAGTACGGTCTTGGCTTCGGCAAAACGTTCGCGGGCGATGAGGAGGAGGGAGAGGTTGAAGCGCGGCGTGGCGACGTCGGTGGAGTTGAGGGCGAGGTAGCCGTCGGCTGAGGCGCGGTAGTACCACTCGGCCTCTTCGAGTCTTCCGTGGGCGCGCCAGCTCTCGCCGAGGTCGTTGAGGCAGGCGGCGACATCCCAACGGTATCCCTGTTGTTGGAAGGTGCCCAGGGCCTGTTCGAGGTAGGAGACGGCGTCATCGTGGGCACCGCGGCGCTGATAGACATTGGCGAGGATTTTGAGGCTCTTGCCGAGCCCGTAGGAGTCCTCGTAGCGCTGCTGGAGATCGATGGCGGTGCGGAGGCAGCGCTCTGCTGCTTCCAGTTCGTGGCGGAAGTAGTAGGCCTTGCCCATACCCAGGAAGCTCTCGGCTTCGTCGAGCTTGGCATCGACCTGGCCGAAGTGGGGCAGGCTCTGCTGGTAGGCTTCGAGGGCGGCTTGGGTTTCGCCTTGGTCGAAGCGCAGCAGTCCCAGCTCTCGCAGGGCGAGGGCGGAGACGAGGGTGAAGCGATGGTGTTCTCCCTGCTCGAGGGCGCGGACGATGAGGCTCTCGGCGTCAGAGAGGCGTCCTTGGAGGATAAAGGCGCGGGCACGGCGGACCCAACCGAGTCCCCAGCGCGGATCGGCGCGGTCCGGGGAGATGACCGCTGCCATGGCGGCCTCGCGCCTCTCGAAGAGGGCGTGTGCCGCTGGATAGTCGCCGAGCTTCACCCTGGCGTTGGCGCCAACGAGGAGCGGCTCGAGGGCGGCGCTGACTTCTCCTGCTTGGACCAGATGCTCGCCGCGGCGCTCGGCGATGTGGGAGGGCTGGCCTGGATAGCAATGCTCCAGCATGCGGGCGCAGGCGAGGTGATGATGGCGCAGGCGCTTGGCGTCGCTGGCGGTGCGTTCGAGGCATTCGCGCAGCATGCCGTGGGTGAAGGAGAGCCAGACGGCGTTCGGCTCGAAGAGGCGATGGGCGAGCATGGTTTCGATGGTGCCGTGGGAGAAGGCGAGGCCTTGCATTCCGCAGGCGATTTCCCACTCGGCAGGATGGAAATCCCGTCCGAGGACGGCGGCGATTTCGAGGGTGGTCCAGATGGTTTCGAAGGGCTGGTTGGCGAAGAGCTGCTCGAGTCGCGCGATCCAGAGTTGATGGATGTCGTCAGGGAGGTGGGAGGAGGCTCCGGGTTTGAGCACGAAGCCGTGTTCGCCAACGGTGAGGATGCCGCGCTGGACCCAGTCGCCGACGAGCTGGATGGCGAAGAGGGGGTTGCCGCTGGTGCGTTCGGCGACCTGATCCGTGAGCGCGCCCTCGAGTCCCAGGAGGTGTTCGACGAGGGTGCGGTGGTCTTCTGGGGCTAGGGGGCCGATCTGAAGGCTCAGGGCGCAGGGCTGCTGGCGGATGTCATTGACGGCGCGGGCCTCGATGCGGCGGTTGTCGAGCTCGTCGTCGCGGACGGTGGCGAGGACGAGCAGGGGGATGGGGGTGTGACTCTGCTGGGCGAGGATGTGGTCGATGCAGGCCAAGGAGTCAGCGGCCCACTGGGCGTCATCGAGCCACAGAATGCAGGGGCGGTCTTGGCACAGGCGGCGGAAGAAGGTGCTGATGACCTGATAGCGCTCAGCGAGTGAGGCGAAGTGCAGTCGGGGCGCGTCGGGGGAGGGTTCTGGTCCGACCATGACCTCGACCAGGGCCAGCGCGTCTTCTTCGTGTTGGCGGGCCAGGGGGTGGCTCTCGATGAAGTCTTGGGCTCTCTCGAGGGCTTCGGCGCGGGAGACGCCCAGGGCGCCGACTTCGGCGGCGATCATGGCGCCGAGTCCATCGGCCTGACCCGGGATGGGGCTATGGGTCGCATGAACGAAGCGGGCGGCGCCCAGCTCATAGGCGCGTTGACACATCCATTGGACGAGGCGGCTCTTGCCGTAACCGGGCGCGCCTTGCAGGAGGATGAAGCGCGCTGAGGCCTGTTCCTTGACGGCGAGGAGGTTCTGCCAGATGAGGTCGCGCTCGCCGTCCCGGTTGATGAGAGGGATAGAGCGTAAGCCCCACAGGCCCAGGCCGGCGCCCATGAGCCTGCCCAGGGTCCCGAGGCTCTCACTGCGGCGCCAGCTCTGTGGACACGGGGGGCAGTGGCAGATGCGATCTTCGGGGTTGCGGGTGGCGCGGGTGCTGCGAAAGATCTCTGCCAGGGTGCCGAGCTCTGAGCGGGGCTCGTCGCTCTGATCGATGGAGCGGACGACCTCGGCGGCTTCCATGCGCAAGGTGTCGCCGAAGTTGTCGTTGAAGAGCTCCGACGAGAGGTCGAAGTGGCCGAGAACGGCGGCGGTGCGGAAGGCGAGGGCGTTGACGATCTCCGACTGGAGGGAGAGGGCTGAGGAGTCGGCTGACTCTTCGAGGCCGTCGTCGTCGTGGCCTTCGGTGTTGGTGTCGAGTTGGGAGAGGACGGGGCTTTCTCTTTTGGGTTGGCCCAAGCAGGCCAGGCCCCAGGCGGCGTCTGCGGCGAGTTGGAAGCGGTCGCTGGGCTTCTTGGCGAGCATGCGGGAGAGCCAATCCTGGAAGCCCTCGGGCAGGTGTAGAGCGCGGACCGGCGTAGGCATGGAGTGGACTTGGTGGCGCAGAAGCTCTGTGCCTCTGGCGCCCGGGAACATGCGACGCCCGGTAGCGAGCTGGTAGGCCAGGCACCCCAAGGAGTAGAGATCGGTCCAGGGTCCCTGATCGCGGACCTGATCGAGGATCTGCTCTGGCGCCATGTACTGCGGGGTGCCCGACACCAGTCCGCCCGATTCGTCGGCGATGCCCAGGGCCCGGGCGATGCCAAAGTCAGTGAGCTTGAGCCCGGGCCTCCCGTCGGCGCTGGAGGCGACCAGGATATTGCCCGGCTTGATGTCGCGGTGGACCACGCCGCGGGCGTGGGCGTGGGCCAGGGCGTCGAGGAGCTCCAAGAGGAGGGCCCTGATGCGGGGCCAGGGTTGTGGGGTCTTGGGGCGGGGCAGGGTGCCGCCGGTGGCCAGCTCCATGGCCAGGTAAGGTGAGCCGGCGACAATGCGGCCCTGGGCTTGGCGCTCGGCCTCTGGCGTGACCTGGCCGTAATCCAAGACCAGGACGATCCCTGGGTGGTGCAAGCGGGCGACGGCGCGGACTTCATTGTGGAAGGCCTGGCGGGTCTTTTCGTCACGGGCATGCTGGGCCGTGACCACTTTGACGGCGACTGGGACCTGCTGCTTGACGTGTACCCCTCGCCATACCTCTCCCATGGCGCCTTTGCCAATAGGCGCGGTCAGCTCAAAGGGGCCCAGAAAGAAGGATGGCTCCGGCATGGGGCGTCCAAACACTGGCAGCGAAGAGAGGCGGGGAAATGCGCCGGCCGCGAGTCAGCTCCAGCGCCGCAAGCTAATTCGCATCACTCCCCAAAGACTACCCATTTGGGGCGCCAATGGCTACTGTTGCGCTGGGCGTCATTTGCACCGAGGGGTGCCGTGGAGGGAGGGAAAATGCCGGAACTTCCTGAGGTTGAGTCGGTGAGGCGCGGCCTGGCGGCCTGGCTCCCGGGGCGGGTGGTGGCGGGGATGTGGCGCTCCCCCTTGCGGTTGCGCCGAGAGATCGACTTGCGCCAGGCACAGGCGTGCTTGCTCGGTTTGCCCTTTGGGGTGCCCGAGCGTTTTGGCAAAATCCTGTTGTTGCCTGCTAGCCAAGGTGGGGCTCGGCTGCGTCTGCACCTCGGGATGAGCGGACGGGTGCATACGTGCCCAGAGAGCGAGCCCCTGGCGTCGCACACCCACTTTCGTCTGCGTTTCTCCGATGGCCATGAGCTGCGCTACATCGACGCTCGGCGTTTTGGTTTCGTGGACTTCCTCGCCCCGGGCACGCCTGATTTGCTGGGCGCTGCCTTGGGTTTGGATCCTCTCGACCCCGGTTTTGCCGAGGGCTTGCTGACCCTGTGCGCGGGCAAGGGTCGGCCCATCAAGGTGCTGCTCATGGCCCAGGAGGCGGTGGCTGGCTTGGGCAACATCTACGCGACGGAGGCCTTGTGGCGTGCCGGCGTCAGCCCTTGGCGTTCGGCTTCTTCTCTGGATCCACGTGAGGTGATCACCTTGGCCAGGGAGATTCAAGGGGTTCTCAGCGAAGCGCTGCGATGGTGTGGGACGACGCTGCGTGACTACCGTCAAGCCGATGGGCAGGTGGGGGGCTACTTCTCGGAGCTGCAGGTCTATGGTCGTCACGGCGAGCCTTGCCGACGCTGCTCGGCGGCGCTGGAGAAGGCTCCCGTGGGTGGTCGGACGACGACCTGGTGTGGTCAGTGCCAGCGCTGAGCAGCGCGCGGGGTGGGGCGACTTCGAGGCGGGGATTGACGCCTGGCCATGGCCGCCCTATAAGCGATGCAGCTTGGGTTCAGTGCTGCCTCATCGCCTGCTGGAGTGGGTGCGGTCGACCTTTTTCGATGGCGCGAACGTGCCTGCGCGAGTGAGGAATGAATAAAGCGCAAAGCATGACTTCTAACGGGCCGGTCTGCGGTTCTGAGGAGCAAGACACTCAGGAGAGTGCAGTGTCGCGACGGCGTTACGGCTGCTGATGTCGTGCGTTGCCGCTGTTTGGGTTGTCCCATTTTCCCGGGGGTCGGTGGCCCCCACAAGCGAAGGAGCGAAACACAATGTCATTGAATCGCAAAAAAGTTTTGGTCTTGGTTGCTGCCCTGCTGGTGCTCCCGCTCTTCGCGGCGCAAGCAACGGCAGATGATGGCCAAGGCGCCCTCAGTCTCATCCCCAAAGACACCATGGCGGTGGTGAGCATCAACATGACCTCACTGCAGAAGACGGGCATCTACAAAGAGCTGTTGGGCATGGCTCTGAGCGACGCCGAGGTCAAAGGAAACCTGGAGAAACTCAAGAAGACCACGGGCTTCGATTTTGAGAAGGACGTGGCGTCCATCGTCATCGCCGTACCGCCGGATGTGGAGAAGAGCGAGAACTTCCTCATGATCGCCAAGGGCAAGGTGGATCAGAAGAAGCTCATCGCCTTCGCCAAGGCGGAGCAGAGCGACGTCAAAGAGTCCAAACATCAAGACGTGACCTACTACCTCTTCGACGGTGAGGCGGCTTTTGCGGTGCTCGGTGACTACATCCTCCTCGGCACGGACGCGGCCGTCAAAGGGGCTATCGACGTGCACAAGAGCAAGCGGGAAGGCGTGAGCAAGAACGCCTCTCTGACGGCGATGGTCAAGAGCGTCGACAAGAAGGGCAACCTGTGGATGGTGATCAACCTGCCCGATTCGATTCGCAAAGACCTGCGCGCTTCTGACCCCATGGCGGGCGATATCAGCGCTGCCTATGCCTCCTTGGATTTCGGTTCTGGGATGGCGCTGGCCTTGGTCTTGGTGACGGGTAAGGCGGAGTCGGCCTCGGGCATGGCCGCCATGGCTGAGATGGCCCTTGGCGAAGTCGCCGGTGACCCCAGCCTCAAGGCGATGGGCTTGGATGGCGTGATGAAGAACCTCAAGATCAGCGCCGCTGGCAAAGAGCTCAAGGTCGACCTCAAGCTCTCGCCCAAGGAGTTCGAGACGGTCAAGGCCCTGGTGCAAGGCATGGCCGGCTCCATGTTCTAAGCGCCGCTAGCCGTCAGGGCCGCGCGCCCAGGGGCGTGATGCTCTGACCGTGACGCAGGGTCACCCAGATCCGGAAGGGTTCAGGTGGCCCTTCTTCTTTTGCTGGGATCCACCACCATCGCTGCGGACACAGATCCAAGTCTCCGGCAGCCGCGAGGAGCTGGGCCAGCCGCTGGGCGTCATAGACCAGGGCGATCTGCCCCGTCGGCGCGAGCAAGCGCTTGGCCGCGGTGAGGAAGTCGCCCAGATCACCGTGGTGGGCGTGGGTGGAGTGGCGCACTTCTGGGTGGGCGCTGGGGCGGCCCCAGGTGGCGGGAAAGAAGGGAGGATTGAGCACGACCAGATCCGCCGGTCCGGCCAGGCATGCGTCGAGGCGCTCCAGTGAGTGGGGGTCGCGGAGGTCGCCCTCGAGGAGGGCGCGCGCATCGTGGCCGTGGGCCTGGAAGGTGCGGCGGGCTCGGTCGGCCTGCGCGGGTTGTACTTCGAGGCCCGCCCAGTGCTGTGGGTCAAGAAAGGCGATGGCCATGAGTAGAAGGGAGCCCGTGCCATAGCCAAGCTCACAGACCCGGCCCCCGCGCGGCTGTTCGCGCAACACATGGGCCAGGGCTAGGTTCTCCGGTCTGAAGCGATAGCCGCGGCGGGCTTCGATGATGCCGGCTTCGAGGGCTTCTGGCCAAGAGAAAGGCCACCAGCGCCCTTGAAGCAAGAGGCGCGGCGACAGTGGCGAGATCACCTCGTCGGGGCGGCGTTGCGCGCCGAGCTGGGCGCGCACGAGGGCGAGCGCTTGCGGGGTGCTCACGGCGGCGCCGGGGTGAGGAGAACCAGAGCGATGCCCCGTGCCTGGGCCACCTCCTGCACCCGTGGATCTGGTCGATATGCCTCGCGGTAGACGACGCGGACGACCCCTGCTTGGACCAAGAGTTTGAAGCATAGCCAGCAGGGCAAGTGGGTGACGTAGCAGGTGCTGCCTTGGGTGGCGTGGCCGCGCCGCGCCGCCATGCACAAGGCGTTCATCTCAGCGTGGACCGTGGCGACACAGTGGCCGTCCTGAAGGTCATGCCCCACGTCGTCACAGTGAGGCATCCCCGAGACGGAGCCGTTGTAGCCCGTGGCGATGACATCGCGGTCATGCACGAGGACGCAGCCGACATGAAGGCGGTCACAAGTGGCCCGCGTTGAGGCATGTTGGGCCAAGGTCATGAAATAGTGATCCCAGGTCTGGCGCATGGCGTCTCGTGTCTGCACCCTCGTTATGGTCGCGCTGGGGGCGGCGCGGTGCCGCGCGTGGCGGTCTGGCGGATGG
The DNA here is from genome assembly GCA_964454015.1 of uncultured Myxococcales bacterium. Taxonomy (GTDB): domain Bacteria; phylum Myxococcota_A; class Bradymonadia; order UBA4248; family UBA4248; genus CAYVQF01. Next base: position 51,927 of record CAYVQF010000002.1, read on the forward strand.
GTTACGGTTTTGACGAATCGATGGCAAGGGAGGGCGAGAAGGTGCGGACGATTTCCGCGAGTTGTCCCTCGGCTTGGGCATGGGAGGTGACGTCGCCCCAGAATTCGACGACGTAGGCGCTGTTGCCCGAGAGGGTCATATAGACGTCGCCGATTTCGGCTTGGCCGAGATAGGGGGCGCGGATGAGGCGGAGATGGAGGACGCTCCCATCGGGGGCGCGGTTGATGGTCTGGTCGCGCAGGTCGTCGATGGCTCCGAGGAACGCCGTCTGCAGGGCTTCGAGGGTGAGGCCCGGCTCAACGTCGAGGCTCCAGATGGTGAGGCGATCACTGCGCCACTGGTGGTTGGCGCCGATGGCGGGAGGGGCCTGAATCTCCAGCGACCCTCCACGGTCGTTGTCGACCTCGGCGATGAGCTGCCAGGAGAGGGGCAGGCCAACGGCGAAACCCAGGGACTCGTGCTCGATGCGCCAGGTGCTTCCTTTGGCGCGGTAAGTGACGAGAGATGCGCCTTCAAAGGCGATGCGCATGGGCTCGGTGGTGGCGTGGCCAGTGGCGGTCGCGAGGTAGGCCAAGAGACGGCGGGCGTTGACGTCGGAAGGGTGGGCCGCGAGGTAGGTGTCGAGGAGCACTTTGGCCTCGTCCACCTGTCCGCTTTGTTGTAAGGCGAGGGCGAGGTGGTAGTCGAGGTCCTGGGGCAAGCCCTCGCCGAGTGCTTTGGCCTGGCGCAGGCTTTGGGCTGCGTCGGCGTATGCCGAAGTGCGCAACATGACCTTGCCGCGATGATAGAGGGGGGCGGCGCGTTGCGGGTCGAGGTCTGCCGCTTCTGAGAGCACCTGGATGGCCAAGCGATCGGCGGCTGGGCGGCCCATGAGGCCACTGGCGGCCAAGACTCGGCCCATGGCGAGGTGGTGGAAGTAGCGATCGCTTTCGGAGACAGGGTGGGTGACGAGATCGGCCAAGAGGCGATCGACGCGGAAGAGCAGGATCTGGCGTTCGGCCTCGTCTTCGGGAGGTTGGGTGAGGATGTCTTCGATGCTCTCGATGTCGTCGATGATGGCGCCGAGATCGGGATGGGAGGGGGATCTTTGCGGGGCCCCGACGGGTGGGATGCTCAGGCTGAGGTCGTCTCGCGGGGCGGCGCTCGCGCAGGCCGGCGCGGTCATCAGAACGAGCACCAGGAGGCAGGTGCGGGCGCGTCCAGGCGCGCGCAAGGTGCCAAGGTACCGACGGAGGGAAGAGGTGTGAGAAGACAGCATGACGGTTCCGAGGTCGGAGCACGGCGCGACACCGTGCGTTGCGGTGATCCACTGTGCATCACCGTAGGCGTCTGGTCACGGGGTGCAAATTTTCGAGGTTATCTTGGGCCGTTGGGCGCTTGGGGGTGGCTTTGGTGTGACATTGCCAAGGGTGCGCGGGCGGGCTAAGCTAACCGGGCCGCGCTTAGCGGCCGTGCGAGAGGGTGACTCCGAGACGACGGGTAAAGGATATGCAAGGATATCGTGCGTTGTGGGTGGGGGCGATGGGCGTGGTATTGAGCCTGGCGGGCTGCCTGCAAGCAGAGCTGGATCAGGCGGATGGCCCAGTATATTACCGCTGTGACGATGAGGTAGGACGTCAATGCGGTGACGGTTTCGCCTGCGCTGATGACCTGATCGCGATTCAAGTGGCGGGTCAATGGGTCGAGAGTGGTCTTTGTCTTCCCATAGAACAGTCGAGTTGTAATCAGCAGTTTTTGCAACGGCGGGCCGTGGATGGGGTGGAGAATCTCTGTCTCTTGCCGTTGCACTGTCCAGCCGAGGGTGGATTCATTGCGCCAGGGGACCGGATGGTGTGTCCCTTGGGCTTTCGCAGGAGTGGCGATGAGGCGGATGCGCCGTGCCTTTGGGATGACTGCAACATGACGCGTTATGGCACGGAGCAAGCCAACCTCGAAGGCTTTGGCGCGCTGGGTAATCTGAGCTGTGTCGAGCCCATCGCCGGTCCTTCGCCTTTTGATGGGTTGGAGGCTGCGCGCGTGTATTGTGTGCGCAAGACCATCGCGGGCTTTTCCGGTTGCCCGGCGGGTTGGCAGGAGCGCCAAGCGCCAGAGGCCTGTCGCGCCGGCACGGGCACGCGCTACTGTAGCCATGTCGTGGCTTATGCTGGGGAACCTGGCACCCTGACGACGCAGCAGATGTCTTCAGGCGTGTTGCCGTTGGTGGTGCCGCCGGGCTCGGCCCAATCGTGCCGCCCTTTGCCGTGAGGGCACAGAGCGGTGTTCGTGAATTCAGAGCAGGCTGGTCCTGCTCACTTATTGGCCGGGGTTGGCAGGATTGCGCCGCGGTGAGGGGTGGTCAATGGCGTCATTGGAAGGCCCGCAGCGGCGGGTGATTGGGCCAGAAGGGTTGTGGGCTTTGCTGTTGTTGGCGGTGTTCCCGGTGCTCGTTGCGCCGGGTTTCACCCATGCTTTGGTGTTGCGGCAGGGGGTGATGACCCTTGGGGGCGGGGCGCTGTTGCTGCTGTGGAGTGCGCAGGTGCTGCGGGGGAGGGTCGAGGGCCTGCGCGGGGTGGGGTGGTTGGCGCTGCTGTGGTCGCTGGTGGTCTTTGCGGGCCTGAGCGTTTGGTGGGGTGAGGGTGTTTGGGTGGCGTCAACGGCTTGGGGCGCCTTTGTCCTCGCGGGGGGGCTCAGCCTGGCGTTGCTTGCGCCATCGGGACGTGCCATCTCTCTGCGGGCGGTGGTCTTGGCGTCGAGCCCAGGGGTGGGGGTGGCAGGTGCCTTGGCGGTGCTCGTTCATTTCGAGGTCGCTTGGGCGACGGCTTGGATGATGGCCCCGGGGGCCAAGGCGTCGTCCCTCGAAGGGATTCACTACGACAACGCTTGTCTGGCGGCGCTTCTGGTGCCCATCTTCGTGTCGGCGGCGTTACGCTACCGTGGTACGACCCGGGCGTTGGCGATCGTGGGTGTGCTGGCCGCGGGAGCGATGCTCGGTTTGGGGCCGGCACCTGCGGCGCTGTGGGCGCTGATCCTGGGGGGCGGGGCGGCACAGATTCTGTCGTGGTTGGTGCGCCTGCGTCAGCCGACGATACGCTGGCCCATCGCGGCCTTTGTCTTGGCGGCGCTCTTGGTTGCGGTTTTCGCGATGGCTCAAGGGCAGCAGCGGGGTAGTGGGCTCGTGCCCAGCAACGAACTCGGGCGAGGGGATGCCTTGGTGGCGGCCCTCGAAGGGGTGGCACCCGAGATCAGCGATCAGCAGCCGGTGGTGCTGAGCCGAGGTGCGGCCCAGAGCTTTTTGGTCCACACGGGATTGTTGGCCTTGGCCAATCAGCCCTGGGGAGGGCATGGGTTGGGTCGGGCTGAGGCCATGGTGGAGCGCTTTCGCGCCGATAACAGCCCGTACTACCTGTCTCAATACGAGCGTTTAGCGCGGTTTTCTTCCTTCCACAGCGATGCTCTCGACGGTGCCGTGGAGCTTGGGCTGTTGGGCTTCATTGCCTTGTTGCTGCTGGTCGTGGGGCCACTGCCTCTGCTCTTCGTTGCGCTGAAGCGCTGTGCTGCTGACCGCGGCGGTGAGCTGACGCTGTGGGGCTTTGGCACGGCGGCTTCGGTGGGTGCCGTGCTGTGGTTTTTGGCGCCGGTGCGTTCTCTCCCGGCGACCTGGACGGCTCTGGTGATGATCCTTGGCGGTGGCCTTTGGGCTGCGGCGCGTTGGCTATCGGTTCCCGGATTGCGACGGGTGGCGTGGCAGACCTGGGGCCGGCTGGCTTGGCGACCGGGCCTTGGGCTCTTGTCGCTGGCCTTGGTGCTGGTGGGGTTGAGTGTCTACGTGCAGATTGGGGTGCTTGCAGGGGACTACCAACGGCAGTGGGGCAACCTCTTCTATGTTCAGACCGAGGTGGGACATATGGAGAAGGCTTTTGACCGCTATCAACGGGCGTTGCAGTTCAACCCAGGGGATCCCGTGGCGCATGCCATGATCGGCTTCGTGCTGCACGATTTGGGGCACTACGACGAGGCGCTCGAACCTTTCGAGCGCGCCCTGACCATGCGGCCGCATCGCGAGGCATGGTGGGTAGCGCAGGGGCACAGCGCCCGGCTTGGACGGCGATATCAACAAGGCATCCAGAGTTTTCAGCGCGCCCTCGAGTTGCACCCTCGCCTGGTTGATGCCAGGGTCGGCTTGGCCCTCTCCTATAGGGTTCAGCGGGAGCACGATCGAGCCATCGCCCAGCTCCGAAGCGCCCTCGACCTCAGCCCGCCAGAGCCCATTGCAGCGACCCTGCACTTGGAGTTGGCGCGGGCCTACTTGGCAGCGAGGCGCTTGGTCGAGGCAGAACGCCACGCGGGCGTGGCGGCCAAGTTGGCGCAGCGGCTGCGTTTGCCCATGGAGACGGTGAGCGTGATGCGGGAGATCGCCACGGCGCGCGAGCGAGAGCGCGCGGTGCAGTCAGGGGCGGCCCACAAACACGAGCACGGGCCCATTCCGGGGCACAGCCATCATAGCCAGGGGCACAGCCACGGGCATAGCCATCGTCACGGCGATGTCGAGCACAGCCACCCCGGTGGAGATACGACGCACGAGCATGGCCACGGCGACGAGCATGGTCACGACCAGGGCCAACCCCATCGTCACGGCGATGTCGAGCACAGCCACAGTGGCGGTGACGCGGCGCACGACCACGACCACGACCACGACCACGACCACGACCACGACCACGACCACGACCACCCCTAGGCGCAGGTGGGTTGTGACGGTAGGCGTTTCGCCTTGGCCCACGGCCCTGGCGCACGCCTCGGCGGAGGTGGAAGCCGAGGATCGGGCCCACGGAGGCGATGCAGACGCGACAGCGGTGGCGCTGGGCAAGGTGTGTTCCTCTCCATGACATAGGGGTGCGTTTGCGGTGACACGCGGGCTTCGCTATGCTGGATGGCGTTCATGCGGGTGCGGGTCGAGTGACGGCAGGAGGTGGGTGATGCGGGCAGAGTGGATGCTCTTGTTGGCTGGGGCGGCGTGGTGTTGTGGCGCTTGTCATCCCTTTGAGGACCTGGGGCAGTATCAACTGTCGACGCTCGATGCAGATGCAGATGGCCAAGAGGATATGCAGGGGGACGGGGATGTCGACGAGGGGGTGCCGCCCTGCGTGTGCCTGGCAGGGGAACAGTGTTGTGACGGGGTCTGCGTCAATGACCAGACGGATGCCAAACACTGTGGGGGCTGTGGGGAGGCTTGCGGTGTTGGCCTGAAGTGTGTGGGTGGGCAGTGCGTGTGTCCGGCAAAAGATGGCGATGTGCCATGCACCAGTGACCAAACGTGCTGCGGCAGATACGGCTGCGTGGATGTGAATGCCGATGGCGAGCACTGTGGTATGTGCGGCCATGCTTGTGAGGACGAGTCCTATTGCCAGTTGGGTAAGTGTCTGTGTGCGCAGGGCAATGCCACCCCCAAAGTCTGCGAGTCAGGACAGGCGTGTTGTCTCGACGTCGGTTGTGTGGATGTGTCGGGGGATGTCAAGAACTGTGGGCGTTGCGGCGTCGTTTGTGAGAACGAGATGCTTTGCCTGGCGGGGAAGTGTGGGTGCCCTGCGGGGGATGCGGTCGAGGTGTGCGGCGACGGTGCGGTCTGCTGTGTTGGGGCTGGCTGTGTGAATCTTGAGGCGAACAGTGATCATTGTGGGGCTTGTGACACGGCTTGTCTGGGGGGCATGGGTTGTGCGGGCGGTCAGTGCCGGTGTGGCAACGTCATGTGTGACACGGGGCTTGTGTGTTGCGGCGAGGGTCAGTGCCGGGAGAGCTGCTCCTGCACTGACGCTGAGGGGTGTAACGAAGGCGAGCAATGCTGTAACCAACAGTGCATAGCCCATGGTGAAGACTGCGTGGTGTGTGAGCCTGCGTGCGTTGCGCATGAGGTGTGTTTGGGTGGGGACTGTGTGTGTGCTGCGGGCTATGAGCCTTGTGGTGCGCAAGGTTGCGTGGCAACGGGCACCTGCGCGCTTTGTGGAGGGGTGTCCTGTCCGTCTGAGCAGGCATGTTGTGGGGGGATCTGTGTGGATTTGATGACGAACGACGACTTCTGCGGGGATTGCCAGATGTCGTGTAACGCGTTGGACATGAAGTGCTGTGATGGCGAATGCGTTGCATTGGGTACGACTCACCACTGTGGTGCCTGTAATGACAGTTGTGGAGCGGACAGCACCCTGGGTGTGGCCCTTGCCAAGTGCGAACAAGGTGCCTGTGCCGTGGAGTTGTGCGTGATTGGACGATTCGATTGCGATGGCCGATACGACAACGGTTGCGAATCAGGTGAACCGTGCGTGCCGTGTGAGGGTTGCGATACGGACAGGTGTTGTCAGGGCCAGTGTGTGGACCTCGACAACGCCACCAATCACTGTGGCCTATGCGGAAATGCATGTTTTGCGGGTCAGTATTGTTCTCAGGGTGTTTGTATGAGTCAAGGCTGTTCGGCAACGCAGGGTTGTGCTTCGGAGTTGCTGACCTGTTGTGATGGGAAGTGTGTCAATACGGCGAGTGATTCGACGAATTGTGGGGGCTGCACCAACAAGTGCGCCGGAGCAATGTTTTGCGTGGCTAATCAATGTGTCAACGCCAATGGAACCTGAAGGAGGGGCGGGTGAGCTCCCGCTGGGCTGAAGGAAGCTCAGCCCAGGCGCACGCTGAGGACGGGGAAGCGGCGGCGCAGCGGGTCCTCGCGCGGCGCCCAGAGCCGTTTTTGCGGGCCGACGGCGCCCCATAAGCCGCAGAGGCGGTTGGTATCGAGGATGAGGGCGCCGCCGAAAGCGCGCTCGGCCAGGTAGAGCACTGGTGCGATGTGTTTGGGATCGGCGGGGGTGTAGACCCACAGGGCAGGCATGGCCGCGCGTTCGATGCGGTTGAATGGGTCGATGACCAACCACGGGGTGGCTTGGGCCAGCACTTTGGCGAGGAGCCGGTCGAGGTCTTTGGCAGGCCACCACAGGACGTGGGGTCCTTCGTTGGCGTTGCCGGGGAGGAGGCGACCGCGTTCTGCCGTGTGAGGGGAGGTGGCGATGGGTCTTGGCCTGTGTCGATCCATCATGGTCTTGTCTCCGGGGTGGTTGGGGGTGATGCTAGGCAAGCGGCAAGGTGGTCTGGGCCACACGTGCACGGTTATCGGGGTCGCGATGGTTGATGTTGCGCGAAAATCGTCGGGTCCTCGGGGTTGGGGGCGCTTGGTGTTGGTGCTCTACACGGTGGTGGGCGTGGTCCTGTCTCCCGCGTGGTGGGCATTTCTGCAGATCAGGTCGCGCACGCGCCTCGGGGGGTGGGCGCGTCTCGGTGGTGGGCTCTCCCGTGGCGATGGGCCGCGGCGGCTCGGTGCCCGAGGGCGTCGCGTGTGCTTTCACGCGGCCAGCGCTGGCGACGTGGTGGCCGTGGCGCCGGTGTTGGCTCGTATGGCAGCGTTGTGTCCCCAGGCCTCTTTTTCGCTGACGGTACAGACCCGCAGCGGGCAGGCGATGGCGGGGCGGCTGTTATCGCCGCAGGTGGAGGTAGGGGCGCTGCCGCTGGACGTGTGGCCGTGGATGGACCTTTATGTCGCGCGGCGGGCCCCGGACCTTCTGGTTTTGGAGTACCTGGAGTTGTGGCCGCGCCTCTTGTGGTCGGTGCGGCAGCGCGGTGGCCAGGTGGCGCTGCTCAACGCGCGGGTGCACCCGCGGCGGATGGCAACCTACCTGAGCCGGTGGGGTGCTCTGTGGCGTGGTTGCTGCGCCGAGTTGTCGTGGTGTTTTCCGCGGAGCGCGGGCGATGCCGAGCGATTGCGGCTTCTGGGGGCGTCCTGTGCCGAGGCAGGCGTCCATACCAAGTATGCCTTGTTGGAGGTGCCCGAGGCGGCGCAGGTGGCAGCGGTGGCGGCGCGGCACGGTCTGAGCCCAGGGTTGCGGTCGACGACGTGGATTGCGGCAGCGGTGCACGTGGACGAGGTCGCGTGTGTATTGGCGGCGCACGCTTGGGTCGGTGCGCGTCGTTCGGGTCTGCGTTTGTTGTTGTGTCCGCGCTATCCCGAGAAGGGTGCGCTCATGGCCCAGCAAGCCGCCCGCCTGGGCCTGAGGCTGCGTCGTCGCTACTGCGACGACGCAGCCTCAGGCCCAGGCCCGGGCGCGCCGGGCGCGCCCGGCGCCGGCCCAGGGGAGGGTGCCGCCGAGGTGGTGCTCATCGAGAGCGTCGGTGAGCTGCGTTACCTCTATGGCTTGGCGTCGGTGGCCTTGATCGGCGGCACCCTGGGCCGGCGGGGCGGCCAGAACCCGGTGGAGGGCGCCATCGCTGGGTGTACCCTCTTGGTGGGCCCGCATTGTGACCAAATCGCCGAAGAGCTCGCCTGCCTCGGTGAGGCGGTCCACGAGGTGACGCCGGCACAGCTCGGGCCGGCGCTCCTCGAGGGGCTGGAACACCCGCGCAACGCCCAGGACGCCGCCTTGTGCTTGCAGGCACGCGCCCAGCGCCGCGTCGAAGACATCGCCCATGCTCTCGCCGCGGCCCTGGGCTGAAGGCCGCAGGCACGGCAGGACAGCGCGCCTGGCGTCAGCCCTCGACCAGGATGACGTCGATGCGCCCGTCCCGCGGCCACACTTCACCTAGCCGGGAGAGAGGCTCGCTGGTTGTGGCCGCCGCCACGCGCCACGCATCGTCCTGGCTCGCTCGCGCTTCGATACCCAGACCGAGGCAGGGTTCCATGACTTCCCCGCTCATGCCCACGCGGCCCAGGACGGTCTCGGCGTGCACCCCTTGTCCTGGGCGCACGGCGAGGGTGGCCAGGTGGGTATAACGAGAGTAGAGCTGGTGGCCGTGGTGCATGAGGATGGCCGTGCCCGAGGCGCCTGTGGGGCCGCAATAGACCACTTGGCCGCGGGCGATGGGATAGATGGGGGCACCCATGGGGGCGAAGATGCGCCACTCACCCTCTTCGGTGCGGTGTCCATGGCGGCGCATGTCGGCCAGCGGTGGAAGCAGGACCTCATTGCCGTTGGCCAGGAGGTCGCCGGCCCAGAGCTGGGCCAGGGTCAACGCCATGGGCAGCGGGTCCAGATGCAGGTCCACCAGGCGGCGCCAGGGTTGGAGGCGAAGGGCGGCGAAGTCCTCTTGCTCCAGGCGAACCAAAACCTCGCCGCGGGCGTCAGCGAGGTCGACCCAGGCGCCGCTGCCAGCGCAGCGCAAGGTGATGGCATCGGCGTGGCCCTCATGCAGGGCGCGCTGCAGCGCTGCCCGCACCCAACGGCGCCGGTGCGGCTCCCCCGGGCGGTGGCCAAAAGACAAAAAGTGGGTCGGTGACAAGATAATGTCGCCGCGCACTTGGGCCGCCAGGTGCTCCGCCCACGCGCGGAGGGGATCCTCGGCGTCGGGGAAGGCCCCTTTGGCGGCACCGAGGAGGGGCTCACTCGCCACGACCAGTGCGCGCCCCTCGGCCACGACGCCCCAGGCGTCGGGGAGACGCACTGCCCGGCAGCGCAAGAGGGCCGTGGGGTTCAAGTCGCGGATCTGGGCCGCGACTTCTTCCAGCACGGCCGCGCTGAGGCCTTGGAGGGGGCCGATGGAGCGGCCAAAGACTCTGAGCTGTTCGCCGTCGACTTGTACCGGTGGGTTTTGGGGCTTCGGCGCCCGCACGCGCTCGATCGGCGGCGGCCAGTGGGGAATGTGCAGCCGCATCCCGGGGGCGAGGTGCAGCGGCGAGGAGAGGTGGGGATTGTGCTGGAGGATGAGGCGGAAATCGGCGTGGCCCGCGAAGGCTTGGCGCGCGATCTGGGCGAGCTGGTCGCCCGCCTGGACCACGTAGTCGCGCCCCGGGACGGGGATGCTCGAGAGGTCGCGCTGTTGCTCCCCTTCGCGGAGGGCCTGCCTGGGATGGAAGCGCCAGGGCTGGCGGTCGGCGTCGGGTCCGAGAAGGCGCGGCTCGAGGTAATGGCGACCGGCGAGGATACCTTCCCCTTCGATGACCGTGCGCATCCTCGATTGCCAGTAGTCGGCCATGCGGCCGTGGACGCGCGCCAGGATGCGGTCGGCCAAGGTCAACATGCGGTCCGCTTCGGAGGCGCGCGGCGGCTGGGCGGCCAGGGGGTGGGCGGGGTTCGCGCCGTCCGTTGTGGCGAGGGCCTCGATATCGAAGACCAGGGCGAGGCCGCGCAGGGTGTTGACGCCCATGGCCGCGGCCTGGTTTTTGGCCCAGGCCATGCGGGGTCCAACGGCGTGCTCGAGCTGCAGTTGGCGCGCGTCGCGGTCGGTAGCCAGGCGCGCGAAGCGCATGAGCCACGGTTCGGGGAGGGAGAAGATGCGTCGCCGTTGGCGCGGGTCGTAGCGCACGATGAGCTGGGCGCGCAGGTAGTCCGTGAGCGCCGTGTGTCCCTGGGCCACGGCGGCGGCGAGCGCCGGTGCTTCGCTGTCGAAGGTGTGACGTAGGAAGAGCATCGGGTCGCCCTCGGGGCGCGGCGCCGCGGCGAGGCGCGTCAGATAGCGCTGAAGCGATCCGTCGTGGAGGCGCAGGCCCACGCCGAGGCGGATGTCGGCCTCGCCCTCGACGCTGACGGCCCCAAAGTCGAGGACCGAGGCCTGGCCCTCCAAAAAGAGGTGGGCCGTCATGACCCGCTTCCCGATCTCCAAGTCGTGCTGGTGCAGGCCCTCGGCGCCGGCGAAGCCGCCCCGGGCCGCCAAGTCGTCGAGGGCGCTCTGGGCCCAGGGGAATGGGCCGGCCAAGAGGGCGAGACCGTCGAGAAGCTCGCGCAGGGCGCTTTGGTGGTCGCGCAGGGGCCAGGGGGCGCGGGCCAAAAGGGCCGCGACGCGTTGCAGGGCTTCGACGTGCTCTCCGCCGAGGTCGGCGTTCACTGTATTCTGGGCCGTCTGGACCTGGGCTTGGAGCTGGGTGATCCTCTCTTGGATTCTTTTCATGCCACCACGGGTCCTCGTCCCTTCGCGCCTTGCTGTCGCCTACCATAGCGCATCGGCGCGCCAGGCGAAAGCGCCCCATGGCGCCAGGCGATCACGGCACGAGCGCGGCGACGGCGCTTCTGAAGGCATCGCCGCGGTGGGTGTAGCTGGTGAACATGTCGTAGCTGGAGCAGCCTGGGGAGAGGAGCACCGTCTGGGCCTGGTGCCGGGCCGCCAAGCCGGCAGCGAGGTCGACCGCGTCGTCCATGGTGGCGCAGGCGTGGATTTCTATTGGGGATCCACTGGCACGGATGGCCTCGGCCAGGCGAGTCTTCAGCTCGCCGATGAGTACCACCGCCTCGACGCGTCCGGCCATGCTGTCGATCCAAGCCTCTAAGTGCAGGCCCTTGTCGACGCCGCCCGCGATGAGGATCACCGGCGCTGCGACCGTCATGAGGCCCGCCGTGGCGGCATGGGGGTTGGTGGCTTTGGAGTCGTTGACATAGGAGACCGCGCCGATGGTGCGGACCGTCTCGATGCGGTGGGCCGGTGCGGTGAAGGTGGCCAGGGCGGTGCCGAGAGGCTGGGGGGCGACGCCCGTTGCCAGGGCGCCGAGGAGGGCGGCCATGGCGTTGAGTTGGTTATGCGCCCCAGGGATACGCAGCGCGGCCAAGGGGACCTCAACGCAGGCCTCGCCCAGGGTCGCGTGGAGGGAGAGCGGTGTCACCCAGGCGCGGGCGCCCGCAGCGTTGGCCAGGTCTGATGTGCGTCCATACCAGGCGACCTGGGCCTGGCCATGGCGGTCCCAGGTGCGCACGACGGGGTTGTCAGCGTTGAGTACGGCTGTCGTTTCCGGGCCCATGACCGTGAGGGGACGTCGCTTGGCAGCGACGTAGTCGTCCCAGCGCCCGTGGAAAAAGTCCATGTGATCTTCTGCGATATTGGTCGCGATGAGGACCTGTGGCGCGAAGGTCGGAGCGAAGGGCAGTTGGAAGGCGCTGACCTCGACCACCAGCCAGCCCTCCTTGGCCGCCAAGACGACCTCGGAGAGGGGCGTGCCGATGTTGCCGCCCAAGTGCGCCGTGACGCCGGCGGCGCGCAGGAGATGGGCCGTCATGAGGGTCGTCGTGGTCTTGCCGTCCGTGCCGGTGACGGCCACCATGGGGAGGTGGGTGGCGCGGAAGGCGAGCTCGATCTCGGCGATGACTTCCAGACCCTTGGCGGCGGCCTCGACGAGGATGGGGGTGTCAGGGGGGAGGCCCGGGCTGGTCACCACGGCGGTCGCGTCGCCGAGGGTGTTGGTCCCGAGGTGGACCTCGAGTCCGGGCAAACGCGCGGCGAGGGCCGTGGCGTCGAGGTGGGCATTGGCATCGCTGGCCAGGACCGCTTTGCCGTGGTGGAGGAGGAGGCGGGCCGCGGCTTCGCCGCTGCGTCCCAGACCGAGCACGGCCACGCGTTGGTGGTGGGGGAGGGGATCTCGGGTCATGGTTGCTTGCGCTTCATGCAAGAGAGTGATGCGGCAACGCTGGCTGCGGCGCAGTCATGGGGCGGCGTGTCGCATGGGTGGTCGGAGCGTGTTGAAGAGCGGGCCGCAGCTTGTGGAGCTTCGGGTGGGGCCCAGGGGCCCAAGGGTGTTCAGGGGAATTTGCGCTGGATGGCTTCCTGGTAGAGTGCTTCGTATTCTTTGGCCGACCCTTCCCAAGAGAAGCGTCGTGCCATGCCGTTTTGGATGATGGCGTGCATGGCATCTGGGCGGTTGAACCAGGTGTGGACGGCCCAGCCGATGGTGTCGAAGAGGGCGTTGGGGTTGAAGTCGTAGAACTTGAAGCCCGTGCCGCTGAGGTTGTATTCGTCGAAGTTCTCGACGGTGTCGTCGAGGCCGCCGACGGCATGGACGATGGGTGGGGTGCCGTAGGCGAGGCTGAAGAGCTGGTTGAGGCCACAGGGCTCGAAGCGCGAGGGCATGAGGAAGAAGTCGGCACCGGCTTCGATGCGATGGGCCAGAGCGTTGTCGTAGGCCAAGCGGCAGGCGAAGCGCTGCGGGTGGCGTTGGGCTGCCTGGGCGAAGAAATCGTGGGCCCAGGCCTCTCCTGTGCCCAAGAGGACGACCTGGATGTCGAGGGCCATGAGGCGGTGGAAGATCTCCGCGACGAGATCGATGCCCTTCTGGTGGACCATGCGGGCGACGAGACCGATGAGAGGTACGGGCCGCTGGGGTAGGCCCATCTCGCGCTGGAGGTCGGCTTTGCACAGGGCCTTGCCGCTGAGGTCATCGCGGCTATAGGGGGCGGCGATGAAAGGATCCTGGACGGGGTTCCATTCTTGATAGTCGATGCCGTTGAGGATCCCCCGCAGCGCGTCTTGGCGGTCGAGGATGGTGCCTTCGAGGCCGTGACCAAATTGGGCGGTCTTGATTTCTTCGGCGTAGCCGTGGCTGACGGCGTTGAAGAGGGTGGCGTGATAGATGCCCCCTTTGAGGAGGTTCACCTGGGTGTTCCACTCCAGGCCGAGGTGATGGAAGTGTTCCCAGCCTACCCCGAGGACATCCATGAGCCCTGAGTAATAGCGTCCCTGGTACTCGATGTTGTGGATGGTCAGGATGCTAGCGGCCCCGCCCAGGTGTGGGTCGTGGCGATAGAGCGTGTTGAGGAAGATGGGTACGGCAGCGGTGTGCCAGTCGTTGGCGTGGACGATGTCCGGGGCGAAGTCGAGCATTTTGCAGAGCTGCAAGGCCGCCCGCGAGAGGAAGACGAAGCGGTTGTCGTTGTCTTGGTAGCCTTGGCCGTCGTCTTCGTTGTAGAGGTTGGCGCGGCCGAAGTAGTTTTCGTAGTCGATGAAGTAGATGGGCACGTCGCTATTGGCGAGGCGGCCTTCGTAGACGCCGGCCCACAGCTCGCCCATGATGCCCATGGGGACCCCGAGGGGGCCGCCGACGGGGCGGAGCTGGTACTTCTCGACGCCGACGATGTAGTGGCGTGGGATGACGACCCGGACGTCGTGACCGAGGGCGTGAAGGAAGCGAGGCAAGACGCCAGCGACGTCGGCCAAGCCGCCTGTTTTTGCGAAAGGAACTGCCTCGGACGCGACCATCAATATCTTCATTCCAAGCCTCTTTCGTTCGTCAGTCATTCATGGATGCCACCGTCGTCATCCCGTGGCGTCGCTGGGCTAGCATGGCTGGTGTCTGCTTTGGGCGCAAGCTTCGCTGGGGGCGTGGGCGGTGTCGGCGCGGCGGTGAATTGGAAGCTCAGGCGGTCGCTCTCTTCATCGGTCTTATCGACGTGGACTGTGCCGCCGTGCTCGAGCTCGCCGAAGAGCATGGCGTCAGCGAGGTGCAGTTTGATGTGTTGATGGATGACGCGCCCCATGGGGCGGGCGCCGAAGGCCTCTTCATAGCCGACGCGGGCTAGCCAAGCGATGACGGCTGGGGTGACCTCGATCTCGACCTGTCGCTCGCTGAGGCGTTGCGCCAGCTCCCGGATGAACTTCTGGGCGATACGCGTCATGATGTCCGGCGCCAGGGGGTTGAAGATCACCACCCGGTCGAGGCGGTTGCGGAACTCGGGGCTGAAGGCGCGTTCCACCGCTTTGAGGCTGCGCGAGACGTCGAGCTTGGCGCCGAAACCGATGACGTTCTGCCCCATCTCGCGGCCACCGGCGTTGCTGGTCATGATGAGGACGATGTTGCGGAAATCGGCGACCCGACCGTTGTTGTCCGTCAGGGTGGCGGCATCCATGACCTGGAGGAGGATGTCGTAGAGGTTGGGGTGCGCCTTCTCGATTTCGTCGAGCAAGAGCACGGCGTGGGGGCTCTTGCGCACGGCCTCGGTGAGGAGACCGCCGTTGTCGAAGCCGACGTAACCTGGTGGGGCGCCGATGAGGCGACTGACAGCGTGCTGCTCTTGATACTCGCTCATGTCGAAGCGGATGAAGTCAACGGCGAGGGCGTTGGCGAGCTGTTTGGCGACCTCGGTCTTGCCGACGCCCGTGGGGCCGGCAAAGAGGAAGGCGCCGACGGGTTTGTCGGGCACACCGAGGCCGGCGCGGTTGAGCTTGACCGCCGTGACCACGGCCTCGATGGCTTGCTCTTGGCCGAAGACGTTGCGGGCGATGGCGTCGTGGAGCCCGGCGAGCTTGCTGCGCTCGTCGCTGCCCGCGGTGATCTCTGGCATGCGCCCGAGCTTGGCGACGACGGCCTCCACGGCGTTGGTGTCCATGAGCGTCTGGCGGTCGCTGGCGGGGAGGACACGGTTGCGGGCGCCGACCTCGTCGATGACGTCGATGGCCTTGTCAGGGAGCTTGCGTTCTTGGATGTAACGGGCCGCGAGGGTGGCCGCGGCGACCAGCGCGTCTTCGGTGAAGGTCACGCCGTGGAAGGACTCGTATTTTTCTCTCAGGCCTCTGAGGATCCCGATGGTGTCCTCGAGGGTGGGCTCGTTGATGTCGACCTTTTGGAAGCGGCGCCGGAAGGCCGGGTCGCGATAGAAGACACGGCGATAGTCGTCGTGGGTGGTGGCTCCGATGCAGCGCAGCTCACCGCTGGCTAGGGCTGGTTTGAGGAGGTTGGAGGCGTCCATGGTGCCGCCAGTGGTGGCGCCAGCGCCCACGACGGTGTGGATTTCATCGATGAAGAGGATGGCGTTGCCGACCTTGTGGAGGGCCTTGAGGGAGCGCTTGAGGCGCTGCTCGAACTGGCCGCGGAACTTGGTCCCGGCCAGCATGGAGCCCAGATCGAGGGCGTAAATTTGGTAGCCAGCCAAAGCCTCAGGGGCTCGGCCCTGTTCCATGAGCCAAGCGAGTCCCTCGACGATGGCCGTTTTGCCGACGCCGGAGTCACCGACCAAGAGTGGGTTGTTCTTGCGCCGGCGGCAGAGGGTCTGCCACAGGCGCTGCACTTCGTCGATGCGGCCGATGAGGGGGTCGATGTGTCCTTCGCGGGCGCGGACATTGAGGTTGCTCATGTAGGCTTGGAGGGGATCTCTCTGATGCTCCCCCATGCCTTCCTCGTCTTCGTCTTCTTCCTCATCGGCGTCGCCGAGGGTCTCTTCGTCGGCATCCTCATCTTCATCGTCATCTTTGTGATCGCCGAAATCGTCCTCCGCGGGGCCATGTGAGGCGGTGCGCATCATCCGCATTTTGGTGGCGCCGTGGCGCTCGAGGATGTAGACGGCGAAGCTGTCATCTTCGTCGAACATGGCGATGATGACGTTGTAGCCTTGAATGTCGCGCTTGTCGGCGGCCCGCGCTTGCATGACGGCGCGCTGCAGCACCCGCTGAAAGGCGACGCTCTGCACGGGCTGCTTGTGTGCTCCTGGGGCGGCCTCCAGGTCGTCGAGATAATAGGTCAGATCATCTCTCAGAGTGCCGATTTCGACACCGCAAGCGCGCAGGACTCTGGCGCTGTGGCGATCATAGGACAAGGCCAAAAGGAGGTGCTCGACCATGACGAACTCATGGTTTCGCTTTTCGGCTTCTCTGATGGCCGCGTAGAGGGCCATCTCAAGATCACGCTGGCTCATGGGGCGCTTCCTCCACTGCTACTTCTCTACTCGGGTTCGAAGGTCGCTCGCAGAGGAAAACCATGCTGCGCAGCTTGGGTGTGGACTTGCTCAACTTTGCTCTCGGCGATTTCCCTGGGGTAGATGCCGGCGACACCCTGTCCTTTGCGATGAACGGTGAGGGTGATCTGGGTCGCTTCCCCCGGGCTCTTGTGGAACAAGGTCTCGAGAATCTCGACGACGAAATCCATGGTGGTGTAGTCGTCATTGTGCAACAGGACCTTGTACTTCTTGGGCCGCCCAGTGCCCGTGCTCTTGCGGGTCGCCACGGCGACGTCGGCGTCATCTCTGAAGGATTTTTTGCGTTCACTCATGCTATCGTCTTCGCGATCACCTGGTCGCCGCGTCGTGCAACAAGCACAGGCCTGGCCCATTCCTAAGCGCGGCGTCAAGGAGGTCAAGGTGCCAGCCTCAGGGGTCGTTCTAGCGTGTTTAGTTTGCAGTGTGTAGCGTGACTGCATACACTCCCTGCGCAGTGTGGTGTCTTGCTGCCATTTGCCTGTCGTCGCGGTTGTCGGGGCGCTGAACTCTTGTCGAAGATGATTTCCATGCCTGCATTTTCTCTGTCGTCCGTGTCTCGAATTCTTGGCGTCGTCTTGTTGGGCGCGAGCCTGTGGTTGTGTTCCAGCGCGACCGTGAGCGCCCAGTCCACCAAGGACAAAGACCTCGCCGCAGAGCTCTTTGCCCGCGCCGAGAAGGCCTACCAATCGGGTGACTATGCTTCGGCCATCGACTGGCTGGAGAACGCCTTCAAGCTGGATCCCGATCCGGTGATTCACTACAACTTGGCACGGGCTTACGAGGGTGCCAAGGCCTATGACCGGGCCCTGGGCATCGTCATGACTTTGATCGAGCGAGAGGGGCTCCCAGCGCAGCTTCAGTTGCGCCTCGCCGAGGACAAGCTGCGCCTCGAGGAGTTCATCGCCAAGCAGACCCGCCAGGGGACGCTCCAGGTCAAGTCGGCGCCAAGCCGAGCGCGCGTCTTCATCAATGGCGTCAAGCAGGAAGAGGTGACCCCAACTCGCTTGGTCTTGGCTGAGGGTGAACACACGCTCCTGCTTCAGCTCGATGGTTACCAGAGCCACGAGCAGGTCTTCGTTCTCGAGCACAACAGTGAGGTCGAGATCGACATTTTTCTGCCGCCCTTGATCGAGAGCGACGCTGGACCGTCGTCGCTCTCCGTCGCTGCTTATATCACCTTGGGTGTGGGGGTGGTGGGCTTGGGGACGGGGCTGGCGACCTATTTTTCCGCCAAGAGCCGCTATGACGCCTTCATCGACAGTGGCAAGACGGATCAAGACGCCCGAGACGCGGGGCGCACTTGGTCGACCATTTCGGTGGTGTCTTACGTGGTTGGTGGCAGCGCCCTGACCATCGGGGGGGGACTACTGCTTTGGTCGCTGTTGGCGGCGGACGAGGATGACGGCGAGGCCTCAGCAGGGTGGGTGCCACGCTTATGTGGGCCCGACCTGGCGCATGGTGGCATGAACTGCGCCTGGCGTTGGTGAGGGTCTAGGCCTTGCAGGGCCAATGGGTGGCCACGCCTGCTCCCCCCAGGGCGGAGCGCGTAATGGTGATATGGCCTTGATGCGCCGTCATGATGCGCTCGACGATGGCCAAGCCCAAGCCGGCACCGCTGCTCTTGCGGTTGCGGCTCTCGTCGAGGCAAGCGAAGGGCTGCAAGACGCGCTGGTGGTGGCCCTCAGGGATCCCCGGCCCGTCGTCGGAGACCTGAACGATGACCATTTCGGAGCGGGCCTCGATGCTGACTTCGACGTGCTCCACGGCGTAGCGCAAGGCGTTGCTCAGGAGGTTGTCGATGACCCGTTTGAAGGCGCGTTTGTCGACTGCTAGCCACTGTGCTTCGGGAGCGCTGAGCGTGATGGCGATGTCGGGGCAGAGCAAGCGCGCTTTGTCCATGCATTTCTGGGTCAGCTTACAGATGTCGATGTCCTCGAGGAAGAGCAGGGGCTCGACCGCATCGAAGCGGTTGTAGAGGAGGAGCTCGTGCACCAATTCATCGATTTCCAGGAGGTCGTCGTCGATGGAGCGCAAGCGTGCCTCGGCGGCTTCAGGGCTGCGGTCCTCAGCGAGCATCTCCAGGCTGAAGCGGATGCGCGCCGTCGGCGTGCGCAGCTCGTGGGAGACCGCTTGAAGCATCTGCCGCTGTTGTTCCAAGAGTCCCTGGTTGCGCGCGGCCATCTCATTGAACTGTTTGGCGAGTGTTCCGATGGGGTCGTTCGAGTCGTCTGCCGCGCGCGCATGCAGCTCACCAGCGGTGATACGGGCGGCTGCCACTTCCAAGCGCTTCAAGCGCCGCGCTACGGGATAGGTGAGGGCGAAGCCCGTGGCCGTCACCACCGTGAGGGACACGAGGACGATGAGGAGGATGGTCCAGAACTCCAACGCGGGCCCCCAATGATGCGGGCCAATGACGAGGGCAGCGCTCCCGCCGTCCAGGGGCGTGAAGAGGGTCCCGTTGTGCCCCTCGCGGCGCCAAGCCGTTCGCCCCGCGCGGATGGCCTCTCTGACCTCGGGAGTGAGGGTATCGTCGTCGCCCAACACGACGATCCCAACGGGGCACCCCGTGCGCTCCTGGAGATCGGCCAAGATGAGGGCCCGCTCGGCGTCGCTGCGCTCGTCGAGGAGGGCCTCTAGCGCTGATATGGTGAAGGTGCCATGGGGTGGGAGGTTCTGGGACCACTGGCGATCGATGGCGTACTGAACGATGGTGCTGAGGGCGGCCATGATCAGGAGAAGGGCCAGCATGACCCCAATGGTGATGCGAACGAAGAGACGATTCATCCGTCGGTGACCAAGAGGTAACCCGTGCCGCGCACGGACTTGATGAGCTGAGGCGCCTTGCCGTCATCTCCCAATTTTCGCCGCAAACGCGCCACCCGGATGTCGATGGTGCGATCCAGACCATCCCACTCGATGCCGCGGAGATCGCGGGAGATCTGTTCCCGGGTGAGCACCACCCCTGGCCGTTGTGCGAAGTAGGTTAGGAGATCGAACTCGGCGGTGGAGAGATCGATGAGGGCACCGTCGAGGGTGACCTCGCGGCGGCTGAGATCCACCACCAAACGATCCGTGCGGCAGACCCCGCTGGGATTCTCTGGGAGGGGGCCGTCGTTGCTCTGGGCTTCTCGCTGTCGGTCATGTCTGCGGAGTAGCGTGTGGACGCGCGCCAAGAGCAGGCGCGGCCGCACGGGTTTGGCCATGTAATCATCGGCGCCAACCTCCAATCCGACGATTTCGTCGACTTCATCCACTCTAGCCGTGAGCACCAAGATGGGATTGGAGAAATGCTCGCGCACGCGGCGACACACCGAGAGGCCATCGAGCCCTGGCAGCATGAGATCGAGGATGACCAGGTCGGGTTGGTCGCGCAGGATGCGCGCCACGGCACGCTCGCCGTTGCTCTCGACTTCGACCCGGAAGTGGTTGCTCTCGAGGTACTCCTTGACGAGGCTGGCGAGCTTGAAGTCATCTTCGACCAAGAGAATCCAGGCTTGATTGGTACTCATGGTTTTACCTCAGGGGCGCTCGCGGCTCAGCTTGGCCTGGCGGGTCAGGGTGCGGGTGGATGGTCGGTGCGGAGGGGCAAGGGCTGGGCGCTCTGGTAGACCAGGTCGAGGAGATCCTCTCCGAGCGCGTGGCGCAACTTCAGCAGGTTGAGTTGGGCTTGCAGCTCCGTGTTGATGAGGTTGATGTCCGCCAGGGAGACATTGCGTTGCGCGTCCGAGACGTCGAGAGAGGTCCCGACGCCAGCCTCGAAGGCGCGAATCATCATGGTCCGCGCCTCGTGCGCCAGCTCTGCCTGCCGGCGGGCCGACTCGACCTGAGCCAACGAAGAGAGATAATCCCGCCGCGCTTGTCTGACGGCGTGCGCGGCGTCGCGTTCGGCAGCCTTGGTTTGGATTTCGGCCTGGAGGAGGGCGGCGCGCTTGTCGTCGAGATCGCCGTAGCGGAAGTAGTTGAAGATCGGGATGGTGAGGGTGAGCATGGTGTTCCAGCGGAAACGGTCGGCGCCGCCAAAGCCGGAGGGTTCGGTGAGGCTGTAGGTGCCTTGCCAGACGGCCGACAAGGTGGGCAAGAACTGCATCCAGGCGGTGTCGAGTTGGATCTCCGCCAAGCGGGTGCGGAACTGGGCCAAAACGAGCTCGCGGTTCTGCATCACCGCCATCTCGGCGAGGTGGTTCTCATCGAGGCTCTCCGGGGCTTCGAGGACGATGGCCTGGGGCATGGGCAGCCCGTCGATGCCGGTCAAGACACCGAGGGCGTCGCGGGCGTTGTCCAGGGCCAGGTGGGCGTTGGCCAACTCTTGTAGACTGCGCGAGAGATCGGTCTCGGCGCGGATGACGTCGATGCGGAGGCCCGCTTCGGCTTCCATGCGCCGGCGCACCACCTCGAGGTGGTAGATGGCGGAGCGCACCTGTTCTTCTTGCAGGGTGACCAGCATCCGGCTGAGGCGCGCCATGGTGTAGGCTTGGGCGACGCCGAAGAGGATCTGTTGGCGCGCCTGGTCGATGGTCAGCGCCGTGTAGTCGATGGCAAAATCGGCGGTGCGGATCTGATACCAGGACTGCAGGTTGACCAGGGGAAGGGCGATGGAGAGCGAGCCGCGCACCGTATCGAGGGGTTGAACGACCGTGGGCTCGCCGCCCTCCATGGGCGGCAACCCGAGGGCCTCGAAGAGGGCAGCGAAGCCGGCCCCCATGTCGATGACGTCGGCCTTGTCGGCGTGGCTCCACACCAGACCCGCTTGAACCGAGGGCAGGACGGCGCCCCAGCTCTGTTTGAGGCGTGCTTCGGCGCGGGTGACCTCGAAGCGGGCCGCTTCGAGGCTCAAATTGCGCTCGTCGGCGGCGATGAGAGCCTGGCGCAAGCTGATCTCCTCGCCTGGGGTGAGGGGGGGCAGTGGGTACTCGACGTCCCAGGCGTTGTGAATGACCAAGGCCGCGCGCTCGCCCGGTGCCATCTCTTCATCGTCGGCGTTTTGTGGCGCAGGGGCCTCAGGATCGCGCGCTGCGTCAGTGCTCTCTTGGGCGAGGGTAGAGAGGGGCGCCATGAGGAGGCAGGCCAGCATGGAGATCCACAGGGGTGTGTGCTGATTCATGCTTTGAGATCCTTGACTTTCTTGGGCGCAAAGAAGGTGTACATGGTGGGGACGACGAAGAGGGTCAAGAAGGTGGCCGAGATGAGGCCGCCGATGACCGCTTTGGCCATGCCGCTCCAGTTCTCTGCGCCCTCACCGATCTCCAAGGCGAGGGGCACCATGGACAAAATGGTGGTGGTGCTGGTCAGCAGCACTGGGCGCAAGCGCAGCCTGCAGGCTTGCGCGATGGCGGCAATGCGGTCCAGGCCCTCCTGGCGCAGTTGGTTGGCGGCGTCGACCATGACGATGCCGTTGTTGACGACGATACCAACCAGCATGATGCCGCCGATCATGGCTGAGACGTCCATGGCGGCCCCCGTGAGTGAGAAGACGAGGACGACGCCGATCCCGGCCAGTGGCACCGAAAAGATGATGATGAAGGGCTGGCGGAAGGACTCAAACTGGCTGGCCATGACCATGTAGACCAAGAAAATGGAGACCAAGAGGGCGAGGCCGAGGTAGCGGAAGGAGTCTTGGAAGTCTTCTGCCGAACCGCCGATGGTGTAGCTAAAGCCCTGTGGCCAAGCATAGCCCTTGAGCATGTCGTCGATTTTCTTGAGGGTGGTGCCGAGGTCCTTGACCTTGTTGACGCCATTTTCGTCGACGAAGTTTTTCTTGAGGATGACGCTCAAGGTGGTGATGCGTTCTTGGTTCTGGCGGGTGATGCTGCTGGGGCCGAGGGACTCGTAGACCTCGGCTACGGTGGCCAGTTGCAGGGTGTTGCCCGTCATGGTGCGGATGGGCATGCGGCGCAGATCTTCGATTTCGGTGCGGTAGTCTTTGTCGTAGCGGACGACGATGTCGTACTCGTCGCCGTCCTCGGAGTAGCGCCCGGCGATGCGCCCTCTGAAGTAGGTGGAGGCGGCGCGCCCGATGGCGGCAGTAGACAAGCCGAGCTGGGCGATTTTGGGTCGATCGTAGCGGATCTCGACCTGGGGCTTCTGCTCTTCCATGGAGAAGGTCACTTCACTGATTTCTGGCATGAGCTCGAGCCGATCCTGGAGATCTTTGCCGAGCATGCGGGAGACGTCGAGGTTGTGACCGCGGATCTCGATGTCGAGGTCGGCGCCGCTGCCAAAGAGAGCGCCCCCGCCAGCGATGTTGGCCTTGACGCCCGGGACGTCGCGCAAGGCGGTGCGCAGGGCTTCTTGAATCTCTTGTTGGGAGCGGGTGCGCTCGCGCACTTTGACCAAGCGGATACGAATGGTGCCGGCGTGGGCACCTTTGGAGAAGATGGAAGCGAAGCCTTCACCGATGCCCATGTCGAGGCCAATCAGGCGACGCTCTTCGGGGCGAATGACCTCCTCCACCACGGCCATCACCTCGTCGACGACGCGGCGCGCTTCATCGATGTTGTTCGAGATCTCCGTCTCGACGCTGAGATTGATCTGGGACTGGTCGTTCTCGGCCATGAACTCAGTGGGCATGAGCGTCCACAAGATCCCTGTCCCCGTGAGGACGGCGACGACGCCCAGGGCCACAACCCAGCGGCGGCGCAAGGTCCAATCGAGGACGCGCCCATAAGCCTCGCGTGCGTAGTTGACCTTCTCTTTGCGCTTCTGCAGGCGACCCATCAGCTTCTCGCCCTTCTTGCCGCCCAAGAGGCGGGAGGCCGCCAGGGGGATGAAGGTCAGCGCCACCAAGAGGGAGATGGTCAAGGCAAAGCAGATGGTGATGGCCATGTCCGTGAAGAGGGCGCCGGCGATGCCTGGCACGAAGAGAATGGGCACGAAGACCGAGATGGTGGTCAACATGGACGCGGTAACGGCCATGGAGACCTCCTTGGCCCCTTGCATGGCAGCGTCGCGCATGTCCAAGCCCTCTTCGCGGAGGCGGAAGATGTTCTCCAAGACGACGATGGCGTTGTCGACCAACATCCCGATGGCCAAGGCTAGGCCCGCCATGGAGATGACGTTGAGGGTCATGTTGGCCTGATCCATGACGGAGAAGGTGGCGACGACCGAGATGGGGATGGCCGAGGCGACGATGAGTGAGCTGCGCAGGTTGCGCAAGAAGACGAGCAAGACCAAAAAGGAAATGATCACGGCAAAGAGGCCCGTGGTCGACAGGTTGCTCATGGAGTCGTTGATGAACTCGGCCTGATTGAAGAGGATGCGGAAGTCGAGCTCGGCGCCGATCTCTTGGGTGATGAGTGGCAAGGCAGCGATGACCGCTTCGGCGGCGTTCACCGTATTGGAGCCAGATTGCTTGCGCACCATCATCCACACCGCCGGGTCTCCGTCGACTTCGAGGATGCGCTGGCTCTCAGAGAAGCTATCGACCACCTCGGCGACGTCGCGGAGGATAATGGGCTTGGGGCCTTTGGGCGTGGTGTGCATGCCGATGAGGATCTCGCCGATTTCTTCGACGCTCTGATAGCGACCCACGGGCTGAATGGAGAACTCCAGCACGCCTTGCTCGATGTAGCCACCGGGCTCTTGGACGTTCTCTTGGTAGATGGCGCCGATGATCTGGTTGATGTCGAGGTTGAAAGCCTCGAGCTTCTCGCGATTGAGGCGGACCTGAATCTCGCGCTCCAAGCCCCCAGCGGCTTCGGCTGAGGCGATGCCGTCGAGGCGCTCGAGGCGGGGTTTGATCTCCTCCTCGGCGATGCGACGCAGCTCGTCGAGGGGATAGGGGCCGCTGACCATCATCATGACGATGGGCTGCATCGAGGGGTCGAGGGCGAAGACCATGGGGTCGTTGGCATCTGTGGGCAGCATGCCTTTGACCATGTCCAAGGCGCGGCGCACCTCGGTCTCTGCCTGCTCCATGTCTTTGCCCCAGTCGAACTCGACCATGACCATGGAGGAGCCCTGCTTGGAGGTAGAGCGAATCTTCTCCACGCCTTGAACCGAGACGGCCGCGGCTTCGATGGGCCGCGAGATCAGGGTCTCCATGTCGTCGGGGCTGGCCCCGGTGTAGGTGGTCAACACCAGGACCATGGGGAACTCGAGATCGGGGTAGAGATCGTGTTGGAGTCGGGCCAGGGAGAAGAGCCCGAAGCCGACGATCATCAAGTACACCATGGTTACCGTGACGCCGCGGCGCACGGAAAACGAAGGCAATGACATGGCACTTCCTCAGTGGATCGCTCTATGGGTTGGCGCTGGCCGCTTCCTGGGGCGCAGGCGCTGGCGCTTCATCGGTCGTTGCGGCGCTCTCGACGGGGGCAGTGGGGTCGCCACTCGTTGCTGCAGGGACCTCCTCGGCTTGCGTCGCTGACGTCGACGCGGCGGGTGATGTCTCCAGTGGCGGCGGTGTGGCCGTCTCTTGGCCAGCCTCGGGCACGGGTTTTCCCTGAGCGGGGAGGCGCACCTTCTGGCCATCTTTGAGACCATGGTGGCCACGAACGATCAACTGATCGTCCTCGCGCAAGCCGCTGATCACCTCGGTACGCCCCCCCGTGGATGGACCAACCTCGACGACCCGCGCCTCGGCGGTGTTGTCGAGCCCCAAGACATAGACCCGCCGCAGGCGCTTGCCATCATTTTGCTGGGACAAGAGGTCATCCTCCAAAAGCAGGGCGCGGTCAGGGGCGGACAGGACCTGCTGCCGGCGATCGAGGACCAGCTCGACGCGACCGTACATCCCCGGCTTGAGGCGGTAGAGGCCCGTCTCGGGATCGGTGGGGTTGGTGACGATGGCTTCGACCGTGTTGGTGCGGGTGTCGGCCTGCAGGAAAGGCATGATTTTGGAGATTCTGGCTGTGAAGACCTCACCGGGATAGGCATCGACACGCAAAACCAGCTCCTGATCGGGGCGGACGGCGGCGATGTCGCGCTCGGCGATGTCGAGGACGATTTTGATGGGGTCGAGCTCCATGATCACCATCAGCGGGACTTGAGGTGAGGCGATGTCGCCGACCTCGACGCGTTTGTTGGTGACGACGCCCGCGATGGGGGACTTGACCACGGTGTGCTCCAGGCTGAGGTTGATCTGGGCCCGGCTGGCTTCGAGGCCACGGCGGCGTGCGACGGTCGCGTCGAGTGAGGCCTGGAGCTGATCCAGGGCCTGCCTGGTGGCGGCGTTGCCTTCGAGTAGCTTCTTGGTGCGCTGCACCTCGCGCTCCTGGCTGGCGATTTGGGTGTCCAAGGCGGCTAACTCAGCGCGGATTTGGTCCAGGCTGCGGCGGAAGGAGTCCTGGCGGATGCGAGCGATGACCTCTCCCTCTTGAATGTGATCGCCGTCCTCCCAGGGCATCTCGAGGATGCGTTCCGTCGCCAAAGCGATGACCGTGACGTACTTGGCGGGCTGTAAGTCGGCGACGTAGTCACGGGTGTAGAGCATATCGGCGCGGCGTACCGGCTCGACTTCGACGGCGCGCTGGGTGCTGGTGTCGGGTGTGTCTGCTGCGTGCGCTTCACTGGCGCTTTTGGCGCCCGATTGGCCGCAGGCGGTGGTGGCGAGCAAAAAAAGCGCGAATAGCGCGAAAAAGCCGTTGTGGTGTCGCATTGCCTTCCATGCCTCCAAGCGAAGGATGTCTTGGGTCAAGGTAGTGCCGCAGGTCGCAGAGATCAGTCTTTTTTGTGTTGCGTTCTGTATCGCTCCCGCTACCAGTCGATGTGTTCTGCCCTCCCTGGGGGATTGCGGAGAAACAAGCGGCCCACTTCGACGAAGTGTTCGGGATCATCTGTCACTAAAAACTGAACGGCCTCTGTTGCGCCATGGCGCAGCAGCGCGTGTTCGACCAGGGTCTGCTGGGTAAGCTCGGCGGTGGCCGTCGCCGAGTCGCACAAGGTCACAGGGTGCGCCATGGCCTCCCGCAAGACTGCCGCGAGGGTGGGCTGAAGTAAAGGGTAGTGGGTGCAGCCCAGGATCAGGGTGTCCATGGCCGTCGCAGTCAATGGCTGCAGATAGCGCCGCGCCACGCGGTGGGTGACGTCGTCGTCGGACCAGCCTTCTTCGGCGAGTGGGACGAAGAGGGGACAGGCGGCCTGCAGGACCGTCAGGGCCGGGCGGTGGCGTCGCAGGGCGTGTCCATAGGCGTCGCTGGTGACGGTGCCGCGGGTGCCGATGACGCCCACGACGCCGCTGACGCTGACCTTGGCGGCGACGGCCGCCACGGGCTCGATGACGCCAATGACGGGGACGGGGAGAAGCTGGGTCAGGGCCTCGAGGGCGAAGGCCGAGGCGGTGTTACACGCCACGACGAGGGCCTTGATGTCGCGGGCCATGAGCACCTTGGCGCAAGCCACGGCGTAGCGCACGATGGTCGCTGGGCCCTTGTTACCGTAGGGCACCCGGGCGGTGTCGCCGAGGTAAACCAGCCGCTCTGCTGGGAGCGCTTCTTGGAGGGCGTCCAGCACGGTCAAGCCGCCGACGCCGCTGTCGAAGACACCAATCGCTTTGTCTCGTTCCACTAACACGGTGCTGCCTCATTCTCGGCGACACTTTTTCTCGTGCGTCGCCAGGGGCGCATGGTGCGCTCCTTCGCCAGCGGGTGCAAGGGTGAAAAAAAAGCCGGCGCGCGCCGGGTGAAGCGTTGCCCGTGCGCTCACCCGTCCAGGGCGCGGCCGAGACGAACCAGCGTGCGCTAGAAAGTCTTGGCGGGTGCGCTCTGCGGTTGGCCGGCGATGTCATCCGCCTCGAAGTCGAAGGTGCTTCCTTTGCCACTGCCACCCAGCGCGGGGCGGGCCGCCTCTTTGGAAGTGCGGGCTTTCTTGGCACCGCTGGCTTGGGAGCGTGCCGCCGCCGTCGAGCCTCCTGAGAGCGCGCCTCGTCCACTGCGCTGCGCGTCCAAGCTCTGTAGCTGCTCTGCTGCCGCCGTGGCGTAGCGGCTCTCAGTGGCGATGAGGTTTTCCAAGAGGGTGCGGCTCTCTTCCTGGCTGCCAACGGCCATGAGGGAGAGGGCCAGCAGAAACAGGGCCTCTTCCCGCTCGGCGTAAGCAGGAAACTCATCGATGACCTCCCTCAGGTCAGGGAGCGCGTCCAGGTGGCGATCGAGCCCTTGGTATGCCCGTGCGCGGTACAAGAGGAGGTGAGCGCGCTCCCCGTCGCCCGCATCGAGGTGTTGACTGGCGAAAGCGACCACCGATTCTTGGTCACCGGCGGCGGCGCGTTGGGCCAGCTCGGCGCTGAAGTCCTTGAGCTCCACCGCGGCTGGAACGGGGGGCGCTGGCGTATCCACCGTTGATGCTTGGAAGGGCTCTTCGAGTGGGTGGGCCGTGGCCAAGGTCTGCGCTGGGCCCATGTCGGCGGCGGCCTCCCCCCTAGCCATGAGGCGCTGGGTCTCGGCTGGGGTGTTCTCGGCGGCGTGGGCGTGGACCTTGACCGTGCTGGGTGCTTTGGCGATCTCGTCGTTGGGGAGGCTCGGGTCGTGGAACAACCAGACGGCGGCGCCGAAGAGCAGGGTCACGCCAAGGGCAAAGCCCCACACTGGGAGGGCCCATGGGAGGCGCCGTGGCGACGGCTGCCGTGTCTGCTCCCCCCCCTGGGCGAGGGCGCGCAGACGCGCCTGGAGGGCTGCCGGCGCTTCTTCGCGCTGCAAATGGGCCGCGTAGAGGGTGTGCACCTTGGCCAGCGCGTCGTAATGGGAACGGCAGGGCTCACAGGCCGCCAAGTGTTGGTGCAGGCGGGCTGCTTCTCTCGCGTCGACCTCTTCGTAGATCAGATCTACGAGCTGTTCTGTGACATGGCTTGACATCTTGCTCTGCTACAATTGTTGAAAAACGGCCGTAGCACTCCCTATGAATGTTTGGAGGTCTCCGCCTCGTCAGCGTCGAAAGAGAAGTCACTGTACTCCGCCAAGTGACCGCGCAGCGCCTCGAGGGCATAGCGCATTCGGCTCTTGATGGTGTTCTCCGAGACTCCCATGATGTCGCCGATTTCGCGGAACTTGAGCCCGGCGATTTCGCGCATCAAGAAAACCTCGCGTTGTTCCGTTGGAATGAGGCCCAGGGCATGGTCGAGTTTGTTCCTGAACTCACCGCGCACCAGCTCCCCTGCGGCGCTGAGAGTGTGCTGGTCGCGCAGGGAATCCAAGGGGCTACGCTCATCATCCTCGTCGTGAGGGTTGTGATCCAGGGACTGTTCGAAACGGCCAGCGCTGCGCCGTATATGATCGATGCACAGGTTGCGGGCGATGGTATAGAGCCAGGTCGTGAACTTGGCCTGTTCCGTGTAGGTCGCGGCGTTCTTGCACACCCGCAGGAAGACGTCTTGCGCCATGTCCTCGGCCAAGGTCGGGTGGTGTACCTGGCGCAAAATGAAGCGATAGATGGCATGCTGGTGCCGAGTCAACAACACAGTAAAGGCCTCGTGGTTCCCGCGTCCGAAGGCGAGCATCAGCTTTTCATCGGCCATGGCCCCGAGACTCTGTCCCGGAGCGTTCGCTTTTCTGAAGAGCCGGCTCACAACCGCCACTAACAACGTCCACCCCTGTGTTTTGGTCTAAGCGCGATGGCTGGGCGCAACCTTCTCTAGCACACCGACGGTCATCGCCACTGGCGCGCCGGCCCACGTGGGGCGCAGCATAACACGGGGTCGACAGCACGCCTAGCCCCAGGAGGGTCAGCGGCCGCGGAAGAGGGGGGGGCGCTTCTCGACGAAGGCCCTGAGCCCCTCGTGGCTGTCTTCGGTCGCCATGATTTCTTCGAGCACCTGCGCGTGGGGAATGGCCGTGGTCACCATGGGGCGGGAGGCGTGGGCGAGGGCTTTGATGGCTGCCACGGCTCGGGGGGCGTTCTCCGCGACGCTCTCGAGGAAGTCGCGTGCGCGGCTGACGACGTCTGACGCGGGCCACACCTTCGTCACCAGCCCCAAGCGCAGCGCCTCCTGGGCGCGCATGGCTTCACCCGTCAGCAACCACTGGAGCGCCGCGGCCCTTCCAATGCGCTGGCACAAACGCTCGACACCTCCAAAGGCTGGGATCACCCCCAGCTTGACCTCAGGGAAGCCAAAGCGCGCTGTCTCCGCCGCGTAAACCACATCGCAAGCCAGCACCAGCTCACAGCCCCCACCAAAGGCCGAACCGTTGACCGCCGCCACGACCGGGAAAGACAAAGCCGTCAATCGCTCGAGGAAGGTCTGGGCGTCCTGGGCGAAGCCCAGCGCCGCCTTATCGGTCATCTCCAGCACCTCCGTGACGTCAGCGCCCGAGCAGAAAGTGCGCTCACCCTGCCCGGTGATGACCATGCCAAAGAGATCGCGGCGCGAGGACCAGGCGTCGAGCACCCGGTTGAGCTCCTCCAGCATGAGGGGGTTGATGGCGTTGAGGCGCTCAGGTCGCCGCAAGGTGATCGTGCCGATTTGGTCGACTTCTTGAACCGCTATACACTGATACTTCACAGCGAAAATCCGCAACGAAAGCCAAGAAATGCCAACGGGGAAGAAGTTTCGCCTTCTTCCCCGTCGATACGCGAGGCGGGGCTCGAACCCACGACCTTTGGCTCCGGAGGCCAACGCTCTATCCAACTGAGCTACTCGCGCGCGCCGCCACTGCGGCCAGGAGTGGCTTCATACTCTATGTGGGGCGGGAATGCAAGCGCTGAACTAAGCATCAGCGGTGCTTGGCGCCGCGCGCTGCGGCGACGAGGGTGGATACAAAAATCGCAGCAAGTCGGGCAGCCGGCGGGACCAGCTCACCTCGTCGTGCTCGCCCTGGGGATCTTCGCAGACCTGAAGATCGACGCCCAGGCGGTAGGCGAAGCGCTGCTGCAGGAGCTCGACCATGGCCCGGCCGAGGACCGTGGAGAGGGACTCGATGACCTCGTTGTGGAAGCCGCCGGTGTGGATGAGGCCCCAGTCCAGCCACAGGATCGGGCGGCGCTGGGGATCGGCCAAGAGCTCAGCGACCGCTGGGATCAGCTCCCCTTGGTCGATGCGCCACCCTCGGCGCAGCTCGTAGTGCCAGCCCATGTCGACCCAGAAGGCCGGTGAGACCACGCCGGCTTTGCCAAAGACATGGGGCGCGCGGGTGGCCATGTAGAAGGAAGCCAAGCCGCCGTAGGACGAACCGACGATGGCCGTGTCCCGGGGCGCCGGCGCCGTGGGGTAGTGCGCGTCGATGAAGGGCTTGAGGTGGTGAGCCACGTAGTCCGTGTATTCGGGCAGGCCGCAGCAAGTGTGGCCCGGGGAGAAGGGGCGGTGGGTGTACTCCCGCTCGCGGTCGAGGGGATGGATGGCCACGACCATGAGGGGGGCGATGGCTTGGGCCGCGGCGAGGTGCGAGAGGGTCTCGGCGACTTGCCAGGACTTGTTGCCCAGGCCGCCGGGCCAGAAGACGCTCTGGCCATCATTCATATAGACCACGGGGTAGCCGCCCGGGGGCGCCGCCGTGCCCTGGCGCGGGAGAAAGACGTGGACCTTGCGGGCTGGGTGGCCGGCGAGAGCCAGGGCGTCGTAGGTGTGGAAATGGCCGTAGGGGTGGCCTTCGTCGTGAATCCAGAGTTCTTGGCCACCGCGCTGGGCGGGGCCCGATGGCTCGGGCGCTGAGGTGAATGGGCGACTCTCGTGTTCTTCCGTGTTCGACACCGATGCTCGCTCCGCGGTGAGCGCCAGAGGCGCGTGTGGGGGGGCAACTTAGCAAATGCTGATGCTCTTGACAGCCCGGGACAAGAGGTGTGCTTGTCTTTTCTGGTGCGTGCCCACCGTAGGTGGTGATGGGCCCTGATGGAGAGGAGTGGAGAGCTTGCGCATCGCCCGCTTGGGCTACAAGGCCGGCGTCGAGACGGCTGCAGAGAGAAGGCGTGGCGCCGTCTTGGCGCTGCTCCTCGCGGCCCTGGGCTTGGGCTGGCCCTGCCTGGCTTGGACCCACGGGCTGGAGCCTGCGCAGGCTGGGGCCATGGGCGCGGCGGTGGGCGCCGTGGGCGCCGTCACCCATCCTCTGGAACGCTTCGCGCCGTGGGAGCGGCGGATGGTGGCCCAGGCCTTGGCGGCGCACGGGGCCCGCATCGATGTCCACCCCGATGGCAAGCGTCTGGGGCGCTTCATCTACGCCCCCGCGCCGGTGTTTGAGGCCGCCGACCCCTTCCCGCTGTGGTTCAATCTCTTCCACGCGACCACGCGGCCCGAGATCCTGGCCCAGCGCCTCAGCTTGGCGTCGGGCGAGCCCTACGAAGCCGCCAACATGGCGGCGGCGGCGCGCGACCTACGCGACCCCCTGCGCCTGAGCGCCGCCGAGCTGGTCCCCATCGTCAGCGAGGTGCCCGACGCGGTCGATGTCTTGGTCAGCACCCGGGATCTCTGGTCGCTCCGCTTCAACACGGTCTTTCAGGCCACGGGGAGCCACCTCGACTACCTCTACACCTCCCTCAGCGAGAACAACCTCCTGGGCTGGCACAAGCAGGTGGCCTTGGCCCTGTGGCTGGAACCCGGCCGCTACAGCCTCGGTCCCACCTATGCCGACCCCGCCCTCTTGGGTTCGCCCCTGACCTTGACGGCGCACGCTTATGCCACGCTGGATCAGGAAAACGATCGTCTCGAAGGTGGCCTCTTTTATTTCCACCTCCTGCAGCCGTTGCGGCGGCTCGACGCGCCCTGGTCTTGGGGCCTCGAGTTGGAGCTCTACCAAGGCGTCGCGCGTACCTACCAGGGTGGCCGCCAGGTCTATTTTCCCCGCGACGCGGAAGCCGACACGCCGCGCCTCCCGTGGCGCTACGACGCCTCCATGTTGCGCGCCGGGGTGGAGGTGACCCGGGCCTTCTTGGTGCCCGCCGCGACCCTGAGCCAGCGCCTCTTCAGCGCCGGGTGGCAGCTCGACTGGCGCCAGGCCGAGATGCCGGCGATGCCCACGACCGAGGGCGACGCCACGGCGTGGCGCGACCTCGAAGAGGCCTTCAGAGAGGAGGTGCTCCCGGCGCCGCGCCGCGACAGCTATCCCTGGGTGGCCTTCCGCCAGTGGACGCCTACCTACGAGATCTACTGGGATCTGGACGCCTTGGGCATCTCCGAAGAGATCCAGCTCGGTTACGATGTGCGGGCCATGGCCGGGATGGGCGCCCCCTGGACCGGGAGCGACCTGCCCTTTTTCACGACGAGCCTCAGCGTCGGCTGGCGCGGGGCTTGGGAGGGCAGGGACCTGTTCGCGGCCCAGCTCAGCGGGCAGGCTCGCCTGGCGCGCGGGGAGTGGGACGAACAGGAGGTCACGGGCTTGGTGCGCTACGTCACGGCGCCCCTCGGGCCAGGCCGGCTGCACAGCGCGTTGGCCGGACGCTACGTCACGAACGCCCGCCTGACTACATGGGCGGCCGTGGGCGGCGACAACGGCCTGCGGGGGATGCCGTCGCGGGCGATCCTGGCGGCAGGGTGGTTGCGCGCCAATGTGGAGTACCGCAGCCGTGGCTTGGCGTGGCTGTCCATGCGGTGGGGCGGCGTCCTCTTCGCCGATGGCGCGTGGCCCTTCGGCGCTTGCTGGGGCCAGTGCCCGGCCGTCGTCAGCAGCGGCGTGGGTCTGCGGCTGATGATCCCCCAATTCAACCGGGTGGTATTCCGCTGTGATTGGGGGCTGGCGCTGCTCACCCAGGCGCGCTGGCCGGGGGTGCTCAGCCTGGGCTTCGAGCAGGCCTTCTGAGGCGGGTCGCCTAAGCGATGACCAAGTTCAGGGCTTTGCGCAGGGCCAAATACTCCGAGGAGACGCTGTAACGCACCAGGAGATCGAGGCGCTGGTCGGCGTTGAGGGTACCTGACGCGTTCTTGTCGGCGACGATGATGTCGGCGGCGACGTCCAGGCTGTCCGAGAGGAGGAAGGCCAGGCGATTGGCGATCTGATCGACCTGGTTGAAGTAGCTCTCCAGGGAGAAGGTCTGCTGCTGGGTGAGGATGCCCTCGATGAGCTTCTCCAGCTCGCTGAGGCGAGCTGGATCGAGGCGGCTCTTGATGGCCTTGATGATCCACTCCAGGTCGCGGCTCATGGTGATGGGCGCGTTGGGGCGGCAGTGTTTGGTGGCGCCCATGAGGAAGAGCTCGATGTCTTGGGCCGGCGAGATCCCGGCGAGGTAGAAGTCCTCCTTGAGCATGGCCAGGCGTTTGGCCACGATGAAGGCCAGCTCCGCGGCGCCATGCCCGGACAAGAGGCTCCGGGCCACGAGGAAGCCCGCGGGGTTGAGGACGCCGTTGATCATGCCCAAGCCGGCGACCTCGTCTTTGAGGTAGATCTCGGGGGGCACGGCGATGCCAAAGATGCGGCAGATGCGATTGACCAAGGTGTTCAGGAGCAGCGGCTGCTCCGGGTCGAGGCGATCCCGCAGGGTGACGTCGAAGGTGTCGAGATCGTTCTCGAGGCGGGTGCCCACGGCGTGGGCCAGCAGGGAGAGCAAACGCGCGATGTCGTAGGGGAAGTTGCGGGTGTAGACCGCTTCACGCCAGAGCTGATGCGAGATGGCCGCCTCTGGGATCTTGGGGACCTTGCGCCGCGTCTCTTCCACCCAGGCGCTCTCTTGCGGGCTCGCTTCGCCCAAGAAGGCCAAGGCGCGCAAGGTGCAGAAGAGGGCGTCGTCGTCTTCTTGCTGCTGATAGAAAGACGCCAAAGCGCGCATGGCCCGGAGCTGGGCCTGCGGATCGGGCTCGAGGAGCACCACCTCATTGAGGGCGGCGCAGGCCTGGGCCTCGTGGCCGGGCCAGCGCTGATAGATTTCAAAGAGGGTCGCGTGGTTCTTGATGTCTTCTGGGGCGAAGCGGCTCGCCGTCTCCAGGGCCAGGACCGCTTCTTGATGGCGGCCGATGGGATCCGAGAGGAGGGCGCCCAGCTTGCGCCAGAGCTTGTTCAGCACCAAGCGGTTGGGCTGGGCCAGGGTGCTGTGCTTCTCGATCATGAAACGGTAGATGCCCTCGAGGGCGGTCCAGTTCTCTTGGCTGGCGTAGTACTCGGTCAGGGCCAAGAAGGCGTCGAGGCGTGTGGGATCGTGGTCGAGAGCGGCGCGGAAACCTGCGGCGGCCTTGTGGGCTTCCCCGCGCTGGTCGCGGGTGACGATGGCGGCGCGGATGAGGTAGTCCGCCTTGGTTGGCGGCGCCTGCACCACCTGAGAGAGGGTCGCCAGGCAGCGGCTCACCCTGATGGGGTCGGCCAGCGCTTCGGCGGCCTGGAGCATGACCTCCAGCGCCGCGACGTCCTGTTGGTTGGCGCGGAAGCGTGCCTCAGCAGCGCGGTAGCGTTGCTCGTTGTCGTCGAGCTCCAGCGCCGCAGGCCCATCGTCGACGATGGGGTGGATCATGCTCATGTCGGGCGCCGTCGCCGGCGCGGTATCCGAGAGCAGGGCGCCGCAACGGGGGCACTCGGTCAAGGACGCAGGGTTGGTGTGCTGACAGCAGGGGCATTGGCGTTCCACGTTTTTTCTCCATCGCCACGCGGGGCTCGAACGGGCTCTCCTCAGGCGTGGCGACGGCGTGGACTCAAGCCTCCATGATCGGGGGAGGGCAACCGCGACGCCGTCGGCGACGCCACCCGATGATGAGGGCCAGGCCCAGGCCAAGGCCAAGCCATGAGGAACGGGAGAAGATAGCACTCTCCGCGGGCCGCGCCAACGCGCAGGCACAATCACTGGTGCTTTGGCGCTGGGTGCCCGTGGGGGGGATGGGGCCGCCAAGATCGGACTCCGGGCCGAGCTCGGCCGCGTCTGGCCACGCATCGGCTTCGCCGTCGGGCGCGGCCTCCTCGGCCCAAGGCTCCAAGGTGGCGTCACTTTCTTCGCCCTCGGCGCTGTCGACGGGGCTCAAGTCACTCGCCTCGACGACCTCCACCAGGCTCTCGTCGATGACCTCGACCTGCTCCACCGTGTCTGGCGGGGAGATGTCTTCGGGTTCGGGTTGCGGCAAGGCACGGCGCAAGCGGATGGCGTCGAAGACGATGCGTTTGCCGTTGGTGTCGGTGTAAGGCTCGCCTGAGGCGTCATTGAGCTTGACCCATTGATCGCCACCGCTGGCCAAGGTGAAGCGCCCCAGCGGCACCCAGCCGCTCTGGCCTTCGAGGTTGAGGGTGACCTTGGTCTCGGTGCCGCTGTGGCGCACCGTGTAGGGCGCGCGCGCCGAGAGCGGCCCGATGGGCTCGATGTAGACGTCGATGTCGTAGGTGTCGGGCCGGGTCACCTCGAGGCGCCAGCGGGCCTCGGCGTCGACCGCCTGGTCCCAGACATAGGTCCAATAGAGGTGGCCGTTGTGGCCGCTGTTGGCCTCACGCCAGGAGCTGCTGCCGTTGCGGACGAAGCAGGTGTGGCGATCGTCGATGATGACCTCGTCGGCGTCGACCAGAGGCGCGCAGGTGGTGGGGACGACGCAGGGGCCCTCGGCGGTGATCAGGCCGATGTCCATGCCGTAATAGAAGTTGATGATGTCGCGGTAATTGCGACCTGCTTTGGACAAACAGTTGGCGCCGTTCTGGGACTTGCAGCCCCGGTTGCGATAGTTCCCGGCGTTGACCCAGCCCAGGGTGGTCTGGGTGATGCCCGTGCCGCTCTTGCCCCAGTTGTAGGTGACATAGCGCTCGGTGTTGGTGGCGTCGGGATCGCTCGCTGCGGGGACACAGTTGGCCGTGCTGGGGATGGCGCCGGCGACGTAGAAGGCGCACACCGTGAGGTTGTTGTAGCGCAGCACTTGGCCCGAGGTCTCCTCGACGGCGCGAAAGTGTTGGGCCTGGGGCGGGCGGCCGCAGGAGTAGACCTGATCGTGGGTGCCGTCGCCAATCTGCCCAGAGGTCTCGATCTTATAATAGAGGTAACTGCGGGCCGAGACGGCTTGGGCCTTGAGAGCCTCGAAATCGGCGGCCCCGTTCTCACAGGCGACGACCCGGGGCAGATAGTCGGTCTCGACGTCGACCACCCCCGTGCCGACCACCGTGGCCGTGCAATAGGCGGTGATGGCGTGCTCCTCTTGGGCGATGGGCCGGGTCGGGATCTCCTCGACGCAGCCTCCGGCCAGGTGGGCCCCCAGGGCGACCACGGTGGCGCTCACCAGCCAGCGGTACGGGAGGGCGCTGCGAAGACGCCCCGTGGGAATGCCTCTCGTCGTCATGGTTCAATGCTCCAGAGTGCCGTCGGCCCTAGGTACGGCGCCTGCGGCAACGGTGGGAAAGCGGCCGGCCAAGGCGGCACCGCAGCGGGGGCAGCGGCCGGCGTCGAGGTCGTAGGTGGCGATGCGATAGCCATCGCGCTGGATGAGTCGCTCGCCGCATTGGGTACAGCGCGTGTTCTGGCCCTGGGGCTCACGGACATTGCCGAGGTAGACGTGGCGCAGGCCTGCGGCGTGGGCGAGCGCTCTGGCGCGGGTGAGGGTCGCCAGGGGGGTGCGGTCGCGGTCGCGCATTTTGTGGGCCGGGTGAAAGGCCGAAAAATGCAGCGGCGTGTCCGCGCCGAGCTCCGTTTGGATCCACTGGCACAGGGCGCGCACTTCGGCGTCGCTGTCGTTGAGGCCAGGGATGAGCAGGTTGGTGATCTCGAGCCAACACGCGGTGTGGCGCCGGATGTGACACAGCGTTTCCAAGACCGGCGCCAGGGCGCCACCACAGTGCTCGCGGTAGAAGGCCTCGGAGAAGGCCTTGAGGTCGACGTTGGCGGCGTCCATGTGGGCAAAGAATGCCGCGGCCACCTCGGGGTTGACGTAAGCCGCCGTCACCGCCACCGGGGCGACGCCGACGGCGCGGCAGGCCTGGGCCGTGGCGATGGCGTACTCGGCCCAGATGATGGGATCGTTGTAGGTGAAGGCCACGGCGCGGCAGCCCGCCTGTTGGGCGTGGGCGGCGATGGCTTCGGGGGGGGCCGTGGCGCACGCCTCGGCGGTGGTGGAGGCATGGGAATGGGTCCAATTCTGACAGAACTTGCAGGCCAGGTTGCAGCCTGGGGTGCCAAAGGAGAGCACCGTGGCGCCGGGATGGAAGTGATAGAGGGGCTTTTTCTCCATGGGATCGATGGCGAAGCCCGTGCTGCGGCCCCAAGTGGTGAGCACCATGCGGCCGCCGACGTTCTGGCGCACGTGGCAGAAGCCTCGGTGGCCTTCTCTGAGCACGCAGGCCCGGGGGCAGACTTGGCAACGCAGCCGCTCGTCGTCGAGCTTCTCCCACCAGGATGCCGCTTGGTCCATCGCACCGCCTCCGTCGCCCTGAGTCCCGGGTGGAACTATAACGGAAAGGAGCGGCTCTGAGTAGGCGATTATCGTTTGGGCCGGGCGGCGGCCGCGAGGCTCAGGCCACGCGATCGCGGATCCACTGCTGCATGCGGCGCGCTTTGTAGGTGTCGTGCTCCCCTTCTGCCTGGGCGTGCATCGCTGGGGTGCGGATCTGGAGTTCGACCCAGCGGCCATCGATGTGGAGCTGGCTGTGCAGGCTCTGGTAGCCCGAGCGCTTGGGCTGGGCGATGTAGTCTTTGATGGGGGCGTGGTGGCCGTAGTGGGCCTGAAGGGCTTCGAGGGTGGCGTAAGCGTCGGCGGCGGTGGGGACGATGAAGCGCAAGCCGAGAACGTCTTTGATGTCCGTCAATTCCAAGCCTTTGACCTGCATTTTTTCCCAGATGCTGCAGGGAGACTTGACCCGGCGTTGCACTTCGACCACCTCACAGCCTGCGCGGGAGACCAGGGCTTGGCTGTTGTGGGCGGTGCGGTTGAGCCAGGTGTCCAGGGCGGGGACGTCGCCCAGGTGGCGCTTGATGGCGTGGTAGGCTTCGGGGTCGGCGATGCGCAGCGCCGCGTCGTCCAGGCCGCTTGGCAGGCGCAGCGCTTCGCCCCAAGGCTGGGGGCGTGGCGCGATGAGGCCGTGGCCGCTGGGCCAGGGGTCGCGGCGCTCGTAGCTGGCGGCCAACCCGGCCATCATGCCGAGCAGGAGCAAGGGGGAGCGGTTGGACGTGGCTTCGGCTTCACACGCGATGGGGGCGTCCTGCGACCAGGCCCACTGGAGGGAGCCCGGCGTGGGGTCTTGGCTCTTGAGGCCGCCCGTGCCTTCGGGCTCGCCAAAGCAGCGGCGCCGCTCATCGCTGTCGAAGGTGCACAGCAGCATGGACATGAGGAGCATGGTGAAGCTGAGAAAGAGCACCCGGGCGCGCCGCTGCTCCTGGGGCGAGGGGTCGCCCGAGAGGTTAGCGCTCGTCTGGGGGTTATCGTTCGAAGCCTTCGGTGGCGCAGCCATGCTTCCTCCGACGATGCAAGTGATCTGACACCGACGACCACAGGCTGGCGTGGCACTATGGTCGCCAGTGGGGCGTGTTACAGGCAGGGAAAGGGCGCTGGGGGGTGTGGTTATTCCCGGGTGCCCAGCAAAACGACCGGCGCGCTGCGATCGTGCGGCGGCCTTCGCCTCCTCGGGTGTTGCGCCCATGGGGTGGTGCGGGCTAGCGCTGGTGCGCGTTCAGGCAGTGGTGTAGCGGCCGAGAGAGGCCATCCGCTCACGGCTCAGTCGCCCTCTCGGGCTTCGTCTGGGATGGTGTGGACGCCAGAGATGACGTCGAGATGACCCGCCAGGGGGATGGTGAAGGTGAGCTTGGCGCCGTTTTGGTGGTTGGTGGCCCAGATGCGGCCCCCGTGATGGGAGATGATTTCGCGGCAGATGGCGAGTCCGAGGCCTGTGCCGCGTCGTTTGCCGCGGTTGCCGGCTTGGGCGAAGCGCTCGAAGACCTTCTCGAGCATGTCATGGGGGATGCCGGGTCCGAAATCGATGACCGAGACCGTGACCATGTCGATGATCTCGCCGTCATGGTCCTCGCTGATGAGGTCGGCGTGGATCTCGATGGGGCCTTGCGTCGAGAACTTGACGGCGTTCTCGATGAGGTTGAAGAGGACCTGGGTGAGGCGCTCGGCGTCGCCCCACACGGGTGGGATCTCGCAGGGGAGGTGGAGGGTGCAGGAGAGCTGCTCTTTGCGGAAGATCGGCTGGAGCTGCGCGATGACTTTGGGGATGAGCTCGCGCACGTCGACCTGGTCCATTTGCCAGACCATGTTGCCGGCGGTGAGGCGGGCCAGGTCGAGGACGTCGTCGATCATGCGGGCCAAGCGCTGGGTTTCGCTGTCGATGATGCGGATGAAGTCCAGCCGTTCTTGCTCATCGTCGGGGGGGCATTCCAGGAGGAGCTCGACGTAGGAGCGGATCACCGTCAGGGGGGCGCGCAGCTCATGGCTGATGTTCTCCAGGACCTGGTTCTTGAGCTCATCGATGGTCTGCAGCTCGCGGGCGCGGCGCTCGAGGGTCTTGGTGCGGTCGCGGATGGAGAGCTCCCAGCCGGTGAGGATGCGCTCGATTTCCTGTTCGAGGTAGGTGCGCTGTTGGCGCAGGCTCTGGACGTAGCTGGCGCGTTGGATGACGCGACCGAGGGAGTGTTCGATGCCAGGGCCTTTGACGAGATAGGCGCAGAGGTTGAGGAGATTGCGCTCGGCGAGCTGCGGCAGGTGTTCCGCCTCGACGAGGAGGATGACCTCGTGTCCTTCGGCCAAGGTGTCATCGGCTGAGAGGAGGTCGTGGGGGATGTGGTTGAGCATGGTCGTGTCGACGATGATCACGTCCCAGGGCTGCAGGCGCAAGGCGGCGGCGAAGATCTCTTCGCTCTCGACGAAGCCCCATTGCACGACATTTTCTGGTACCAGGCTGCGATAATCGAACTTCTCTGTGTTTGAATCGGCGACCAAAACATAGAGTGTCGTGCCGCTGCGCAAAACAGAATGAGATGTGCTCACAGACCAGACTCCACGCGATGGGACCATAAGCGTCCAGGGTCCGATGATGGAAGGTAGCATAGCGGAAAAAGTTGGCGAGCAACACCCTTTGCGCGGCGAAGGGTTGGCCGTGCTGAGGTCATGGCGGAGAGTGGAGCCGAGCGGGAGGCTACCCGATGGGGCGACGATATGCTAGAGATAGGCAAGGCTCGCGTCGTCATGGGTGGCCTCTCTTTGCACAGTGGGTTCGCGTCGTTCATGAGCAATCAAACGCCGTTGTTGAAGATGGGGCAGATCGTCGCTGGCACCTTCCGGGTCGGCAAGCCCGTGGCCCAAGGGGGCTTCGCCGTGGTCTTCGAAGCCGAGCGCGTCGAGGACAAGCTGCCGGTGGTCCTCAAGGCCCTCAAGGCCGATGCCGTGCAGAGTGATGTGACCGCGCGGGAGCGTTTCATTCGCGAGGCAGAAGTCGCCGCTCGGATTCATCACCCCAACGTGGTGCGGATATACAGCTATGGCCAGACGCGGGATGGGGTGTGCTACATGGTCATGGAGCAGCTCGTGGGCCACCCCCTCAACCAAGAGATGTATCGCGACCGGATGCCGGCGACGGCTGTCAAGGACATCCTGGCGCAAGTGCTCGCCGGGTTGGGGGCCGCGCATCGGTTGGGGGTGGTGCACCGCGACATCAAGCCGTCCAACCTCTTCGTGACCCAGACGGGAGCGGATGGCAAGGTGGAGGCGACGGCGCCGCGCATCATCAAGATCCTCGATTTTGGTTTCGTCAAAGTCGTCGCTCAGGACCCGAGTGTCGGCGATGCCGCCTTCTCACAACAGCCCCTGACCAAAGCGGGGCAGAGCGTCGGCACTCCCGGCTACATGGCGCCCGAGATGTTGCAACGCGGCCGAGTGGGGCCCGAGGCGGACCTCTATAGCGCCGGCGTGTTGGCTTACGAGCTGTTGACGGGGCGGCGCGCCTTCGCCGGCCAGGGGATAGAGCGTGCCATGGCCCAGCTCGACGGCGCCGTGCGCCCGGCGACGGGCTTGTTGCGCCATCATCCGCTCTACGTTTTTGCCATGCGCCTGATGCACCACAAGCCAGAGAAACGTTTTCCCCACGCCGACGAAGCACTGGAGGCGCTCTTGGCCCTCAACATGGAGGTGCCCTTGGTGCCGCGCCGCAGCCGCTGGCTCCCTTGGGGATCACGGGACTGAGATGAGTCAAGACCCCTCGATAGGCCTGCCCGCTGGGGAGGCGGCGCCGCCATGGCCGCAGAGCCGCTATCTCCTGCTGCGCGGCGCCGACGGGACCCAGCGTATTACCACGGCCCAGGCGCCGCAGGTGCTGCTGCACATCGTGCCAGCCCTGACGGTCAGCGCCAAGACTCGGGCCGACTTCCCCCGGCAGAGTGTGTTCCTGGATGGGGTCTTTCACGGCCCTCCTTTTTTCGACAACGTGGCGCGTCACTATGCGCTGGACCACCACGTGGGCTGCGTCCGCGCCTTCACCTTGGCGACCTGTGAGCAGGCCTTGGTCATGCTCATGCAGGGTCTGCCCCTCCACGAAGGCCGCTGGCACCTCTACGTCAATGATCCCGATGTGGACGCCTTGTTGGCCGCGTGGCTCCTGCTCAACTTCAACATCCTGCTGGCGGACGAGCGTCGCTTACTGCGCGCTGTGACACCTTTGGTGCGCCTCGAAGGAGCCATCGACGCCCACGGTCTGGCGGCGAAAGATCTCACGGGCTTTCCTGAGGAGCTTCTGGCGACGACCTCGCGCCAACTCGACCTCATCGTCGCCCGCGAGCGGCGCCGCAAGCGCGAGGGCACTTGGCATCGCAGCGATTGGATCCAGCACGCCCTCGAGACCTTCGATGAGCTCGACGGGCTCTTCTTTCCGCTCGAGCTGCGCGATGGTCTCCAGGGCATCATCGAGCTCGAGCGGCTGCCGCTCACGCCACAGCGCATCGCCGTCCTGTGCCGCTCCTCACTGGGCGCCTACGCCGTGGAGTCGCAACTGCGCCGGCGCTATGGCGCTTCTCTCGGACTTCTGGTGCTTTTTGCGCCGGAGCAGCGGGTGACCTTGAGGTTGTGTGATCCCTTCATGCCCGGTGACCTGCAAGGGCTTTATGCGACACTGAATCGCCGCGATCCTGCCGTGGCCGAGGACGCGATGGAGAACTTCTGGGGTGGCGCCGCCGAGATCGGCGGCTCACCGCGGCGCACGGGCACCCAACTCAGCCTAGAGGCCATCGCCCAGGCGGTGCGGGAGCATTTTGGCGCCTCAACAGAGGCCAAGGGCTGGCCCCGCTCCCTGCGCGGCCTCTTGACGCGCTGGCGCCGGCGACTGCGCGACGACGGCGATCCCTAGCCAGCGACGGCGCTGGGGCGCTGGGCCAAGCCGGCGGCGTGACGGAGGTGGAGATAGTCTTCACTCAAGGCGAAGGCCAAGAGGTGACGCACCCTGGGGTGGGTGTCGATCTTGTGCCGCAGACCGGCCTCGCTCGCCTCGCTGCGCCACCCTTCTCCGGCCAACATGGCGCGCACGCTGGCGCCGAGATCCCCCGAGAAGAGCAAGCCCGCTCGGTCTCCCGTGGCGTGGATCCATTGGGGCCAGGCGTGGGCCTCGTCTTTGTGCGCCGCTGCGCCGGCCTCCGTGATGAGCTGGGAGATCTCTTTGCG
This sequence comes from uncultured Myxococcales bacterium, assembly GCA_964454015.1. GTDB lineage: Bacteria > Myxococcota_A > Bradymonadia > UBA4248 > UBA4248 > CAYVQF01. The sequence goes on from CAYVQF010000002.1 coordinate 94,752, forward strand.
GGCGCGCCGGTACCAGGGGCTCTTCACTTTCTCTGAGGCCTCGATGGTGTAGGCCGTGCGTCCCTGGATGCCGTCTCCCGTCACCAGGTAGTGGATGCCGTCGAGAATCTGCCACAGGGCCTGACCATCGAGGTGGATGAGCGGCGCCAGCCCCGTCCACAAGACGCCGCCCGCGTAGCCGGCCCAGTGGCGGCGCTCGGCTTGGCTCATGCCGCCCCAGCGATCACTGGGCATCCAGAAGGCTGGCGGCGCGTGAAAGACCATGGGCAGCGGCGATTCGTCGTGGCCGAGATAGACCTTGACCTGGCCCAAGTTGAGACGCGCTGCGGCGTTGGCGAAGACCTCCCCGAGGTCGTCCTTGCCTCGGGCGCGCTGGCCGCCGATGGCCGAGAGCCGGGGGATGCTCTCCTTGAAGAGCGCCTCGAAGATGGGCATGGCCTCGTGTAGCAGCGCGTGCAACGGGCGCAGCTCGTCGAGGAGGAGGCGCTTCTCGAGGGTTTGACTGGGGAGGTCACGGGTGACATCCACTTTGGGACGCTCGGCGGCGTCGCTGTGGTGCAGGCCCGCTTCGGGGACACAAAGGGCCGCGAGCTGCCGCAAGATCCGCGCCCGGTCATAAGCCTCAGCCGACTCACACAGCTCGACGGCCGACTGGAGGATGTCCGTTTGGAAAGGATCGTTGGCGAGGATGCCCAGGAAATCTTTGAGGGCCGAGGCGCGCTCGCCTGGGACCCGGCACAAGGCATAGGCCCGTTGCCGCGAGAGGTCGGGCTCGGGCACTTGGGCGGCGTCGATAGCCTCGGAATAGACGTCCTGCGCTTCGCGCCACAGGCCCAACTCGTCGCCGAGGATGCGGCCGACGATGGTGAGATAACGGCGCTTGAGCTCTGGGTCCTCGGCAAAGCTCGGGGCCGTGTGGATGAGCTCACGGAGGTTCTCGGCCAAGATGGTTCGGGCACCGTGGCCCTGATGCAGCTCGTTGAGGGCCGTAAAGACCGTGCCTTCATCGGGGAAGAAGCGGAAGAGATCCCAGAGCAGCGTCTCCCCTTTGCTGGCCTCGTGGAGGCGGTAGACGTAGAGGCGGGCCAGGCTCATCCACAGGGCGATGTCCTCACGGCGGTAAGGGCTGCGCACCAGGCGCAGCAAGATCTCTGCGGCAAGTGAGGGATCGCCGGCTTTGGCGTGGGCGTCCGCCAAGACCTGGAGGGCCCGTCGGTCTTCACAGGATCGCGCCGTGAGGTTCTCCAGATAGGCGATGGCGCGCTGAGGGTCACCGCCAGGTTGGTCGATGTGAAGCTCCACCACCCGGTGCGCCCCGTCCAGCTCAGCTTCGATGTCCGGGCGGTGGTAGGTGAGGAAGTCATCGAGCGCGCGACGGGCGATGATGGTCTCGCCAATGCGTTCGGCGAGCTTGGCGATCTCAGGCAGCACGGCGCCGGCGCCGGGAAAGGATCGGTAGGCCGCGTCGAGGGCGCGCAGCGCTTCATCGGCTTGGCCGAGTCCGCTGTCGAGGACGCGGGCCAAACGCTGCCACAGATGGCTCTGGAGGGGCGGCGTTTGGCAGTGCATGAGGTGGCGTCGCAGCTCCTGGGCCAAAAAGTCCCAGTCCTTGGCACCCTCCAAGTAGTCATAGAGATCGTCGCGAATGGGGCTCTCGAAGTCGCAGTAGGGTAGGGCCGTGCGCACCGCCTCGAGGGCCTCCGCGGCGCGGCCGACCTTGCCCAGGACGAAGGCGCGCTGCAGCAGGGCGTGGGCCCGTTCGGGATCGCTCGGTGCGCTCTCGATTTGGACCTCCAGGACCTCGAGGACTTTGGGCCAGGCCTCGGTGACCTCGTAATAGGCCGCCAGTAACTCCAGCTCTGGTCGCAGCGAGAGATAGGAAGACTTGTTCTCGGGCAGCACCCGCTTGGCCGGATCGATGGTGTCGCCAGCCAGGAGCGCGGCGAGGGCCGACCAGCGGCGCAGGTCTTGGACGTGCGGCGCCGGGTTGGCCAGGATCTCCGGGCTGAGATGGAGATAGGAGGGGCGCTGCGCCGGTGACAGCATCTCCCACAGTTGGAGCGAGACCTCTGGGTCAGGGACCACGGGGAGGATGCTCTTGGCGGGATCGGCCAAGCCGGCCGGCATACCCGTCACGATGGCGCCGTGGAGACCATGGACCTGTTCATCGAGGCTGCGGTGCGGGCTGAGGGCGAGGCGGAGACGCTCGGACCAGCGCCCGCTTTGGGCCAAGGCCATGGCGAGGAGGGAGGCGAAGATGGCCTTCTCTGGGGTGATCTGTTCAGCGATCTCTAGGTAGCCCGCGGCGGTCATGGGATCGTGGGAGTCCATGAGGCTGAACTCGGCCAACGCGACGAGCAGCTCGGCGCGGGCGACCTGGTCCGTGGGCTTGGTGCTGGCGTTGCTCAAGGTCTTGCGCGGCCCTTCGCTGGCGCCGACGCGGCGCGCCGTGGCCAGGAGCGCCCGCATGATGACCGTGTTGCTGGGGTCGGCGGTGAAGGCCCGCTGATAGGCGTCGAGGGCGCCCTCGAGGTCGTTCAGGCGGTGCTCTTTCACCTGGGCCAGGGTAAAGAGCGTCAGGGCGGGCGATCCCGCCGTGCCGCCGTGGGCCGCTTCGATCTCCAGGACTCGGGCCACCTCTTCCCACTCGGCCGTGGATTTGTAGTGACGGATCAAGGTGGCGCGGGCGACCCGGTCGCTGGGATCGCGGTCGAGGCAGCGCCAGTACAGGGCCAAGGACTCGTCCGTGCGTCCCAGGCGGCTCTCCAGAATGTCGGCGACGGCGTGGAGGCGGCGCAGGGCTTGCCGGGCATCGCCCCACTGCTCGGCCTCTTCCAGGCCGAGAGCCACCAGCTCTTCCCACTTGTGGTCCTGCTCCAGGAGGCGCCCCAGGGCCTCGAGGGCTGGGGTATAGGTCGGGAGCACCTGTAGGGCCCGTCGGTAATAGGCGGCCGCCCGGGCGCTGTCCGCGAGGTGCTCGGCGCAGATCTCGCCGTTGCGGCACAGCAAGGCGGCGCAGCTCTCACCTTCGGTGGTCCAAGAAAGCTCTTCATCGGTGAGGTCGACCAGGTCGGCGAAGCGCTCCAGGCGCATGTAGAGGCGGGCCAGAGAGGCAATGGCCGAGGGCTGACGCGGGTCGATGATGCGCAGCGCTTCGAGGGCGGTGCAAGCGGTGTCCAGGTCGCCCAGGTGTTCTTCGGCGATCTGGGCGATGCGGTCGAGGAGATAGGTGTGTTGCTTGGGGTCCTGGGTGGCCTCCTCCGCGGCGGCATAGAGGTGGAGGAGATCGGACCAGCGGCCCAGGGCGGCCGCCACCCGGCCGGCGCCTTTGAGCGAGGCCAGATCCGAGGGACGCAGGGCGAGGACGGCGGCGTAGTGGTGAAAGGCTTGCTCCAGATCACCGAGGCGGTCTTCGTAGATCTCGGCGAGCTGATGGTGTTTGCGCCAGCGATCGTCGTCTTGGCTGGCGCTGAGCTCGCCTTCATAGAGATCCGCCAGCTCGGCCCACGCTTCGCGGCGGCGGTAGATGCGGCCGAGGCTGCGCAGGGTGGGCAGGTGGGTGGGGCACTCGCGGTGCGCTTCCAGCCAGACCTCGACGGCGCTGTCCTCTTGTTCGAGGTTGTCGCTGAGGATGGTGCCGATGCGGTGCAAGGTGTCGGCCCGCAGCACGGGATCTTCGAGGATGTCGAGGCTGAAGCCCAAGGCCTCGAGGATGCCCGCCAGGTCCTGCCGTTCCTCTTGCAAGGTGAGCAGCTCGTGCACCAGGATGGGCTCGCGCTTGGGGGCCGGGCCGTCCTCGGGGCTCGCTGTCACGTCGCTGGGTGGGGTGGGCGTGGCGACGCCAGCGCGGATGATGTCGACGGCGTGGTGGATGTCGTCGAAGTGATGGCGGGCGATGTCCGCCAGGAGCATGCGGTACAGGGTGGCGTGGCCGGCGCACTGCGGTGCTTCGAGGGCGCGGTTGAGCAGGGCGACCATCTCCTGAGGCTGGGCATTGCGCTCCATGCGGCGCAAGGCCAGCTCGACCAGCTCTGGGTCGAGGTGGCTGTGACCGAGCAAATGCTGAATGATGATGCCCGCTTGTTTGGCGTCAGGGAGAATGTACTGGTAGAGGTGTAGCAGGCGGCGCTCGATGACTTGGGTGAAGGGTCGGTTGCTGCGCTGGTTGATCAGTGCCTCGCGCAACAGCTTCTCGTAGCGCTGCCACTGGCTGGTGGCCCACAAGGCCTCTTCCCACAAAAAGAAGAGCTCCACCCCCATCCAGCCTGGCCCTGCGGACTCGGCTTCGCTCGCCTCGCGCGCGCGGGCGCTGCGCAAGGCGTCGATTTCTTCGAGGATGAGGAGGGCGTCGTTGGGGCGGTCGGCCTGGTAGAGCAGGGTGCGGGCCAGCTCTTGGCGCAAGCTGATGGCCCGTTGACCCGTGGCGTTGGCGATGTCTCGTTGGAGGGAGGCGCGGATGGTGTCGATCTCTTTTGCATCACGCGCCAGGCGTCGCACCCCGGCGTGGGCGGGGCGGCTCAGGGCGAAGGCCTCGATGGCGCCGTGATAAAATCGGGCGGCTTGGGCCGGGTTGTGGTCGAGGATGCCTTCGTGCAGCTCGGCGACGGCGCAGAGCAGCTCTGAGGCCTCTGGCCCGTGGCGCAGGCGTTTGGCGCTGGTCTGGAGGCGCTCGGCGTAGCGCTCGACGCTCTTGCGGCCCACAGTGACCTGCTTGGCGCGGGTAACGTCGCGGTTCATCAGTGGGGGTGTACTGACCATTTCGGCCTGCCGCTCGATGCTCATCTTCAACCTCGCCTTGAAAACCCTCGGACCAGCCTGACTGAGGCGTCCCACACCATGGGGGCGGTGTTGCGCCGTGGGAGCCTGTGCACCGCGGCGCCACACCTACATCGCCGTGCATGGTATGTGAGTCGCCGTGGGGCGCCAACTTTTGAGGTAAGGCAAGGCCAGCGGGGTGCGCTACCTGCCCGCGGACTTTGCCAAGTGGGCGGCTCACCCCTAAGATGAAGGCGGTGACATCGGAGGCCGGGGCCGGGCGACGCCTGCGCCCCGCGAAGCGAACATGGTGCTGTTTTCCAGCGAGGTATGGCATGAGGGCCCAAGCGTACATCTCCTCTCTCCCTTCTCCACGGGCCGTGACGACCGGGTGGGGCCGTGGCGCTGCGGCTGGCGTCGCTGTGGCCCTGTGCCTGACCTTGGGCGCGGCGGCGTGGGCGCAAGAGGTCAGCACGGGATCGCTGCGCTCCGGCGCCGGGCCGGGCGCCGTGCCCAGCCGTGACTCTGGCGTGCCTGCTGGCTCGGGAGGCTACATCCCCGGTATGCCGGCGCCGCCGCCCGAGGCCGGTGACGCTGCGGCGACGGATGGCGCGAGCGCACCCCAAGGTGGCAAAATCGCACGGGTCACCAAAAGCAACCGCGCCGGTGATGGTGTCGCCGTGAGCGAGACGATGGCCGGTCAACCGGCGACCTATCGCGGCATCGTCCCAGGCGTGCGCGACTGGCACTATTTTCCCCGCCGGGCCCGCGAAGCGGCCAAGGTCAACCCCAAAATGAAGAACCGCCTGACCTGGATCGGCTACCAAGAAAGCGACAAAGGCGGCGCGCTCTTCCTGCAGACCATTCGCCCCGCGACCTACCGCGTCGACGAAGACACCGCCGCTGACGGCAGCCCGCGCATCGTCGTGACCCTCATGGGCACGCGGGTGCCCCTCTCCAACAACCGCCGCTCCCTCGACCTGCGCTACTTTGACTCCGCCCTCGAAGAAGCCCGGGCTCAGGCCGCCAAAGAGAACACCATCGTGACCCTCACCCTTGCCGAGCGGGCCGCCTATCGCGTAGAGCAGAGCGGCGAGTTTTTGTTCATTCACGTAGCGGGCAAGGCGCAGAAGAGCCCCTGAGCACATCCCCTGCGCCGGCTGTGCTGCGTCCTTGGAGGCAGTGAGGAAATGGCCCAGGGCGGACGCGTGCCAACGCACCCCACGGCGGAGCGCCTCGATGGGCACCGCTACCGCTCGTGGCGGGTCGGCGGGTGGCTACTGCTGCTGATCCACCTGAGCTGGGCGTTCGCGGCCTGCGCCCATTCACCTCACCCCCTCTTGGAGCAACAGGGCCATGCCTTGGCAACGGCCTCCCTGTTGGCTCCCACGGCCGAGGCTGCCGAAAATGGCCCAGGAGTGGGCATCGACTTTGCGGCTGACCGCGTCGGCATCGGTGCCCATGGCGAGCTCTGGGTTGAGAAACTCAGCCTGACGACGCCCACGGCGCCCGAGGCACCCTGGCTACGCGCTGAGCGCCTCCAGTGGCAGACCGGGTCCCTGTACTTCGAGGGGGTCAGCGCCGGGCAAGGCGGGCAGGGCTTTGCGGCGGAGCAATTGTGGGTGGAGCACGCAGGCGCGTGGCGCGCGGTGAATGTGCGCTGGCACGATGCAGACTTCAGCGCCACCGCTGCGTCGCTGTGGCGCCAAGAGGAGCACCTGCAGGTGCGCGGGCTGCGCGCCCGTCCCTGCCCCTGTGGTGACGGGGACGGAGATGGGATCGTGGTGCATATCGCCGAGGTGGTCTTGCCCCTCCAAGCGCACCCTGGGGAAGCGCCTTTTGACGCCGCCTCTGCAGCGACGGCGCGCCTGGAGGGGGTCGCCGTCGAAGCACTGGGGATGCTGGTGCGCTTGCCTGTCTATGGTCTGCACCCCGATGGACGCGCCTCTGGGGTGCTGGCTCCGCGGATCGGCTACAGCGCGAGCCGCGGTTGGAGTCTGTGGTGGCCTTTGTTTTTCCGCTTGGGATCGGCTGCCGACCTCGGCCTCGCGCCGGGCTGGCTCAGCGCCGTGGGGCCGGCGCTGGCCATCGAGGAGCGCCATGTCGGGGCGGCCGGCCGCGGCCACCTCGAGGCGGAGCTGCGCTATGATCTCGACGCGGCCGAGTTGGCTCTCGACAGCCAGGGGTGGGCGCCGTGGGAGCTGGCGCCGGGCTTGCGCTTGCTCGCGGCCATCGATTTTTCGACGACCCCGGCGACGCCGTGGCCGGCCTTCAGCGACTTCGCGACCCGGACCCGCGGCTTTGGACAGAGCGCCGTCGCCGTGAGCTACGAGTCGCCGACCTGGGCCGCTGATCTGGGCGCCGATTTCATCCAGGACCGGTGGAGGCCGCGCTGGGCAGAGACGCTAAGCCCTGCGGCGCGGCCCGCAGCGGTGGACACCGCCCGGTGGCCGTGGGTGCGGATGCGTAGCCACCAGCGTCCAGCACCGTGGTTGCGCTGGGAGCTGGAGGCGGGCATGACCCACTTCTCCAGTGGCGATGGCGCGGCCTTCATCGATTGGGGCGAGGGGGGATTGGCGCCGTGGGCGCTGCAGGGGGAGCGACCGCTTGGCGCGGGCGATGGCCACCGCGACGCGGGTGAGCCCTGGGCCTCGGGCTTGGCCATGCAGGTGCGTAGCGTGCTGCGCTGGCCTGTGGCGCTGGGGTCCTTGGCGCGCCTGGACTTGGCGACTGAGGCCTGGCATGAGACCGTGCTCGGCGACAGTGGGCGCTTGCGGGAGAACCAGACGCGGCTCGCCTTGGGGGCGGAGCTGGGCACGACCTTGGCCCGGCGCTACGCCCCAGGGACCCACCTCCTGCGGCCTGTGGTGAGGTGGCGGTGGGAGGTCGCCGACTTTCGGCGGCCGGCCAGGTCGAGCAGCGTGTGGTCGTGGGACGTGGCTCCAAGAATAGGACACAGCCTGGAGGGAGGCTTCGGATCCCAGTGGCTTGGCGCGAATTGGGCGTGGCAGGCTGAGATGGGGGCGGTGCTGGCCCTGCCCGGGCCGGGTGAGGTGGAAGGCAGCGCCAGCTTCCTGCGCACCCAAGTCGGATGGGACGACTCGCCTTTGAGCCTAGGGGGCGACTTGGTGTGGAGCCACGGCGGCAGCGATAGCCTCGCCGGAGGCGCTTGGATCGCTTGGCGGCCCGATGCGCTGTGGCGTTTGGTCGCCGCTTATCACCGCATGGGGCGCTGGTTGCTCTGGAGTGGACGCCCTGGCGCCCATGAGGTGGCGACGGCGTGGCGCATGCCAGAAGTGACGCCGTCGGACATGCTGGCGCTGGCGCTCCAGGGGGCTCTTGGCCCCACCATCGCAGGGGCCGATGCCGCTTGGGTCTTGGGCGCGTGGCCAGGGCTCGATGTGAGCGCCTTCTGGGACTACGTGGCGGGCTGTGGTTGCTGGCGGGTGGGGCTGCGCGGGGCCTGGCACGTCGATGCGCCGCGCTGGGAGTTGGGCCTGCGCTTGAGCGTTGGCCCCTCACCGTGAGTCCATGACCTGAATGCTGAGGCCAGGTGGGACGCCCGAGAGCAGCAGGTCCTGCCACTTGCGTTGCCGGAGCAGGTTCGCGAGGCTGCGCATCTGGGGGCGGTTCGTGCGGGTGCTTCCGGCCACTGCGCCGTGGTGCCAGACCTCGGCGATCTGGTGCACCAGGTGGCGGACAGGGGTGAGGCCTTCGAGGTCGACATTGACGAGGCGGTCGCGGGCGAAGTGGGTGGGGAGGTTGACCACGAGCAAGCGCTCGCCCCCTCCAGCGGCCTCGATGAGGATGACGCCGTCGAGCCAGAGGGGCTCAGGGGTGAGGTGTCCCGAGCCGACGACGAGGACGAGGTTGGGTCGGTCTGCCGGCGCGAGGCGCTTGATGACTTCTCGGGTGGCGTGGAGGCCGAGACCGCTGAGGAGGATGCAGGCGTGGACGTCGGCGCTGCGGAGGGCCGCGTTGCCACGGCGCAGGGCCTCTGCGGCGTCATCGAGGCGGAGCCCGGCGTTGCGCAAGAAGCGCGGGTCCGTGGGGTGCCCCGGGGTGAGGCCCAAGAGGCCCACGCGTAAGGGTCCGTGTTCAGCTTGCTCATGATGGAAAATTCGGTAGGGGGTGAAGGCTGCCTGCCCGCTGTGGAGGTGGAGGAGATTGGTGCTGAGCAGGGTGACGCCCTGTTGCGCCGCGAGCTCGCCGAGGACCTCGACGGGCAAGACGAGGTCGCGCAGGCCGACGAGCATGGTGTCGATGCCGAGCTGGCTCAGGGCAGCCAAGACGTGCTCTGCGCGTTCTCTATGAGCGGCGCTGGGCTGGAAGTGAGGGGGGCTTGGTGACAGGTTGTTGCCGCCGTCGAGGCGCAGGGTGAAGAGGGGACTGGCCGTGTGCTGCCAGCGTTCGAGCTGTGCCCGGTGGTGCCCGAGCACTTTCGTGATGAGGGGAAGGGTAAGGGCGCCGAGGTCAGCGCCGATGATGATGGCGATCTCTTGGCTGTGCGCTGGGGGAGGCAGGGCGAGGGTGCCCGCGATGGCCGTGTCGAGGAGGGGCGCGGCGCTACTGAAGAGCAGCTCTGCTGCGGCCATGACTGGGAGGGGATGGTCGGCGCTGGGCGCGAGGGGGGGAGGTTGCGCCGCGGCGCTTGGGAGGGGCGCTGTGGTCGTGTCGGCTGGTGCGCGGGCCTCCTTGGTGGGCTCCTGCTGGGTGCAGCTTGCGGCAGCACAGGCTAGGAGCAGAGCAAGGCGGAGTCCTCGGCGCACGTTGTCACCTCTGGGAATTGCGCGCGGCCTCCAGCGCAGGATTTACTTACATTGGGCGCTGATTTCGCTGAGACGCTTCTTGGCGTTCTTATGGCCCACCTCCACGAGGGTCTGATAGGCCTTCTGGGCGACATCGCAGTTACCCAGCGCGGCGGCGCTGTCGCCCATGGTGGCGATGACGTCGTTGCGCTGTGGGCCATCGGGGAAGGTCTTGAGGTAGGTGCGGGCTGTCGCGATGGCGTCCTGGTGCATGCCGTCGACGCTGAAGAGCAGGCAGAGGTCGGCCAAGGTGGCTGGAACACGGCTGTCGTCGGGGTAGCGCGCGATGAACTCAGAGTAGGCGGCCCGGGCTTCAGGATTGCGGTTGGCGGCGCGTTTCTCCGTAGCGAAGGCGAAGAGGGCCTCCTTTTCCTTGGGGAGGACGATGGTCTTGCCCGAGTCGGTGGCGCCAAGCGCGCTGACGATGGCGCGGACATCGTTGCCGAGCTGGGTTAGGGTGCGATCTTGGGAATCCATGCGGCCGCGTAGCTCGGCGAGCTCCGTTCGGGTCGATTCCAACTGGAGGGAGAGATCGACGCTGTTGCGGGTGACGAGATCATGGGCTTGGCCTTGGAGCTCGGCCAGCTCGGCCAACTTGACGTCGGCGCGCAGGATCATCTCGGTGACTTGCGCCTGGTCGTTGTTGATGCGCTGCTGAATCTCTTCGAATTGGATGCGCAGGGCGTCAAGCTCCCCTTCCATGCGCTCAGCCCGCGAGGCGCAGACGAAGCCCGGCGTGACAGGTAGCAGGAAAAGCAAGAGAAACAAGAGGTGTCGACGTGCCATGTCCTAATCTCCTCGGTGGCCAAGACAGACCCACCTGGGCAAGATAGGGCGCGAAGGGCCAGGTCGTCAACACCATCCCCGGCGTCTCCTCGGCGATGAAGCGCTGTGAGCGGGGCCTTTGACATCGCGACCGGCTCTGTTATCCTGCCGCCGGGGAAAGCTTTGATGATTATAGGGGGTTTTCTGCTTTTCTTTTGGCGCACTGGCGCAGACTTTGTGGAATGTCTTCCATGGGCGTGGATGCAGCACCAGCCGAGACGATCACGGCGATTCGCAACCTGTTGAATGCCGGACGCAGCGAGGAAGCCCTCGGCCGGGCCGAAGAGGCGCTTTGCTTTCACCCCGACGATCCGGCGTTGCGTTGCCTCTTTGCTGAAGCCATGATGTTACTGGGGGAGTGGGACGATGCGCGGGTGGTCCTGGAAGGGGTACAGGCGCTGGCGCCGAGCTTTGGGCAGGCCTCCTTCCTCCTCGCCCGCTGTGCGCTGCGTGAGGTGCCGCGCCGAACACAGCGACCATCGCCGCCGCCCAACCCGCGCCTGACCCCAGCGGGAGGGGGGAAGAACAGCTCGTCCATGGGACGCCGTGCTGGGCCAGAGGCGAGTCGGGCTCGGCGCGATGATGCCACCTTCAATGTTCAGGAGGTGCGCCAGCAGGTCCTGCGTTCATTGGCCAAAAAAGATCTCGACGTCCTCGGCGCTGAGCCGACGGTCAATGTCCAAGAGGTGCGCGACAAAATGGCGAGCGCTGGGATCCCACTCCCGCCTCCGCGGACGCCGGCTGGGAGCGTGGCCAATACGGTGCGCCCCATTGCTGGGCCGCGTGATCTGGCCGGACAAAAGCGGAGACCAACCCCCGCCCCGTCGTCAGCGGATATCACGGCAGACGTGCGCGAGATGCGCAAGCGCCTGCGCGCTGGGCCGACCTCGGCGGCGGCGTCGAGCGACTCCACCGCGACAGACCTCTCAGCGATGCTCGGACGTCAGGGGCGGGCCGAAGGCGAAGAGGACGAGAGCACGATCTACGATCTCAGCGATGCCACGGATCGGGTCTTGGCGACGGTCTCCATCGCGGCGCCAGCCTTGCCGAACAAGTCCAACCTCTCGGTGCACGACGTCCCGACTTCGCCCCATCAGCACGCCCTCGAGGTGCCGCCGGCTGGGGATGATGCCTTCGCGCACCTCTCCCGCGACGTGCTGCGCGACGCTGCGACGGTGCGCCCCGATCGCTCCGGGCATAGCCGAGAGCAGTCCGACATCGACGCCTACCTGCATCGCATCACTGGCGCCGCGGGGCAAGGGGAGCAACTCCTCTTTCCTGACGGCGCTGGGGCGGCTCCTGCGCCAACGGGGCGTCCTGGCCAAGCGCCGCTGAGCGACTCGACGCGCCCCCTGCCGCTGCGGCCACGCCAGGACCCGACGGGTGATGAAGAGGCGCCTACCGATGCGTTTTCACTGCGCGAGGTCGAGGCCGCCATGCAGCGGGCGCAGCGCGCTGAAGTGGCAGCACGACCAGGGCTGCGCCAGCCGCGTGAAGAAGTGGTCGAATTGGATAAGACGGCCGCCCTGAATACCGTCGAGCCTGACGACCCAGAGCCCGCCGCAGGAGCGCCGCGCGCGCGGCAGCTCGCGAGAACCGCCAGGGTGGCTAGCGATCACCCAAAGGTGGCGCCGCTCTTGACGGCGCCACCCATGGCACCGCCCTCCTATGTGGCCCCGCCGCCGATAGCGCGGCCGCTGCCCACTCCGCCGCCGCCAACGGAACCGCTCCATGTGCCGGCGCTGTCCATCGATGCGCCCGCGGTGCCGCCCCCGATGCGCGCTGTGGCGCCGCAGCCACAGCCGCAGCCGCAGCCCGTGCAGCCGCGCCGCGCGGTGGTCGCCTCTCGAGAGCAGCAGGCCCTCGGGGCGATTGCCGTTGCTGACACTTTACCCCCTGGCGACGCTGTGGAGGCCAAGCGATCCCTGCCTGGGGTGCCGCAGGCACCCAAGCCGAATGCCATGGGCAACCCGATGCTCCTGCCAGCGCCGCCCATGCTTGGCCCGGTGGCAACGGTGCATGGGCAGGTCATTTTGCCGCGGGCCCTGATTGGCTACCGGGCCCTGGGCTTTGGCTTGGGAATCTACTTGTTGCTGCTCCTCCTGTGGTTTCCTTTCGCGTGGGAGCGCAAGCTCTTGTCCAAGCTGGACGCAGCCATGGACGGCGCGCGAGCTCAGGCGGAGACCATGCGTTACCCTGAAGTGCTTCAGGCCATCGCAGGCTTCGAGGCGCTCGAAAGCCGTGGCGCAGGGCGCTTTGCGTGGGTCGACGCGGGGGCTTCCTGGCTGGTCGAGGGGATCCTGGGGCGTCAAGCCCTGGCTGAAAAACGCCGCCAAGGGCAAGCGGAGGGGCTCTACTGGCGGGCGCTGCTGGCGATGAACCACGACCGCAGCCAGCGTCCCGCCGTCCAGAGTCGCCTGTCGGCCTCTCTGCCACACGACACCCCGCTGTTACTGATGGCTGTGACATTGGCTTCTTGGGACGAAGGCGCCTGTGATGCGTGCTACGAGGCCGTGTTGCCGCTGCTGCGTTGTGCCTGGCCCTCCCGTCGTTTGCTGCTTTTGGCTTCGAGCTTGGCGTTGGCGAACGGCGAGGTCTCGGCGGCCCAAGCTTGGGTCGATGCGGCGGCGCACTTGGGTGCATCTCCCGCGGTCGCCTGGCAACAGGCCCAGGTGCTGACCTACGTGGATGCCGACGCTGGCCTCTTGGCCTTTGCGCGTTTGGCCCAGGACACGGGTTGGCTGGCGGCCGAGCTCGAGCAGGCCAAGATCACCCAAGCCATGGGAGGAGATGCCAGCGCGGCGTTGCTGCGTCTCAGCGAGCTCGAGACACCGCAGCTCTCGCCGCGGGAACAGGCGCGGGCCTTGGGAGCGCTGGCCGACTTGGCCCTGGCGCGCAACGACACGGCCGCGGCCGAGACCTATTTGCGGCGAGCCCTGAGCCGAGATCCCCACGCGGGGGAGTGGTACGGGCGGCTGGTCGAGGTTTTCTTGCGCAATGATCAGGTCGCAGCAGGTCATGCGCTGCTCATCGAGGCCAAAGACAAGGTGGGCGAGTCGCCGTCGCTACAGCTCGCGCGCGCGCGCCTGTGGCTGCACGAGGGAGACACGTCGCGGGCGGTCAGTCGTTTGGCCGCGGCGGCAGAGATGCACGCACCGACGGCAACGGCGCTGGCGTTTTTTGCTTTGCAGATGCGCGATTTGCCTCGGGCGCGCGAGGCACTGTTGGCGGCGGCGGCGCGGACCCCCAAAGGCATCCATCAGCGTCAGCTCCTCGATCTGGCGGCGCTCTGTGATGTGCGCGACCAGGGAGGCGATCCGGAGCAGCCGTGGCAGCGCTTGCTGCATTCGCTCCAGCCAGGAGACCAAGATCTGCGCGCGGCCATGACTTGGCTGGCCATCGAGCGCAACCAATGGTTGAATGAGGTGGAAGATTTCGTGAACGAAGCGCTGAAGCATCGCCCAACGGAAGGTTGGGCGCTGGCTGCCAGGTGCGCTATGACCGAGGGGGGCACGAACCGCCCTGTGGCGCTGGCGCGCTGTGGCGAAGTCTTGGCCTTGGTGCCCCACTATAGCCCGGCCGCCTTTGCGGCAGGACGGGTTTATCTCAACCTCGATCGTCTCAGCGACGCCGTCACCGCCCTCGAGGGGAGCGCTGAGGCCTATCCTGCGCCGCACACCCTAAGGGCGTCTCTGCAGGCGGCACTCGCCGCGTGGCGGATGAATGCGGCAGAGAAGGCGCTTCAGGTTTGGCGCGAGCTGGACCCAGAGAGCGCCGAACGGCTCTATTGGTTGGGCGTGGTCGCCTTGCGCAAGGGCGACGCCGTTGGCGCCGAAGATTTGCTGCGGGCGGCGGTTGCTGCCGACCCCATGGAGGATCATGTGCGCTTGGCCTGGGCTGAGGCCTTGGCCGCAACAGGGGAGCGGAGCAAGGCGCACACCATCCTCGACGAGATCCCCGTGCGGCCGCCGCTACGGGCGGAGCGTGAGTTGGTCTTGGCGACGGTGCTCCTCGGTGAGTCCAAGGCGCGCCAAGCCCTCGACGCGGCGCGCCTCGCCCTTCGCTACGCCGAGGCCGATGCCGTGTCGGCGCGGCTGCGCTCGCGGGCCACCATGACCGCGGCTTTGGCCATTGCGGCTGGGGCACCCGCCCAAGACAACCCGCGCCTGCTGCTGGTCGATGCGGTGCGCATCGATCCCAACAACGCAGAGGCCTTCTATCGCCTTGGTCTCTTCGACCTTGGCCAAGGGCAGAGAGAGCTGGCGCGCGAGAGCTTCGCCCGCGCAGTCAAACTCTACCCGGGCTATGAGGCGGCACGCGCGAGCTTGGCCGCTTTGCCATGAAGCGAGCCATGAACACGACGCCGGCGCTGCCCCCGATTCCGATCTCTGACGTCGCTGCTGATTGGGCGCCCTTTGCCGAGGAGGCCGAGCGCGTTTTCCAGCGGCTGATCCTGTCGGGGCGCTTCGTCCTGGGGCCAGAGGTCGAGCGCTTCGAGGCCGACTTCGCGGCCTATCTAGGCGCAGACTACGCCATTGGCGTCTCGAGCGGGAGTGATGCGCTGTTGTTGACCTTGCAGGCCCTAGGGTTGGGTCCAGGGGATGAGGTCGTGACGACCTCCCTCACCTTCGTTGCGACTGTCGAGGCGATCTGTAGGGTGGGAGCGCAACCGGTTTTCGCCGACATCTGTCCCAAGACGCTCAACGTCGATGCCGCTGCGGTCGCCGCGGCGATGAGCCCGCGCACCAAGTGTATCCTGGCGGTGCATCTCTTCGGCCGCCCAGCCCCTCTCCCTGAGCTGGCGCACCTCGCCCAGCGCCATGGGGTGGCCTTGGTGGAAGACGTGGCCCAAGCGACAGGGGCCGAGCTCGAAGGACGGCGCCTCGGAACCTGGGGCGTGGCCGGGGCCTTTTCCTTTTTTCCCACGAAGAATCTGGGGGCGATGGGGGATGGCGGAGCCGTCGTCACCCGTGACGCTGCCCTGGCCCGACGGGTGCAGGGCCTCCGCCAACACGGCCTCGATACCCACGGACGCGCTGTGTTCAGGGGACAGAACGCGCGCCTCGATGCGCTTCAGGGCGCGCTCCTGCGCCTGAAGCTTCCCCATCTGGATGCCAGCAACCAAGCGCGCCGGACAATGGCGGCGCGCTATCAGGCAGCCCTGACGGGCCTGCCTGGGCTGGAGCTGCCCGAGGCCTGCCCTGGGCACGTCTTCCACCACTTCCCATGTAGGCTGCCGCCACAGTGGCGTGATGACGTCGTCGCCGACATGCAGGCGGGGGCCATCGACGTGCGCGCCTACTACCGGACCCCAGTGCACTTGATGCCTGCCTATGCTCAGCAGGTCCATTTGCCTTGTGCCGAGGCTGCGGCGGCGCAGATATTGTGCCTCCCCCTGTGGGCGACCATGCCCGTGACCGCCGTGGAGCGCGTCACCCAGAGACTGGCCCAGAGCCTTCAACGACAGCAGCGGAAGCCGTCGCCTTGACCGCCTTCGTAGGTGTCGGGATCTGACGGGCGAATGGAGGAGAGGCAATCGACCTCGAGACGACCGGTCGAATACGATCCGCCAAAGAGCTCAGGCCGACCGCCGACGTCATCGGAGAGTACCCACTCGCGCACGTTGCCGTTGAGATCGAAGACCTCTTGGCGAGTACGGCAGTTGACGAAAAAGCCCGTGGGTACGATGTCGGCGTTTTGCCCATTGTAATTGCAGAAGCTTTCGCGGAAGACACCGCCGTAACTGTAAACGTTTTCTTGGTTGAAGCTCTGACAGGCGGCGACCCACTCTTCCCGGGTGCACAGGCGCTTGCCCACGGCGGCACACGCTGATTGCGCGCCTTGGAAGGAGACGCGTCGCCAAGGGAGAACCCCCTCGCGCGAGCAGGCTCTGAGCTCGCGCCCGCCTTCATTGAGGTCAGAGGCATCCGTGCGGGAGGCCTCGTACTTGTCGATGTAGAAATCGAGGTTGCGGCCGGGGTCGGTCAAGTGGACCATCTCACCGTCGCCGTTGGCGCAACTGTTGGCGAGCATATCTTCCACGCAGCCCGTGGCGAGGCAGAGCGAGAGCACCCAGGCGATGGAAAGGAGAGAAAGGCTGAGGGTTGCGGTGCGCATGGAGGAGGCCCTTATCATGAAAACAGCGGCACGCCGTGTGCCCGATGGTTGTGGTGCACGAAGTCGCGACCGAGGTCAAGGACATTGGCGGTGGGACGCCAGTGCGCGCCACGCCGACACAGAGGGCTACATCTCGTAGGTGCCGAAGTCCTCCGGCTCGAGCGCCTCGAGTAGAGCATGTAGCGTGCTTGGGTCAGCAGTGGGGGAGAGCCTGCCCTGGAGGAAGGCCGCCAGAAGCTCATGTCCAGGCGTCAAGGTCGCTTGGGCGATCACATGGGCCGCCGCGTAGATGGCCACCCCACAGCGCATGGCGAGAGCGATGGCGTCACTGGGTCTGGCATCCAACTCGAGACGCTCTTCGTGACGAAAAATGATCAGCCGCGCATAGAAGGTGTCGTCGACGAGGTCATGGATGACGACTTGGTGCAAGGCCCCTCCAAGGGCGCTGATCACGTCACAAAGCAAATCGTGGGTCATGGGGCGGGGGGGGACGATGCGTTCGAGCTCACAGGCGATGGCCCCCGCCTCGGCGAGGCCGATGGCGATGGGGAGAGCGCTGTGTCCGGCGGTGTCACGCAGCATGAGAACCGGCTGCTCAGACGCGTCATCGAGGAGCAGTCCTCCGATTTGCATCTCAACCAACATGGGTGACTCCTGTGAAGGGATGAAGCACGCCCGTGCCCCTGGCCGGGGTGCGAAAACCGCTGCAAATCAGGCTGCAACGCCTACACTAACCCACTATAGGCGGCGCCTCGGAGGCTGGCAATAGCCCGTCGCCATTTCTCACTCGCCACGATTCCCCGGTACGTGCAAAGATTGCCCAGGCCTGAAACATGGCCCATAAAGCAAGGTAGCCCAGAGGGACGAAGGGCGGGCAAGTGCGGTCCACGACAGGGAGGTCGGAGATGGACAAGAAGAGCGTCTTGCACGAGCAGGTGGCTAGCTTCGAGGTCTTTCACAAGCGGGTGCGCTGGGAGGGTGAACGATGTCGGGTCTTGGTGAAGACACGACCTGGCTTGGCACCTGGCGAGGAGCTTTGCTTGGTGATGGGTGTGCGCCACCCCCGGCGCCACTTCACTTGGTCGGGGTGCGTCCACAGCCGCGAGCGAACGGCGACTGGCGCTTGGCTGGTCATCGAAGTCGACCCGACGGCAGCAGCGGCGATCGCCGCGCTGGGGGCGCCCCACGCAGGGACGGCGCGGCGCTTCGGCGGGCGCCATGACACCTCGCTGTGGTGTCTGTGCCGTCACCCTCGGGCTGCGAGCAGCAGGGCGGCGCGGGTCTTGGATTTGGGTCCCAGCGGTCTCTTCCTGGCCACGGGCCTGGAAGCGCAGCTCGGAGAAGCGGTCTTTTTCAAGTCGCCGAGCTCGACGCAGTGGTTGGTGGGCGAGGTCCAGTGGCGTGGCGAGAAAGCGGGGGAGCAGGGCCTGGGACTCCAGGTGGTCTTCAGCCGTAGCCAAGAACGTATGGCGTGGGAGGCCTGGTATACGGCCAGTGCTGCGGCTGGACGGGCCTGAGCCGGCGTGTCAAGTCCTTGTGTATACATGAAAAAGGCCGAAAATTTGCGATTAAGTGAGCCGGGGAACTTGTCACTGCGCGTGGCCTGTGTTAGGAATGCATCTTGAGGCGCTGGTAGGGCTCTGTGTGACCTGCTGGCGTTTGGATTGCGTCTTTGTCAACTCAGATGGCGCCGAAACACTGCTTTTATCTCCCAGGGCGGCGGTTCACCTGCCTCACCCCGTGCTTGCACGGAGATGAACGCTGCCATTGTCCCATGGGGGATCCCTAGGGTTCCTCAGCCAGACAAAGGGATGTACGACGCCCAGCCCATCGGGCTGGGCGTCGTACTATTCTCCGTCATCACTGCTGTGTTCCAAGGCCAAACCTATGCGTTTTCTCATTGGCTCGTTGTTTGGCACCAAGCGCGAGGTCTTTGAACAGCTCATCGAGGCCGGGATGGTGATGCTGCACCTCGACGCGCGGCGAGCTGGTGTTCAGGTTCCAGCGCAACACTGCGGCGATGTCCACCTCTGCCTCAACTTCAGCCATCGCTTTGGCCTGGACGACTTCGTCTGTGACCCTGACGGGGTCTCGGCGTCCCTCTCTTTCGCTGGTCAACGCTTTCACTGCGTGGTGCCTTGGTCGGCGGTCTTTATCATGACCTCCCAGGTGGAGCCGAAGAGCTATTTGTGGCCGGAAGATCTGCCGCCTGAGCTCCTCCGGATGCTGGCAGAGGTCAGCGACGCCGACTCACCCGAGGCGGCGAGCAAAGGGGACAGCGCGTCGCGCTCGAGCCTGCGCCTGGTCGCCACCGACCCAAGCGCCGCCAGAGAGGCCACCGCCACTGGCAGGGAAATTCACGACGGCGTGGTCAACGAAGCGGAAGGGGCACCAAGGCGCGCAGGCCACCTGCGTTTGGTCAAATAGCACGACCTGCGACGACTTGCTAGGTGTGACAGGACGTCACGTTTGCCCGGGGCTGGGGGCCCAATGAAGAGGCCAAGCGGCGCTGAGGGCCATCGCCAGAGATGCCGGGCTTTCCCTTTAAGCGGTTGTAGTCATTGGCACTTCGCCCGACTTGAGGCGAGCGCTGGTGTGGTGGAACGGCTTATGCTTTAATACACGGGCGCCTGATGGCAAGAAAAACTAGCAACCGCTCAGGGGGTCAACATGGCAGCGAAGGAAGGTCTGGACAAAGCAAACGCGGCAGAGATCGAAAAGAAGGCCGAGAAAGAACTCGCCGAAAAGGCCAAGGACGCGCAGCAGGAGGAGTCACCCGAGGTCGCGCGTAACCCCGAGCTGCCGCCGCCAGAGCACATGGACGCCAAAGACTTGGCCGACACGCTCGCGCCGACCGAGAGCCACGAAGAGGAAGAGAAGGTCGCTGAAGAAGCAGCCCCTGTAGAGGAGGAAGGGGGCAAAGAAGAAGTCGCTGCCGAAAAACAAGAAGAAGAAGCGGTGCAGGAAGAAGGCGTCAAGGTCGTGGCAGATCCCGCCGAGAAGGCCGAAAACGCCCACGAAGAGCCCAAGGTCGAAGAGGTCCTGCCCGAAGAGGCCGAGGATAAACTCGTCGTCGAAGGAGCCCACGCCGATAAGGCCGAGAAGCGCGAAATGGGCGATGTCTTCTTCGTCGCCTCCCTCGCCGCCCTAGCCCACGCCGACCCTGCGGTGCTGGAAAAGAATTGCAAAGAGAACAGCGACCGCACCTACACGGTCACGCTCTATGAGAAAGACCCGAAGGCCGATGGTGGCTACCAGGCGCACGAGATCATCGTCAGCCCCCAGGGCCCAAGCACTGAGGGAGAAGGGGTCGAAGGCAAAGGACAGCAAGACACCAAGACCGACTTCATCCTCGGCATGATCACTCAAGCCTACACCGAGTGGAAAGGTGGCGCCGACAAAGTCGGCGAAGGCAAAGGGGGGGCCGCGATGGAAGCCCTCACCGGCAAGCCCACGGACTACCTCCACACCCAAGGAAGCGATGCCGATGCCCTCTGGGCCTCCATGATCGAAGCGTGCAACTGGAATCGACCGATCCTGGCCACCACCCGTGCCTCAGAAAACAAGGCGCTGTGGGCGGATGCTGAGGTCAAACCCTGGCACGCCTACGTCGTGCTCAAATGTAAAGAGGTCAACGGCAAGCGCATGGTGACCCTGCGCAACCCTTACGCCCGCGCCGGGGCCCAGGAAGGGAACACCTTGGAGTTTGACCTGGACAAGTTCGCCAAACTCTACCGTGGCGTCAGTATTTCCCAGCACCTGCCCGACAAAGAAGCACCGCCAGTCAAAGACGAGAATCTCGACAAGGGCGATGACCCGCAGGCCTAAGCCTGTCGCGTTGTTGCTACCCCGTGACAACGCTCCCCCGCACGCGCCCCACCGCGGCGAGCCCAAGCAGAACCCGCACCGCTGGGCTCAGTCTTCCTCGGGAAGCCAATCGCCACTCATCGACGCGTCCTGCCACTGCGCTTTCTCTGCGCTGTACTTTTCACATAGCGGTGCCTGCTGACCGTAGGCCAGGTCCTTGCTCTCTTGGTCCTCGAATGAGGTGAAATGGCTCAGTTTTGCATCCATGACTTTCTCCGCAGGAGTGGGTGATCGGCGAGCCCTGGGGCACACGCCCTACTTAATTAGCCTGGCCTTCGCCACGGCGCAAGCCAGCGGCGATGCAATCGCGTCAGGGAATATGACGCTGGCCGCCTGGCGGATCGGTCAGCGCGAAGCTCACGCTAAAAGCGTCTCCGGGCTGGTTGAGAACCACCTCATGCTTTTCCCAGGTGTGGGAGAGCGGAGTGGTGACCTTGTGGACGAAGAGCCAACCGCGAAGCGGGGCGCAATGCGTGGGACCCTCGAAGGTGACCCGGACCTCGAAACGGCCCTGGGTCGCTTGCGGGAGGTAATAGACCCGAGGGCCTGGGCCGCGCTTACTCTGCTGCATCAGTTGCGAGTTGAGCAGCGAGCCATAGGGGGTGATGCTCGAAATCGTCTCACCGTTGGGCTCGCGCACCCGAAAGTCCATGGTCTGCTCCAAGTCGTCGGTCAGCTCCGGCAAAAAGGAGACCCGCAAGGCGTAGGGGGCACCGAAGCTGGTATAGGAGGCGTAAGTCGAGGACGCGCGCAGTCTGTTGTAGATCTCCGGTAGCGCCGTGTCGTCGCCCTCGTTGAGGGCTTGCGCCATCCACTGGGTCAACAATTGATAGTAGGACTCCTCCCGAGCGTAAAACACGGCGTCATAGGTGTAGCTTGCCCCCCCGGCGCGGAGCTTGTCGAAGGCTTCAGCGGCGCGCTTGAAATCGCCAGCCCGCGTCGCAGCATCGGCGAGGCGCAACAGGGGCACCAGGTCATTGGGCTGAATCTCCAAGGCGCGGCTGTAAGCCCGACTGGCCGCTTGGTGGGCCTCGAGGACATGCAGGGCATCGCCGACCTTGATGTAGGCCAGAGAGGCGCTGGGGGTCGCTGTGAGCAGCATCTGGAAGTAGGCGAGCGCTTCGGGGGCGTCTCCCTGGTTGAGGGCGACATCGCCAAGAAATTGTAATAAATAGGGATTGTCCGGATCGAGCGGCCACCATGCCTCGGCCTCTCGGCGGGCCTCCACCGCGCGACCGCTCTGCATCAGGGCATCGATCAGCGCGGCCCGAGGCAATCGCGCCGTGGGGAAGGCGGCGACGGCTTGCCGCAAACGCCGCAGGCTCTCGCCGGGCTGACCCCAGCGGTGGAGCAGGAGCGACGACATGACAATGGCGCTGGGTGTCGCCGTGTCTTCTTGGAGCCACTCGTCGATGAGGCGTTGCACGAGCGCCCCTTGGCCAAGCGCCACCAGGCGCTGTGCACGCGTCTCGATCTCTTCCATTTGGTCGGGGCGCCGGCGTAGGCATTGACGCAGCAGATCCTTCTCAAAGGCCACCATCGCGCCGGTGTCACCTCGGAGCAGCAGCCGCGTGCGCAGGGCGTCCTCGAAAAAGGGATCGTTCGGTTGGGCCGCGAAGGCGGCCCACAACAGCGGCTCCGCGCGAGACCACTGGCCGCTGTCGATGAAG
The DNA here is from genome assembly GCA_964454015.1 of uncultured Myxococcales bacterium. GTDB lineage: Bacteria > Myxococcota_A > Bradymonadia > UBA4248 > UBA4248 > CAYVQF01. The sequence continues at coordinate 116,794 of CAYVQF010000002.1, forward strand.
TGGGCGAGGGCCTCTTTGGGCATCTCCGGTCTATAGATGTTGCTGGGGTCGGCAAAGATCAACGCAGGGGCGAGCTGGCTCGCCCATTCATAGTAACCCAAGCTGTAGAGCTGTCCTTGGATGGTGAGCAGTTGGGTCGAACTCCACCGCGCGACACCGTACCACTGCTCGAGAAAGGCGTTGATGCTATCGGGTCGGCCGGCAAGCATGCTCAGGGCGGCGCTCCTCCCTTGGGCAAGGGCGCTGTCGCTGGCACGCTGGGCGATGGCGACGGCGCGGGCCGTCGGCGTAGAAGACGCCGGGTGTGGATGCAAAATGTACCAGGGATGGCTGCGGCTGCCACCCGAGAGGAAGGCGGCGTGGGCCGAATCTGGCACGATCGCGTCGAAGGGGTGCCCCACCCGGTCAGGGGCCAAGGGCATCGTGCGCAGGGGGAGCGGCGTGCCTTGGGTGCTCAAGAGGGGGAGGGGAGGCTCTGGCGTGACGCGGCACCAGGTGCCAAAGCCAGTGGCCATGGTGTTGGGCTCGAAGTCCGGCCAGGCGCTGCGATCGGCTGCGGCGGCCTGGAAGTAGGCCAAATCGAAGCGGGCACGTAAGCCGGGAAAGGCCAAGCTCGCGTCACGCTGTGGCAAGGTGGGGCCGCGATCACTGGGGCACTCTCTGCCCAAGCGTTGGGCGACTCTGACGTGCAAGAGGGCGCAGCTCTGGCAGGAAAGGCTGGCGCGGAGATCGATTGTGACGGCGTGCTTCGCGTTGCCGAGCTGCAGAGAGAGTGGGCGCGGCGCGTCGAAGAGCGGGCCAGGGGTGTGCTGCTGACCCATGATGATGCGTGGAGAGGGAAAGTACAGCGCTGGTGGTCGGTAGACGAGCAAGGACTCGGTGCGCTGTAGGTCACTGTCATCCACGCGCCAGGTGAGCCGCTCCAAAGGAACGGCCAGCACCGCGTTGAGCCGCGCGGCTGTCACCACGGGTGAGGCCGCGGGGGCGATCTCCATGGCGGCGACCCCCCACTCCTGTTGCCACTTGGGGCGGGCGCGGGTGAAGTCGGCCGTGCGCAGGGTCACCACCCCCAGCGCGACCTCTTCTCGCTCCGCTGCGGCCAAAACCTGGGCGAGGCTCTCTGCGCTGCCGTGCTGGACCTGACCCGGACCGATGTAGAGGATCTGTCGCCGCCGCTCGGGTTGGGTCATCTCTTGCAACGTCTGTAGCGCCACATCCATGGCCTGGACGAAGTCACCGCTGCTGGAGCTCAGCTCGCGCAGCCCCCTGCGGATGTCGTCCAGGTGCGCAGGGCTCAAGACGTCTGGGTCGATGCGATCGATGGTGGTGCCCAAGCGAACCATGGCCACGCGTACCTGGCGGATGTCGAGGCCCGCGAGGAAGGCGAGTAACGCCTGCTCGAGGTGCGCTTGATGCTGGGGATTGCGGGCGCTCTCAGCGATGATCACCAAGTCCATGGGCGCACTCGGTTCAGCGGGGGGCGAGGTCAGGGTGCTGAGGAAGAAGAGCCCATCTACACCCGGAAAGTGGCCCGACCATGTGGCGGCAGAGGGGTAGGTGAGCAGCGTCACGCCTGGGCTGAGACCGAAGCCCTGCCGGCGAAAGGCCAGGTCATCCCCTTCCGCCGTGAGTGGGAGGTTGCCTGTGAAGTCCTGCCCGTTTACATCGGTGATCACCAATTCGAAATAGTCGATGCGCCGATCTTCCGTCGGTGAGGCGGCTCCGGGGAGGTGGTAGATCAGCGCTGCGCCGTCCAGGTGAGCGGGCGCCCAAAAAGACAGTGACACCTCGACTTGCGTCGTGGCGCCGCTGAGGGGGTAAAGGGGGATGGGCCAGCGCTCGCTCGAGTCAGCACTCGGCGAGGGCGCCTGCATCCACGGTGACATGAAATGCTGGGGGGAAGAGAACGCTGCGAGGAGAGGCTCGGCTTGGTGGTGCTCGTCATCGATGCGCACGCTGGCCTCGCCCAAGACCGCACCCGCTGGGACGTGGGCCACGAAGACCCCCGCCTGCTCGCCTGGTAGTGGTCGCGCCGTGTCCAGCGCAAAATGCAGATGCACCGTGTAGTGGGCCATGGGCCCGTCAGGGCGGATGCGTACCTGTAGCCGAGTGGGATCGAGGCGCTGTGTGTTGGCGCCCTGTGCGGGTCCAAGCAAGAGCACACCACCCAAGCCATCATCAGGGACGTCGGGCGCTGCCGGCAAAAAGGGCGCCATGCCAAAGGTGGTCAGCAGGTCGTGGTGGCGCACCCTCGAGTCGCCTTCACCGCCCAAGCGCTGCGGCGTGAGTACCGGGCGCTCGCCCTCGGGGCCACCACTCACGCCGCGTCCCCAGTGGACATCCAAGCGGTCGCCTTCGGCATACAAGGCCACCAGGCCACCGCGATCGAGACGGATGTCGCGCTTCCCGACGGTGAGGTTGGCCACCGCCCAAGGATGGGACCACAGCGCGGCGCCGCGGCGCAGGACGACGCTGTGGCCCACCCGGCGGACTTCACTGTGGGGCGCCAACCAAAGCTCGCCTCGGCCATCATCGAAGGAAAGGCGCTGCAGGTTGTGCGCCGTGATGTGATCCTGACCCAAATCTTGGCTGTGCCCCCAAGGAGCACCCCAGCCTACCAGGAGCAACGCGAGCAGCGCGCCTTGGGGCCTCCACCCGCCACCGCTCGACCTCCACCCTCTGAATTGTGCGCCCATCCCTGATCTGATCCTTTGGCCAAGGTCTCGATTTTGCCGTTGCCCTTGTCCTCGCGTAGATTCGCCTGTGACCGCCGTTTGCTCTGCCTGCGGCGGTGGGCGCTCAGTCTAGCGCCGCCACCGGGGCGCGGCAACGTGCCGTGGCGGCAGCGAGCGCAAGGAAGGTCCCCGCCACGGCGCGGCGGGATGCGGCAAGGAGGCTGCGGCATGATGGTGAACGCTGCATTGAATATGGCCCAGGCGACCCATGAGACGCCTAACCCGGTGAGTCGCCGCGGGATGAGCGCGCTCCTGGTCAGCTTTGAACCCGACGGCGAGTGCATGCACTTCGACGCGCGTGCCCTCTCGCCCAACCGCGTTTTCCTCGCCAGCGCGGTGCTCTTCGAGCCGGGGGAGCGCCTCTACATCACCACCGGGGTGCGCCATGGGACGCGCGTCGACGTGCCCGCTTTCGTGGAACGCGTCGAGTTCGGCGACGAGGGCGGTGAGTCGGGGATGGTCGTGATGATGGAACGACCGCGCGGGCGTGCCTGAGCCGCGATGAGCGAGAGGGGTGCTCACCACGGGCGATGGATGTCATCGCGGATGACGTGGCCAGCGTCTTTGAGCTCGGTCAGGGCGGCGCGGTAGAGGACCTCGTGGGTGATGTCCGTGCCTGCTTCGACGGCGAGGAAGGCGGCGCGGAGGGCGGCATTCTTGATGAGGCCGCCGGACATCTCGAACTCATGGGCGAGCTCGTTCCAGTGGATGTCGCGCCCGAGCTGCGCCTCGGGGGGAAACATCGAGCGCCACAGGCGTTTGCGCTCGTCCTCGTCGGGCATGGGGAAGGTCAGCTTGAACTTGAGGCGGCGCTCAAAGGCTTCATCGATGCTGGTTTCGAAGTTGGTGGTCAAAAAGGTGGCGCCGTCAAACTGCTCCATCCGCTGCAAGAGGTAATTGACCTCGAGGTTGGCGTAACGGTCGTGGCTGGACTTGACCTCAGTGCGCTTGGCAAAGAGCGAGTCCGCTTCGTCGAAGAGGATGATCGCTTGGCTGCGCTCGGCTTCGTCGAAAACCTTCGCCAGGTTCTTCTCCGTTTCGCCGATGTACTTGTCGACCACGCGGGCCACATCCACCCGGAACAGCTCTCGCCCGAGCTCGCGGGCGATGATGCAGACCATCATGGTCTTGCCCGTGCCCGGCGCGCCGGAGAAGAGGCAGGTCAGGCCGCGGCCGTAGCTCATCTTGCGGCGGAAGCCCCACTTGTCGTAGACCGTCTCGCGGTGACGCGCGAAAGAGATGATCTCTCGGATACGGGTGATGAGATCTGGTTTGAGGACCACGTCCTTCCAGTCGAGGGTCGTCGAGATGGGCTGGGCGAGGGCGCCGAGGCGGTGGTGAAACTGATGCCGCACGGCGGTGACGATGTCATCGATGCGCACCTCGGCGCCGCGGTCGTCGCGCATCTCCGCCAGGCGGAGGGCTTCGGCGGCGGCCCGATGAATGGAGCCCGCCGACAGGCTGTAACGTTGCACGATGTCGGCGAGATCCACATGGGGACAGAGGCGCACGCGCTGCAAGAGGATGCGCCGCCACAGCTCGCGCTGGCCGCGGGGTGGCGCGAGGCCGAACTCCACCTCGATCAGGTCGTCACGGCGTCCGTGTAACCACATGGGGCTGTTGTGGGTGACGTAGTAGGTGGCGACGGGCGCGTTCTCGAAGATCCACAAGATCGGGTCGAGGAGGTTGCCCACGTCGCGCTCCTCTTTGAAGGCGCCGCGGGAGTCATCCAGGACGAGGTCGGCCCCCTGCAAGAGGGCCTCGCGCAAGCTACAGACCAGTTGATAGTGGGCCTCGTCCTCGCCGTCGGCCAGACGCAAGAGATCCACGACGACGACTGGGCGTCGCCGCTCCATGGCCAGGGCGCGGATCAGGCTCACTTTGCCAACACCCTCCGGGCCAGAGACGATGATCCGCGCCTGGCCGCGATGGGCCGTCTTGAGGGCCATGCGCAGGGAGTCCTTGGCCTGTTCGGGGATGACCAGCGTCTCAGCGCGTGGGCCGTGGCGAAAGACGCGGAGAAAGGCGAGGAAGTCCTCGTCGGGGGTGCGCTCTCCCATGAGGAAGTCGATGACCCGCTGCGGGACGACGACGTGTGCCAAATGACTGGGCGGCTCCGGGCCCTCGTGCCGACTGGCGATCAAGGTGACGAGCTTCAAACGTCGCAGGGGGTGACTGGCTTGCAGGGTGGCGTGGACCTCGGCGCGGCCGGCGGGATCGTCGGCGAGCAATGCGCCGAGAAAGAAGGGCGGCGTGTGGAGGCGCGCGAAATCGGCCCAGGCCAAGCGGTACATGCGCTCAAAGGCCGGGTCGAGGCTAGGCGCCGCCGCGGCCAAGAGGAGGTCGAGGGCGATGGGTTCGAGGCCCAATTGATGGCGCAGCCACTCGAAGGGGAGGAAGGCATAGGGCGGCGCGGCCGCGAGGCGGCGCTGAATGCGCTGCTGCCAATGGTGGAGATCATCGTCGATGACGGCGAAGTTGTCCGCCAGGGCGCTGGGGATGGCGCTGCCCTGTCCATAGAAAGCCATGACCTCGTCGAGGCTGACCAGGGCATCGTTGACCTGTCCGCCGCGGGTGGTGATGCGGGGCCAGTTGAGCAACAAGTAGCGCTTGAGGCGCACCGACAAGGCGCACAGGAGATCGAAGAGGTGCTCCGTGGCTGACTCATAGCCCCGGTCGCCGCGACATTGCTCCGCCGTGAGGCCGAGCTGGTGGGCCAGCCTCTGGGTGGCGGCAGAGACGTCGGGGCTGTGGCGATCGACAGGGGTGTCCAAGGATTCCATGCTGCATGTGCCGGGGCAGAGGGGCGGTGCCCGTTGGGTTGAGGCGGCGCGAGGGGCGGCCGCAGGGGCTAAGAGAGTGACCTGACGACGGCGCCGGGGTCCAGGCCGGGGCCGCAGATGGGCTGCTCGGCCAGGTCGAGTGGGGCGTCGGCCGTCGCTGGTGCCGTCACCATGCCCCTGCCCGGAGAGGAGGGGCTCAGACCGCGGGCAGGATCATCGCCGCAGTAGCGCGGACGCTCGTAGCGGGTGTTCACGGCGGTGTCAGGAGGCCACGGTGGGCTGGGGCAGGCGGCGATGAGCGAGGTGTGTACCGAGAGATGTGGCCGTGGGAGCTGCGTCTCCCAGCCCACGGCACGCATGGTCGCAGGTGGATCCAAGATGGTGTTGCGCAGGGCGATATGGGGAGCGCGGGTGCGGGTGCTCTGCCCCCACACCAGGAAGCCGTGGTCGGCCGGGGGGGCGCACAGGGTGCAGTGGTTGAGTTCGATGTGGGCGCCGTCGATGGCGGCCAAGGCAGCGCCGCTGGGGGCGCGATTGCCGACCCACAGGGTGGCATGCGCTTCGAGACGTCCCGTGCCTTCGACGAGCCCACCGCCGCCGAAGAACTTCGCCGAGTTGCCCGTGATGACGCAGCGATTGAGGATCAGGGTGCCGTCGTCGACGTAGAAGGCGCCGCCGCCGTAGTGGGTGGCGCTGTGGCCCTCGATGCGACAGGCGTCGAGAGTGAGGGTTGCGCCGCCGGTGACCAGGAGGGCTGCGCCGCTGGGCGCGCTGCCGCCGCGGAGGGTCAGCCCGCTGAGGGTGACCTGGACGGGCCCGGAGACGACCAGGGTGGTGTCGTCGTCGCGGCCACTGAGGAGCACGGCGCCGGCAGAGAGCAGGTGCAGGTTGCGCTGAATGAGGAGGCCGCCGGGGTGTATCCCTTGTGGGAGGCAGAGGATATCACCGTCAGCACATTGTTTGAGGCAGGCTTCGAGCATGGCGAGGGTTCTCGGTGGGCGCCTGGGAGCGCCGGCAGGGGACAAGGAGGGAGCAGGGTGGCGGTTGGGCTGGGGGGTGGCGTCGGGCGCGCGACACGGTGGCTGTCAACGCCCGTTCACAATGGCGGTGCCAGGGTCATCGGGACTGCGCCATGGGTTGGAAGCTGTGCATGACCACCAAAAAGAGGTCTTGGAGCTGGGCGAAGTCTTCGTCCAGGGCCCAAGCGACGAAGGTAAAATGGACATCCTCGATGCGCTGGCTCGTGACGATGGCGGCGTAGCGGCCCGGGTGCCCATCGAGGCGGCCATGGAAGGCGTGGAGCTCGACGTCGTCCGCGTCGTCGTCTTGATCGTCAGGGGGCAGCTCCCAGTCGACGAGGTTGGGGAAGGTGTGGCGGATGTACTGGGCCACGCCTGCTTCCTGGTCGAGGAGCCGCCCGGCGGGGCTGTCATGAGCTTGCATGAGGAGGGCGAGGTGCGCTGAGCGGGGTTGAGGCGGCGAGATGGCGAGCCAGTCGTCGGAGCCGCGCTGCGACCAGGCGCTGGGTTTGAGCAGGGTGAAAGAGATACGCGCGCAGCGACTCGTTTTGACGTCTTCGATGGTGATGCGGTCGAGCATGCGAGACTCTCACCAGGGGCGCAGTGCGCGCCGAGGCACATGGAGGCGGTAGTGTAGCAAGGGCGACAGGTGTGGGCAATTGCCTTTCGCCATTGAAGTGGCTAGAGTGTTGCAAGTTGTGCCTGGCCCGAGCGCTGTTGGACGTTTGGTATGTGCTTTGCTGGCGAGCGGCGAGCTAGCTGGAATCGCTGGCGTGGGTCTTGGGCTTGAATCGCGGGGCATGTCATGAAGGATGCTGGGTCTGTTGGGCGACATTTGGCGCTAGCGCTTCTGCTGGGGCTGGCTTGGACGCTTCTGGTCGGCGCCGATGGGGACCAAGAGGACTTCGACGCTGCCGACGCGGCGGCGCATGCTGGGGAGCTGAGCGCCGAAGAGGTACAGCGCCTGACGGATCGCCGCTTGCGTGAGCTGGGCAATCAGGTGGACAGCTTGAAAGAGGAAACCTTCGCGACCAAGAGCCGTTTGCTCCTGCTGCGGGAGGCCGTGTTGCGGCGCTCCGTGGCGGGATCGAAGTTGGTGGTGGTCCATGAGAACGCCATGGGCAAGGAGTACAAGTTGGTGCAAGTGCTCTACGCCCTCGACCGGCAGCCGAAATTCAACCGCCTCGACCACAGCGGCGAGCTCGATGGTATCAAGCGCAGCGTGGTGGTGGACGAGCAGATTGTCCCGGGCTCACACATCCTGCTGACCCAGATGGTGTTCAAAGGCAACGGCTGGGGTGTTTTTCGCTATATGGATGGTTACACCTTCACCCTCGAGTCGAGCTACGCGTTTACCGCTGAAGAAGGGAAAGCGCACGAGATCTTGGTTCGCGCCCATGAGGGCGGCACCTTTTTTACGCCCCTGGAGCAGCGGCCCACCATCTCCTACCGCTTGACCTCTCACGATCTCGACCTGGCCAAGGCCAGCGAGGTGAGCTTTTAATGGGAGCTTGGACGCAATGGGCGGGCGCAAACAGGGTCGTCGGTGCAGCGCTGCTGGCTGTGGGGGGGGAGGTGCCGTGAGGCGGAGTCTGGACGCGCGGTGGCCGGCTTTCTGGGGCCTGGTCTTGCTCGTGCTAGCCACGTCCGCTGTGGCGTGGGCGGCGCCAAGAATCGAAGACCTCGAGGAGCGCTTGTTGGCGGCGGAGAGTAACTTCCAGGAGATGCACCGGATCTACTTGGCGCAAGCCCTCTTGGCGGAGTCCTTCGCTCTGGAGGCGCGCCTGCAGGAAGGCTCGATGCTGTTGGAGGTGGGCCAGCCAGAGCGTGCCAGTGTGCTCTTCCTCGATATCGTCTCCCGCTCGGAGTGGCGGAATGAGCCAGGTTACGGTGCGGCGCTCTACCTGCTGGGGCGCTCGCTCTATGAGGCGGGCTATTATCAGTCGGCGCGTAGCGCGCTGCTGCGGGCGGTGCGCGAAGGTCGGCCGCGAGAGAGGCAAGATGCGGCGGCGCTTCTGATCGAAACGGCCATCGTGACGGGGAATTGGGAGGGGGTCGATGAGGTCTATCGCTTCGTAGAAGAGAGCAGCGGCGGCGTGCTCGCGCCGGCGCTGCTCTATGCGCGCGGCAAGGGCCTCTATCGCGAAGGGCGCTTGGATGCGGCACTGCAGACCCTGTTGCGCTTGGCCCCCGACTCGGTGGATGGGCTCAAGGCAGCCTATTTCGTCGGTGTCATTCGCGCCCAACAGGGGGATCTCGAGGCCGCCCTGGCTGCCTTCCAGAGCATTCTCCAGGCACGCGAGCTGGTCCGGGGACCTGATGCGTCCGAAGTCGTCGAGCTGACCTTCATCGCTGTGGCCCGCATCCACTACGAGCGAGAGGCCTGGTCAGACGCGCTGGACAGCTACCAGAACGTTCCGCGCCAGAGCCGTTTTTTCGACCAGGCGCTCTATGAGATCACCTGGACCCATGTCCGCGAGGGCAACACCCTGGCGGCGCTGCGCAACCTCGATATTCTGATGCTGTCTCGGCCGGATAGTCTCTTCATCCCCGATGCCCAACGCTTGAGCGCCGATTTGCTCAAGGAAGGCGGAGACTATGCGCGGGCTCTGGACACCTATGAAAACCTGCTGGATACCTTTGAGCCGGTCATGCAGGAGTTGGACAACCAGGTGGCCGGGCACGAGGACAAGTTGTCCTTTTTTCAGCAACTCGTTGCCGAAGATGCCATGGGCCGTGCCCAGTATCTTCCGGCCTCGGCGGCGCGATGGGTCAACCCGGATGAGGAGATGCGCGTGGCCTCTACCATGGTCTCTTCGTTGGGGCGTAGCTGGGAGAACACGGAAGATGCCGTGGCCATCATCGAGGAGATTCAGGCTGCCATTGAAGGGCCGCGTCGCTATGAGATGTTCGCCGAGCTGCGCGGAGGTTGGGTCTCGGCCATCGAGCTGGAGAACGTGCTGTTGCAGCTTCTACGGGACCTGAACGAGGTCGAGAGTGCCAGCTTGGGGCCGGCGACGCCAGCCCGGGAGGCGCGGATCGCCGCTGAGGCGCAGTTGGCCAAGACGCCACGGACCCGCGATGACTTTTTGCAGCGGGAGCGGCGCCTTGGGGTGGCCATGGAGGAACGCCGCCTGGAGGCCTATCGCTTGCGCACCCAACTCGAGGGGGCCCAGGCCCAGCTCGAGGTCATGCGCCGCTGGTTGCTCTTCGACAGCAAGAAGGCCGATCTGGCCGAGGACGAAGTCGAGGCGCTGAGAGCGGAGGTCGAAGGCCTGCAGCGCCTGGTGAGCGGGCTCAAAGACCGGGTGCGTCGGGCCGAGACGGATCTGCGCATGCAAGCCTCGACGGGGGGCGTGGATATGGACTTGGCCAAAGAGGAGGCGGCCCTGCGTGAGAGCTTCAAGGGGGCGCTGCTCGTCGAGCGTCAGGCCCTGGCCGCGATGCGCGGCCAAGCGAACGCGGGAGCCGATCTGGCCCGGGTGGATCGTCTGGTGCAACAATGGCAGCACCTGGACGCCTCATTGGAGTCCTTTCGGGGACAAATCGTCGCCATCGTCGATGGAAGGGTGAGCGACATTCGCCGCCGCCTCGCCTTGGAGGCGGCCCTGGTAGAGCAGGCGCGTGTGCGTTACGATCAACTCCAAGGCAACGTCGAGCTGGTCGCAGGAGAGATCGCTTACTTACATTGGAAGAAAGTCTATGCCCTCGTGGTCGATCTGGTGTTGGGTGCCGATGTCGGGGTGGTGGACGTGGCCTGGTTGCAGAAAGAGGACGTCACCCGGCGGGTGGGGGAACTGATCCGCGACGCCAACAAGGATCGCGACATCCTCGAACAGGATTTTCAACAGATTTTACGTGAATTTGGCCAGCAAGAAGGCAAACCGTGAAGTGTGTAGAACCTATGAAGCGTCCATCTCTTTCATGGCGTCTCGGGTGCTCGCAGTGGCCCATCTTGGTGCGGATGGCTCTGGCTATGGTGCTCGGTGGGCTCGCTCCTGCTGCACTTTTTGCGGATCCGCTGCTGCCAGAAGAGGCCCTAGACGAGATGGAGCCCAGTGACGAGGTTGCGCCGGGCGAGAGCCTCGTGCTGGAAGCGATCCCCGTTCCCGAGGGCGCAGACCCGGCGTTGGTGGCCGAGTTTGCGGCCTACCATGATGCGGTCAAGCGTTATGTCGAGGAGATCAGCACCTACCAGCGCGACATCAACCAGATCGTCATGACCGAGTACCGCCGGAAATTGCGGGGTATCGAGGAGCTCTATGGGGGCCAGATCGCGACCCTGCGCCGGGACGAGCGCAGACTGCGGGGCGAAGCCATCGAGCGCTTGGAGCGCTTTCTGGACAAGTACCGCGACAATGAGCGCTATGCTCCGGGTGTGCTGTATCGACTCGCCGTGCTGCACTATGAGAAGGCAGAAGAGACCTACTTGGCGGCCGACCCGGCAACCTTGGTCGATGATTACCCAGACTTCAGGCCGACCATTGCCTATGGGATGGAGTTGATTGAGCGCTTCCCCGACTTTCCGCAGCGCGACGGGGCACATTATTTGGTGGGTTTTACCCTCAACCAGATGGAGAGGCGAGATGAGGCGCGGGCTCAGTTTTTGGCGCTGGCCGAGGATTTCCCCGAGAGCCCACGCTCGGCTGAGGCGCTCACTCGGATCGGTGAGTACCATTTTGCCCGCTCGCAGGAAGCCCTGCAGGGTCTCCGAGAAGGGGTGGAGTGGGACCAGGCTCGACATTTCTACCAAGCTGCGGTGGAGAAAGGTCCAGAGTATGCGATCTACGATCGCGCCCTCTATCGCTTGGCGTGGACTGAGTACTACATCGAAGCCTATGACGCGATGATCAAGCGCTTCATCGAACTGGTCGATTACGCCGACAAGGTTCCCCAAGGCAGCGCCCTGCGCCAGGAGGCCATCGAGTTCATGGCGGCAGCGCTGGCGGAAGAGAACTGGGACTTGCGGGGGGGAGCGACGCGAGACCCCGAGTTCGGCATGCAGCGCTTTGATCGCTACCTCAATGAAAACAGGGGCTTCGAGATCGATGTGCTGCGCGTTTACGCTGACACCCTCATGGAGCAATCGCGCTACGATTTTGCTGCTGAGGCCTATGAAGCGCTTCTGGAGCGGGACAACTGCAATCCAGACAATCCCAAACTCATCCAGTCCTACGTTGCAGCGCTCAATCTCGCTGGCGAACAAGACAAGGCCGTGGCCGTGCAGGCCAACCTGGACGACACCTTTGGTCGCGAATCGGCGTGGTACAAGTGCCAAGAGGAAGATGGCAACCTCGAAGCCATCGCTTACGCTGAGATGATCGCCCAACAGGCGATGAAGAACTCCATCGCAACGTATTACGCTGAGGCCAATGGCTTCGCTCAGCAAGTGATCGACCTCGAAGAACGTGTGGCCATGGCCAGGACTGCTGCGGAGCGCGCCGCGGTGCAGCAACAGTTGGAGCAGATTCGGGAACAACAGGCCCAGCGTTTTGCGCTGACGGCGCGGATCACCGGCGATTTCCTGGAGCGCTTCCCCAATGACCAAGAGGTCTACGTTTTTCGCTATATTTTAGCGGAGTCCTATTACTACTCGAATCAGTACGAGCTGGCGGCGGACGCCTATGAGCGGGTGCGCGACGTGGGTGAAGGGCGCTACCGCCGCGACGCTGCCCATGGTGCCATCGACGCTCGCTGGGCGCTGCTCGTGCGCGGGGTGGAGGCGGGTGCGGATCCCAACGGGTTGACGCCGGAGCTGCTCAAGGCGCACGTGATCAAGCACCAGACGCCTCTGGACGAGGTGCCAGACGTGATCCTGGCGGAACTACAGGCCAGCGGCGAGATCGACGAGGCCGCGGCAGATGCGGCGTTTGCGGCCAAGGCGGAGCAAGCGCGGGTGGTCAAGGAGATGGATCCCCTCGCGGCCAGGCTCGTCGGTGCTCGGGATCGCTATGTGACGCTTGAGTTGGATAGGCTGCGACCTGAGGGTGCGCCAGCGCAAGCTGCAACGCTGCGTTACCTAAACGCCATGGTTTTTTACCATCACCAGAATTACGAAGAGGCAGAGCGGCGCTTCGAAGAAATCATCACCCTCCACGGCGACACTGGAGCCGCCGTCATCAGCGCGCAGTTGCTCATTAACATCTATCGCTCTGCAGGTGACTTGGACAAAGTGGCCGCTCTCAGCGATCGCCTGCAGGCGCTGAACCTCGGGAGTGGCACTGAGACGGCCGTGCTCAATGCGACCCTGCACGACATCAAGTATGGGGCGCTCTTCGAGAAGGCCCGGCACTTGTTCGAGTCCGAGAAGTACGCCGAGGCGGCCGCGGAGTACGAAAGGATCGCCGACGAGAATCCCACCTTCGAGCGCATCCACTTGGCGCTATACAACGCTGGAGTGGCCTATGAGCGCATCAAACGTTATGAGTCGGCCATGCGTCTCTACCGCCGGGTCTACACGGAGTACAACCAAACCGACGAGGCCGCCGATGCCCTGTTTCGGGTGGGGGTGAACGGTGAGCGTTTCTTCGATTTCGATGCCGCCGTCGCGAGCTATTTGGAGCTGCACGATACCAACAGGGATTCCTTCCGCCGGCACCCAGAGAGGGTGACCGCTTTACGCAAGGCCGCGTTGATTCTGGAGTTTCAAGAGGAGTACGCCAGGGCGGCGCGACTCTTCGAGCGTTATCACGATGAGCACACCAACCAAGAAGATGCTCCCTCACGCCTGTTTGCGGCAGGCGTCATGTACGAACGCCTGGGGGATTACAATGGCATGGCGAAAATCTTTGATAAGTTCCGCCAAAAATACGGGCGCGATCCGAAGTTGCAGTCGCTGACCCTGCTGACCTTTGTCAAGCAAGCCGATAACGCCCGGGAACGTCAAGACAACAAGAGGGCCATCGCCTTCTACTCGCGAGCCCTCGACGCCTACCAAGCCAGCCCCAGCGCGGCTGGAGAGGAGGGGGTCTATTTGGCGGCCAAAGCGCAGTTCATGCTGGGAGACATTGAGTTCCAAGATTGGGACAAGATTCGCCTCGAGGGGAATAATCGACGGGCTTTCGAACAGCGGGCCACGGAGAAGCGCGCGGGTGCCACGCGCGTTTCGACGAAGTTCAACCAGGTGCTGAGTTACAATTCGGGCGAGTGGACCATGGCGGCGCTTTACCGCATCGGATCGCTTTACCACGGCTTTGCACGTACCCTCGAGAACGCGCAGTGCCCTCCTTCTTTCGACGAAGACACCTGTTGGGGGATCCGTGACGGCTTTTTGGAGGCCAGTTTACAACTCAAAGATGAGGCCAAGAGGTATTATGAGGCGGTGGTCAGCTTTGGTCGTGATAAAGGCGTGGTCAACGAATGGACCCGCAAGAGCCTCAACGGCCTGAATGACGTCGCGCCACGGGAATACCCCATGTTTGAGGGGGAGCGGGTGGCCACGGTTTCGCTTTCGTTCTCACCGATGGGTCTGCAGAAGCAGCCTGACGCCCCAGGCCCGGACGATGAGGCCCGTGAAGACGAGGCGGATGACGAGAGAGAGCGACCGCGAGATCTGGTCGACGATGAAGAAGGGGAGAAGTGATGCCGAGGGTGAACCGCGCCAGGATGGTTGCCATGTTGGGAGCGGGATGGTTGCTCGTCGCGTGTGGCGCAGCCCCCCAGACGCAGACGCCATCCCAGGGGGCCCATAAGGGAGGTGAAGAATTGCGCGAGCAAGGCGGCGCACGCGGGACACCGAGTCGGGTGACGTACAGCGCCGTGGCTTCCGCAGATTCCCAGAGAGACATCGAGGCCGCGGTGACGCTCGCCGAGAGCGGCAAACGCAGCGAGGCCCTGGCGAAGCTAGAGGAGGTCGCGGCGCGTGATGCGCAGGCCTTTTTGGCCCACTACAACCTCGGCGTTCTCCACGATTATGCGAACCAGCGAGACAAGGCGCGTGCCTCTTATGAGAAGGCTCTGCAGATTGAGCCAGATTACAGCCCCGCTCTGTTGAACTGGGTGCGCGTCGAGGTTCGTAGCAACGCTGGGGCGCGGGCGTTGGAGCTGGCTGATCGCTACATTGCGCAGCGGCCGGAGAACTTGTCGCACCAATTTGCTCGCCTAGAGGCGTTGTTGGCGAGCGGCCGTAACGATGAAGTCCTCAGACAAGCGCGTGAGCTCTTGCGACGCGACGAAACCAGCGCGCGCTTGCGCTATTATATGGCTGCGGCGGAGTATGCGGCGAAGCGCTATCGCCTGGCGGCGTATATCATTGAGGGCGCCATTGAGATTCAAGACGACGATCCCGAAGTATTTTACCTCCAGGGGCTGATCTGGTTGGCTTTGGACGCCCCGCTTGATGCGCGTCTGTCACTGGAACGCGCAGTGTCGTTGCGGGCCGAGTTTCCCGAGGCGCAAGTGGCCCTCGGGCAGGTCTACTATGAGACGCGTAATTTCGAGGAGGCTGAGGCTGCTTTTCTGCAGGCCTTGAGGAGTGCCCCAGAGATGCGAGAAGCCTATCTCAACCTTGGCAACGCCCTGAAGGCACAGGGGCGGGGGGACGAGGCCGAGGCCGCATTTTTGCGCGCCTTGGAGCTCTCGCCTTCGTGGGGAGATGCGGCGTTCTCCCTGGGGTCGCTCTATTTGGCCCAGGAGGTCATCGAGCTGAGCAAGTGGAGTGGGCTGGAGAGGCTCGAGGAAGCGCTGCGCATGGTGGAACGGGCGCGCTCTTTGTGGCGTGACGCGGATGCGTTACAGATGGCAGATGAGTTTTTGACCAAGGTCAACACGGCGATCGTGATAAAAAAGGCGGAGTTGGAGGCAGCGCCCAGCGGGTCAGACGATCCTTTTGGTGGCGACCCCTTTGGGGATGACCCCTTTGGGGATGACGCCTTTGGGGATGACCCCTTTGGGGATGACGCCTCTGGGGATGATCCCTTTGGGGACAGTGAAGACGATGCTGGTGTTGTGGATGAGAACAAGTAGGGGGGCGTGCGCATGCGGTGGTTCTTGGGATTGTGGCTCGTGTCGCTGATGTGGCTGTGCTTGGGCCAGGAGGCTTGGGCCCAATCTCGGGGTAGGGAGGCGGTCGACATTTTTCTCGAGGATGAACAGCTCGATGTGGAAGCAGACATTCCCAGTGTGGATTTGGTGCTTTCCTTTCGCGGCATGCAATACGAGACCATCGAATTGCGCCGCAGCTTCTTGCCCGAGCTGTTCAAGAGCGTTGACGACGCGCCTTTTTGAGGGGGCAGCCAAACAAAGACGCCTTATTGTTTGCGTATGGGGCGCGTATTTCTCCCGTCCGGCGCTTTTCCCTGGTGCGCAATGTGAGATAGCGCGGTGAGGGCCAGTGCAATGCCGTTTTCCGGCAGAGTTGCGGAAAAAGTCACATGGCGTTACAAGTAGGTCGCCAAACGGAGGGATGTTTGGTTCCCCGGCATCGCGCATTGGGGTGTCGTTTGGGGAAGGTCTTTGCATTTAGAAAAAGGGTTGGCGCGTTCGCTGAGCCGTGCTATAGGTTGGCCCTCTTTGGCCCTGTGGCGTGAAGAAAGAAATAAGCGCATCGTTGTTGGTGAAAGCAAAGCATTCTGTTGAAGAAAGTGGCCGTGGGTGGCCAGAACGGCGAAGGAAGGCTCGAAATACGAGCGCTCCATTTTAAGCGGAAGGGAGGTCAGAAAAAGATGGGTGGAATTAAGCAAGCATTCGCCACCGGTGGAATCTGGATGTACTTGATTCTGGGCGTGTCGATTCTGGCGATGGGCGTCGTGATCGAACGTTTCGTGTTCATTTTCTTCCGCTACAACATCAATGCGCACGCGTTCATGGCGCAGATCCAGAAGTTGGTGATGGCCAACAACATCGATCGCGCCATCAAGCTCTGCAATGCGGCGCCGAGTGCGGCTCTGCCGCGGGTGATCAAGGCTGGTTTGACCCGGGCCAACAAGGGCGAGCTGGAGATTCAGAACGCCATTGAAGAGGCGAGCTTGGAGGTGGTGCCCTTGGTGATGAAGCGCACGCCTACCCTCGCTGCATTGGCGAACATTGCGACGTTGCTGGGACTGCTCGGGACGATTCTCGGTCTCATCGATGCATTCCAGGCTTTGGAGACGGCGACGCCAGACAAACGGCAGGAGATGTTGGCACGCGGTATCTCGCTGGCCATGAACACGACGGCCTTTGGTTTGATCGTTGCGATCCCGACGCTCTTTGCGCATATGCTGTTGTCGTCGATGTCGCGCAAGATCGTCGAGGATATCGAGCAGTACGCCGTGAAGTTGGGCAACCTCCTGGTGAGTCGCACCAAGGGTGGTTGAGAAGCGCGCGCTTTTGAGATTGGCCCAATGTGATGCTGTGCTCGGGTTGGCCCGGGCATGGTTGGTTGAGGACGAGCCTGATGGAGGCGATGGATGGCGCGGTTCAAGAAGGAAGAAGAGAGCAATGAGCTGAGCCTGGTTCCAATCTTGAACTTGGTGCTCATCCTTATTCCGCTTCTGTTGTTGAGTGTCGTGTTTCTTGAGATCACTGTCATTAACGTGACGATGCCCCAGCGTTCTGCTGGTGCCGCACCGCCTTCTGGTGAGCCTCCGAAGCGACTGCAGATTATGATCAGCCGCGAAGGCTTCTGGGTCATCAAGGGTGATCGGGCCCTGCCGCCGGTGCCGGAGTGCACTGGGCGCGGCGGTCAGCAGGTTACGGTGTGTCTGCTCGAGCCTGACGCAGAGCTCGAGGTGGAGAAGTACAATTGGTTGGCCCTGTATAACACCTTGATTGAGCTCAAGGCCGATCCCCAATGGGCCGAGCATGAGCAGGTCGAATTGGTGGCAGGTCCCGACATACCTTTTGGTGTTCTGGTGAAGGCGATGGATGTGACCCGCTATCAACTCGTCGCCCCCGATATGGACGACGCGATCAAGGGTTCGTCTTTCACCTCGGTGGACGAGATGAACAGTGCTATCGCCGTTCGTGTCGAGTCCATTGATCCTGATAGCGGTGTGAGCGCAGTGCGCCCCCTAGGCCTATTCCCACTGGTGGTCTTGGGCTTGCCGACGACGACTACCCAATAGTTCATGGTGTGGAGGCAGTGAATGAGTTCACCAGAAATGCATGATTTCGACGCCGAAGCGGCGGAGCTGCGGAAGCGCCTGAAGAAAAAGCAAAAAGCCAATCGCAAGGCCCGCTCAACCCCTCCCGAGGCGACATTGAGCCTCAACTCGATGATGGACATGATGACCATCATCTTGGTCTTCTTGCTCAAGAGCTATGGCCAGGAGCCCATCAAGGTCCTGCCTAAGACCGACTTGGCATTCAGTACTTCTGAGATCATGCCAAAAGACATGACGGTTATCACCATCACGCAAGAGAGCATCGTGATGATGGAGCAGGAAATCGTCAAGTTGGAAGATCGAAAAGTGCCGAAGACCGATAAGAAGGGAGGCGAGGGTGGTCTCATCATCCAAACGCTGGAGACTGCGTTGCGCGACGAAGTGGAGAAGCAAAAGAATTTTGCGCGCATGACGGGTTCAGAGTTTGAGGGAGAGATGACCATCGTCGCTGACCAAGGGACGCCTTATCGATTGATCGCCGAAGTCATGCAGACGGCGATCGCCTCAGAGTTCAAGAAGTTCAGGTTTGCTGTCATCAAAGACGTAATGGTGCGAAGTGGTCTATCGGCTGCGGCGCTGTGAGCGGCGATTTTGACATGGGATTTGACCTGGAATGTAAGCTGCGCTTGGCTCGTTTTCATGTCTGACGTCGTTGCGTCGCGCCGGTCGAAGTGGCTGAACACGCAGCTTAGTGAAAGCGGTTTAAGCGGAGACGAGGAGTTCGACCATGTCGGGTCAGCCCACCAAGTTGCTAAGGATAGGCGTTTTTCAGGGCGAACGCTGTATTGAAGAGCGCCTGGTGCGACGTGTCGGTCCGGTCTCCATTGGGCAGAACTTGACCAACACCTTCGTGGTGCCGGCGTCGGCCATGCCCAAGAGCCATACACTGTTCGATTTCTACGCTGCCAAGGGCGTATACGCGCTGCGCATCACCGATCGGATGGGTGGTAGGATCAGCCTCGGGGGCGCGGACGTCCTCGATCTGACCAGACTGCGCAACTCGCCCCATGCGAAAGTCGTCGGCGATGGCTACGAGATCGTCCTGACGGAGATGGCGCGCGGTAAGATCACCCTGGGTGATACGCGCATCCTGTTTCAGTTCGTGACGCCGCCATCGACGGCTTCACGCCTTCTCCCGACTGCCCTGGGTGGGGGCGTGGTTGCAGGCTTCAGTGCCTTCCTTGGGCCGGCGATCTTAGTGACTTTGGCCACCTCGGCCATCGTTCACATCGCCCCCCTGTTTTATGTCATGCTTCAGGATTGGCCGGAACCTGAGGGGTATTATGAAATCCCCGATTGGTACCTGGATAAGAGCGCTCAAGTGGTGAATGAAGATGAGGACGAGGACAAGGATAAGGACGAGAATCTAGACAAGGACGGCGATATCCCGACAGATGTACCGACGGACACGCCGACGGAGGGGCCCGAGGAGGTCAAGGCAGCCCCCGATGCCAAGCCGCAGAAGTCGGCTATGTCTCCTTCGGAAGCGGCCGCACAAAAAAGTTTTCGCAAGACCGAAGGGAAGAAGATCGCAGGGGCGGTCTTTGGCGTGGAAGGTGATGGTTCCATTGGTGCAGCGATCGCATCAGACATCGTGGGCGCCAATTCGACCATCAGCGCCTTGGACAACCTGAGCGCGACGGATATTGGTGGGCCGGGTCGTGCAGGCATGGGGCTCGGCCTGGGAGAGGGCTTGGGCCAAGGGGGCAGTGCGACGGGCGAGCCTGGTCTGAAGACGGTGGGTGGAGAGGCAGGGAGAACCGAGATCGTTGGTACGAAGCCCGTTGCCGCAGAGACGACCAAGCGGGCGCAGGCAGAGGTGAAGATCAAGGAAGACACCAGGATGCCAGATGCGCTTGGAGCTGGCGACAAGAAGGGGATCGAGGCGATCTTCAGCCGCAACAAGTCCCAGGTCGAGGCGTGTTACCGGAGGGTGTTGCAGAAGCATGGCGAGCAACCCGGTCGCTTTGTGTTGGCTGTGACCATTGGCACGGATGGCAGTGTGATGAAGACGGCCGTCACCCAGGACGAGATCGGGAAGGGACTGGCCGAGTGTGTGGAAACGCGCGTCAAACGCTGGAAGTTTCCGAACCTCGAGAAAGCCACCACCATCCACAAACGCTGGATTTTTGGCTGATCGGAGCGTTGACAGATTCAGACGCGTCCTTGTTGTCTTGTTAGGCAAATTCTGGCTTCGATCTGTTACGTTCTTCACCTCGTAGGATACGAAGGGGTGAGGGTGTGAATGGTCAGTCTGCGGCGATGATGAACGGCCGTTTACACTAGGTGCTGGGGGCGACGCTTGGTGTTACCAGAGGCGTATTTGCTCTTTGGCCATGGATTTGATACGTTGGTTTGAGTTTTGCTGTGGGCAACGCGACGGCTTTGGGGGCGGAGATTGGAGTAGACAATGGCTAAGAAGCGTTTGCTAACAAATTTGGCGGTGTTCTTTTTGTGGTTTGGGTGCGGTGTGGGCATTGCGTGGGCTCAAGATCTCCCCGTAACGACGGCGATTCCTGGTCTGATGTCGGATCAAGAAATCCACGCTTTGTCGAGCGCCGAGAGAAGTGGACAGGTGGCGTCGGCCATCGAGGGGATGAAAGGTGTCCTCGCGCGCGGATTGAAGATGCTTGAGAAGACCCGCAATGAAGAGAGAGATGTGCTCAAGCTGAATTGTATCAACGAGAAGCTTTCGTCGATCAAAGGTTTTTTAAAGGTGGGCGAGCGCGCGGCCATGGCTCAAGGTGAGGCCTCTTCCCGCGGAGATAGCGCCGATGAAGTCCACCAGATGAAGTTGGTCATGCTTGCTGCGGCGAGGGTTCAGGCTTTAGCAGAGGAAATGGAAGCCTGTGCTGGTGAAGTGGTTCAGTATAGTGGCCCAACGCGATTGGATCTCGAAGTTGATGAAACAGTTCGCACAGACAGCCCGGTAGACATCGACACGGGAGATGTGCCACTGTGGCCTTTACCTGACGTATCTCCCTTTCAGTAGGCGCAGGTTGGCTGTAAAGGCAACGTGATGATGCAATCGGCGACGTTCCCAGTATGGGCGAAGGTACTGATCATTTTGGTGACTGTGGCGATGCCACAGGCGCTCAATGGCGAGGGTGTGCCAGAAGCCGAGGGGATTCGGACTGGTTCTTTTAGGCTGCACCCCGGTGTTTTCGTCCACGGTGGCTACGACAGCAACTGGGCTTATCGCGATAGTGCTGATGCCACTGATTTGGGCGTCTTCGTCGTTCGTCCAGGGCTCTCGTTTCGCACGGCCATCATCGATCCGGTGGCGACCTCGTGGAACAATGTCTTGCGTTTTGGATGGGAGCAGTATCTTGGCAACCGCGGCGCTGAGGCGAGCTCTGGACCGGAAGTCGATGTCAGTTCTCAGGCCGAGTTCATGCGACAAGGCTTGTTCAAGGTCGGCGTCGGGGCGAGTTATGGCTTCGTGAACGGTCCGGCTGACGACTTCCAGCAGCGAAACTACACGCATCATCTGTTCACGCCCCAGGTAGAGGGGACCTTGCAGCCAGAGGGCGGCAGTGTTTTCAACCAACGGATTGGTTACGCGTTGTTATTGAGGGATTATACTGATTTTGCGTCGCTTAACAGTTTTCAGCACAAATTCTGGGCGGTGACGCGATGGAGTTTTTTGCCCCAGACGGCGTTGGTGTTGAGATTGGAGCAGGGCATCGTCCAGTATCCGACGAAAGTGAGGCGAATTTCCGAAGGATATGACGTTTCCTTTCGCTTGGAGAACATCAATTCGACACCGT
Source organism: uncultured Myxococcales bacterium (assembly GCA_964454015.1). Lineage (GTDB taxonomy): Bacteria > Myxococcota_A > Bradymonadia > UBA4248 > UBA4248 > CAYVQF01. The sequence goes on from CAYVQF010000002.1 coordinate 138,185, forward strand.
TCAGGGTCACTGGTGGTCTGAGCGGGCTGATCTTCGACCGCATCAACCTCACGTTGCTGGGTGGCTATGGCTACACCTTCTACGATGAAGGTCCCAATGACCATTTGTTCCTGGCGTCGGTTGAAGCGGGCTACATGTTCACCAATGGTTCCAAGTTGAGCCTTGGTTATGTGCGCGATTTCGCCGACTCGACCTTTGGTAATTATTTCACCTTCCATCGCGTCTATTTGGGTCTGATGGCGAGCTTTCTGCAGCGTTTCGAGATTGGGCTCAACGCCAAGGCGAATTTTCAAAGTTTTGCGGCGGTTACAGGGGTTGGGGAGCGTGAGGACACGATCATCGACGGAGAGGCGCTCGTTTCTTATGCCTTCGTCCCGGGTTTCAAGGCGGGCGTTACCTATCTCTTGCGGGGCAATTTGACCGATTTCTCGACGCAGTTCACTGGACCCGAGGGCCCTCTGGAGAGTCGTTCGTCGTACATGAAGCATTTGGTCACGGTGAATCTCTCTTATGAGTTTTGATGGCGCGAGGGCGATGGCTGCTTTGGGGCGCAGCGGAAGATGGTTGGTCTTTGCCTGTTGCGGCGTCTTCTGTGCGTTGGGCTGTGGACCCCAGGCGACACCAGGGTGGCAGGAGCGGTTGAGCAGTTGCCCGAGTGGGAGTGAGATCGGTAGGATTTCGGCCTGGGATAAGCTCGACTTGCGCGTCTTTGGTGAGCCAGAGATGACAGGCGTCTACGAGGTTTCGCCGCTGGGATGGATCACCTTTCCTCATGTAGGTGAGGTTGAGGTTGCGGGTTTGCGCTGTGACGAGGTGGAGCGTCTGCTACGGCAGTCTTTGGGGGAGACCTATCTGCGGAACCCCTCGGTGGTCTGTTCCAACATGGAGATTTCGCGGACAGCAGTGACGGTGGATGGTCAAGTTCGCAGCCCTGGAGTTGTGGATTTTCGGCCAGGGCTGATGTTGACGGACGCCATCGCCCAGTCAGGTGGGGTTACGCCGCGGGCGCGGGCCAACGCGATGGTGATCACCCGCAAGATCGGCGAGGGCGTGACCGAGGCAGTGGTGGTGCCCTACGAAGACATCGTCAGTGCGAAGGCGACCAACGTTTGCATGCACCCTGGAGATCTGGTTTACGTTCCGGAGACGGTCTTTTAGGTCGGCTAGCGTCGTTCTAGGCAGAGGGTGGCATGGAGATCAGCCCAGGGGAGCACGAGGAACAGAGTCTGCCGCTGCGTGAGTATTGGAATCTTTTGCTCCGTCGGCTATGGACGGTGATCCTCGTTTTTGCATTGGTGGTGGCCAGCGTTGGCTTGTACACGTTCAAACAAGAGCGGATCTATGAGGCCAAAGCGACGGTGATCATCGATCCAGAGCCGGCGAAAGTGCGGCCCATAGACGATGGCAATTACCAACCCGTGTGGTCTCCTCGGGACACCTATTTCGAGACGCAGCTTCACGTCATCAAGTCGAGGCATGTGGCGCAGCGGGTGGTGGTGGAACAAGGCTTGGCGGAGAACCTCGATTTTCTGGGGCTCAGTGAGATCGAGGCTGAGGAGGCCTTAGCGGATGCGTTGGCGCGGGTGGATCCCGTCTCGCGTCTGTTGTCGATGGTGACGGTTGAACCTTTACCAGATACCCGGATGGTGACCATTAGCGTGCAGCATGCCAACGCGGAGCTGGCGGCAGAGTTGGCCAATGCGGTGGCTGAGGCTTATCAGGATCAGAACACGGAGCATCGGGTCCGGGCTTTGGCGGATGCCTTCCATTGGTTGGAGGCCCAATACAAGTCTTATGAGGCGCGACTCAATGAGTCAGGGCAGGCGTTGACACAGTTCAAGGAGGAGAATCCACTGCTCTTTACCAGTCCTCAGGAACAGCAACTGCTTACGAGTGCTCGTCTCCAGGAGTTGACCACGCGCCTGGTGGCAGTGGAGGCGACCCGACGGCAGTTGGGTCATCAGTTGGAAGAGTTGAAGCGCTTCAAGGTGACGAGTACGGGCGTAGGTGGGTTGGCCTTTTTGGCAGAGGGGGCCAACGTCAACGATTTGGTGCGCCGTTTCATCGACCTGCAGCAAGAGGAGCAAGTATTGCTCTTGACCTATCTGGAGGGCTCGCAGCAGGTGCAGGCTGTGCGTGGCCAGATCACTTTGGTGAGTCAGGCGATTCAGAGTGAGGTGGAGAGCATTCGGCGCGGCTATCAGGGTCGTTACGATGCGCACCTACGGGCTGAGAGAGATCTTCGGGCGCAGGTGTCCGAGGTCAAGGCAGAAGCACTCAAGCTGGACCAACTCAAGCTGCTCTACGAGCAGGTCGAGAGTCAGAAAGAGGAACAGCAACGGCTCTTCGAGTTGGTGCAGCGGCGCTTGAACGAGGTCAGCCTCAGCCGTTTGTTGGAGTCGAACAACATCAGGATACTCGATAGAGCGACGACGCCCGGTGCGCCCGTGCGGCCAAGGGTTTTCTTCAACATGCTGCTGGCGGTGGTCCTGGGTGTGGTGTTGGGTGTGGCGTTGGCCTTTTTGATGGAGATGCTGGACACGACGGTCAAGTCGCAGGAGGACATCGAGCGCAAGCTGCAGATGCCCTTTTTGGGTGTGATCCCGGCCAGTGGCCGGACAGAGCGGCGACAGCGCCAGTGGATGGAAGGAGAGGACGCGCCGAATCCCTACTTGCATATCGTGCATTATCCGAAGTCGAGTGTTGCCGAGTGTGCTCGGACCATACGCACCAACCTGATGTTCATGACCCCAGGGCGTCAGCTCGATGTACTCTTGGTGACCTCACCGAGTCCGTTAGAGGGCAAGACGACGACGGTGGTCAATCTTTCGGTGGCGATGGCTCAGTCTAGCCTCAAGACCATCGTGCTCGAGGCCGACATGCGGCGCCCGCGCTTGGCGAAAGCCTTGGGGATAAAGGAAAGTAAAGGCATCTCCACGGTTTTGACGGGTACATCCAGCCTGGACGAAGCGATCCAGCCAACGCAAGTCGCGGGTCTCGACATCTTGCCGTGCGGACCGATCCCACCCAACCCTGCAGAGTTGTTTCACACGCAGGGGTTCAAGGCTTTGCTCGCTGAGTTGCGGGAGCGTTACGATCGGGTGGTAATCGATAGTCCCCCGGTGATCGCCGTGACGGACGCGTTGATTCTGGCGCAGCAGTGTGATGGCGTGGTGATCATTTCACGGGCGGGATCTACCCAGTTGGCTTTGTTGACGCGCACCAAGCAGCTCCTCGAGGGGATCAATGCGCCCCTGGTTGGCGTCATCCTCAACGGGGTGAACCTGGAGAATAGGCACTACGGTGGTACCTACTATTACTATCGGCAGTACGGTGAGCTCTATGAAGAAGATGGGCAGTCGGTCCCTTAGCTTGGGTTGACGCGGCGAGATGGGTGGCTGTGCGTCTCAGTCATTGGCCAGGCGGTGTTGGCTGTGCCACCCTTGGGCCTGGTGCAGATCCCGATGCATTTGGGCGATGAGTGCGTCCTCTGAGGGAAAGAAGTGCTGGTCGCGGAGCTTGGTGTGAAAAGCTACTTCCACCTCTTCGCCGTAGAGGTCGAGCTGAGGCGTGGTATCGATGAGGAAGGTTTCCACGACGACTTGACCCTCCTTGGCGGAGTAGAAGGTGGGTCGGTGCCCGATGGAGGTGAGGGCAGGTCTGGCCCGGCTCTCATGCGTGCGCCAGAGCGAGGTGCAGTAGATGCCGTCAGGGGGTACGAGACCGGGCACGGGGCCGAGATTTGCGGTGGGGAAACCGAGCGCGCGTCCGCGTCGGTCACCGCGCACGATCCGTCCTTGGAGCGAGTAGGGGCGGCCGAGTAGCTTCGTGGCCAGGGCGATGTCGGCCTCTTGGATGGCGGCCCTGATGCGGGTGGAGCTGATGGGCACCTGGGTGTCGTCGAGGGGTTCGAGGCAGTTTACGGCGAAGCCGAAGGTCTGGCCGAGGCGCATCAGATCGTCCGTGGTGCCGCTGCGCTGGTGCCCAAAGCGAAAACCCTTGCCGACGAAGAGCTGTGCCGGCGAGAGTGGTGCGAGGTGGCGTTGAACGAAGTCATGAGGTGACAAAGCCGCGATGTGGGCGTTGAAGGGGAGGACCAAGCACAAATCGATGCCGTGGGCCGCGAGTTGGGTCAGGCGTTGTTTTGGGGAGGTGAGGAGAAAGGGCGTGTGCGTGGTTTGAAAGAAGTGTCGCGGGTGGGGATCGAAGGTGATGACGGCAGCGACGGCGCCCTCTTTTTTTGCGGCTTGGCAGACCTCGCGCAGGAGACTCTGGTGTCCCCGATGGACGCCGTCAAAGTTTCCAATGGTTACGCAGGTCGGTTGGTGGGAGGGGAGTTGGAAGTTTTGAGTACAGATGGTGAGCATTTTTCTATGGTCGCGCTAGGTAAGGTGAGCGCGCGGGGCCCAGTCGATAGCAGCAAGTGAAGTGGGGTGCAAGGGTCGACACGGCGAAATCTCATGCTGCGACTCAGTCGTGTAATGCTATGTGGTTGTTAGTCCATTGATTTGATTGACCCGTCGCGAGGGTGCATGTAATAGTTCTTCAGCCACGACGTTGGTTGTTGGAGATCTAGGGTAGAGCGGCCCTTTGTGTTCCGCTCAGGCGGGCAGTACGAAGTATGAACCGAAGACTTCTGGACCACCTGGTGAAGACGGGTGTGGTTGATGCGCTGCAGATGCGTTCTGCTTTGGCGAAGCAGCGCATCAGCGGTGAAGACGTTTTGGAGGTTTTGCTTCGCAACCGGATGGTCAGTGAAGAAGATTTGGCTCAGGGGCTGGGTTCTTTCTACAAGTACAAGGTGGTGGACATTCACCATGTGACGCCCAAGGTTGCGGCGCTGCAGTACAGCGATGGCGATTTTTGTCGGCGGCATTTGATTCTCCCCTTTGGTCTGGACCGCCATACGGGCGATTTACTGGTCGCGGTGGCGGATCCATCTCGGGCCGTTTCGGCGCTGGACGCCTTGCAGTCGAAGACCGGGGTGCGGGTGCGGCCGTATGTGGCACCGCGACAGGCCTTGAGTGAGGCGATCGCGTCGGCCTACGGCGCGAGCGAAGGTCGGGGAGTGCAGCGAGCGGCGACGGCGCGTTTCGAGGTTTCCAGCTTGGGGAGTGTCCCAAGTTTTTCGAGTTCAGGGGCGGGGATGCCGGCTTCCAAGGCATCGCTGAGTAGCTTGTCGAACTCGTGGCGTGAGCAATCAGGAGAGGTGGGCTCGTTTTTCGACAGCCGGCCGCACAGCGGAGGTCTTGGTCCGGGGGCATCGAATCTATTTGGCGAGCGCCGCGATGCGGTGTCGGCGGCGTCTTTTGGTGCGCCTGATCCCCTCTTTGGTGGCGGTGGAGATCGCAAGTCCGCTTCGAGTTCCCTCTTCGATGATTCTTCGCTGGGCGCGAACGCAGGCAATGCGGACGTGGCGGAGTTACGTCGCGAGAATTTGGTGTTGCGCCAACAAATTTCTCGGCTGGAAGGGAGCTTGCAACTGGAGATCAATTTGGTACGCCAGATCGTCGAGTTGCTGCTGGAACGCGGCGTCATCGACCGAGCGGCCTATCTGGAGCGCATGGCTCGCTTGCGCTGAGGGGCAGGGTGGTAGGGGTGTTGCAGCGGTCCGTCAAGCGATGGTTAGCGCTGGCATTGTTTTGGTCATGCCAGGCATCGACCTGCGAGGCGCAAGATTTCGTTTACGTCGACGAGCCATTGCGGGTGTCGGCGTTGAAGGGTCGTTACGCGGCGTTTCTCAGCGAAGGCGTCTCTCAAGATTTGGTGCTTCGTTATGCCGTGGATTACCGTGTGGTCAACCTGGCGTCGGGCCAAGTCGAGGTGGTGGTCTTTGCGGAGAGTGCCATCAACGATGTCCCTCGCGCCTCGGGGCAAGCGGTGCTGCGGCTGCAGGGTGGCGAGGAGATGTCTGGGCGCATCTCAGATCTGTCACTGGAGTACGGCAATCACCTCTCGTTGGCGTTGCAGTGCTGCAGCATGAGTCGCTGCAGGCCCAGCGAGGTGCTTTGTCCGAGTGTGGATCCAGAAGGCGAGCCTGAGGGTGATCCGATCCAAGCGGGCTATTTGTGTATGGAGGGTTGTTCCCAGGACTTGTGGTGTGTGTCGGGGTGTCCAGCCGAGGTGCTGTGTGAAGAAGCCTGCGCCGAGGCGGCGGACGCGGAGCGATGTGTGGCAGAGCAGTGCGGCAGGGATTCTCTTTTAGCGAGCTGTGCGGTGCATTGCGCCGGTGATGAGCGGTGTTTGGAGAGTTGTTTACCGTCAGCGGGTTGTGTGCAGGCCTGCGAGGCTGAAGGGACGGCGTGTTTTGTGAACTGTCAGGCCCTCTATCGACGATGCACAGGGAGCGCCTTGGGCTCCCTCGGCAACGAATTGCCTTGCTCCCTGTGCGGTGGGAGCGGCAGGTGCACGTTGCAGTCGCGTGGCGATGACTTGTTGGTGGTCGATGGTTCTGGCGCGGAACTGTCCTGTACGCCGCGCTGCGTGGGCTACCCGGCGGCTTGCAGTCGAGGCTGTGCTACGTCTTATGGTGAGGATGGTCTGGCGCAGTTGTCTTGTATGCAGAACTGTGTGTGGCTGCAGCAGCAGTGGTGCTCTTATGAGCGGCAGGCGATTGACCCCAACATGCGGGTTCCCTGTTGTTTTTCGGAGCACTGTGAGGCGGAGATGGAGAGCGTCGTCAAGTTGGCGGCGGTGGAGTGTTTCTCCGATGTGGTGTGTGGGAGTGCGCGCCGTTGCAACCGACGTGGTTTGTGTGAGAATCGCCTACGGGACGAGCAGTCGGGCTGCCAAACGCTCAAGGGGGCACCCTTTGGCGTGGGAGCGCTGCTGTTGGGTCTGCTGTTCTTGGCGTGGTGGGGGCGGCGGCGCAAAGGGATCACTTGGCTTTTGTCTTTGATTCTTGTCACTGGGGTGCTCTTGGGGAGCGGCACAGCGCAGGCTGAGCCACCGGGCTTTAGACGGACGCGCAGTGCCTTGGTTCTTGGGCTGAGTCTCTTCGAGCATTTTGGCAGTGAGATGGGCTCGGTGTCGCGGTTGGGTATGGGGGTATGGGCGCAAGAGACGCTACAGTCTGGTTATCTTGGTTTGACCGTGCGGCTAGGCGGTGGCGTTTCGCTGACGAAAGACGAAGGCTTGCCTTTCGACTCTGGTTATCAACTGTTTTCCTTCAGCTTTGGTCCGCGTTTGCTGTTGCCGTTGTTGGACACTGAGATGCTCTGTTTGTATATCCAGCCAGAGTTATCCTATGTAGGGATTCAGTCCAACACGGTGGTACGGGCGACAGGCGGGTCTCAGTATTTGGGTGGTGTTGGGGGGAGTCTGGGGCTGCAGTGGATTCCTGGGGGTGTGGTGTTGGAGGTGGCCGCCCATTCGACCTGGCTTTGGGAGCCCAATACGGCGTCGGTGATGCTGCTGTTGGGGGTGGGGCTCAGTGGTCTGTTGTGAGGCCAAGTGGCCATTATGGTGCTGCTGGGGTGAACGAGGGTGCTAAGGGTTTACAAGGAAAGGGCGCCTTGCTAACGTATGCTTCAGGTCAATAGTCGTCGAGGGGCGACGCGAGTTTTGTAGCGAGGAGCGCAGGAGAAATAACGGATGCGAGACAGTGCAAGATGGCGCTTGTGGGTCGCTTGTTTGGGTGCGGTGGTGTTGTTGATCGAGGGGATTGCGTGCAACGAACATGCATTGAATCCCTTTGGGTCGACGGTGAAGGTCGCCAAGGTCGAGGTGACGGATAATCCGGAGACGCGGACGGTCGACATCCTTTTCATCGTGGACAACTCGAACTCCATGTGTGAGGAGCAGCAGCGCCTGCAAGAGAATTTCGATCGTTTCATCGAGATTTTGGCCGCGGCTAACGCTGATTTCCGTCTGGCAGTGGTCAACACGGACATGACCTTCGTCAATCCGGAGTCGACGACGGCACCCGGGCAATTTCAGATTGCGCCTGGTACCTATAAGACCACCGGCGCTTGTTCGGCGACGCAGGCGCAGCTCGAGGAGTTCGGGCGCATTCGCACGGCGTGTTTGGCGCGTGAAGCGGAGTTCATGGCTGGCAATCGCTACTTGAGTTCATCCAACTATTTGAACCCGGAGACGGGCAAGCTGGATGTCCAACGCGTCAAAGACGATTTTTCTTGTTTGGCCCTGACGGGGGTTGATGGCTACGGCATCGAGATGGGCTTGGCGACAGCCAAGCGTGCTCTCGAGCTCGAAGGTCAGGACAAGTTTTTGCGGGAGCGTTCCTTGTTGGCGTTGGTCTTCGTCACCGACGAGAACGACTGTTCCGATGGCACTTTGGCCTTCCAGGGCGGTGGGGTAGTGGGGACGCCGGGCTCTGAGGGCGCTGGTAACCGTTGCGAGTGGCTGCGCAATATCGAAGACTCTTGCACCTTGGCTGCGGGGGACATGTTGGTTCCCAACGCTGATAGCTCTGCTTTCACCCTCCAGACCTACTGGGGCGAGGATCTGACTTTCGAAGGTGAGACCAAGCCGGCGCGGCAGTGGTGTATCGAGGGTAACCGGGAAGCGCTCAAGGCCTTTCAGGCTGCTGGTGAGACCATCATCATCGGTGCCCAGCAGTTTCCCTTGGTGGATTGCCCCGATGGGGAATGCGCCAACATGCTGATTCATCGCCAGGAGTACTTTGATTTCTTTGTGAAATATGTTGCTGAGCGCAACAAGCGCTATTACGACCGCAACGCGACGGATTCGTCTCCGCTCAACTTGGAGCGGGCGCTGCAAGACATCGTCATCGCCGTCATCATCAATCGCGATGAGGGATGGCGCTACGCTGATGGAACGCCTCTGGACGAGGATTGGTGCGGTCCGGCCGGGACTCAAGGATACCGTTACCAGTATTTTGCAGAGATGTTCCCCGATGATCGGCGCGTCTATGCGCCCATCTGTTGCAAAGAGTCCTTCCGCCCCTTCTGCTCCATTGGTGGGGGTGAGCCGTCAGAGTTTGCCCAGGCCTTGCGGGTGATCGCCGAGCGTATCGGTGAGGCGCTGAACTCGGTGTGTCTGAGTTCTCGACCCTTCACGTGCCAGAAGAACGGACCTACCGTTTGTCCAGAAGGGCAGACCTGTAGCCAGTGCTACTTCGAGGGGCGAGAGAACGAGTATTGCGTGTGTTCGGGTTTCAGCGTGCGCGTCGAGTTCCTCCATGAAGACGGCACCCTCGAGAGCCTCGTCCAAGGTGATGAGCAGCGCAGCGGTGACTATAACGTCAACCTGTCATCGAATTTCTGCCTCAATCAGACGGGTTCGCCGATTCAGCTCAACCTGGTGCGTTCGCCGCCGCCGGGTTCCCGGCTTCTGGTGCAGTACGCGCGAGATGTTGCTGCGGTCGACGACTGAAGACGCGCGCGGTGAGGCGTAAGCCATGATGAGGAGGTCCCCAGTGCTTTGGGGGCCCTTTTTTTTGCGGCGTCACCTACTCAATGCGCCGCAGCTTCGCTGTGATGGGCCGCTTGGGTCGTGACGCGTCGGGTCACTTACTCGAAGCTGGGCTCTTCTTTGCTCCACAGGTCGTTGACTGCGGGGTAGTTTTCGATCTCGCCCCGTGCTAAGCGCCATGCGGTCTGCAGTAGCCAAGAGACGGATCGATCTTGGCGCATGGCCTCCCGCTTGGTCTCGTCGAGGATTTCTTCGGGAAAATAGAGCGTTAGCTTCTTCTTGGCGGCCATCCGTAGCCCCCCTTTGGGCGATGAGTTGAAGAGGCAAAAACAAGCGCGACAATCAAGGCGCTCATGGTAGGATAATATCCTACCATGAGATGGTGGTCAAAAAGCGAAGGCCAGCATCCTGACAAGGTAAGTTGACGATGTCAGGTGAGATTGACGGAATTTGGTGAGTGCTGGGTGGTTCACGGTTGTCTATGACCTGGGAATTGACATGGAAGTTGCGCCGCCAAGGTTGGTCAGACGCCGACCTTGTCCGTGGCACTGTGATTGCTTTACAACAAAACGGTGGCGAAGGCGTATTTTGCAGGTTTGGGGAATGGATGCTTAGGGGCAACATGAACAGGCGATGGCAGGTGGGCGTGTGTTTGGTGTTGTTGGTGTCCTGCACGGAGGTGGAGACCCAATTGCCTTTCGTGCCGCCGTTGTTGTTGGAGCGCGACTCGGCCTCTCACATCAGTGAGTGGGTTGGGCCGCTGCCGTTGCCAATCGCCCTGGAAGAGAAGCTCGAGGTCGAGGGCTTTCGCGGTGTGGTGTTCGATGTCGATGAAGGACGGCTGGTGGTAGAGGCCTGGGGTGCGCCGCCGCTCGGGGTTGCGCTCTATGGTCCGCGGAGCCCTACAGGGGTTTGGGGTCAGGCGCTGTGGTGGTCCGAGGTGCGGCCCAAGGGGACGCGTTCGCCGGAGATCAAAGTCGTTCCGGGTCGCTATTTGCTGGTGGTGGGGACCAAGGACAGCGGGGCAGTGGGGGAGGGCTATCGTCTGCGGGTGAGTTGTTTGGGGGCCTGTGTGAAGCAGGAGCTGCCGGTGGGGTGCCCGGACTTACTTGGGTGTCCGTTGTTGTGCCCCTTTGGTTATGTGCAGGATGGGTTGGGGTGTGAGCAGTGCGCATGTCTTGGGAGCTGCGGGAGTGACTTGGAGTGCCCTGCGGGTCAAGCATGCGGCGGGGACGGCTACTGTGTGGCGGCTTGTCGATGCTCGGATCCCTTGGCGCCGGTCTGCGGGACAGACGGCGTCACCTATGGCAGTGCCTGTGAGGCGCGTTGCGCAGGGGTCGAGGTGGCGCAAGCGGCTCCATGTGCGGCGACATGTGCCCCTGTGAGTTGTGACACGCCATGTGAGTGGGGCACGAGCTTGGATGGGGTGGGTTGTCCGAGCTGTGAGTGTCGTTCATCTTGTTCGGGTTGTGGGACGGTGACGGACCCAGTGTGCACCTACAATGGTCGGACTTATGGCAACCGCTGTTGGGCCGAGTGTGTTGGCGAGGTAGTCCTGCATTGGGGGGCGTGTCGGGAGGAGTGCCCTCTGTTGGCGTGTGATTTGGACTGTGTTCCCGAGCTGTCCGTGGGCGAGGATGGTTGTCCCATTTGTGCCTGTGGTTCGACGGCGATGTTCTGCGCCGTTGATGCGCCGGTGTGTGGATGGAACGGTGCGACCTATTCCAGCGCTTGTGCGGCGCTGGAGGGGGGCGTCGCGGTGATGATGGATGGGGCCTGTCCGAGCACGCTTTGTCGGGAGGCGAGTGATTGCCCAGAGGGGATGCTGTGTGGGGTGGGCAGTGGTGTCGGTTGTGAGGGCTATGCCCAAGGTTGTGTGGGCGTGTGCCTGCGCGAGCTGGCCTGTGATGAGGACGGTGGCTGTGCCGCCGGCTATTTCTGCCAGGACGGGCGTTGTCAGAGCCGCTGCGCTTGTTCGCGGGTCTATGAGCCGGTGTGTGGTGTGGATGGACAGAGCTACGACAACGCGTGCGTCGCGGCGTGTGCGGGGATCGATGTGGTGAAACTGGGGCGTTGTTGCGAGGCTGTGCCATGCTCTCAGTCGTGTCCCATGGGTTATGCGCGGGATGTGGATGGGTGTCTGCTCTGTGAGTGCGCGAACACCCCGTCTTGTGTGTGCACGGATCTGCACAATCCTGTTTGCGGGTTGTGGGCTGGAGGGGTGCAGGCTGACTATGCCAATGCTTGCTTGGCGCTGTGTGCGGGGGCCCAAGAGGTGAGTCCGGGGCCATGTGGGTCATGATGAGGTGGTGGTTGCCCGTGTGGCTCATGGCCGTCGGTTGTGGTGGGGTTTACGAGGATTATGCTCCGAGCCGCAAGGACGAAGTTGCGCTGGCGGTGGTCCCTGATTTCGTGCGCGTTGGGGACGATCTTCGTCAAGTGGATGTCTTCGTGGAGGTGGATCCCGAAGGCGCCTTTGTGACGGGCCTATCCATGGGTAGGGGGGTCGAGGTCATTGCCTTTGATTCACGCGAGAACCGCGGCTGTGGTGTCAGCGCCGTTCCCGAAGCTTTCACGGCCTCGAAGGTCTTTCGCTTGTGTGTGAATGTGCGGGTGCAAGGTTGGGTGCAGGTGGGGATGCACGAGGTGGAGGTGGACGTGTATCATCCCAGGGGCCATGTGATCGGACGCGCTCCTTTTTTTGTGTTGAGTCGCTTACCGTGAGGTTTGGATGTCAAGGGTGGGGGGGCATTTCTCGAGATGGGGGCGAGTGTGTTGAGAGGCTGGCGACGGGCGGGAGTGGTGCTCCTTGCGCTGGGGGTGCTAGGGTTGCCGGCGGCTGGTGCCGACGTCATTCCCGGGACGGCAGAGGAGTATCGGCTGCACTTGGGCCAGGCGCAGGCGTGTTATGCTTGGGTGGATTATCGCTGCGTGATTCGGGCGCTGGAGGGTTTATTGTTGGTTGGGCGGGCTCTCCCTGCAGGGTTGAGTGAAGAGGAGATCCGCGAGGGCTACGAGTTGTTGGGCCTTGGCTATTTGAGTTTGGGTTTGTACGAGGAGGGGGAGCTGGCCTTTCGGCGATTGTTGGAGCGGGACAGTGGCTATTGTTTGGAACGTGTTGAGGCCTCGCCGCAGCAGAAGGCAGTGGTCATCCGGTTATCGGAGGAGCTGGCGGCGGTTGCGGCGGGGGAAAGCTTGGGTCGTTGGGTGGGTCTGAGGATAAGGGACGTGGTCTTGGCGCAGTTGCGTTGGCGCGACAGGGCACTTAGCGAGGCCGAGGCTGTTGGGGCTGTGCTTGGCAGGCTGGTCGAGGTGCGGGCGCGTTCGGTGGTGAGGCAGGCCCAAGAGTTCAAGTGGGGCCCCTGGGAGTTGTGGTTGGGCGGGGGTGGTGGGTGGCGTGGCTTAGTGGGCAGGGATGGGTCCTTGTGGGGCGGTGGCTGGGGTGCGTGGCTGGGGGCGGGGATCTCGCGCAGCCCGCTCTTCGTTCGTCTGTTGCTGGCGTGGTCCGGGCACGGTTCTCAGGTGAAGGATCCGGTGATGGGGGAGCAGGGCCGGTTGCATTTGCTCGATGGCGCCATGGACTTCGGTGTCAGTGGCCGTCTGTGGTGGGTGCATCTGGAGGCGGGCTGTGGCGTGGGGGCGCAGTGGTTGTGGGCAGATGGGCGTGGTTCCGCGTTGGTGCCTCGGTTGTCTTTGAGCGCAGGGATGGAGGTGGGCCTGTGGTCGGGGTTGCGTCTTTTTGGTAGGCTCGAGAGCCCGTGGGTTTTTGCGCGGGTGGGGCCCGAGGGCGCGCTCCAGGCGAGCGTTTCATGGTGGGCCGTGATGGGTGTGGCGTGGCGCAAGGCGATTGCGCCTTGATGGGGCGAGAGGTGAAGCATGGTGCGTGGATGGTTGCTGTTGGGGGTGTGGTGCTTGTGTGGTTGTAGTGGTGCGGCGCCGCTGGCGACAGGGGGTGGGCTGGCCGAGGCCCCGGCTGCGGCGGCGGAGGTTGAGGGGCTGCGCTTGTTCTGGGGCCACCGTCAACCGGCGCAGGCCTTTGTCTTCAGCGCCGATGGCTCGCTGTTGTACTCGGCCACGGGGGGGGAGGAGGTCATTGCGTGGGACTTGGCGGCAGGGGTGCCCATACGCAAGTTCATTGCGCCCTTGGGTGAGGTTGTGACGGGTTTGGTGTTGGCGGCTGATGGGTCGTACTTGGCCGTCGCCGACAGTGTCCAGATTCATTTCTTTGCGCCGCACAACGGGACGCTATTGCGTACACTGCGACTTCCGGCGAGCCAGATGCCGGGCGAGTCGGTCGTGGAGATCACGGCCTTGAGCGCAGCGGCGACGCCGGACCATCTGTTGGTAGGTGATTCACTGGGGCGGATTTCTCTCTTCGATGTCCAGAATGGGACGTCGAAGACCATCTATCGCACGGGCTTGCAGGCGATTCAGTCTGTGATCAACGGACATGGCTGGATTGGGGTGTCGGATCGGCGGCGCACCATGGTGTTGGACTCGAGCAAGGATCCTGTCCCCTTGCCAGTGCGTGGCACCATCGAGGGGGTGGGCCTGCGCGATATGGTGCGCTACGACAAGGTCTTGGCGGGGACGGATGGCGACAACATTTTGCTGTGGGGGCCCAACTTTGCCGAATCGGCGCGGGCCATTCGGGTGGGCCAGATTGGTCGCATGGCGTTGGCCCCGGCCAAGGACATGGCGTTGTTGATCAATGGCAACGGTGAGCTGGAGGCGTGGCGTTTGGACAAGCGGCGGCGCCAGGAGGTTGGCTACGGTGAGACGCGCTTGCCGGCATTGGTCGGGGTGGATCCCACGGCGAAGTGGGTGGTGACGGCTGAGCAGGCGGCGTTGGTGGTGCGGAGCGTGAGTGAAGGTCGGCAAGTGCATCGCTTGGAGTACGCCATCGTGCCCCATTTTCTGATGTTTGAGCCGGGAACACATCGTTTTCTGGTGGCTGGCAACGACGGTCGTCCTGCGCGCTATGATTTGAAGAAGCCGACGACGTTGGAGCCCTTTTCCCAGATGGCGGGTCCGATATCGGCGGGGGTCTTGGACATGGCGACGAATGGTTTTTTTGCGACGACCGAGGCGGGGGAGGTCTTGGTTTTCGATTACAAGCGGGGGCGCATTGCGCGCTATTTGACCGCGCAAGTCGGTCCCAAACCGCGCTTGGCCTTGGCTGGAGCGCGCTTGGCCTTGGCCTCGGAGCGGCGCGGATTGGACGCGACGGGTTTGGGTGACTTGGTGGTGTGGGATCTGGCGGCGGACAAGGCAGAGGCGACGCTCAACGTCACGGATGTGGTGGATGTGCAGTTGGCGCTCTCTGGGACCCGGGTCTATTACGCGAGTCGTTCCGGGATTCTGGAGAGCTGGGATTACCGCAGTCAGCAGCGCGGCAAAGAGATCGATGGCCACAACAAAGTGGTGCGTCGTTTGCGGCAAGATCCAGGGGGGATGCTGTTGGCGCTCTGTGGCGATGCGGGGATTTCCTTTTACTCGCCCTCCTTGCAGTTGATGTGGTTTGCGCCCATGCCGGGGTGTGTGGATGTGGCCTTCTCCCATGATGGGACGCGATTGGTGGCGGCGACGGCAGAGCGGCAGGTCAACCTGGTCTATTTCGAGGGAGATCAGGTGCGGAGCGAGGCGGTGGTGCGGATGCCGACGGCCGTGACGTCCATGGCCGTTTCGTCGAGCAATGACTTTCTCCTCGTGGGTGAGGCGCGGGGGACCGTGTCGGTCTTTGATTTACGGCGTCAGAGTACGCAGCCACAGGTGACGTTGCAGATTTACGACGAGGGGCGCTGGGTTGTCTATACGCCCCATGGTCGTTTCGATGGCCAGCCAGGGGATCGGGTCCGTTTCGACGTTCAAGGTGAGATCGTGCGGAGTATAGGCGGGAATGTGCGTTGGGGACGAGAGGCGGGGGCGGTGTACCAAGCGCTCGATCTCTGAGGGGGCTCGGTCGGGCGCAGGGAAGGAGGGAAGGGCATGGATGGGTGGTTGGGGCGTTGGCGCGTGGTGGGGTGTGATGAAATGCGCGCCTTGGATGCTTGGGCCATCGAAAGGATGGGCATCCCCGGGGTGGCGCTCATGGAGAATGCCGGTGCTGGGGTGGCGCGTGCGGTCGCGGCGCGCCTTGGGAGCGGTGAGACCGGTCGGGTCGCGGTCTTGTGTGGCGGTGGCAACAACGGTGGCGATGGATTCGTCGCGGCGCGTCATCTGGCGCATCAGGGGTATGAGGTGCGGGTCGGCGTGTTGGCTCCCCTGTCGCGCATGGTCGGTGATGGGGCGACGAACCTTGGTATCCTCGAGCGTGCCGGGGTGCGGGTAGAGGCCTTGGGTGAAGATGCCCTCGACGCGGAGGCTTTTGCGTCCTGCTGGCAGTCATGGGTGCAGTGGCGACCCGAGGTGTGGGTGGATGCCTTGCTGGGGACGGGTTTGCAGCGTCCCGTGGGTGGGCGCATGGCTGAGGTCATCGCGCGTCTTGGGGCGCTGCCGTGTGGGTGGATTGTGAGCGTGGATTTGCCGTCGGGGGTGGACGGAGACAGTGGGCGCGTCCTAGGTTGCGCGGTGCAAGCGCAAGAGACGGTGACCCTGGGGGCGCACAAGGCCGGTTTGTGGTTGCAAGAGGGGCGGCGGCTAGCTGGCACGGTTCGGGTGGAGGGGATTGGTTTTCCGCCTGGGACGGCGGCGATCTGTCCCAGTGCCGGGTGGCTGCTGAGTCGCGAGAGCGTGGGCCAGTGGCTGGAGGCGCGTCCGTGGGATGCCCACAAGGGGAGCTGTGGCCACGTGGTGGTCGTCGGTGGGAGTGCTGGCAAGGAGGGGGCGGCCCTGCTGGCGGCGCGTGGTGCGTTGCGGGTCGGTGCCGGGCTGGTGACGGTGGCGGTGCCGCGCGGGTGTGGGGCCGCGATTGGGGCGAGTGAGCTGATGGTGGAGGAGGCCTGGGATGGCGTGAGTGGCGCGGGGGACTTGCTCGAGTCGGTGCTGCGGCGCGCTGATACGGTGGTGCTGGGGCCTGGGCTGGGGACCTCAGGCGTGGCGCATGGGGTGGCGCGGGCGGTGCTGTCTGGGCACGGCGGTCCGGTGGTCATCGACGCAGATGGGCTCAACATCCTGGCAGAGGATAAGGAGCTGCGTGGACTGTGTCGTGGCGAGTTGGTGTTGACGCCCCACCCGGGTGAGATGGGGCGTCTGGTTGGCATGACGGCGCGAGAGGTGGTCGAGGATGCTCTGGCCCTGGCGCGCGGCTACGCGCGGGAACACGGGGTGACCCTGGTGCTGAAGACGGCGAGCACTGTGGTCAGCGCGGCGGATGGCTGTTACGGCATCAACACGAGCGGTACGCCGGGGATGGCGAGTGCCGGGATGGGGGATGTGTTGGCCGGAATCATCGGTGGCTTGCTGGCGCAGGGTGCCGGTTCTTGGGCGGCAGCGGCGCTTGGGGTTTGGATCCACGGGCGGGCTGGCGAGCTGGGTGCAGCGCGGGAGGGGGTGCGCGGTCTTACGGCCAGCGGGTTGTTGAGCGCCCTTGGGGCGGTGTGGTGTGAAGTCGAGGCGTAAAAAAAAAGGCGGGACCAGCCCGCCGCATCGAGAGTGGGCTGTTTAGCCCCTCTTGCCTTCTTCCCACTCGCAGTAGCCGTCTTTCCATTTGCCGGTCTGGGGGTCCTGCTGCGGGGGAACCCACTTGCGATCGACAGAGCACTTGCCTTCGCTGGTGTTGGCGGCCCAGGAGCCGCATCCCGCGACAAGTGAGGAGAGGGCAAAGATGGCCACGGTGACGACAAGAAGTGAAAGCTTCAATTGGCTCTTCATGGATAGACCTCCAAAATGACTGCTAATGTGAGCCGATGATCGGCGCAAGAACCACAACCTCAAGAATGGGTGTAGCACATTCCCCAAGCCCGGCAAAGGGTGACCGAAAACGACCATCGCGTCAAGCGCACGCGTTCAGTATGGATCCAGCGGGCGGTAATGCAATGCTTCGTGATCCGAGAGCCAGCCATCCTGGATGAGATTCCGAATGCGGGTGCTGTCGATGTCGCGGCCCTGGGTCGCAGGGCGGCGGTCTCGGGGTTGGCGCACGGGTTCGGTGATGGCAGGCGCTTTCTTGGCAGCCGCTGTGGGCTGTGCCGGGGACGTGGGGGAGGGTGAGGTGAAGACGAGGAGGGTGGCCATCGCCACCAGGGCGAGGATCGCCAGTAGCGCCCAGAGGGCCGCGTCCCGGCGGAGGATACAGAGGGCGCCCGCAAAGAGGAGCAGCAAAGCGGCGACGACGCCTTCAGCAATGCGGCGCGGCGGCTCCTGCTGGGGTGGGGCGAGGGGGGCCGTGGCGGCCTGGAGGATGGCCTTGGTCGTTCGTTCAAGGCTTTGGCGCGCGGCGACGACGTGAGCTTGGGGGTCGCTCGTGGTGGCAGGGGTGCTCGTCTGCAGAAGCTCAGCCAAGCTCAGGCCGCGCAAAGCGTCGAGGAGAGCCACTAGGTCGCGTTGGTCATCCGGGTGGAGGTGGGGGGCGTTGAGGCGCAGTGCAGCGACTTGGGTGTGGTGCGTGGGGAGCGGTTGGTGGCTAGGGACGCGGAGGGCGAACTCGAGGCTGAGCGCTCCGGAGGATGCGGCGATGGGCGGCGCGAGGTCGCGGGAGTCCACGATGATCCACCCATGGCCACTCTCTGTGGTGTCGAGGCCGTAGAGGTGAATGAAGGGGTGGTGCCGGAGGGTGAAGGCGACCGTGTCCAAGGTGCTGGCCAGGGAGCCTGGGCCGGTGTGGACGTTTGGAGCTGGAAGCTGGGCCTCCGGTGGGGGTGGTGGGTGGCGCAGCGGCTCGGTGATGAAGAAGGCCGCCGGCAGCAGGGCCATGAGTGTCCATATGACCCCGCGAGCGGGTGTGCGTGGGTGGCGTGCGTGCAGGCGGTGGAAGCGGTTGCGCCAGGCGGGCGCGTGAAGCCAGCGCGGCAGATGTCGGGTGACCAGGTCCGTCAGGACGAGGCTGGTGAGCAAGGCCGCCAGGGCGTAGGTGACGAAGCGCACGCCCAGGACAGAGAGGACGAGCGCGCCAAGGATGCCCGCTCCCAAGGCAGCGCCCCAGTGGTCGAGGGCCTCCAGCCACGCAGCGACCACAGGGCGTTCGTTTCGCCGTGGCCCAAGATCGTGGATCGCCATGGCCAGCGGGAGGCCACAGAGGAGGCCAGCACCGGCAAAGCAGAGGGGGAACAGGGACCAGGCCATGGGCGCGCTCGCCCCCTGGAGGTGGTTCAATAAGGCTGGGCAAAGCAAGATGAACGCGAGAAGGGGGAGGAGGAAGAGGGCATGTGGGTAAGGGTGGCGTGTGCGGATGCGGTTGCCGAGAAAGACGCCGAGGCTGCTGCCGAGCATGAAGATGGCCGAGAGCCAACCCAGTTGGAGCATGAGGTTGCCCAGGCGGTTTTGCACGGCGAAGAGCAGCAGGAGGTTCAGGGTCATGGCGCTGGCACCGAGGAGGGCGATGGCCAGCTTGGCGCCGAAGGCGGAGGGGTTGAGGGCCGGTGGGGTTGAGGCGAGGAAGAGGGTGCGGATGGCTAGGAGCCACAGCAGGGCGAAGAGGAGCCATGGCAGAGGAGTGGTTTGGGCGAGGCGGGCCAGGGCGGTGGTGTCGACGCCGTCTTGGAGGAGGGTGATGCGGAGGGTGTGGAAGAGGGCGATGGGGTGGAGGTGATGGTTGATGGGTGTCTGGGCATTGATTTGGAGCGAGCGTTGGCGCCAAGCGACTCGGTCTGGGGCGAGAAGGTCGAGGAAAAAGGTGTTGGGGACGGGTGATTCGGGGGCGAGCTCCCGGTGACGTTGGGCCAGTGTCGGTGCGTCGAGGGTGACGCCTCGCGGGGAGGAGGCGGCGATGAGGAAGGGGCGTTCGCCCGGGGTGACCAGGACGCAGGGGAAGACGCTGGCGAAGGTGGCGACGAGGGCACTGGCGAGCGCGCGCTGTGGTCCTTCGAGTTGGTTTTCAGCCGCTTGAATGGTGGTGATGAGGGCGCCCGCGGGGCTGAGGTGGGTGGCGACGAGGGCATAGAAGTCGCGGGTGAAGTGGCGGTTGGCCTGGAGGGTGTTGGGGTCGCCGAGATCGAGAAAGATCAAATCCCAGTTGTGGTTGGGAGGGGCGCAGGTGTGGAGTCCGCGGGGATCGGCGAAGCAGAGGTGGAGGCGGGGGTCGTCGAGGGCTTCGCGGTCCTGCTGGGGGTAGTAGGGGAGGACGCCGGCGACGAGCTGGGGGTCATGGGCGAGGGCGGTGACCTTTGTTGTGGGGTAAGCGAGGAGGGCGCGGAGCAGGTCAGGGCGGAGATGGCCGATGACGAGCAGGTGCTGCGCGTGGGGTACCTGGGCCATGAGGAAGGCAGCGGTGAGGAGCGCCTCATCGTCGGCTTCGGTGGATGCGAGGAGGGCGCCATCGGTGAAGATGAGGTGTTGGTGGTCGAGGCGGCCGATGTGGACTTTGTGATGGGGTGTATCGAAGGTGTGGACGAGCTGTGCCTGGGGCAAGATGGCTTGCCAGCGCAGTGCCTCGAGGCGGTGCTGGACTAGGGTGGCGAGGGGGGTCGCGGCGATGAGGGCGAGGAGGAGGGTGACGACGGTCGTGGTGGCGCGCAGGGCGGGGTGGCGGGTGGCGGCGAGGCGCGCGGCGCCAAAGGTGAGGCACGCTGCGGCGCCGGTGAAGGTGTGGAGCGGCGAGAGTGAGAGGGCCAGCGTGGTGGTGAGGATGATGCCGCCTGCGCCGGCCCCGAGGGCCTCGATGGCGTAGAGGCGGCTGACGCTGGCTCCGTCGGAGTTGGTAGCGCGGCATTGGTAGAGGGCGGCGAGGAGGGGAAAGAGGGCGCCCGTGAGGAGGCTGAAGGGGGCGTTGAGGAGGGCGACCCCGGCGAGGTTGTGCGCCAAGGGAATCCATTGCCAGTGATCGGGTCCGAAGAGGGTGCGAAAGGAGACGAAGGCGGTGATCTGGGCGCTGGCCAGGCCCAAGTAGACGAGCAAGAGGATGACGAATGACGGCACGCGCCGGAGGTGTTGGTGGCAGCGGGCGCCGATGAGGGCTCCGAGGCCAACCCAGAAGAGCCAGGTGGCGAAGAAGAGGGCGAGGTTCAACTCGGAACCATGCATGGCGGCGAGATAATCGCGCAGCATGATGGTCTGGGCGGTGAGAGAGAACGCGCCGAGGGAGAAGGCGATGAGGACGAGCGGGCGCCTGGCCATTAAAAGGCCTCTTTGAAGACCTGAGCCTCAAAGACCTGGAAGCGCGTGTCGGTGCGCCAGGCGTCGTTGGGGAGGCCGGCTTTGCGGGCCAGTTGTTCGAGGCAGGTCTCGAGGGTCCAGCCCTGCTCCAGGGCTACCTGGGGGAGAAAGAGGGCCGAGGCTTGGCCTTTGCGGAGGATGATGCCGTGCCGCCCGATCTGGATGTCTTCCCAGCGTTCGATGGCTTGGGGCGGGGTAAGCACAGAGATCTCGATCTGCACTTCGGGGAGTTCTTGGGCGGTGAGTGGCGCGAAGCGGCGATCGTTGATGGCGGCGTCGACCGAGCGGTCGAGGATTCCCTGCTCCAAGGAAGCCTGTGGGAGCACTGTGCCGATGCAGCCGCGCAGTTGATCGCCTTTCTTCAGGGTGACGAAGACGCCGAGGTGCTGGGCGAAGACGGGTGAGAGGTTGAGGCCGAGTTCCTGGGGGGTGGGTGAGGCCTGAGCCAGGAGGAGGGCCTCGATGCGATCGCGCGCCAAGGCGAGGGCTGTGGCCTGCGCGATGGGGTCGAGAATCTCGGGCCCACCTTCGGAGATGAGCGGCGGGAGGAGCCCGTCAGGTGTGACGAAGGGAGCGTCGTAGGCGGCGGCGAGGTAAGAGACGCTGTTCTGGTAATCGCGGGTGATGGCGCCAGAGGTGTCGTAGCCGAGGAGGTGGAGGGCTTGCTTGGGCGCGGCCATGGCCATGAAGGTGAGGATGGGTGCGGCGCCACAGACGGTGATGCCAGTGCTCCTGCGGTAATCCTGGAAGTGCGGGAGAGCGAAGGTGGCGATGGCCCGAAAGGCACCCATGTCGAGGGCTTCGATGTTGTTGGCGATGTCGTCGGTGAAGGGGAGGTAGCGGAATTGATCGCCGTAGTGAGTGAAATCGGTGGAGACGATGAGGAGATCGTCAGGGCCCATGAGGCGATTGAGGTGGCGGGCCAGGCGCTGGAGTGAGGCGTTGCCCGCGTCGCTCACGATGATGGGGACGATGTCGAAGCCGGGCGCCAGGGCGACCTGGAGAAAGGGGAGATGGATTTCGATGGCGTGTTCTTCGGCGTGAACGTCGTCGTCGAGATGGGCGGCGCCAGCCTGGAGGAGGCTAGCGGTGAAGGCGCGATTGATGGGGAGATCGCCGAGGGGGGTGCGGAAGGCGTCGACGCTGGGCAGGGCGGCGCCGTAGATGGGGCGTCGGTGGTTGGGGGAGAGGATGACGACGGTGCTTCTGGCGCTGTGGTCGACGGTTTTGTAGGCGCGGGCGGCGATGTCGCCGGACCAGCGGTGTCCCGCGTGGGGGACGATGAGGGCCCGGGGCGGGTGAGCGAGGGGGAAGTGGGGCGCTTGATCGAGGCGCTCTCTGATGTCGCGGCGGAGGGTGTCAGGGTCGTCTGGATACCAAGCGCCGGCGAGGGCTGGCGGGCGCGTGCTTGGTGGGGCTGGCGCCGGCTCAGGGGGCGCCGGGGGGGGATTGTCGCTGGTCGTTGGTGTGGCCGTGGCGGCCGGCCCGCTGCTGTGATCGGGGGTGGATCCATCAGGACGACAGGCGGAGATGAGCACAGCGGCGAGGAGGAGTGCGATTGGGAGGGTGTTGGCGGGCATGGTTCCTCGGGGGGTGGGAGGGTCATCCGGCCCAGTCGTGGGGCTGTTCCAGGGCGTTGGGGTGGAGCGGGCGCAGGCTTGGGGCGAGAGTGGCGGCGGCGGTGGTGTGGGTGGGCTTGGGGGTAGTTCGCGGTGGGCGCAGTGTGAGGATGGCGGCGCCGGCCAGGGGGATGGCGGTGAGGGCGCTGAGGAGGAGGCGTCGTTTGGGATCGATGTCGTTCATGACCATTTTCCGGGGCAGGGGGTGAGGCAGGTGGGGCAGCGCCCCTGGTCGAGGTGGTTGGCGAGGATTTGGAAGCCGCGTCGCTGGATGAGGAGGGTGTTGTCGTGGGGGCAGTAGGTGTGGTTGGCTTCTTCGAGGAGGAGGTTGCCGAGGTAGACGTGGTGGATGCCGGCATCGCGGGCGATGTCGCGGGCGCGGAGGAGGGTGGCGGCGGGGGTGCGCGGGAGGTTTTGCAGTTTGTAGCGCGGGGTGAAGGCGGAGAAGTGGATCGGGGTGTCGGGGCCGAGGTTGGTGACGACCCAGCGGCAGAGCTCGGCGATGGCAGGGTTGGAGTCGTTGAGGGTGGGGATGAGGAGGTTGGTGACCTCGAGCCAGACGCCAGCGGCTTTGATGGCGATGAGGGCGTCGAGGACGGGCCACAGGGTGGCGTCACAGATGCGTTGGTAGAAGGTGTCGTCCATGGCCTTGAGATCGATGTTGGCGGCGTCGATCCATGGCAAGAGTTGGGCGAGTGGTTCGGGGTTGATGTAGGCGGCGCTGACGAGGACGTTGTAGATGCCCTGGGCGCGGGCTGCTCGAGCGCAGGCGAGGGTGTACTCGTAGAAGACGAGCGGCTCGGTGTAGGTGTAGGCGATGGAGGGGGCCTGCCGTTCGATGGTGAGGGCGACGAGGGCCTCGGGTTCGAGGTGGTAGGCCTCGCTGTCCCATGGGTTGGCTTGGGAGATTTGCCAGTTCTGGCAGTTGATGCAGTGGAGGTTACAGCCGACGGTGGCCAGGGAGAGGATGGTGGTCGCGGGGAGGAAGTGGTAGAGGGGCTTTTTCTCCATGGGGTCGAGGTGCAAGGCGACTGGACGGGCGAATGTGAGGGCGCGGACCTTAGCGTCGAGATTGATTCGGACGCGGCAGTAGCCGCATTGGCCGGGGGCGAGGAGGCAGAGGCGCGGACACAATGTGCATTGAAGGTTCATAACGGCGCGGTGTTGGTCGTCTCTGGTGGCGCGTGGACCGGCGCCCGAACGATTGTAGCACAGGGTGGCGTTGCTTTTGAGGGCAAAGGGGGCTGGGTCTCGGTCAGTGGTCCGGAAAGCCTTTGGATTTCCATATGGAACCGTCGCTGGCGACGATGAGGGCTTCGATCTGAGGGAGGGCTGCGACGCGGTCGATGGCGGCGTTGGGTCCGAGGACGAAGAGGGCCGTGGCGAGGGCGTCGGCGAGGGCAGCGTTGGGCGCGATGACGGAGACGCTGCTGACGGCGTGGGCGGGTAGGGCGTTGCGTGGGTCGAGGATGTGGTGCATCCGCTGCCCTTGGATGAAGAAGCTCTGTTGGTAGTCGCCCGAAGTCGCGAGGGCGATGTCGGTGCTGGTGAGGGAAGCCAGTAGGCCTGGCTGGCGTGGGTGGCGGATGCCGATGCGCCAGGGGCGGTTGGAGGAGGCGGCGCGGAGGTCGCCGCTGCCATCGACGAGGAAGCGTTCGATGCCACGGTGTTGGAGTCGTTCGGCGGCGCGGTCCACGGCGTAGCCTTTGGCGATGGCGCCCAGTGAGATGCGCAGTTCGGGGTGGGCGAAGAAGAGGGTGTGCCGCTGGGGGTCGAGGCGAAGCTGGCGGTAGTCGACGCGGCTCAGGCAGGCTTGGCGCGCGGCCGGGGGGGGCATTCTCTGTTCAGCGAAGGACCAGTCCTGGCTGCAGGCGGCGATGGTGATGTCGAAGGCGCCGGCGCTGATGGCGCTGACCTCGAGGGCCAGGGCGATGATGGCGTAGGTGTCGGGATCCAGGGGTATGGGGGCGCGGTGGGCGTTGGCGTTGATCTGGGCGAGGGTGTTGTCGGGTCGGGTGTGGCTGAGGCTGGCGTCGAGGCGGTGGATGATGGCAAAGGCTTCGGCCACGGCGCGGGCGTGCATGGGGATGGCGGTCAGCGGCGGGGAGTCGATGCTGATGGCGAAGCGGGTCCCCATGGCGGGTTGGACGAAGGTCAGGGCTTTGTTCTGCGGGGCTGGTCTTTGGGGATCCACGTCCACGCAAGCAGCGCCGCCGATGAGGAAGAGGAGACCAGCGCAGGTCAGGGTCGCGAGGGTGCGGCGCCGGTCGCGAGGCGCTCGGGTGGGTGGTGAGCTTGTCGGTGACGGGTGAGCGGTGGCGGTGTGGACGCGTCCAGAGGCGTCAGATGTTGGGTGGCGCGAGGCGGTCATGGAGGAGGGCGAACGCAAGGGTGATGGCGACGATGGCGACGGTTCGCCAGAAGGTCAGCCACGCGAAGAGACCAAAGCTGCTGAGGAGGATGATCAGGCCTGTGCAGAGGGCCAAGCCAGCGATGGCGGCGCGCAGACGTCGGCCGTTGTCGTCAGCGGCGCGGAGTTCGCGCCAGTGGCGGAAGGCGTTGGGGATGGCATGGAGGGTGCGGTCGAAAGCTTGGGAGGAGAGCGCGAGCAGGTGTCGCCAGCGGCTGCGGCTGCGGCGGCGGTTGGGGCCGATGGCGAGCTGGAGGAGGAAGAGGATGAGATAGATGGCGATGCCAACGCCCTGAGCCAGGGCGGTGATGAAAAAGGCCAGTCGCAGCCAGAAGGGGTTGAGGCGCCACCGGTCGGCGTATTCGGCACAGAGGCCGAGTAACCAAGGAGTAGGAGAGCTGGGCTGAGGAGCCATCGAGAGCCTTTGCCAGCGGAGGCTTTAGAGGAGGGCGCGGTTGTCGGCGCGGTAGGGGACATAGCGGAGCTTGGCGGAGAGGACGGCGATGGGGATGCCGAGCTGTGCCTCGATGCGGGCGCGCGCTTCTTCTTGGAGCTGTGAGCCGAGTTCGGGGAGGACGACGGCCGCGCTGATGACGATGGCGCAGTGGAGGTGGATGCCTTGGGGGCCGAGGGCGACGGTAGCCTTGACGTCCTTGACGTTGTCCATGGCGCTGATGACTTTCTCGGCGAGTTTGCAGACGCTGTCGCGTTCGACACTGACGCTGCCGTGTTCGTTGTCGGAGACGATGAATGGGCGTTTTCGGCGCGGTGTGGGTCGCCACTCGATGATGATGGCGGCCAGGGCGGCTAGGGCCAGGAGTGCGGCCGCGGCGGTGACGACGCCAGCCTGCCATCCCTGGAGGGCTGGGAGCCGTTGCCAGGCCGTGCCGAAGACCCTGGCGTCGAGGGGGATGAGCTGCATGACCACTGCGCCGAGGTAGAGGGTCGTTGCGATCAGGGCGCAGAGCACGAAGGTGGCGAGAATGCGGTTGATGAAATTCACGGAAGACCTTCCCGCTGTGGCCGTCGTGCCTGTAGGTGGCCAGCGTGGTTTGAGGCTGGCACGACGTCTGTGCAGTGAGGGGCACCTGCGCAGGTAAACCATGTGGGCGCCAGCGCGGTGACGTCGGCGCAGGCATCCCGATGCGTGGGGGCGGGCAGGTGCCGGAGGGCGTCAGGTGCGCTTACTCGACCCGCGCCTTGGGTTTTTCGTCTTGGGTTTTGTAATGGATGTCGTGGATTTTGATGTTGATTTCTTTGACCTTGAGGCCAGTCATCTGCTCGATACGGTCGGCGACGAGGACGCGCACTTTGTTGGCGACTTCTTTGATGCTGAAGCCATACTCGACGATCATCTCGAGGTCGATGGCGGCTTCTTTTTTGCCGACTTCTGCGGAGACGCCTTGGGTGGTGTCGGAGGTGCCAGTGACTTTACCGAGGGCGTTACGGAAGACGCCTTTGCCGAGCATGTAGACGCCGTCGACTTCACGAGCGGCGATGCCAGCGATGGTTTCGAGGACGGTATCGGACAGAGTGGTGTGGCCAGCAACTTCGGTCATGGTTCCCTCCGCATGGGTGTTCGATTCCAGGGTAAACTCGACATGGCTTTCGCCGGAGTCGTTTGGGACTTCTTTGTTTTTCGGGCTGCGTCGAGATTTGCTTGCCGTCGCAGCGCTGTCGTCAGTGGCTGGGCGATTGGGTTGCTTGACATCTTGGGGCAAGGTTCTCTCCTTTGGGCTTGCCGCCCTGGGAGGTGGGCCAGGAGCCACAGGTGCGCTCAGAGCGACGACAAACGAAAATGGGCCGTTGACCTCGGGGGGCAACAGGCTGGAGGACGTGCTATCCAAACCGTTCTGGGATGCAGTTGTCAAGGCGTGGGCGACGTGCGAAAGGGTGGTGCGATGGCGGCTGGTCCGGGGTTGGTGCGAGGCTGGCGATGGCTCGAGGGGAAAATAGCGGCGGAGCGTGAGCTTGAGTTTGTGGACGTAGGTGTCGAGAATGGTGTTGCTCTGGAAGAAGCCGGGGTGGAAACGCTGATGGAGGTGACGATGCGTTGGTTGGGTGGCGTGTTGGTGTTGGTGTGGGTGGGATCTTGGGTGGGTTGTGATGAGGTGTCGAAGCTCATCGACTCTGATGCTGGTCCGGCGGAGGCGGCCATCGCGTCGACTGAGATGAGCAGCCTGGAGTCGGCGTTGACGCTGGTGGCGCTGGAGGCGGTAGACACCGAGCTGAGTGTCGGGGCCAACGCGGATGCGGTGGCGGCCCATGCGCTGCAGTCCTATGGCCCGGAGGGTTGTGTGCGTGCTGGGGTGAATGGTGGGGTGATCACTTACGAACTCGACGAGTGCGATGGCCCCTATGGCCTGACCAAGGTCAGTGGGGTGGCGTTGATGAACTTGTCCGCTGGGAGCAGTGGCGGGGTGGCCTTCACTTTGACGGCGACGGATTTGAAGGTTGGTGGGGTCACCATGACGCTCAACGTGAGCGGGGTCTACGACTCCTCTCCCGGGCGCCAGGTGTCATTGGCGACCAGCGGCGTGGGAACCCGGGGCCAAGAGGTGGTGACCCGTGCGGGGAGCTACAACGTGTCTTGGGACGCGCAGGAATGTGTCAAGCTGGATGGGACTTGGACCAGCACGGTGGGGGATGTGGCCTGGGCGACGACGGTCTCTTCCTACGAGAAGTGTGGGAAGGCTTGTCCCAAGGCCAACGGTACCATTGCCTTTGCCGGCTCTGAGGGGCGCTTTGTGACCTTGACCTTCAGCGGCAGCGACACGGCGACCTTCGTCAGCGACAAAGGCAAGCCAGGTTTCGTGAATTTGAGTTGCACCCCGTAAGCATGGGCGTGTTGGCCGGCTAGTTCAAGAGGCGGCGCAGGTTGAGATCGGGGCCAAAGACGTCTTCCGAGGCGTGGACGATTTTCCATTGGTCGTTGGCGCGGCGGAGGTGGATGACGAGGGTCCAGGTGTGGCGGACCAGGGTGGGGGCTTGGTTCGCCTCGGCGGCCCAGCGGTTGGTGACGATGTCGATGGCCACTTGAGCGGTGTTGCCTTTGGCGTCGATGTCTTGATCGACGATGACGACGTTACAGGCCAGCAATTCCTGGGCGTTCTGTGAGAAGAGGAGGTCGAGTTCGCGCAGGCGATCGAGGGTTCGCTGGGCGGGCCTGGGATCGGTGAAGAGGGTCGCTTTGCTTTCTTGAAGGCGCAAAGCGGTGCGGAGTGCGGCTTTGGCGGTGCGCATGTGGTTGATGTGCTCGGCGCAGATGAAGCGTCCCAGGGATTCAGCGGTGGCCTTGGGGGTGCTCATGTCCAGGGTCGTTGGCGAGGGCTGGCAAGCGGTGCCGAGGCCGAGGCAGAGCAGCAGCAGTGGCCAGCGCAAAGGTGCAGAGTTTGGAGACAGAGAAGGCATAGGGCTCCTCACGACACGACGACGCCGGCGTAGGCGACGACGCGCTGGTGATCTCCAGAGACGGTGCCGCTGTGGGTGTAAGCGATGAGTTCTCCCGCGCTGGCGCCCAGGTCGAGGGCGGCAAAGAGGGCGACGGTCGTCGGGATGACGCCGCACATGGTGATGTCCTTGTGGTGTACCTCAGCGTAGAGGCGCTCGGGATCGAGGGCGACCATGGCGTCGATGGCGAAGGCGTCGCGGGCAGCGGCTTCAGTGGCGCTGAGGAAGTGAGACATGTCCGTGCTGACGACGAGGAGAGGCGGGGTGGGGGCATCTTTGAGGCACTGGGCCAAAGCCGCCCCCAAGGCGCGGCATTGTTCCAAGGTGAGGTGGGCGAGGCAGAGGGGGACGAAGGACGCTTGCGGTTGGCGGTGGAGGATGAAAGGGAGGAGGACCTCGATGCTGTGTTCGCGGAGATGGGCGCGGTGATCGTCGCGGGCGTTGGGAAGGTGTCGCAGGAGGGCGTCAGCCAGCTCGGCGTCGATGGGGAGAGGGCCAAGGGGGGTAGCCCAGTGGCCACGCGCGGTGAGGGCGATCGGGTGACCGAGTCCGGTGTGGTTGGGCCCGAGGACGACGAGGGGTGAGGAGATGATGGTGCGGGAGAAGACGGCGCCGGCGCAGGCGCCGGAGTAGGGATAGCCCGCGTGGGGGACGATGATGGCGCGGGCTTCTTTGGGGGCGGGGTGAGGGGGGCAGTAACGCTTCAGATCCGCCGTGAGGATCTGTGGGTTGTCGGGATAGAAACGTCCGGCGACGGCCGGGGTGCGGGAGGTGGACATGGGGCGCTCCTGCTGATGACGTGGCGTCGGATCGGCCAAAGACGCGTCGAGTATGAAGCATGCGCGCGCGACGGGGAAGGGGGCGGCCAGGGTCGCGCCGGTTGGGGCGGCTCAGGCGTGGGCGATGTGGTGTCCGACGCGCAAGGCGTTGGCGATGATGGTCGCGGTGGTGGGGACGCCGGTGCTGGTGGGGAGGAAGGCGCCGTCGGTGACGTAGAGGTTGGGGATGTCGTGACAGCGGCAGAGGTGGTCGAGGACGCTGGTGGCGGGGTCGGCGCCGAAGCGGCAGGTGCCATGTTGGAGGTGGGTGGTGACGGCGCCAGCGGCAGAGGTGAAGATGTGTTTGGGGCTGGGGTGGATGGCCGCAAAGATCTGGGCGGCACGATCGGCCATGCGGCGGCTGTTTTCGATGCTGGCGGGGTGATGTTGGAGGGTGATGCGGGCGGCGGGGAGGCCAAAGGCGTCGGTGTGCTGGGGATCGAGGTCGACGTAGCAGCCTGGGTTGGGGAGGAAGTCGCCGAAGACCTCGGCCTCGAGCCAGATTTCATCGTGGAAGTATTGGTGGATGCGTTCTTTGAGGGCGGCCCCCCAGAGGCGGAAATTCTGCAAGGCCGTGAGCCGAATGGCGGCGTTGATGGGGTTGGGGTGGGCCATGATGAAATTGATGGTGCCGCCTTTGGGGAAGCGCGGGTCCAGTGAGGCGGTGTTGAGGTAGTCGCATTGGAGAGAGCGCTGGAGAAAAGGGTGGGTGAGCGAGGCGTTGGGCAGGCGGCGCGCGAGGTCGGCGCGGTCGAAGATGGCGGTGACTTTGGCGAAGGTGGAGAAGGTGAGGTTGTGCCCGAGCTGGCCCGAGGTGTTGCCGAGGCCGTTGGGGGCGTGGTGGTTGGCTGAGAGGAGGAGAAGGCGGGCCGACTCGACGGCGCCACAGGCGACGACCACCACGGGGGCAGAGATGCGCTGGGGCGTGCCGTTGGCGTCAAGGTAGTCGACGCCGGTGGCGCGACCGGTTTGGTCGGTGAGGATGCGGGTCGCCATGGCTTGGGTCACGAGGCGGCAACGGCCGGTGGCGAGGGCGAGAGGGATGAGGGTGCACTGGGTGGAGGACTTGGAGGTGTTCTCGCAGCCATAGTCGCCGCAGAAGCCGCAATAGGTGCAGGGGGGGCGCTGGCCATAGCTGCGGGAGAGGACGGCGCGTGGGGTGGGGAAGGCGCTGAGGCCGAGGCGCTGACAGGCGGCATCGAGGAGTTCAGCGCAGGGGTTGGCGTGCAAGGGGGGGAGGGGATAGGGCTGGCGTCGCGGCTCGAGGGGGTTGGCGCCATGGTCACCCGAGACGCCGATGAGCGCCTCCATCTGGTCGTAGTAGGGGAGGAGCTCGTCGAGGGTGATGGGCCAGTCAGCGGGGCAGGCGTTGTCGATGGGCCCCAGAGTCGAAGCGAGGCGGGTGTCGATGGGGTGGGCGCGATAGAAGAAACCGGCCATGTGGACCGTGGCACCGCCGACGCATTGGGCGGTCCACGCTTCGCGCGTGGGTTGGGCGCGGTGCTCGGGGTGGCGGCGGAGGGTGTGGGGGTCGCAGTCGGGATAGGGGACCCAGAAGTCGCGCCTGCAGATGGCGATTTCATCGTGGGTGTAATCTTCGATGCGGTAATCGGGACCTTTTTCGAGGACGACGACTTGGAGGCCGGCGCGGGCGGCGATGGCGGCGACGGGAGCCCCCCCTGCGCCAGAACCGATGACGATGACGTCGCAGGTGTCAGCCATGGGGTACCTCATGGGAGGGTGGGCGCCACCAACAGTTGCGATGGCCGATGAAGTGCCACCCGACCTGGCCGACGTTGCCGCCGTGGCTGGGATCGCCGAGGAAGGCTTCGAGGGTTAGGCGGAGGAGGTGGGAGAGGGCGTCGGCGTGTGCTCCGCCTGCCTCCTGGGTCTGAGCGAGGAGATGGTCCTGTTGCTCAGGGGTGATGGTCGCAAAGTCAGCGAGGTGCTGTGCCAGCGCGCGGCTTTGCAGGTGGTCGGCCAAGCCAATGAGTTGGGGCAGAAGATGGGAGTGGAACGGCCTGCGGGCGAGCCAGTGGTCGAGGAATGCGGGGACGCCAGCGGCGAGCGCGCCAGGCAACAAGCGTTCTGCTGCGGCGCAGATGGTGGCGCGCTGGGGCGGTGGGAGGGGGCCGCGGAGGCGTCGGTGCACCCCGGCGAAGAGGCTCAGGCGAGGGCGGCGCAGGTGCAGCAGGTAGGCCGTGTTGGCCAACGCCGCGGCGAGGAGGAGAAAGGTGCGTCTGTCGAAGAGGCGGTTGAGGAGGTTCATGGGTGGGTATTGAAGAGCCGATAGGGCGGGCTTTGGGGGTGGCGCTGGCTGGTGTCGAGGTGGCAGTGTCCACAAGCGCGACCATGGTTGGAGAGGATGGGGCAGGCGGTGGTCTCTGTCGAAAGGGTGGAGGCGTGGCAGCTCTGGCAGGAGAGCTGGTCGCGGTAGTGCGCGAGGTAAGGACAACGGTGACGAAAGGTGGTGTGGCGCGGTGGTGGGGTGCCGCGCGCGTGGCAGTGGGTGCAGGTGCTGACATCGGGGGCCGCGCGGTGGGACAGATGAGCGCGTTGGGGGAGGGTGAGGCCCAGGAGGTAAGTGAGGAGCCTGGTGGCGCGTTGCGGCTCATGGTCGAAGAGGAAGGCAAAAGAGGGCATGGTGGTCTGGGGAGCGTCGAAGGCGGGTTGGATGAGGCTCTTCTGCAGGTGATCAAGGCTGACTTGGCCGAGCTCGCGGAGGTTGGGGCCGGTGGCGAAGGCGGGGCTGTTGGCGGCCGGGTGGCAGACGGCGCAGCCGAGGTCGAGGAAGTCGAGGGCGCCGCGAGCGAGGTCGGCGCTGGCGGGATCGTGTCCAGGGGGGTGACAACGCAGGCAAGAGGCGTAGACGTTGGGGGCTGAGAGGCGAGCCTCTCTCCGGGTGGTGCCGTAGGTGCGGTGGGCCGGCTCGCTCATCAGGGCGCGTGGGTTGCCGCCGTGGCAATCGGCACAGCCGAGGTCGTGCTGCAGGTGGGCGTTGAGTTGGTTGGGGTGTGCGCGCAGAGGCTGGGGCAGTGGATCCCGAAGGATGGTGCGATGGGCGGCGACGTGGCAGGTGGCGCAGCGATCTGGGTGGCCGTGTTGGCTGGGGTTCTCGATGATGGTGTCGACTTGTGGTGCAGCGATGAGGCCGTGGTCGCGCGCCGCCTGTCGATGGGTACGCCACTCGGCGCTGGCGTGCTGCCAGGCGAGGGTGGCGGTGATGAGCACCAGGAGCAGAGCCAGGGCAACGACGGCACCTTGGATGCGCTGGAGTTGGGGGTCAGGGGGGGCCGTGGGCATGTTGGTCTAGGGTGTGTGGATGAGGAGCCAGTGGCTACCGCGGGCTGCGGCCGCCAGGCTGAGGCCGAGGATGGTGACGGCGAAGGCGATGAAGAGGGCGTCGCGCGCGTGGTCTGGGGCGCGGCGGCGGAGAAAGAAAGCGACTTGGAGGGTGGTGAGGAGGAGGATGCCCACGGCCGGGTTGAGCAGCGCAGCGAGCTCGGGAGGCGGGGGCATATGCTGGTGGAGCGCGACCATCATGGCGAAGAGGGTGGCTGAGAGGCAGAGTGAGGCCACGCGCCAGGAGGTGCGCTGGGGCCACGGCAGCAGGCCATTGGGGGCGCGGATGACAGGGAGCGCGAGCAGGGTGAGGGCTAGGGCGAGGGGCAGGATGAGCCCTCCGACGGTGGTGTGGTAGGCGACGGCCTCTTGGAGCCAGAGAAAGAACCAGGGCGCTTTTTCGGGGTCGTTGGGTGCGCTCAGGTGCGGGGGTGGGCTGAGCGGGGCGGGAAAGTGAGCAGCGATGAGGGTGAGCAGGGTGAGGAGCGCGAGGGCGATGGCAGCGAGGCGGGTGCTGAGGTGGGGTGTGCTCTTCAGGATCGGTTGTGGGCTGTGCGGTGCGTTCCGGGGCCGGCGGAGGTGATAGAGGTGCGCTGCGAGTAGGAGGAGGAGAGCGGCTGGCAGTAAAAGGGTGTGAAAGACGAAGAGGCGTGGGATGGGTGCGTTTTGGCTTTGGGTCCCAAGGAGGAAGCCTTTCACCCATGGACCGACGCCGGGGATAGCGTCGAAGGTGTGGTTGGCGATGGTGGCGGCCCAATAGGCGTCGTGGTCCCAGGGCAGGAGGTAGCCGGTGTAGGCTGAGAGGATGAGGACGCCGAAGAGGGCGAGTCCTTGGCACCACAGGACGACGCGACCAAGCATGGCGTCGGTGAGCCAGATGCGGAGCAGGTGCAAGGTGGCGAGGAGCAAGGCGAGATAGGCGCACCAGCGGTGGAAGGCGCGCAAGATGCTGCCGCCGGTGTGAGCGTATTGGATATCGATGACGGAGGCGTAAGCGTGATCGATGTGGGGGACGTAGGCGAGGGCAAGGAGCAGGCCTGAGAGACAGAGGAAGAGGCAGGCAGCGACGAGGGCTGGGCCGAGGGCCCAGGTTCTGGTGAAGCTGAGGGCCGAGGGGGTGACTTTGGGCGGCAGGATGTGGGACCAGAAGCCGCGGGTAGTGGGTGGCCGGGACACGTTGCTTACTCTTCTGGGGCGGCCGCGGCCGAGCTTGGGTTGTTAGCGATGACGAGGGTGGCGTCGTGGTTGATGTGGACTTCGTAACGCGCCAGGGGCTGGGTCGCTGGGCCACGGGTGATCCGTCCATTGGGGTCGAAGGCGGCGCCGTGACAGGGGCAGTTGAGGGTCCCGTTGGGGTTGAGTCGAAGCAGGCAGCCCAGGTGGGTGCACCTGGCCGAGAGGGCATAGAAGCCGGCTTGGTGGTGGACGAGGAAGAGTCGATGTCGGGGCAAGTAAGTGGTGGTGTGACGTGGGAAGTCGCTCAGGGCGCCGAGGGGGCGCGTGGTCGCGTCGGCAGGTGGGAGAGGTGCTGCCAGCCTAAGGCCGGCCAGGCCAAGGGAGGCGGCAGCGCAGCCGATGCAAAAGAGGCTGATGCGGCGGAGAAAGTCGCGCCTCTCGAGGGGCGGGTCCGCGGCATGGTGGTGGTCGCTTGGGGTCTTTGGCATGGCGGTCATCGGGGATGAGGGTGCTGGGCGGCCATGGGCTCAGCGTGTTTGGAACGGGCGATCTTTAGCCATTGGGGGCATCGCGGTCTAGGTGGCGGAAAAAACGGGATGAAGGGAAAAAGTGGTATTGACAAGGCGGTGGCCAAACCCGTATAAGGCCCCCGTTGCGGCGCTCGAGCTGCGACGGGGTCAGGTAGCTCAGTTGGTAGAGCAGTGGACTGAAAATCCACGTGTCGGCGGTTCAATTCCGCCCCTGACCATTTTCTTACCAAACGCCTTCGTTGCTTTGAGATTGTCAAAAGCCGGCCGTCCACCCGTTTCGTGGTCGCGTTGTCCGTGCTTTGCTGGGCATCTCTTGAGAGGCCGGGGGCGAGGAAAATCTGGGGTGGCGTGTGCCCTGTGGGGCTTGCCGGAGAGAAATCCTGAGTCTTTGTGCGGGTTGGGACGGGAAAACGCACTTTGCGGAGGGCTTGCGCTGGTGGATGGGCTTGTTGTATTTAGCGCAAGACTCGGGATGGTGCGTTCGATGGAATTCAGCCTATAGAGCGCAAAGGCAAAATGTGGTGTCGTGTTGGCGGCGCCCTGTTGAGAGAGGGTGGCGGCAAGATGTCTGAGGAGCTAGGCATGGGTAGGGAGTGGGTCGCCCGGGTTGGTTGGGTTTGTGTCCTGGTGGGTCTGGTGGTGGGCTGCGACACGGTTGCGGACATCACCTTCAACAAGGAGACGTTGAGCACGGTGCGGGCGGTGGGCTTTAGGCCGGCTGGCTGCGGTGAGCGCGCCTCGGCGGTGTGTGTAGCGCCCGGCTGTGGTCGCTTGGACTTCGTGCTGGAGACCAACCTCGGCCGTTACCTGGTGCCCAATCAGCAGTTGGTGAAGCTGCCCGAGCGTTTGACACCTGGGACGAATTTTGGGGCGAGCGGCGATGTCACTTTTGGTACGGGTTGGGTTTTTCAACTCGATGCCGAAGGTCTGGACGCGACGTGTGTGGTCAACGAAGACTGTGCCGCCGCGTTTCAATGCCTCCCCCCTGCGGCGCTAGACGCGCGCGATGCCATTGCCTATGGGAATCAGTCATTGTGCGTGCGCGAGGCGACGGTGGCGGTGAATGCCGATTCGTTGCGTTTTACCCATTATCGGGACGATCCCCAGCCGGGCAATTCGGCGACGCGGGGTCTGTCGTACCGGGGTTGGAGCATCCTGTTGGGTATTGACAACTCGGGTTCTCTGGCGGGCACCAATGCAGCGGGGACCTCGACGGATCGCAATCTGGCGACGGATCCGAGTCGGCGCGGCTTGGCGGGTTTTCAGACTTTGTTGGCGGGCCTCTTCGATAAGAACCGGGGGGACCTGGGGAGCAATCTCGAGGTGGGTGTCTTTTCCATCGCCGGATCGGGTGCCTTGGACGTGCGGAACCTCTTTCTCAGCGACGCGGCGACCAAGTCGACCTTTACGCGCTCGGAGCAAAAGGTTCGCGATGCGTTGGCGGGGCAGTTTTTGTCGGCGATTGGCTTGACGCCGCTGTGGGAGGCGGTGTTGCTGGCCTTGGACGTTTTTCCCGATGGTGCGGGTCAATTTGGTCGTGGGATGGTTTTGTTTACGGATGGTCCGGCGGATGGCTCGCTGACGGGCTTTGATTTGGCGCGGGTGCTGAGCGATTTGGATGAGATAAGGGAGAGTAATCAGCAGGTGCCGCGATACACGGTGATTCATCTCGACAGTCGGGCGCCCGTGGACGAGGGATATACGCGGACGGGCCCGATTTCGGCCTATCGTGAGTTGGCCTGTGCCTCTGGTGGCTATTACGCCTATCAGCCATTTCCGGCGGGTCTGGACGAGGTCTTCAGGCGTATGGCTCTGGCCTATGAGTCGGTGTGGAGTGTGGAGGTGCAGGTGACGATGCCGCGCGCAGGCGGTCTGGACTCGCTCAACGATCTGCCCCCTGGATGGTATCGTTTGGCCACGAGCATGCGCGTTCGTTTGGCCGAAGCGGAGGCGCGGCATGACTTCGAGCTGCGCAGTGTCGGTCAGGAGGGGGCTTTGCGTGCGACAGCCGATGGGCGTTTGCTCTTCGAGGTAGAGTGATGGGTTCGGAGTTGAAGGGGAATCGCCTGGTACTTGGCATGAGGCTTGTCGAGGGGAGGTCTGTGATGAGAGGGTGTTGTGGCCTGGCGCTGTTGGGTTTTTTGCTGATTCTTGGAGGCAACGCCCACGCCCAAGAGGGTCAAGATGTCTCGCTGGCGTCGCCGGTGATGGATGATGGCGCCGCGGACTTGCAGTTGTCGTGGGCTGAGAAGCGGCAGATCAGGACGCTGCAGCGCCGCCTCTTCGCCAAGTTCGACCGGGTGGAGTTCAGTGGGTCGCTGGGGATCGTCCCGAACGACCCCTTCGTCTTTTACCTGCCGGTGAGTTTGCGGGTGGCCTACCATTTCAATGAGGCCTTCGCCATCGAGGGCGCGGGTTCATTTCTGGGTTGTTTCACGAACAATGTAGGCGATGGCCAAGAGCGGGGGTTCTCTCAGGGCTGTCTGCGTATCGCGAGCGACCTCAAGAATGAGCTGGCGGAAGAGAAGAAAGACCGGACGGGGATTCGCTCTATCGAGATCCGGGATCAGCAGGTCGGTCGTTTCGATTTGTTGGCCATGTGGTCGCCGTTTTTCGGCAAGGTAGCCGTGCTGAACGACGGTTTGGTGCACTTTGATGTCAACGTGGTGGGTGGTGCAGGGGTCTTGGTGACGGAGTCCCTCAACCGCCAGGACTTGCGCAAGGTGGATTACATGCTTGGCATCGAGGGTGTATTGGGCGCGGGGTTCAAGTTCTATTTTGGCGGTCGTTACGCCATTCGCGCAGATTTTCGGCAGTACATCTACCAGAAGCAGGACGGCCGAGGGACGGCGACACCTTCGGAGATATCCCTTGGTTTCAGTGTGTTTACGAATTGATAGGGCGGTGCTGTGGCAGAGCATCTGACGCGCAGAGAGCAGAGGGTGAAGGCGATGGGATGGAGCAAGCGTTGTGGCTTGATCGTTGCGTTGTTGTGGTTGGCAGGTGCGAGCGGCGCGGCCATGGGTCAGGAGAAGGTGGAGTCGGACTTTGAGCGGTACTGGGCCGGGAGTCGCGATCTACCTGTCATTTCGGGGGGGAAGCTCTTTGATACGGCGCGGCGTTTCGAGCTTGGGATCTATGGCGGTATTCTGCCCAACGACAATTTTTACAATTATTTTCCCATAGGCATTTTGTCGGGCTACCGCTTCAACCACACCTGGGGGGTGGAGCTGCAGGCCGCTTACCTAGGGTTGAAGAGCGACACGGAGTTGGCGACATTTTTGGTGGAACGCGGCGCCGGCATCCGCAAGGATGTGGATCTGGGCGACAGCCAAGTGGCGCGGATCGACGTGGTGGGGACCTTCTCGCCTTTGTACGGCAAGTGGTCTTTTCAGACGTATAAGTTGAGTCATTTTGAGCTGTTTTTGCTATTGGGTGCCGGGGTTGTCATCGTCGAGGAGCCGGAGATCAAGTCGGGGAACTTGGATCCTGAACCGGATCCCGTGTTGGCGGTACATCCCGAGGGTGTGATAGGCGCGGGTTTCCGCTTCTTCATTTTGGATTGGATGGCCCTGCGCTTGGATGCGCGTTGGTATTTGTATCCGGCTTTCGATGGGGTTTCGGCGCCGGCGAAGATTACACTGGGTCTGTCATTCTTTACACCCGAACTGTGAGCCTTTGGCATGAGGCTATTGGTGCAGGAAGATAGCGGCGAAGGTCGACAGCAGAGCAGGGTCGCTGCGGAGGCAAGGCCGGCAGCTTGGAGGAAGCAGTGAAGAGGCGTGAGCAGAGCATGGGGTACAGCGTGAAGTCTGTGCGGGAGTGGTGGCGCTGGGTGGTTAGCTCGGCGGTGGGCGTGGCGCTGGTGACGTTGCTGATGCTGCCTGGAGGGGCTTTGGCGTTGTCCTTGGAGGACGTCAAGCGCATGGCGGCTGCCGGTCTTGACGACAACACGATCATCTCGATCATTGAGAAATCGATGGAGTCTTTCGTCCTCGACCAGGCGGTTGAGGCGGATCTGGTGGCGGCGGGTGTGTCCCAGCGGGTGCTCAATGCCTTGCGGGCCACAGGCCCCCAACCACAGCCCGAGGTGCGTCCCGACCCGGTGGGAAGCCCGGACTTGAGTCCGGCTGTGGGTCCGGAGCCTTTGTTGGCGCCAGCGGGGGTGGGCAATCTCGGCCGAATTTTGAACGCGGCGGCGCGCACGGCGAAGCAGCAGTTCGATGTCTCGGCCGCGGCGACCCTGCGGCTGCGTGAGCAGCAGCAGCGCGATCACGACAGCGCCAAGCTTCAGCGCGCCTATCAAGACGTGGTGAAGGCGACGCGGGAGGTCGAGACCAATGCCCTGGCTTCTTTGGTGGCGTGTCATCAGTTTTTGACGGAGTTCAACCCAGCGCCGCACACGGATGAGTACTATACGGCGCTGTGGTGTAAGGCAGCGGCCTTTCATCGCCTAGGTGTGCACCAGCGCGCCGCACCGCTTTTGCGCGATGTGGTCATGTATGGTGCCGAGCGAGAGCGCTTCGACTCTGCTTTTGGGATGTTGGTGACGAGCGCGGACTTGGCTTCGTTCTACCCACCGGATCTGGTGCAGATGGACAAGCTCTACATCGAGGATCGGCCCAAGTCCCTGCAGAATCGCTACAATTACTTTCTCGGTCGCTATTACGGTGACGTGGCGGGCGATCAAGAGCGCGCCTTGACTTTGCTGGCGCGGGTTGGCAAGGGCGAGAAGGTCTATGCCCAGGCGCGTTATGCCATGGGGGTGATTCAGACTCACCCGAATGTTCGCCTGTACCGTTCGGCGGTGGAGAGTTTTCAGGAGGCCATCATCGCGGCGGAGTCGCTGGGGGCCGATGGCCAGGAGTTGATTGAGCTCGGCTATTTGGCGCTGGCGCGAATCGCCTACGAGGCCACCAACTACGAAGGGGCGCTCTATTATTACAACAAAGTGCCCCGCACGAGTGTGCGCTATCCTCAGGCGCTCTTCGAGATGGCTTGGACCTATTTCATGCAGGGTGACCAACGCAATGCCCTGGGGACCTTCCACTCCCTGGGTTCTCCCTACTACGCTGGCTACTATTTCCCCGACCTTTGGGTTCTGGAGGCGACCACCTACCTCAACCTGTGCCGTTATGGTGAGGCTCGTTTGGCGCTGGACACTTTTAAGGAGATCTACCTGTCCCAGCTCCCACGCTTGAGCGAGTTTTTGAGTGCGGGCGGAGACCCGGCGCAGGTTTACACGCGGGTGGTGGCGTCGATCGCGCAACGAGAGAGCGGCAAAGGCGAGCTGCCGGCGATTTTCGTCGAGGCGGTCTTGAGCGATGTGACCTTCTACAACCTCTATAAGATGGTGCGTCAGATCGAGCTAGAGGTCGAGTTGGTGCGGCCAATGGTGGCCCAGTTGGGTGCTCTGGGTACGGAAACCATGACCCAGATGGAACGTGTCAGCGAGAACAAGCGCTTTGAAGCTGGCCTGCGGACGCAGGCGGTGTTGAAGCGGATCGAGAACGAGCTGCGTGAGTGGGACGTGACCTCAACTGAGGCGTTCATCGAGATCATGTCGGCCGAGAAGGAGCTGGATGAGGTGTGCTTGCGTCTCGCTGCGCAAGGGCGTCCCTGTGACTTCACCACTGAGGAAGCGACGGTGGTGTTCTTGGTGGCCGATGACTGGCAGTTCTGGCCCTTCGAAGGCGAGTATTGGGTCGATGAGGTTGGGTCCTACAAGAGCTATTTGGGAGACCGTTGTCGGGTGGTTGAATCCCAGGACTGAGACGCCGATGGGCGTTCGATGCGATAGAATCCATGGCGCGTGCGCCATTTCCTGTCTGTGTTAGGCAGGCACCGGGTGATGAGGAGCGAAGGATGGGCCGTTTCTACGTTGCGACTTTGGCTTTGGCGTTGTGGGTGATGGGTGGCCTGCTGAGTCCTTTGGCGTACAGTCAGACCAAGCGTCGGGGTGATGATCTCGGTAGAGGTGCCGTCGAGGATGCCCTGCGAGACAGTGCCTCCCGGGCCGTTGGCGTTGATCAGCGCAGCGAAGAGGAACGGCTGCGTGCCGAGGCAGAGCGACTGAAGTCGATTGAGGATCTGGGGACGTCTCCGGCGAGTCAGGCTCAGGTGGTGCAACCCGAGGTCGATCCTGCGCGCGTTGATGAGCTTCTCAAGGAGGTGGAGTCCAAGAATCGCTCTCTGGTGGAACAGTATGAGGCCCTGCTGAACAAGGACCCCACCAACGCCAAGGCACCGGAGTGGTTGTTCCGGATTGCGGAGTATAAATGGGAAATCAGCAGCTACCGTCACCTGCGAGACATGCGCGAGTGGGTCAAGGAGACCGAGGTGCTGGACGCCCGTGGCCTGGGACCGGAGGATTGGCCGCCGGCGCCCATGCCCAACTATACGGACGCCATTGAGTACTATCGACGCATCGTGTCGAGCTTCGAGAACTACGATCGTTTGGATGAGGTGCTGTTCAAGCTTGGGGATGGTTTGATTCGCGCTGGGCAAGCGAAGGAGGGGGTAGGCTATTTGCATCGTTTGACCCAGAGTTATCCCGATTCGCGTTATCTCGATCTGGTTTATCTCGCCATGGGTGAGTACTACTTCGAGACGCGCAATATTGGTACGGCTCAGGCAGCCTACGAGAAGATCGTCGACAATTATCCCGACAGCCGGGTCTTCAATTATGCGCTGTACAAGTTGGCGTGGACCCACTTGAACACGGGCGACGAGGAGGGCTTCCGGATGGCGGTCGAGACCTTCAAGCGCGTGGTGGAGACGCTGGACGCCCAGTTCGCCGAATACGTCGATGATGAAGGTATTTTGGACGAGAATCGGCTGCCGCTTGGTGAGGTGTCTTTCCGCAACCAAGCCATCAACGACATGATCGTAGCCTATGCCGAGCTCGAAGGCGGCTGGCAGGAGGGACGTGACTACTTCGCGCGCAAGCTCAATGCCGAGCGTTTGCGGCAAAAAATGGAGATGTTTGGCGAGCTGATGGGCAGCCGCGGCGTTTTCCAAGAACGGGTGGCGATTTACCGCTGGTTGATTGGCACGGATCCCGTGCATCATCGGATCCCGGAGTACGCCGAGCGGATCATCGATTCCTACTTCAATATGACGGCGCCCGAGATGATCGAGACGGTGACCCGCGAGTTCATCGATTACTTCGAGCCCAACGGGAAGTGGGCCCTGGTGAACGTCAACCACGAGACCGCCTACGTCCGAGCGAGACAGTTTGCAGAAGACAAGCTCTATTCCTTGGCAGCCACGTACCTGATCGATGCGACCAAGGCGGTGGACCGCAACGACGAGAGCGAAGCCAATCGACTCTTTGCGCAGGCGCGTCGGGATCATGAGGTGTTCTTGAGTCGATACCCCGAGAGCGCCTACGCCTACGATATGAACTTTTACTACGCCTACATTCTGGACGAGAACTCGGATCGCTCGCTGACCAAGTTGAAGCGTGCCAGCGGGTCGCGACCTGAGGAGTTCAGGCGCGTGGCGCGGGAGACGATTTTGCCGGATCTGAAGGCTGCTGCCGAGCAGTATCAGCGGGTGATCGAGATGCGGGGTCAGCAGAGCGAAGAAGAGGAAGATCACACTCGCGTCTCGGCCAACCGTCAGGTCTTCGTCTACGCCAACATCCTCGCCACGGTCGATCCGGGGTGGTCCATCGAGGCGTCAGGTAGTGCGCGCAATTTCACTGCCGAGAAGAAAGATAGTGAGGTCAAGGACGCGGAGCCGCTGACGGAGCCGGAGAACGACTTCGTCAAGTCTGCTGGCCAGTATGCCGGGCTCTTCCCCACGCACGAGGATACGCCTGGATTCTTGTGGCGATCGGCTGAGATCTATCGTTCCCGCAACCACTATAACGAGGCGGCACAGCGTTTCGACGACTTGGTTACCAACTTTCCGCAACACGAGTACGCCGGTCAGGCTGTGGGTTCGATGTTTGCCCTCTACAACAAAGCCGAGAACTGGCCCAAGATCGAGTACTGGGCAGAGTGGCTGATCGCGCAGAAGAACTTCAAAGTCTACTCCCTTGCCGAGCTGGAAGACGCCGTCGGCTATAGCATTGGCCAGCAGGCCAAGGACCTCTACGAGGCCAAGGTGTATAAAGACGCGGCGGAGAAGCTCTACACCCTGAAGGCGCGTTTCCCCGAGAGGGAGTCGTTGGTGGCGCCAGCGATCATGGGCACGGCCGACATCTACAGGGACGGCAAGATGGTGGCCATGGCGCTGCAGACCTATGAAGAGTTCCGGGGTGCCTATCCGCACCGTCCCGAGGCGGCGATAGCGACCTGGGAGGCGGCCACGCTCTACGCTCAGAAGACCGATTTCGAGCGCGCCGCAGAGCTCTTTGAAGTGTTACCCGACGAAGTGGCCGCGCTGGATGCCCGGCTTTCGGGGACGCCAGCAGGCGCGGACAAGGGAAAGAAAGGCGCCAAGGTCAAGGCTGCGGCGCGGGCAGAGGGCGCGGCGGTGGAGAGCGACGACGAGATCATGGCCAAGAATCGCACGCACCAGTTCATGGGCCTCTTCAATGCCATTCAGTTGCGAGAGGGTCTGCATGAGTGGGATCGGGCGGTGGCCAATGCGCGTCGCTACTTGGAGATGAACCCCGATGGGAGTGGGGATGTCTATGACGTTGG
This sequence comes from uncultured Myxococcales bacterium, assembly GCA_964454015.1. Lineage (GTDB taxonomy): Bacteria > Myxococcota_A > Bradymonadia > UBA4248 > UBA4248 > CAYVQF01. The sequence continues at coordinate 180,830 of CAYVQF010000002.1, forward strand.
CGGTGAGTTGATGCGTGCCAAAGATGCAGCGACCCTGCCCCCGGGGGCGCAGCTTTTGGTCAATCGTGAGGGCACGGACTTCCACTTGGCCGAGCTGCTTCTACGGGCAGGTCGGGTGGACGAGGCCATGTCGCAGTATCGGACCTACTTGACGACCTATTCGGGTAACCGTCCAGCTCAGGTACAGGGCCGGCTGGCTTTGGCGCGGGTCTACGCTGAGCGCAAGGATCTCAAGGGCCTGGAGCGCGAATTGGCTGAGGCAGAGACGCTCATCACGTCAGCACCTCCGGAGCTGCAAGAGCGCCTGGCGCCAGGATTGGCAGAGCTGCGCTTTTTGCGGGCCGAGCGCAAGTTCGATGAGTTCAAGGAGGTCAAGCTGGAGTTCCCCGAGCGCGTGTTGCGGCGTCGGGTCGACGAGAAGATGAAGATTCGCGATGAGGCGGAGAAGCTCTATACGGCGGTGTCGGATGTCAAGATCGCTGGTTGGACGGCGGCGGCGGCGTGCCGCATCGGTGAGATGGCGTTGGATTTCCGAGATTCTTTCCGCAATCTGCCCATCCCGGCGGAAATCCGCAACGATCCCGATCGTGAGGCCGATTACATCGCGTGGGTGGAAGACGAGATTATCTATCCTTTCGAGGACGTGGCCATCAAGCGCTTCGAGTATGCTCTGGACATTGCCCACCAGTTGCGCGTCTACAATCAATGGAGCCGGCGGAGCGCCCAGCGGATGAGTGAGCTCCAACCCAACGCCTTCCCGGTGACCAATGAGCCTGGCGTGGCGACGGAACACCTGGCGGACGTGGCTCCCAGAGGAGACTTTGTCGGTGGCATCGCCGAAAGGGGACCGCGCAGCTTGGAAGAGCGTCCGAGTGAGGCGGCCGAGGAGGTTGCGCCTGCGCCTGAGAGCGGTGCCATGGAGCGTGGTGCGAGCGAGTGAGAGGCTTTGCAGGTCTGGTGATGAGCGAAGAATGGCGTACATGTTGGGCGCCCGAGGATAACGGTGAATAGGATGAAAGGGAAGACTCTACGCATTGGACTGGCTCTGTCCTCGTTGGTGTTGCTGGGATGTGGGCCGAAGGTGGTCGCGGTCGTTCCGATTGACGAGCCTGTGGAGGTGGTCGATCCGGTGATGAGCCGCAGCGCTGAGGCGTGGTTTCTCGATGGCCTGGCTGCGCTCGAGGAGAGTCCACCCAACTACGAGAGCGCCAAGCAGCGTTTTGGCAATGCGACGACGGTGCAGCCGAATTACTATGATGGCTGGGTGAACCTCGGCGTGATCGCAGAGCGGCAGGGCGACTTCGAAGGTGGTGTGGAGAGCTTCACCAAGGCCCTGGCAGTGCGTACCGATGATATCGCGGCGCGACTTGGTTTGGCCCGAAGCCTGATTGGGGCGCGCAAGTATCCCCAGGCGCTGGAGGCGTTGCGGGGGGTGTTGGGGAGCGACGTAGGGAACGTGGATGCCTACAATCTGATGGCGTTGGCCTACATGCGACAAGGAGACAAGGCCCAGGCCGAGCGCATGGCCAAGGAGGTTCTGACCCTGGATTTCGAGAATGTCATGGCGCTCAACACGCTGGGCATTCTGTACATGGATCAGAAGAGAGATGCTTTGGCACAGTTCGTCCTCGAGCGTGCGCGGGGTGTGGCGCCTCAGGATGTGCAGGTACTCAATAACCTAGGGCTGATCGCCTTCAGGGCTGAGCGTCTTTCCGTAGCGGTGGATCTGTTTTTGGCGGCGGTCGAAGCCAAGCCGGACTTTTTGGCCGCGCGCCTGAATCTTGGCGCCATCTATCTCGACTTTTTGGACTATGGCCTGGCGGCGGAACACTTTGCCGTAGCCCACGAGGTCGCACCCGAGTCGACGGCGGCGCACCTGGGACTGGCAGCGAGCCTCTATGGGGTTGGTGAGTATGAGCGGGCCGCGGCCCTCTACGAGGCGTATGCCGCGAAAGACCCTGAGGCTGAGACCCCGGTGGCGCGACTGAGCCGGCTCTATGAGCGCCAACTAGGCGATCAGAAGAAGGCCTGCTTTTGGATGAAGCGACTCTCCACGATGCGTCCGGCGGATCAGGAGCTGAAGGTGACGGCTGATTTCGTGTGCAAAGAGGCGGGTGAGTAGGCCGTTCAGGGGTGCGACAGCGGGGGACGCTCCGGGACAAGTCCGCTGTGAAATCGGGCAGATTGGACGCGATTGGGGCGAGCATTTGACAGGCAGCCGAATGGGGATAGCATAAACTTTGCTGGTGGTTGGCGAGTTGTGACGCGGTGTTGCGACGGTACGACTCACCAAAGGTCGGGTTGAACTCGGATGCACAGCCCAGAAGGTTCGGGACCTAAGGCGGGGGAGATCTTTGCCAGCGTGGAGCATGCTGGCGTGACAGCACAAGTCGAGCGGTTGTTGGCGACCTTGCGCTCTTACCACCCGTCGCCCAATGAGGATGTCGTACGTCGCGCTTTCCACTTTGCCTTGGAGCGACACCGTGGGCAATTGCGCAAGTCAGGCGAGCCCTACATCATTCACCCCGTTGAGGTGGCTGAGCTGGTGGCGCGACTGAAGCTGGACGAAGCGAGTCTGTGTGCGGCGATATTGCACGATGTCATCGAGGATACGGACACGCCGCTGGCGGAGCTGGAGGAAGCCTTTGGTGAGGAGGTGGTATCCCTCGTCGATGGGCTGACCAAACTGGCGAAGTACTCCTTCAACACGGCGGTGGAGCGTCAGGCCGAGAACTTTCGGAAGATGCTCATTGCCATGAGCCGCGACATTCGCGTGATCCTGATCAAGTTGGCCGACAGGGTGCACAATATGCGCACGCTGGAGCACATGTCAGAGGACAAACAGGTCCGGATCGCGCAAGAGACGATGGATGTGTATGCGCCCTTGGCCAATCGCTTGGGGGTGGAGTGGATCAAGAGGGAGCTCGAGGATCTTTCGTTGCGTTACCTGCACCCAGACGACTATGCGGACTTGGTGGCCAAGTTGGCCAAGATGCAAGACGTCCGCAGAAGTCATGTGCAGGATGTGGTGGGTATTTTGGAGGAGGGGCTGCGTCGGGCTGGGATTGGGAACTTCGAGGTCTATGGGCGCTTCAAGAATCTCTATTCGATCTATCGCAAATTGCGTCGCACCAACACGACCTTTGAGCAACTGTACGACATCATAGCGTTTCGCATTTTGGTCGACACCAAGGTCGATTGTTACAACGCGTTGGGCGTGGCCCATGACGTGTTTCGTCCAGTCCCGGGTCGTTTCAAGGATTACATCGCGCTGCCCAAGCCCAATATGTATCAGTCCCTGCATACCAGCGTGATGGGTCCCTTTCACGAGCGGATCGAAGTGCAGGTGCGCACCCGGGAGATGCACCGGGTGGCTGAAGACGGTATTGCCGCGCACTGGAAGTACAAGGAAGGCAAGATCGTCCCGAGTAGCGAAGAGAAGAAGTTCGCTTGGCTGCGGCAGTTGATGGAGTGGCAGAAAGATCTTCAGGATCCCAAGGAGTTCCTCGAGACGGTCAAGATCGACCTCTTTGCCGATGAGGTCTACGTCTTTACGCCGATGGGTGAGCTGCGCAGCTTTCCCAAGGGATCAACGCCACTGGATTTTGCCTATTCCATCCACACCGAGGTCGGCAACCACTGTATTGGCGCCAAAGTCAACGATCAGATGGTGCCGCTCAAGTATCAACTCAAGACGGGTGATCGCATCAACGTGGTCACCAACCAGCACCAGCGCCCCAAGCAGGACTGGCTCAGTTACGTCGTATCGAGCCGTGCCCGGACCAAGATCAAGCAGTTCATCCACCGTGAGCAGCGGCAGAAGAGTCGTGAGATTGGGCAGCAACTGGCTGAGAAGGCGCTGAAACGTGCGGGCACCACCCTGGCTCGCTTCGAGAAGAGCCCCGAGCAGCAGCGGCTGTTTTCGCAGCTCAAGGTGTCGGGGCTGGATGATCTTTTCGTGCAGTTGGGCTTGGGCAAGGTGCAACCCGAGAACCTGACCGATAAGGTGCAGGCGATCTTGCAGCCGCAGAACCCGGATGAGGTCGCCGATGCGGAGGCCGATGGTCGCTTGGAGCGCCTGGTCGATCGCATCAAGCGCCGCTCGCAGACGGGGATCGTGGTCGATGGTGTCGACGACATCATGGTGCGTTATGCCAAGTGCTGTGCCCCCGTGCCGGGAGAACCCATTGTGGGCTTCGTGACCCGGGGGCGCGGGGTGACGGTCCATGCCAAGTCCTGTGGGCGCACGGACGAGCTGGAGCCAGAGCGGCAGGTGACCTGCCATTGGAATATCAAGGCGGCGGCCTCGGATCTGCGGCGCGCGGTCAACGTCCGGGTGGTCTGTGTCGATCAGCCGGGGATGCTCTCGAACATCACCCAGATGTTTTCCAACATGGGGATCAACATCACCCAAGCCCATTGCCGGACGACGGAAGAGGGCCGCGCCATCAATGCTTTCGAGGTGATGATCAAGGACGTCAAGCAGCTCCAGCAAGCGCTGCGCACCTTGGCGCGGTTGCCAGGGGTCATCTCAGCCGAGCGGGCCACGTCCTAGGCTGATGCCCTGTGTGCGTCGGGTCCGCACGGGGCGGGTGCGGTGGCGGTGGTCGTTGGGGTCTTGCTCAATCCCAGTCGGTGCAGGGGCGGAACTCTACGGAGAGGACTTCAAAGTTGCGGTCACCTTTGGGGGCCTTGACCACACACTCGTCGCCCTCGCGTTTGCCGATGAGGGCGCGCGCGATGGGGCTCGAGATGGAGATGCGGCCTTTGTTGGGGGCCGACTCGTAGTCGCCGACGATGGTGTATTCGCAGCTCTCGTCGGTCTCGAGGTCGAGGAGCTGGCAGGTGGCGCCAAAGACGATGCGGTCGCCTGAGAGGTTGGCGGGATCGATGACCTCAGCGCCGGCGAGGGCGCTCTCGAGCTCTTTTTCGCGCCCTGCGATGAAAGACTGCTGCTCCTTGGCGTACTTGTATTCGGCATTTTCAGAGAGGTCGCCGTGGGCGCGGGCCTCCTCGATGGCACGGATGTTGGCTGGCCGTTCCACTGAGCGCAGTTGTTTGAGGTCTTCCGTAAGGCGACGATAACCCCAGGGGGTCATGGGCTTTCTTTCCATAAGTCAGTGTTATCCCAGGGACAGACAGAGGCCTGTGTAAGGTTGAAGTAAAAATGGCGGCCCTTATGCAAGCGCCGCCATCCACCCCAGGACCTTTAACACATGGCAAGGGAGATGACCACAGGTGTTCGCTGCTCCTCGGCGTGAGGATGGCCAGGGCGTTGCGCGCCAAGGGCTTGGTGCGAGTTGTCACTCGGGGCGACAACGGGCACAGTGAAGACGTGCGATCGTGGCTGGCGGGCTGAGAAGGCCTGTGGGTGGCTTTTCTACACCGAATGTACGCAGCCTGCGTTCGGATGCAGGGACATTGTTGCACCGATGCGATGTGTACCATCCTTGGTGCGTTGGAGGAGGGGACATGGTGGGTCGACGGGAGACAGGCATGGTGAAGGATAAGGGTGGAGACAAGGAGAGCCATGGCCAGGTGCCCAGCCATGCGACGCCGGCCGGAGACGCCCAAGCTCGGGAGTGGCTCGACGGGTTGATGCGCAGCCATGGGGCTAAGCTCGGTGGCTTTTTTCGCTTCAAGACGCGCGACGCGGCTGCAGCCGAGGACCTGGTGATTGAGACCTTCTGCCGCGCTTGGCAGGGCTACGAGAGCTTCCGCGGCGAAGCGAAGGCCTCGACCTGGCTGTGGACCATCGCGCGTCGCACCTTGGCGGCTTACTACGAGCAGAACCGACGCCGCGCGCCTGAGGTTTTGGTTGAGACCTTGCCCGAGTCCGGGCGATGTCAGGACGTGAGTGCGGCCAGCGAACGCCGGGAGGCGCTGGCGGCCTGTATGGAGTCCCTCAGCGAGAGGGCGCGACAGACGTGCGAGTTGGTGTGGCTCTTGGGTTATTCCTATGTGGAGGCGGCGACGTTGCTCGAAGAGAGTGCCGATGCAGTGCGAATGCGACTCAAGCGCGTGCGCCTGCCCTTGCAACAATGCTTGGAAGAGAAAGGCGTGCTCTGCACAGATACTTAGCGGAAGCGGTGGGCCCGGAAGGCAGTGGCACGCCGCAAAAGGGGGAGACCATGACGCAGGTGAATCGACGAAAGTACATTGAGAGCTTGGTGTTGGCTGATCTGGATGGGGCTCCCTTGCCCGAGCCGAGCAGCACCCAGGAGGAGGAAGATCTGCGTCTCTACCAGGCCACGCGTCAGCTCATGCGCGACGAGGGGCAGGGCGCGCTGCGCGAGGGGTGGACCGAGGAGGTGTGGCAGCGGATTGCCGCGGGAGGGTCATCGCCGCTGGGGGAATTGGCTGCGGCGCTGGATGAGGAGGCCGATCCCGCCTCAGGACAGGGAGACGCGGCCGCGCAGGAAGGCGAAGGCGGCGGGTCGGCCGCTGCGGAGGAGCAGGCCGGTGCGGATCTGGGGGCCGCGGCCTCGGAGAGCGACGCCGAGGCGCCGGCGGTGGTGAGCCTGGCTGAGGTCCGGGCGGATCGCGCCAAGAAGATGCCATGGTGGCCGTTGCTCTTGGCGGCAGCGGCAGCGATGCTGTTGGTGGTCTTTGCCCTGCAGACGCGGAGCGTTCGCGAGGAAGAGTTGGCCCGGTCTTCGGCGCCAACGATGGCTTATGAGTCGAGCGCCAAGGGAGATGACGCTGTCTTGAAGGAGCTGGAGGCCAGCGACGAGGAAGCGCCCATCGCCCAAGCCAAGGCGGAGGAGGGCGAGGCGGAGGAGATGGACTTCGACCTGCCCGCCGATCGGATGGAGCCCGTCGAGAGCGCCTTGACACCGGACCTGACGGTGGGCGCGTCGCCGCCACCGCCAGCCCCAGCAGAGTGGGCGGCTGAGATGAACGAGAGGGAGGGCTTTGCGGGGCTGATTGGGAGTGGCTCCGGGGATGGCTTGGGAATCAGGGGCAGTGGTATTGGCGGCGGTGGCGATGGGATGAGGGAAGAAAAGCGCAGCGTGGCCGCGGCGCCAGCGGGGCGCGTGACCTCGAGCGGCGACAAGGGCGCTGAGATCGCAGAGCCGAGTCGGGGAGAGCGTCGGCGCGATACGCCTCAGGCGCGTTTGAGCGCCGGTGAGATTGACGACAACCGTCACTTCGACGACTTCGCGGCCTTTCTGCGGCAGACGCCCCACAGCCACCTCGAGCCCATGGATGTCTCGGAGCGCCTCTTCGTGCGCGTCCTCGATGTCGACGATCGCCCTGTCCCCAATGCGGAGGTCGAGTTCCGCACCCAGGGCCGTTCGGTCTTTCGCGGGCGCACCTATGCGAACGGCTGGACCCTATTCCATCCACGGAGCGTCGCCGCGGTGGGCAACGAGGCGGCCTTCGATGTGGAGGTGCGGGCGGGTCGATCGGTGCAGCAGCACGTGGTGTTGCGTCACACCAAGGAGCGCTGGCAGGTCAAAATCCCCGAGGCGCGGGTTTTGCCCCCTCGCCCCATCCTGGAGGTGGTCTTCCTCCTCGACACGACGGCGTCCATGGCCGACGAGATCCAGCAGTTGCAGACCACTATCCTCAAGGTCAGCAGTGACCTGGCGAGCCTCCCCGGTCAGCCACAGTTGCGCCTTGGCCTGGTGCTCTTCCGCGACGACGGCGACGAGTACGTGACCAAGCTCTTCCCCTTGACCTCGGACGTCCAGGCTTTTCGCACCATCCTCGCCGATGTCGAGGCCGGCGGCGGCGGTGACATTCCCGAGCGCCTCGAGATCGGCTTGCACCGCACGGTCCATGAGATGCAGTGGTCCGACACGTCGCTGCGCTTGGTCTTTCTCATTGGTGACGCGCCACCGCACCCGCGGGCCAAGAACACCCACAGCTACGCCGAGGACATCGCTGCGGCCGTGGCCCGTGGCATCAAAGTCTTCCCCGTGGCGTCGAGCGGTCTCAACAGCGAGGGCGAGGTGGTCTTTCGCCAGTTGGCGCAGTTCACCATGGCCAAGTTCATCTTCCTGACCTACGGCGCCTCAGGCCGCGAGACCCCACACGACATCAAGCCGGGTTCCTTCCAGCCCGAGTCCCTGGACCGTCTGGTGGTCCGCATTGTCCGGGAAGAGCTGTCAGGATTGGAGCTGCCCTGATGCGCCGGGGCGTGGCGTGGTGTGGCTGGCTGGGTCTGTGCGCCTTCCTGGGGGGGTGTGGTGGCCCTTTGGGGGTGCCTGGGGATCCACCCTCGCCAACGTGTCGCGTCGCGGCGGCAGAGCTCCTGCGGTCTCTGCACGAGGCCCGACGCAATGGTTCGCAAGACGCCGCGCCCTTGTTGGGTTGTGCGCTCACGGGTCCGCACTCTCCTGAGCTTCTGCGCGAAGATCTTGTCTACATGCTGGCAGGTGAGCGCGATGGGCTCGAGCGCGTGCGCGAGCACCTCCTGTTAGAGGCCGGAGGGGTGGGGCCGTACACGGCAGCATTGGCAGAGGATTTTGGTGCCAGGCCTTCCCCGGGCGTGGGGATAGAGCTGGCGGCGGTGTTGCGGCGCGTGGGGCGTCTCGACGCGGCGGAAGCGGTGCTGCGCCAGGCCTGGGCCTTGGATGGTGCTGATCCGTGGGTGGTGTGGGAGCTGCTTTCGCTCTTGCAGGCGCAGGGGGAGCCGCCGAGGGCGCTGCGGGCTTTCGTGGCCGAGGCGCTGCCGGCACTGGCGGGCCATGCTTTGGACGCCGCGCTGTTGGCGGAGGTGGTCGCGCGCCCGGCTGGTGTGGAGCGCTTCGCGCGTCAGGCCCAGATCGTGGCCGAGTTGCAGCACCGGGCCATGCACGAGGAAGGCTGTGGTGCGCGGCAGCGCTTGGCGCGGCGCCTGAGCCACGGGGGGGCCGTCGCCGAAGCCCTGGCCTGGTTGGCGGTGCCGGCGTGTCGCCGCAGCGACTTGCGGGTCGAGACCCTGCGGGTGTCCCTGATGTGGCGCCAGGGGTGGCGGCGAGCTGGGCTGACGCGTTTGCGCGAGCTGGCGCGGCTGTACCCCTCGGTGGGAGAGGTCGTGGACGGCCTGCGCGAGCTCGAAGGGCGCTCCGGCCGGACCCTGGCGGCGGCGGAAGCGGCGGCGGCGCTGGTGAGTCTGCGGCGCGAGCGGGTGGAGCGTCTCGCCGATGATCCCCTGGGATGGCGCGAGTTGGCCATGGCGTCGCTCGTCGCGGGTGATGGCGCGGGCGCCTTGCGGGCTGCCGAGCAGGTGTGGCTGCTGCGGCGCGATGCTGCGGCCAAGGTGTTGCTGGCGCGGGTCTATCAGGTGGTGGGCGATAGGTCGGCGTCGGAGCAGGCGGCCCTGGAGGCGGCGGCTCTGTTGCAGGCATGGGCCGAAGCGGCCCCTGAGCGATACGGGAGGTTGTTGGCGCGAGGGTGGGTGCTCTTCGATTGGCTGGGGGCCTATGGGGCGGCGTGGTCGCTGGCGCAGGAGGTGATGGTTCTTGACGAGTCTTGGGCCGAGGGGTGGTATTTGGCGTGTGTGAGCCAGGAGGGGGTGGGTGATTGGGGATCGGCGCAAGGTTCGTGTGCGGGTGCGGTGCAGCGCGCGCCCCAGTGGACAGCGCCGCGTTTACGGTTGGTGGCGTTGTGGCAGGCCGTGGATCAGGAGAAGTGGCGCGCGTCGGCGCGAGAAGTGTTGGTGTTGGCGCCTGAACAGCGCCTGGTGCGGCGTGGGCTGGCCGATGGGCTGGCCCAGGCTGGGGATTGGGAGGAGTCGGTGGCGGTGCGCTTGGGCTTGCTGCGGTCGCGGGGCTTGAGTGGGGTCGCCGTGGGGGACGCCTTGGAGCGCTTGGCTGAATTGGGGATGCCGCTGCTGGCGGGTTGGTTGCGCTGGTCGTGGCTCGGCTTGGACTTGGGCGAGGAGGTGGGTCATTGGCGCGCCGTGGCGGCCTATTTGCGTGGGGTGGGGGCGTGGGAGCGGGGTCGCGGTGCGGCGCGTCGTTTGGTGGCGTGGTTGGGCGATGGGGATGGGTTGGTGGAGCATGCCGTGGCGGCGCGGGCCCAGGGGCAGCGGGTAGAGGCGGTGGGGGCGCTGCGGGAGCTGGTGGGTCAAGCGGCGGTGCTGACGGTGGATACGCGGCGGGTGCGCAGCGTGGCGCAGCACTATGGGCTGATGGATATCGTGCTGTGGAGCTTGTGTAGGGAAGAGGGCAAGGGGACGGCTTGCGCCGCCTTTCTCCGCCGCTGATCAGGTGTTGGCGTAGAGGGCGTCGATTTCGGCGCGGTAGCGCGCGATGACGTTGCGTCTCTTGACCTTGAGGCTGGGGGTGAGGAGATCGTTGTCGGTGCTGAAGTCTTCGGCGACGAGGTGGAAGGCCCGTGGGCGCTCGTATCCTTTGAAGTCTTCGCCGTATTTTGCGATTTCGCCTTCGATGAGGCGGGTGACCTCCGGGGTGGCGAGGAGCGCCGTGGGGTTCGGGGCGTCGATGCGGGCGTTTTCGGCGAAGGTGGTGAGGTTCTCCATTTCGACGGCGATGATGGCGACGTTGAAAGGTCGGTTGGTGCCGTCGAGCATGATGTTGGCGATGTAGGGGCTGAGCTTGAGGCGCTCTTCCAGGGGGGCGGGGACGACATATTTGCCGTTTTCGAGTTTGTACTGCTCCTTGATGCGGCCGGTGATCCAAATGAAGCCATCGGCGTCGATGCGGCCCATGTCTCCCGTACGGAAGCCACCGTCAGGGGTGAAGACTTTCTCGTTCTCTTCAGGGAGGTTGTGGTAGCCGCGCATGACGTTGGGCCCGTAGACGACCAGCTCGCCTTGTCCTTCAGGGGCGATTTCGTTGGGCATGACGACGACGCGGACACCCGGGAGGGCTTTGCCGATGGAGCCGATGCGGCGCTCGCCTGGATAGTTGGTGGAGACGATGGGGCTGGTCTCGGTGAGTCCGTAGCCCTCGTAGACCATGATGCCGAGGTTGTCGATGAACTCGGCGATTTCTACGGACAGCGCCGCGCCGCCGGAGATGGCATAGCGGAGGCGGCCACCGAAACGGTCGCGGATTTTCTGCGCGACCACTTTGTCGAGGACTTTGTGTTGGAGGGAGATGGTGACCGGGGTGGCTTGATGGGCTTCTTGGCGACGGATCTGGCTGGCGACCTTGAGGGTGCGGGCGAAGAGTGAGCGTTTGAGCCAGGACTCCTGGGCCATTTTGCGATGGACCCCGTCATAGATGCGGTTGAAGATCCTGGGCACGGAGACCAGGATGGTCGGTCTGACCTCGGCCAGGTTCTGGACGATGGTCTGGGGTGATTCGGCGATGCCGATGGCGGCACCGAAGGAGAGGAGGGTGTGCAGCTCGGCGGTTTGGCCGAAGCAATGGGCCCAGGGGAGAAAAGAGAGGGAGATGTCGTGCTCGTCGAGGGGGAAGACCTGGTGGACGGCGTTGAGGTTGGCCACGATGTTGTGGTGGGTGAGGACCACTCCCTTGGGTTTACCCGTGGTGCCACTGGTGTAGAGGATCCCGCACACCTCCTCCGGGGTGACCTTGCGCGGCGGCGTGGGTGTGCCGCGTCCCAGTTGCTGTAACCACTTGAAGGTCTTGGGCTGCAGGGCGCTGCCGTCGAGGGTGATGATGTGTTCGAGGTGGGGGAGCTCTTCGAGGTAGGGGAGGGTCTTCTCCTTGATGGAGCTATTGGGTACGAAGAGGACTTTGGCTTGGCTGTCTTCGAGGATGTAGCGCCAATCCGAGGCGATCTGTGCCTCATACATGGGCACCCAGTTGGCTCCGAGGCTGTAGGTCGCGTAAGCGCCAATGGCCCACTCGGGTCGGTTGTTGGCGATGATGGCGACGCTGCTGCCGCGGTCGACGCCGAGCTGGCTCAGACCGGCCCGGAGCTGGTCGACCTCTTCGCCGATTTCGGCATAAGTCAGCCACTGGTAGCGACCGCCTCTCTTGATGCCAAAGAGGTGATTGGTGGGGTAGCGCTGGACGGCGTGTTGGAAGACATCGACGAGGGTCGCGAATGGCTCAGACATGATCGTGGCTCAAGCTTCTGGCGTTGAGGGAGAGAGGACACACTTGCAACTCAGCTTTCGTAGCATAAGGGCTTTGGCGCGAGGCGCAAGTGGCAGCGGCGCCGGTGTCGGCGTCAGGGGGTGCGGTCGAGGTGCCACCCCAAGCGGCTCAACAAGTCGCCGATGGCCTGGTTGACTTGAGGCGCGTACTCGATGGGCGCGTAATGGGTGCCACGTGGGAGGATGAGGAGGCGGGTGTCGGAGATGGCCCTGGCCATCCTTTCGGCGCTGGCGACGGGGGTCATCCGATCTTTGCTGCCTGCGGTGACCAGCGTGGGCGGCAGTTTGGCCAAGAGGGCGTCTTCGGCGCTGTGGGCCTGCAGGTGCTGCATCATCTCGAAATAGGTCACGAAATCCAGTTGGGAGAACTCGCGGAGCACCTGGGGGAAGTGGCCGAGCTGCGGCGCCACGAGCCCACATAGGCGCAGAAGGGCGAGGAAAGTTGGGGTGGGCATGAGCCGGGGTGCGACGCTGTTGATGAGGGGAGCCAGGCGTTTGGCGAGGGCGAGGGCGGCCATGGGGGCTTGCTTGCCGCCAGGGAGGTTGAAGGCGTGATCGAGGAGGTGACCGGCGCCGCCGTTGAGCAGGAGCAGTCCCTGGACTCGGTCGAGGTGGTGCGCCGTGTAGGCGAGGGCAAGCTGGACGCCGGCGGACCACCCGCCGAGGACGAAGCGCGGCGGCGCCTCTGCGGCGACGATGGCCTCGAGATCTTGGAGATGATGGGCCATGGTCAAGGCGGCGACGCCGTCCTTGGGCATGGCCGAGCGAAAGGTCCCCCGCATGTCCCAGGTGATGAGCCGGCAGGAGCTCTTGAAGTGGTCGAAGATGGCCTGGTAGGACGAGGGAGGCGTGGCGAGGCCTGGAGCCAGGACGATACACTGGGGCCCACTTCCGGCGACGACATAGGCCAGGCGAGTGCCGTCGGGAGCATCGCAGGCGCGCAGGGAACCCAGAGAGGTGAGGTTCGACATGGCTTTGTGTCTTCCGGAAAGTCTAGTTATGGGTGATGTGAAAGTCGACGCGTCGGTTGGCGGCGCGCGCTGCTTGGCTGCTGTTGTCGACCAGGGGGCGTTGCTCACCGCGGCCGACAGCCTCGAGACGTTCAGCGGCGATGCCCTTGAAGATGAGGTAGGAGCGGACAGTATTGGCGCGGTCCGCGCTCAGGCGGAGATTGCGTGAGGCCATTCCCTGAGCGTCGGTGTGACTCTCGATGCGGAGGCGCATCTCCGGGTGCTCTTGCATGATGGCAGCGACCTCATCGAGGAGAGGGAGGCTAGCGCTTTGCAAGGTGGCCGTGGCGTGCTCGAAGTCGATGCGCCCGTGGAGCTCGAGGTGGGTGGCGTGCACGGTGATGGAGGGCCCACTGGTGCTCACAGAGGCCGTTGCGGTGCTGGGTGAGGCGGGTGCTGCTGCTTGGGAGCCGCAGGCGGCAAGGCCAAGGGCGCAGAGGCTGAGGGCCAGCGCCAGGGGGCGCCCGCGCAGGAGGGCGGCGAAGTCGCAGGTGAGACACTTGGGCATGGTCCATTGCTCCGGTTGGGAGATGCGCGTTCTGGGGCGGTGCAGGAAAAATGCAGGCGAGGGAATGCGGGCCGTTCGGAATTGGGCGCGGCGTAGCACCCAGGCAACGTCGCGCGGGTCATCCGTTCTTGACCTACCTTGCGGTGCAAGACAAGGTAGGCGGGCGAGAAGGTTATGAAAGGGGGGGCGACGAACCCCACGAGACAATGGCGACGAGGTGGCGATAGCGCGCTGACGCACCTCGTTCTGCCGGATTGGCGCAGCCCAGGAGGTCGTATGAAGGCATGGCGGTGGAGGCGGGGATGGCAGGGTGCTCTGGTGTTGGCGTTGGTGTGGCTGCACGCAGCCTGTGAACCCAGTCGTCAGGGAGCACCCGCGGCGGAGGTGAGTGAGAAGCCTGGTGTGGCCGAGGGTGCTGAGGTTGGCAGCGCGACGGTGAGCACGCCTGAGGTGCCGCCAGAGGCCGTGGATGGTGTCCCCGCTGGGGTGCCGGCTCCGGTGGAGGATGGTGTGGCGGCGGAGCGGCCCATCATTGCGGCTCTCGAGGCCGCGCCGGCGCCTGCGGCCACGGCGCGCTTGACCGAGGTCGCAGAAGTGGAGCGGGTGCAACAGGCGCTGGCGACTTTTTACAGCGACACGGTAGGGCGACGCATCTATGTGCAGGTGGACAAGCCTCTCTACAAGCCCGGGGAGACCCTGTGGATCAAGTCGTGGGATTTGGCGGCGCGCTCCTTGGTGGGTGAGGCGAATGGGGCGACCCGTTATCAGCTCATCAGCCCCAGAGGGGCGGTGGTGAACGAGAAGTGGGTCGAGACGGAGCGCGGCTTGGCCAGCAATGACTTTGTGCTGGGTCAAGGGATTGAGGGGGGCGAGTATGTGGTGCGGGTGATCGCTGACGATGGCGTGACGGGCGAGCGTCCGGTGATCGTTGCGGCCTATGAGGCTCCCAGGATCAAGAAGAAGCTCGAGTTCGTGCGCAAGGCCTATGGGCCTGGCGATGAGGTGAGGGCGACGCTGGAGCTGTGGCGGGCCACGGGCGAGGCTTTGGCGCATCATCCCCTGCGGGGACGGGTGCGCCTCGATGGTGAAGACTTGGCGCCGTTGATGTTGCAGACGGACGCCACAGGGGCGGCGCTGCTTCGCTTCGTATTGCCCGAGAGCATCGAGGTCGGGGATGGCATCCTGACGGTCATGGTGGAAGACGGTGGGGTGACGGAGTCCATCAGCAAACGGGTGCCTATTGTGATGAAGCGGCTGCGCTTCTCCATGTTCCCCGAGGGAGGGCAGTTGGTGCAGGGCTTGGCGACGCGGGTCTACTTCGAAGCCAAGACGCCCCTAGGCAAAGCTGCTGACGTGGAGGGCCGGGTCGTGGATGCTCAGGGCGTCACGGTGACGCGCTTCTCGTCCGTGCGCGATGGCTTGGGTCGCTTCGAGCTGACACCGTCGACGGGACAGAGCTATCGCGTGGAGATCACCCAGCCCGAAGGGATCAGCGAGACTTACCCCTTGCCTTTCGTGGAGGAGAGCGGGTGTGTGCTCAATACCTACGATGATTTGGACGGCACCTTGATGCCCTTGCGGGCGGTGGTTCGCTGTACGGAGACGCGCAAGGTGGTGGTGGTGGCCACGCTGCGGGAGCAGATTTTGGACGTGGCGGCGGTAGAGGTCAGCGCCGGTGGCGAAGGGGTGGTCTACCTGGAGCCAGAGGATCGCGCATTGGCGCGGGCGCAAGGCATTGCGCGGGTGACCCTTTTGGATGAACAGTTGCGTCCTCTTGCGGAGCGTCTGGTCTATCGCAACCGGCGCAACGGCCTGCAGATCGAGGTCGCGGCCCATCGCGAGAGCTACATGCCGCGGGATCAGGTCAGTTTGACCGTGACGACCCGCGATGGGGACGGGCAGCCGGTGGCCGCGGAGCTTGCGCTCTCAGTGGTTGATGACACGGTCGTGTCTCATGCCGATGACAAGACCGGCCACATGCTGAGCCGCCTCTATTTGGAGCCCGAGGTGCCTGGTGAGGTCGAGGAGCCGAACTTCTACTTCGACTTGCGCGAAGAGCGGTCAGCGGCGGCGATGGACATGCTCATGGGGACCCGGGGTTGGCGCCGTTTCGAATGGCAACCCGTCTTCGAGCCGCCGCCAAAAGGTCAGGACACGGGAGTCGTCAAACGTGCCGATGTGTTTCCTCCCGCCCCAGACGGGGGCGAGCTCCTGGCGCTGGCGCCCGAGATGGATGAGGTGATCGTCGATCTTGCGCTGGCCGGTATGGGGCTCGAGGAAGAGGATGACGCGGCGCCACCCGCGGCCGAGCCCATGGCCGTGGCCGCGCCAGCGCCGGTCATCGAAGGGCAAATGCAGGAGAAAGCGGAGGAGGCCCCGGATATGGCGCGTCGGCAGGCTGCGCGCCCGCGCGTCGCGGCAGAGGTGATGGCCGCTGACCGAGGGCGACGTGGCGAAAGGATGATGGCAGATGAGATGAGAGGAGGGGGTCTCTTCGACGAGGAGTTCCCCGCTCCGGCGGTACGGGTGATGGCGCCGGTGCGTGTTTTTCCCGTGCCGGACTACGCCGGGGTGCAGACCGGGCCGCGCGATGATTTTCGCGACACCGTGTACTGGGCACCGCGGGTCAAGACCAATCAGCGCGGCGAGGTGGTGTTGACCTTCTATTTGTCCGACGCCATTACGTCGTTTCGGGTCTTTGCCGAAGGGGTCGGGGCAGGGCAGGCGGGTAGGCAGGAGAAGGTCATCCAGTCCAAGCTCCCCTTCAGCATGGAGGTGAAGCTGCCCCTAGAGCTCTCGGCAGGTGATCGCTTGGCTTTGCCCATCATTTTTTCCAATGAGGGGGATGAAGCCCTCGAGGTCACGTGGGAAGCTGATGTGGGGGCGTTGATGCAGGTTGGCGGGGGCGAGTTGAGCCGGGTGGTGCAGGTAGGAGCGCGGGCGCGGGAGTCGGTCTTTTTGCCGGTCGAGGTGAGCGGCGTCGAGGGCCAGAGTCGGGTGCGTATCGCGGCTCAGGCCAAGGGGCTGCAGGATGAGTTGGTGCGCCAGGTGAAGGTGATGCCGCGCGGTTTTCCACAGGAAAGCTCCTTCGCCGGCAGTCTCAAGGGTGAGACGGTGCACCAGGTCGATCTGCGTGAGGCAGAGGTCGGAACGATCCACGCGTCCATTCGCCTCTATCCATCGCCGGTCGCGACCATGGTGAGTGGTCTGGAGGGGATGCTGCGGCAGCCGACGGGTTGTTTCGAGCAGGCCAGCTCGGCGAACTATCCCAACGTCATGGTCATGAACTACTTGCAGACCCATGAGGTGGCCGATCCTCAACTGCGCGAGCGCAGCGCCAAGCTGTTGGACGAAGGTTATCAGCGCCTGGTGGGCTATGAGACGCGGGAGCGGGGTTACGAGTGGTTTGGTGGGGCGCCTGGGCATGAGGCCTTGACGGCCTATGGTTTGTTGCAGTTCACCGATATGGCGCATATCTACGAGGTCGATCGCCAGATGGTGGAGCGCACGGCGGCGTGGTTGCTGGCGCGGCGGGATGGCCAGGGCGGCTTCAGGCGCAACGACAGGGCGCTGGATTCGTTCGGGCGGGCCGATCCGAAGGTGACCGATGCGTACTTGGTCTATGCCCTGACCGAGGCAGGCTATGTGGACCTGCAGCCGGAGCTGGCGCGGCAGCTTGCTTCGATCGAGAAGGAGCAGGATGCTTATGTGCTGGCGTTGGCGACCCATTCGCTGTTGAACGTCCCAGCCCATCGGGCAGCGGGTCTGCGTGGGGTCGAGCGTCTGGTGGGGATGCAGGGTGCCGAGGGCGCGTGGACCCAGGCCAACCACAGCATCACTCGCAGCACGGGGCACAACCTGTGGGTCGAGACGACGGCCTTGGCGACCATGGCGCTCTTGAAGGCTGGTGGCCACGAAGAAGCGCTGCGCCGCGGCATGGCTTGGCTCACGGACAACCGGCAGGGTTTTGGCTCGTGGGGTGCGACGCAGGCGACGGTGTTGGCCTTGCGTGCCATGACGGCCTACGATGCAGCCAACCGCCGAGCCCAGGTGCCTGGACACTTCAAGGTGTTGATCGATGGCCAGCTCGCGGCGGAGATTTCCTACGAGGCCGGTCATAGAGATCCCCTGATCATCGAAGGCTTGGCGGAGCATCTGGGCACGTCTCTGCATCGCGTCGAGTTGGTTCATGAGAGCGCGTTGCCCATTCCCTACACGCTGGTGGTGTCGTATCGCAGTCAGCGGCCAGCCAGCAGCGAGGCCGCGGCGATCACCGTGTCGACGTCTCTGGAGCGGCAGTCCCTGAAGATGGGGGAGACCGTGCGCCTAAAGGCCGTGGTTTCCAACAAAAAAGACGAGGGACAGCCCATGACCCTGGCTCGGATCGGTTTGCCGGGTACGCTGACTTTCCAGACCTGGCAGTTGCGCGAGCTGCGGGAGAAGGGTGAGATTGCGTTTTATGAGACGGGCGCGCGGGAGGTCATCCTGTATTTTAGGGACATGCGACCCAATGAGGTCAGGGAGATTCCCCTCGAGCTGGTGGCCTTCGTGCCGGGTGAGGCCATGGGGCCTGCGTCATCGGCTTACCTATACTACACGGATGACCTGAAGCACTGGGCCGATGGGCTGGCGGTGAGTGTGTCACCTTGACGCCGCACGCGCTGTAGGCGCGGCCCTGGGGTGGGTGCGGGGGCGGGGCTTTCTTGACGCTGTGACGGTGCTGTGAAAAGCTGAACCCAATCATGGCGGCGTGGTCGAGAGGCCGCGCCGTTCGCACGTGCTTGGGGCCCAATGATGTGCGGTGAGCGGGTAGCGGTGCGGGGGGAGAGCCGGTGGCGATGGCTGTCTTGGTGGCTGTTGTTGTGGGCGGTGGCTTGCGCCGAGGGGGTGGTGCAGGGCCCGGGGGACGGGATGAGTGAGGCGGAGACCGCCCCCGAGACGGACCTGAACCAGCCTTTTGCGGTGGGCTTCGCGGTGGGGCCGACGCGCGGTGCGGCGCCGCTCGTGGTTGTGGCCGAGGCGCGTCCGAGCGGTGGCGCGGCGCCGTGGTCAGTGACGTGGGATTGGGGGGATGGGGGGCGTGGGGAGGAGGCGCAGGCGTCCCACACCTATTGGCGGCCGGGGGTCTACTTGGTGCGCGGGGAGGCACGCGATGCCGTGGGGGAGGTCTTGCGCCATGTGCAGGAGGTCGAGATTGGCGAGCCTGGGCCACTGCGGGTCGAGGTGATGGCGAGCCCGGCGATGGGGTTGGCGCCAGCGCTGGTGCGGCTCGAAGCGCGGATCAGCGGTGGGAGTGGTCGTTACCTCGTCGATTGGGAGAGCGGTGACGGCCTGGTGATAACGGAGGCGCAGACCTGGCGCTTGGAGCACCTCTATCGTGACGCCGGGGCCTTCATGGCGCGGGCAGAGGTCAGAGATGTCCTGAGTGGGGCCCAAGGCAGCGGTCAGGTCTTGGTGCAAGTGGCCGATAAGGATAGACCGGCGGTCGCGGTGTTGGCGACGCCGGCCGTGGGGAGGGCGCCGTTGACCGTGGCCCTGCGGGCGCAGGTCTTGGGCGGCGAAGCGCCTTTTGCCTACCACTGGGATTTTGGCGACGGCGGCACCCAGGCTGGGGTGATGAGCCCCAACAGGGTCTTTGACAAGGCGGGCCACTACGCGGTTCGTTTGCAGGTGCGTGGCGCGAGCGGTTTGACGGCGGAGGGGACGACGGCCGTCGAGGTGCTGGGCACGGGCTCGCCGGTGGTGGAGCTGCGGGTGAACGCCCACGAGGGGGTGGCACCACAGGACGTGCGCTTTACGGCGTTGGTACAGTGGGGGTCCTCGCCATTTGTTTATGCCTGGGACTTCGATGACGGCTCTCCTGCGGATGTGACCCGCAACCCGGTGCACCGTTACGAAGCGCCCGGGAGCTATCGCTGCGCGGTCGAGGTGACCGGGGCGGATGGCCGCAGCCACAGCCAGGCGGCGTGGGTGGTGCTCGACGACGCGGCGCAGCCCATCGTCAGCCTGAGTCCCGGGGTGTCACGGGGGCATGCGCCGCTTGCGTTGAATTTTCAAGGGGGTGCGGCGCGCGGGGTGGGGCCGTATCGCTACGCTTGGGATTTTGGTGATGGGGGTGTCGCTACCCAGCAGAACCCCAGCCACACCTACCAGGCGCCTGGTGTTTATCGGGTGCATCTCCAGGTGACGGACAGCGCTGGGCAGGTGGGCGAGGGGGTTGGGATAGCGCAGGTGGTGCGCGCCGACGCGCCGACGGTGTTCGCTGCGGCACAACCCATGACGGGTAGGCCGCCGCTGGATGTGCGCCTTAGCGCTGAGGTTCGGGGCGGCGATGCGCCGGTACAGTGTAGCTGGTTTCTGGGCGATGGGGGGCGGGGCGACGGGTGTGAAGTGAACTATCGCTATCAAAACGCGGGGCGATACCTCGCGGTGGTGACCGTCAGCGATGACGATGGCGATTGGGCCCTGGATGTAGTAGAAATTCAGGTAGGCGATTGAGTACCAGTGGTCCTCTCGAGGTCACTGGGGCGTAACGAAGGGCGGATGCTTGCGTTTAGCTGTGGCCATAGGGACCTCGGTGGTGGTGCACGGATTGCTGATTGGCGTGGTGCTGCCACGGGTCGGCGAAGTCTTTTCGCGCCCCCTCGCGGTCGAGGCGATGGCGTGGGCCATCCGGGACGACTCGGTGTGGCCAGAGGTGGTCCCGATCCCAGAGGAGGCGCCGCCTGTGGCCGAAGAGGAGGCCCCGGCCGCTGAGGAGCGCGTCGAGGAGCGCCGTTCTGTGCAGGAGGAGGCGGTGGTGGCTGAGAGGCCGCCGGAGCTGGATGACGGCGAGGCGCTACGGCAGAGCTTGCCGGAGCCTCGCCGACGCGGGCGTCTCAGGGCGCCGGAGCGGGTTGTCGTTGAAGCGGGCGGTGGCGATGGCGCCGCGGCTGACCCGCTGCTCGCCGAGGGAGGGGGCGCAGGGGCAGGGCATGACGAGACAGGACTTGCGTCGGCAGCGGTTGTGCGCCCCTGGGGGCAGATCGCCCTCGGCGCGGGGGTAGCAGGCATGAGGCGTGGGCACGGTAGCGGGGGAGGCGAGACGGGCGATGGGGCGGGGGCGTCCCTGGGTGAGGTCGTCGATGGGGAGGCTTGGTCGCATTATCAGCGCGAAGTGAGTGCCCTATTTGAACGGGTCAAGTACTACCCCCGTGGGGCGCAGCGAGCTGGGCAGCAGGGCACGGTGGTGGTCGAGGTCATCATCGATGCCGAGGGGACCATCGTGAGTGTCGAGGTGGTGCGTTCTTCGGGCTTTGCGGCCCTGGACCGGGCGGCGGTGCAAGCGGCCGAGTCCATCGGCAAGCTACCGCCGCCGCCCTTGGACGAGGGTCAGGGGCGCAAAGCGTTGCGTGTTCCCTATGCCTATCGGATCTCCTAGGCGCCGAGAGGGTCATCCCCCGGCGAGCTCGAGGACCGCTTCGACGAGCTTGCCGATACCGTCGTAGACTTCCGAGATGGACTGTCCCAGCATATAGGCAGGACTGGTGACGATGCGGTTGGGCGCGTCGATGACGATCTCGCGCACGGGGCAGCTCAGGTGCTGTCCCCCCATGGTTTCGATAGCCTGGGCCGTGTCGGGATCATTGCCAATGGTGAGCTGGGGTTGGTGGGCGCCAAAAACTTTGGCTGCGAGCACCGGCGCGATACACAGCAGGCCGATGACTTTGTTGGCGCGCTGGGCTTGTCGCAGGAAGCGCTCTACCTCGGGGTCGACACTGCAGGCGGGACCATCGACGGCGAAGGTGCAGAGGTTTTTGGCGACGCCAAAGCCACCGGGGAGGATCACTGCGTCGAAGTCGCCGCCGTCGACGGTGCTGAGATCGACGATGGCGCCACGGGCGATGCGAGCGGCCTCAACCAAGACGTTGCGGCTCTCGTCTGGGGCGACCTGACCGGTGAGGTGATTGACGACATGGAGCTGCGGGATGTTGGGGGCCAAGCACTGCACCTGGGCTCCGCGGCGATCGAGGTGCAGCAAGGTGCAGACGGCTTCGTGAATTTCGGCGCCATCATAGACACCAGAACCAGCTAAAATAACGCCTACTTTTGCCATGTTGTCTCCTTTAGGGGTGGTGTCCTAGGCCATCACGACGGCAGCTGTGCGTCAAAGTCGATGGCATAGGCGTCGTTCTCGATAAGGGTGATACTTCGTCCGTCCTTGTCAACCAAGAGGACCTGCTGGACCGTTATCTGGGGCTGGATGGCGGGAATGTAGACGTGATCGATGTGGATGACCTCATCAGGGGATGAGAAGTCCTTGGCGCCGATGGCGCCACCAAAATGGTCTGAGCGGCCAAAGGCCAGGTGTAAGCCCAGTTTTTCGTCGAGTAGGACTTGGCCGATGGGTGCCACGCCGAGTTCAGCCAGCACGCCGAGACCGAGCTCGGCCAGGTTGCCTGCCGCAGGCTCGCGTTGTAGGCGTTCGCGTTGGGCCGCGGCGGCAGGGCCGTCGCCGCTGACGCGGGTGGCGCGGTTGTTCTCGATGTGGAAGTACACGACCTCTTCGCCGAACTGGACCGGCATGGTTCCGTGACTCAGGCTGGGGATGCCCTCTTTGTCGCCCTCATAGGGCACGACGTAGGCTTCGCCAGAGGGCAAGTTGCCGGCCGTGCCGAGGTCCAGGAATCGCCCACTCGAGGCATGGGCCCGGTGGAAGCGCAGGTCGAGCTCGAGGGTGTGGTGTTGGCCGGCCACGCAGAAGTCAAAGTGGGCGCTGGTGGCTTGGTCGAGGAGGCGGCAGAGGCTGACGACCCGGCTGTGGATCTCCTCGACGTCGAGGCGCAGCGCGGGGATCATGGCCAGGGTGAAGCCGGGCATGGTGGCGGCGCGGAAGCCGTCGCGGGCTGCGGCGACCTTGAGGGGGGCCGTGGCGGAGAGCTGGGTTGGGGCGAGGAAGACCGGGTGCGTCGCGAAGACCTGGAGGAAGCTCTGGCGGACACCGCGTTCGAGTTCTTCGGCGCTGGTGGGCAGGGCGCGCCCGGCGCTGAGGGGATAGGCGGTGGCGGGGAGGTCGGCGTTGTTGCAATGGACATTGCGATAGCCGTAGAGCCCCGCAGTGAAGCCGCTCGATGCCAGTGCCTCTTGCCAGTTGGCGGCCATCTCTCGTCGTTGCTGCCAGGCTGGGGTGTCGGGGAGCGCCGCGTCGGGGAAGTCGATGAGGATGCCAACGCTCTGTACCGGGGGATCGGCAGGGAAGGCTTGATGGATGAGCGCTTTGAGCTGCTCTGGTGTGAGATGGGTGTCTTGCATGGTGACCTTGTCCGAGGCGGGGGAGGGGGCGGCGCAGGCGTGCGCGCCGAAGGGGGTGGCCGGCATCAGTGGCGCGGGCCAGGCAGCGCCGGTCGCGAGGTTGCAGGGTGGCGCGTAAACAGGCGCGGTAGCCTGTCAATGTGCCGGGGCCAGGGCCGCGGGTCAAGGTGCGCAGGGCGTAGCGGGGTGGCAGTGAGTCAGGCCAAGGGCCAGGAGGCGCGGGCGCTGAGGTCGAAGGCGGCGAAGCCTTTGGGAGGGGCTTGGCGCACGAGGTAGGCGTGGGCCAGGCCGGCGACCATGGCGGCGTTGTCCGTGCAGAGCGGCAGGGGAGGGATGGCGACGTTGATGCCATCCAAGGCGGCCCGCTCTCGCATGTGAGCGCGCAAGCGCTGGTTGGCGCTGACGCCACCCGAGATGACGACGTGGCGCACGCGGTGTTTTCTGGCGGCGCGCAGGGTTTTCTTGACGAGGACGTCGACGACGGCTTCGAGGACGGCGGCACAGAGATCGGCGAGGGCCTGCCCGCTGGGGAGGGTGGCCTCTTTCTGCAGGTGGTGGAGGACGGAGGTCTTGAGGCCACTGAAGGAGAAATCGAGGCTATCTTTTTGGGGCAGGGCGCGGGGGAAGCGGAAGGCCTTGGGGTCACCATCGCGGCTGAGCTTGTCGATGTGGATCCCGCCTGGGTAGCCCAACCCGAGCATTTTCCCTACTTTATCGAGGGCTTCGCCTGCGGCATCGTCGAGGGTGTGGCCGAGGGCGGTGTATTGTCCGAGATCGTGGGCCAAGAAGAGGCTGGTGTGGCCGCCGCTGACGACCAAGCCCACGAAGGGAAAGCTGGGTGGCTCACTGGGGGCAGCGACGGCGTGGGTCGCGGCCATGAGGTGGGCCTCGATGTGGTGCATGCCGAGCAGGGGGAGGTCGTAGCAGTAGGCGAGGGCTTTGGCGGCCTCGATGCCGACGAGGAGAGAGCCGACGAGGCCTGGGCCCTGGGTCACGGCGATGGCGTCGAGCTGGCTGGCTTCGACTTCTGCCTGCTGCAAGGCGGCCTCGATGACGGGGACGACGTCGAGGATGTGAGCGCGACTGGCCAGCTCGGGGACGACACCGCCATAGCGGGCGTGGACCGGGACCTGGGTCGCGATGCAGTTGGTGAGGATGGCGCCGTCGCGCACGACAGAGGCAGCGCACTCGTCGCAGGAGCTTTCGATACCGAGGACAAGCATAGGCTAGACTATATGGCTTTCATCGACTGCGGGCGTCGATGTATTTTTGGAGTTTCTGGGCGTCGTCATTGTCGGGGCCGAGGATTTCGATGGCTTTGCGGTAGGCCTCGATGCCCTTGGCGTCTTGTTTGTTGCGGATATAGGCGGTGCCCAACTCTTTCCAATAGGTGGCGGAGCCACGCTTGGCGTTCTGCACGCGTTCCAGGTGGGTGATGGCTTTGGCGGCTTCCCCGGACTTGGCGTAGGCCAAGCCGAGGATGTAGTGGGCCTCGGTGTTGTTGGCCTCCAAGGCCAAGACGGCTTGGGCCTTGGCGATGGCTTCCTTGTGGTTGCCTTTCTTATAGGCGGCATCAGCCTGCTTGAGGAGCGCACTCGCGTTGCCCGATGCCTCTGGCGCGGCGGCCTTGGGGCGCTCTTCTTTGGCTGCTTCCGTGACCACGGGTCGGGGTTTTTCCGGCGCCGGCGCCTTGACCTCGGTCTTGACCGGCTGAGGGGCAGGCTTGGGGGGCGCTTCTTTCACGACCGGGGCCGCCGGGGTCGGCTCTGGGGGCGCTTCGTCGGGTTCTTCGGCGGCAAAGACGTCGGCCGAAGCCATGGCCTGGGTGACGGCGCGCGCCCGTTCGCGGACTTTGCTGGCTTGGTAGGTGGCCTCGAGGACTTCTGGACTCAAGATCGGGAGTTCATCTTCGACGAGCGGCCCGGGAGCGGGTGTCTGAGGCTGGGGAGCCGTGGTTTCAGCGCTGCGGCTCTTGGGTGTTTCCTCTTCGATGTCTTCCCGTTGGGAGAAAATGAGGAAGGCGATGGCGCCGACGAGGAGGGCAAAGAGGAGCAAGCCCAGGATGGTCATGATGTGATTGGACTTGCTGTGGGCGACCTCACTGTCATCGGCAAAGAAACCCTCGTCGAGGGCGCTCAGGGTCGGCGAGGAGACGGCGCGGAGCTGAGGCGCGCTTGGTTTGGCGCCTTTGTGAATGTCCGTGGGCGTGGGGGCGGCGGGCTCCGGTTCGGGGTCGTTGGTAGCGGGGGTGTCCTCTCGAGGGGAAGGGGCATCGACCTTGGTTAGGTCCGTGGCGCTTGGGTGGGGGGCTGGCGCGGGCGTGGTGGTGGTTGCCGGAGGCGCAGCTTCGGCCGCTGTTGCCGCGCCACGTGGCTGAAAAGGTGAGTAAGTGGCGATGCCGATGTTGGTGGGGAGGGCTGGATCGGTCCGGCGCAGGTTGTCGGAAGCGCCACTGCTGCTGTTGGTTTCGCGTTGGCTAGGTGTGCTCGCCTTGGGCGGCAGCTCTGCGAGGGCGTTGGGCAAGACCGTGGCGATGGGGTTGGGATCGGCGTTCTGAGGCGGACCACTCTGGTGCTGAGCGATGAAGTCGTTTTCGCGTGGTTCAGGGCGAGTGGGTAGGCCGAGGTCGATGTCGAAGCCGTCCAAATCCAGGGAGGCTTCGAGGAGATGATCCGGCGTGGCATCTGCCGCTGGCGTGGGGGGCAGGAGGGTGAGGGGGCGTAGGATGTGGGAGGTGCAGACGACGGGCGTGGCGTTGATGCGATCGGTGTAGCGCCGTTCCCGTTCCATGCGGTGGGCTGAGGCCTGCTTCTCGAGATCGAGGGTGGCTTGGGCGAGGGCGCTGACGACTTGGTTGCGGATGGCCGTCGCGGACGCTTCAGCGTCGAGTGTGATGGGCTCACTTGGTGCTTGACCGTCTCCCGGGATGGGGGTGACGTAAGGGAAGGGATCGCTGTCGTGGCGCCGTCGTTTGCGTTCTTCGACGTCTCTTAAAGCTTGTGACTCGATGGCTTTGGCGCTTTCGGCTTCGCTGCGGGCCAGGGCCGCGAGCACGGCAGCCTGTTCGTCTCTGAGTTGGCGCTCTTCGTGGTCTAGGTCGCTCTTGGCAGCGCGCAGGGCATTGATTTCGCGCAGCTCATGGGGGTGGGTGTCGCGGTGCCGACGTTGGTAGAGCTCCTGCTCGGAGAGCACGGGGCGGCCCTCGGCAGGTGTGGCGTCCCAGACGATGTGATCTTCGAGTGATCCGTCGTCGATGAGTCCCTTCTCGTGGTTGGCCCAGTCGTCGAGGGTGGGGGTGTTGCGGGGGACTTGGGTCTTGGCGCCAGTCAACCAGGCATCAAGGGCCGAGGATGGCATAGGTGGGCGCTGTTGTTCCGTCTCTTCTTCGGTGAGGATTTCCTTGAGGGCCTTTGTTTCGAGGAGTTTCTCGATGATTTGGAGGCTCTCCAGCTCGCCGATGGGGGCGTCGTTGATGACCTGCGCCAAGGAACGGATGCCATCGAAGAGGCGGAGCACAGCTTTGACTTCGTCGGGCAGGGCGAGGATCTTGTCGGCCATCTGCAGGAGATCGACCTCGTAGATTCTCTCGAAAGGCGGGAGGTTGGGGACGAGCTGCTCCCACGCTTCGGCCTTCTCCATGCCGTCTGCCAGCAGGGCCCGCAGGTCGGTGTGGATGCGTTGGCGGCGGCGAATGGTGGGGAGAAACTTGAGCTGATAGGTCCCCTGGTCCATGCGCAGCAGGGTGTAGAAGGCCAGCTCGCCGCGCCGCCGGCCACTCTCGGCGTCGATGATGGTGCCGGCTTCAAAGAAGACCTGACCTTGTCTGCCGTCTGGGTGGTGGAGGAGGAGCCAGCCGCTGCGCTGCTGGTCGTGGATGGTCTGCAAGAGATCGATGAGGTCCGCTTCAGTGAAGGGGGCGCTGATTTCCTCGGTCTGATGCTCGACGAGTTGCTCGGCGACACGCCGCTGCAGGAGGAGCTCGAGGCGTGCCGTCAGCTCTTTGACCAAGACCGGTTTGGTGAGGATTTCCTCATAGCCGGTTTCAAAGGCGCGAAGCTTGGTGGCGAGGTCGCGAGAGCCGCTGAGGGCCACCAGGGCGACATGGTCGAAGCGTGCGTCATCGCGGATGCGTTCGCACAGCTCGAAGCCGTCCATGTGGGGCAGGTTCAGCTCGGCGACGAGGGCGCCGAGGGCGGTGCCGACGGCGTCCATTTCGAGGAGTGCTTCGAAACCATCTTTGGCCGTTCTAACGGTGAAGCCCGCTTTCCTTAGACTGACCGCCAGGACGCGTTGCTCCTTGGTGTCTGCACTGACGATCAGGATGACTTTCTCTGCGGACACGCCGCCTCCTCTGAGGACGAATCACACGGGCCGAAGCGAAACGAAGCCAGTCACGCAGTCGTGAGGGCATACCGAAACGAGGGCACCTGCTGGAGCGTCTCGGTGCAAAACCGGCCTATTGTAGTTATCACAACAGCGGGCACAAGACCAGTATCGGGCCTACACCTTCTCTTGACGGTGGCCAGCGGCTCCCCGCGCCGCAGCTTGGACGCGTTGTGCCACCTGGGTAGCGCCGCGCACGCAGTCGTTGATGCCAATGCCGTCATAGGCGTTGCCGCAGAGATGAAGCCCTGGGCTTTGCTGGAGCGCTTGCCGTAGTGCGGCCACCTTGGCGAGGTGACCGGGCACATATTGTGGGATGCCCCTGGGCCACACGCGCTGGTGAACCAAGGTCGCAGGGACGTGCAAACCCATGATGCGCGCTAGCGCCCCTCGAGCCGTCAGCAGGGCCTCCGTGTCGTCGGCTGTGACCAGGTGGGGATCGATGGTGCCGCCGAGGAGGACGCGGAAGAGCGCTTGGTCCGGTGGGGCTTGGTGGGGAAAGAAATCCGAGGTCCACAGGCAACCGAGGATCGCCGCCTGCGTCTCGGGATGGACCAAGAAGCCAAAGCCGCGATGGCGTGGAGCGATGGCGGACCTGGGGTAGGCCAGAGCGATGACCCTGACGCCAGCATAGGGGATGGCGGCGGCCATGCGGGCGGCGTGTGGGAGCAGGGGCTCCAAGAGCGGCGCCGCGGCGTAGGCGGGGATCGCCAGGACGACTTGGTCCGCGGCGTAGACGGCCTGAGCGCAGGTGACCGTCCATGGCCGCGCCTGCTGCGGGTCAAAGGCGAGCCGGGTGACGCGCCGGTTCAGGTGAAGGCCCTCGCCGATCGCTGCGGCCAGGGCAACGCAGAGGTCGCCAATACCCCCGGTGGCGCAAGTGGTGAGACGCCCTCCCGGTCCGTCAGGCCCACCAGGGATGCGCTCAGGTTCGGTGTTCTTTCCAAGCCGACGCTCGATGGTGCGCTGCAGCCAGGCGCGGACCAAGCCGCCATAGCTGTTTTCCAGCTTCCACATGCGGGGAAAGAGTGCTTTGAGGCTGATGAAACGCGCGTCGCCAGCGGTGATGCCCACCACCATGGGGCGGATGACCTCTTCGGCGAAGGCGCGGCCGAGGCGCCGCTCGGCAAAGGCATAGACCGTCTCGTCGTCTTGCTGGGCGCGGCGGGCGAAAGGCTCCCAAGCGACGCGGAGCTTCGCGGACCAAGGCAGCAAGGGGCTAGCCAAGAACGCCAGCGGTGAGGCAGGCGCTGCGATGAGACCGCGACGACCGTAGAGCCAGCGTTTCTTTGCGCTGTCGGCGGCGGCGCACATCTCCAGGCCGAGGTCGGCGGCGAGGTCCCAGGTCTCAGGGACGTTGGTGAGAAAGCCGTTGGGTCCCTCGTCGATGTGGAAGCCTTGGCGGTGAACGGTCTGCGCCGTTCCACCCACGCACTCGCCGGCCTCGAGGAGTGTCACCCGCGTGTCGGGGGCGGCTTGCTGGAGGCGATAGGCCACAGTGAGACCGCTGATGCCAGCGCCGATGATGACGATGTGTGTCATGACAGGAATCCAAAGTCGTCCGCGGGACAGCGTTCGTGCTGGCAGCCCGGGCAGCGCAGGGTCAGGTTCATCGACGGCAGGGCTGACCCATCGAGGTGCGCCAGAACCATGGCCGCCATGGCGTCGATGAAGGCCGGTGCGTCGTTGGGAGCTGGCAGGCGATGAAAGTGGGTGAGACCGGCGCGCTGAGCGCGTTGGGCGAGGACGATGTCCAAGTCGTAGAGGGTTTCCAGGTGATCCGTGGTGAAGCCAACGGGTACGACCACGACCCGTTGCTGCCCATGGCGTCCGAGGCCGTCGATGACATCGACCGTGCTGGGCTGCAGCCACGCGACGGGCCCTATGGCCGATTGATAGCTCAGGAGGTAGGGGAAGGCGAAGCCCAGCGCCTTCATGACCTCGTGCACGGTGGCCGCGACCTCTTGGGCGTAATTCTGGCCCCGGGCGACCTGTCGCATAGGCAGGGCGTGGGCCGTGAACAACAGAAGCGGCGCTGGCGTGGGTGGACTTTGACTGAGGTGGTCACGCAGGGCTTGGACCAAGAAAGAGATGTAGCCAGGGTCGCAGCCCCAGCGATCGATGACCCCCCACTCGCAGGGCTGGCTCCATGGCTCGGCGCGCAGGGCCGCGCCGAGCTGGGCGAGGGCGGAGGCGCTGGTGGCGCAGGCCCAGTGGGGGTACTGCAGGAAGACCAAAACGCGCGCGACATTCCGGGCCTTCAAGGCGCGCAGGGCGGTGTGCACATCGGGCTGGGCGTAGCGGAAGGCGATCTCGACGTGAAGGTCGGCTTCAGGCCTGAGCGCGGCGAGGCGCGCCGACAAGGCTTGGGCTTGACGCGCCGTGAGGCGAGCGATGGGGGAGGCGCCACCGATTTCGGCGTACCGCTGCCGAAGGCGATCGCGACGGGTGCGCGCGATGAGCGGGCCGAGGAGAGGTTGGAAGGGCAGCTCGATGAGGTGGGGGTCGGCGAAGAGCCGTTGGAGATAGGGGCCGATCTCCGTCGCTTCTGCTGGCCCCCCCATGCCGAGGAGCAAGACGGCTGTGGGTCCAGACGGTGCCTGCTGGTGAGGAGAGAGGGACATGGGGGACACTCACTTAGATGGTGCGGGAGAAGCGATTTTGGGCCTGGTGGCGCTGCAGGTAGGTGTCAAAGGTCATGGCGACATTGCGGACGAAAATTCGCCCCAGAGGCGTGAGGCGCAGGGTGCCGCCGGCGAGGGTGAGGAAGCCTTCCTGCGCCATGCGCTGCAAGGTTTCGTTTTCGGTAGCGAAGTGCGCCTGCCAGTCCACGTGGAAGCGCGCCTCGACGCTGGGGATGTGGATCTGGAAGTTGCACATGAGTTCGCGGATGACGTGGGCGCGGAGGAGGTCTTCGGCGCTGAGCTCGAGGCCGCGTGCCGTGGGGAGTCGTCCGTTGGCGATGGCGCTGAGGTAGTCCTCCAGGTTCTTGGTGTTCTGCGCGTAGGCGTCGAAGAGGTAGCTGATGGCCGAGAGTCCCAGTCCGATGAGGGTGTTGCTGTGGGCGACGCTGTAGCCCATGAAGGTGCGGGTGAGCCGACCTTCCCGCTGCGCGCGCGCGATGGCGTCATCGGGGAGGGCGAAGTGATCCATCCCGATGGCCTGATAACCGGCCGCTTGAAAGCGTTGGTTGGCCGCCGCCAGGAGTTGGATTTTGGTGTCGGCGCTGGGCAAGGTCTCGGGCGCAATAAACTGATGGAGGGGCTGGGCCCAGGGCAGATAGGCGAAGGAGTAGAGGGCGACGCGCTCCGGCCTCAGGTCAATGACCGCGTCCAAGGTGTGAGAGAAGCCTGTGGGGTTCTGTTGGGGCAAGCCGTAG
The DNA here is from genome assembly GCA_964454015.1 of uncultured Myxococcales bacterium. GTDB lineage: Bacteria > Myxococcota_A > Bradymonadia > UBA4248 > UBA4248 > CAYVQF01. Next base: position 211,426 of record CAYVQF010000002.1, read on the forward strand.
ACGAGGTCGAGGTTGATGGAACGAAACCCCGCAGCCCTGGCGGCGGTGATGAGCTCGGCCGTCTGCTCGCGCGGTTGGATGCGCCCGATGGCGGCTTGGACGTCGGGATCGAAATCCTGTACGCCGAGGGAGATGCGGCGAAATCCAGCCGCAGCCAGGGCCTCGAGGTGGGCCACGCTGGTCACGCGCGGATCCGCTTCAAGAGAGAGCTCGGCGTCGGCGCGAATGGCGAAATGCTCGCGCAGGCGATGCAGGACCTGCAATAGGGTTGGGAGCTCGTAGTGGGTGGGCGTTCCTCCCCCCCAGTGCAAAACCGCGACAGGGAGCTTGGTTCCAGAGGCCTCTGCGACCAGTCGCATTTCCTGCGTCAGGGCATCGATGTAGGCGGCGTGCTGGGCCTGAGACGCCCCTTCTATGGATAAGCAGGCGCAATAACGGCAGCGGCTCTGACAAAATGGGAAGTGGACGTAAAGGCTGACGTCGCCGCCGCCTCGAGCGACCCGGGCGAGCTGCTTGCGGACGTCCTCGGCGGTGAAGCCGGCAGAGAAGTCGAGGGCGGTGGGGTATGAGGTATAACGCGGGCCAGGTCGATCATGGCGCGCGAGGAGTTCGGCGGTCACGTTCACGACAAATCCGGTGATGCTCGCCACCGAGGAGGGTGGCGCGGGCGCACGCACAGACCGCTTACTTGGGGGGCTGAACGGTGACGCCAGGGAAAGGTTCGGCAGGGCGTGAGAAGTAATAGCCTTGCAGCATATCGCAGCTCATGGCGGTGAGGGTCGCAGCCTCTTGCGCCGTCTCGACACCTTCGGCGACGACCTGCATCTCCATGGAATGGCACAGATCGACGAGGTTGTGCACGAGTTTCTGTTTGACTGGGTTGGCGTTGATGTCTCTGACCAGAAACATGTCGATTTTGACGATCTCTGGCTCGAGGACCACGAAGCTGGAGAGGGAGGCGTAGCCCGCGCCGATGTCGTCGAGGGCAAAGCGGTAGCCCATGGCGCGCAGCGCCTGGGCTCGCCGTTCGAGCTCGGGAACATGGAGAATGGAGGCGCGTTCAGTGAGCTCGAGGACGACCCGCTGGGCGATGCCATGTAGGGGGTTGTCATCAGCCAGGAGGGCATTGTCCGTGAGATCTGCTGGGTGGAGGTTGACGAAGATGTCACCTACGGGGGTGTGCTCCAAGACGTCCTTCGTGACATGCGCGCGGATGACCCGGCTGAGCTCCGGGAGGCGGTGCACGGCCTCGGCCCCTGCGAGGAGGAGGCCCGGGTTGGAGAGGATCGGGTCGCGACTGCGCAAGAGCGCTTCGTAGCCATGGATGGTGTAGTCGTTGGCGTTGACGATGGGTTGGAATGCCATCCACACGGAGCTGAGGGCGTTGTCGAAGCGCACCGAAGTGCCAGCGAGGTCGGCGACGATGCCCTCGGTGAGACCGCTGGCTTCGATCATCTGGCGCCGCGCGTTGGCCATGCGCCCCAATTTGACGGCGCGCTGGACCGTTGCGACGAAGTCCTCGTTGTCAAAGGGTTTTTTGAAGTAATGTAGGGCGCCGAGGCGGATGGCCTCCATGGCGGTGTCGAGGGAGGGCGCGCCGGTCATGAAGACGACGGGCACATCCAAGTCGAGCTTGCGGATCTCGCGCAGCAGTTGCAGCCCGTTCATATCGGGGAGGCCGATGTCACTGATCACCACGTCGAACTTGCGTTGCTCCAAGAGAGCCAGCGCTTCGACGGGTGATTCCATGAGGGTCAGCTCGACGCCACTGGGCAGGAGAATGCGCTTCACCATGCGGAGGATGGCGGGCTCGTCGTCGACGACCAGGATCTGAGGGGGCAGAGCGCGGCTCGCTGGGTGGTTTTCGTTAGGCATGGATGAGGCTCAGGTCTTATGGGGTGTCCGAGAGGTCGCTCGGGAATGATGTGGTGAAGACGCATGGCCCTCGCGATTGGCACTAAGCTAGGTCCGACTGCACGTTCTGTCTAGCTCGTGCAGGCGTCGATTTGGCTCTGCAGGGTGGTGGGGCCTACTCAAAGCCGTGTGGTGAGGATGTGGGCCAGGGTGTGGTAGAGCGTGTCATAGGTGTAGGGTTTGGCGATGAAGGCCGAAACCTGGCGTCCTTTGAGCTGCCGTTGGACGGACTCTTCGTCGAGCCCGCTCGCCATGATGACGCGGACCTGGGGATCGATGATCTGCAGCCGGGCGAGGGTGGCGCAGCCGTCGAGGTCAGGCATGGTGAGGTCGAGAATGACGCAGTCGATGCGGCTGAGGTGCTGCTCGAAGAGCACCAGCCCTTGGCGGCCGCTGCTGGCGGTCCACACGGTTAGCCCCATGCGCTCACACATTCGACGCATGAGATCGCGCACGCCGTCCTCGTCCTCGATGATGAGCACTTGGCCCTGCAAGGGAGCGCCGCGGCGGCGATTGCGCTGGGTGGGGACATCGACGGTGCCCGGCGTTGCCTCGGGCGCGACCGGGAGGAGGATGCGGATGGAGGTGCCCTTGTTGGGGGCGCTGCGGACGAAAATGGCACCGCCGTGGCTCCGGACGATGCCCTGGACGGCGGCCATGCTCAGACCGCGTCCGGTGAACCTGGTGCTGAAGAAAGGCTCGAAGAGACGCTGCTGGGTCTCATGGTCCATCCCATGGCCCGTGTCATGCACTTCGACGAAGACGAAGTCACCTGCTGGCGGCGGGCTGCCGCTGCGGTCGTGGGCGCTGAGAGCGTCTTCGCCGTGGGAGCCCCAGCCGAGGCGAAGGGTGATGCGGCCGGTGTGCTCTCCGATGGCTTCGAGGGCGTTGGTCAGGAGGTTGACGATGATCTGCTGGATCTGGGTGGCGTCGACCTGAACGGCGGGCAGGTGGCGCGGCATGTCCAGGTGAAGCTCGATGGTGCGGGGCACCATTGCCCGGAGCACGTGCCGGTGTTCGTCGATGAGCTGGGCGAGATCGAGGCGGCGCACTTGGACGCGGCCCTTGCCCGCATAAGCCAGCATGAGGCGAGTCAGTTCGGCGGCGCGCAGGGTCGCTTCGGTGGCTTCGCGCAGGGCCATGCGGCTGACATCACTGTTGGGGCCTTCGCACTGCGCCAGTTCGAGGTTTCCGAGGACGGTGGTGAGTAAGTTATTGAAGTCGTGGGCAATACCACCGGCCAACATGCCAATGCTTTCTTGGCGTTGGGCTTCGAAGAGGCGCCGCTCCAGGGCGAGCCGGTCCGCTTCGCCTTGTTTGCGCGTGCTGAGATCGCGAACGGTGACGATGATCGTGTCACCCTCTCCGAGGTCGGCACAGCGCACGGCGACTTCGGCCCAGAATGGTTGTCCGGCGCAGGTTTTGGCTTGCCATTCAAAGAGCTGCGGCCCATGGGTGCGGGCGCGTTGCAAGTGCTCGATGGCGTTGTCCTTGGAGAAAGGCGGCTCACCGTCGCTGAGCTCGACGAAGCCCTTGTCGCACGGTATTTCGTGGTTGCAGGCGTAGAGTTCGGTGGCCGTGCGGTTGCTCTCAATGAGGCGCAGGGTCTGGGCCTCGTAGAGGAAGACGGCATCGCTCATGGCGTCGATGACGTTGCGCACTTTCTCCTGGGAGCGCCGCAGGCAGGTGTCGTCTCGAGCGGTGATGAGCCAAGCCGCGGTGTCGTGATAGTGAAGGGGTTGGCAGTGGCAGTGCAGCCAGAGCTTGCGGCCGTCGCGGTGCAGCCCCCAGGTGTCCGCTTGCGACGCGGCTTCCCCGGCGCGGCGCGGGCAGGGAAGGTCGAGAGCGCCGAGGAGTGTGGCCCAATCCTGTTCAATAATCTGCGGTTGGGGGTAGCCCAAGAGGTCGCAAGCGCTGGCGTTGGCCCAGAGGACCTTCGGGGAGACCATGCCTACAATGAGGAGGGGCGCGGCGACGGCATCGAAGAGCAGGGCCCAGCCAGCGGTGGCGCCCGCATTGGGGTCAGGGGGCTGCAGGTCAGGAAGGCCTGAGGGAGCCGCCGCATCTTCTCTGTGGCTTGTCGAGGTCATGGCGGTGGAAGTGGTGCCGCGTGCGCAGGGGGGAACCGACGGTGGTTCGGGGAACAACCTGTAAACGGTTGGGCAATAATGCCACACTCGTCGCCCAAGTACTAGCAAAATAGGGTGAATTCTTTACGCCTGCCCGGCCCGAGAGGACTTCCTATTCCAGGGCGCACCTTTAACCGTGTTGACCGTTGTCGACAAAGGCTGTCCACTTGGTGGCGAAGAGGTCGGCGGCGCAGGTTGTCGCGTGGGGGGCCCTTCGTTTCAGGGGTTCTCCCAGGCGGCAAAGCGGGCCGCGAGGGCATCGAAAGCGGAGAGGGCGTCTTCCCAGCGGTCCAGGGTGACGAGGTGGTCGTGCATGAAGATGCGATCGCCGTTGAGGGTGTTGTGGACTGAGAGGACGAAGTGGACGTCTTTGTTCTTGAGGGTCTGCCCCGAGAGGACGAAGACCTTGCCGATATTCTCTTCTCGCGCTGCGTCGATGGCTCTGCGCCGTCGCTCGTCGAGGCTGCCGCCGCCGTCGTCGACCAGGCTCTGGATGCGCTGGCGGGTTTCTTGTTCGGCGACGAAGCGGTAGCGCCTGGTCGCCGTGAGGACCGACTGGACCCGGGTGGCGCCGGCTTCCAGGGTCGTCTGGAGCGATGGGTTGGGCTCCACCACGACGAAGGCCCGCTCGGCCTGTGGCGCTTGGCGCACGGCCAGTCGCAGGCGTTTGTTCTGGGCCGGCACCCCGCCGATGTGGACGTCTGCGTCGAGGGCGAGGGTGCCCGAGGGGAGATCGGCCCGTGCTGCGATGGCGGCGCGCCCTTGCACGCTCTCACCTGGCGCCAAGGAGGCGATGCGCAAGGGGGTCTCCAGGTCGACACTGGCGTCATCGTCGAGGCTGAGGTGCAGCATGATGTCACGGGCCGTCGACTGGCCCTGGTTGGTCAAAGTGAAGTTTATTTCAGCGTTTTCGTTGGCGTCCAAGGTGCCATCGTTGTTGCCACGCGCGTCGTCGAAGCCGATGTCGAGGGCCAGGGTGGCCTGGCCGCTGTGCTCGGCGATGGCGCGGCGCACCGTGTCTGGCAGCTCGAGGGGCACCCAATCGCGCACCCCAGGCAGGCGCAACTGTAAGACGGCCCCTGGGCTCCAGAGATCGGCCGCGGCCTGCGCGATTGGAAAGTCCACCCTGCCCTCGGCAAAGGCCTGTCCGGGATAGCGCGCGCCGTTCGGGGTGACGAGGTCGGCGTCGCCGTGGGGCCATTGGGTGGGGCAGACGCCGTCTTCGACCACGCGCTCCGTGACTTGGCTCTTGACGGTCTCGACCACGTGCTCCCCGACGGTGTAGTGGAGCAGGATGGCGGAGGCGATGAGCGAGACCCCCAGGGTGACACCCGCGACGGTCCAGGCAGCGGTGTCGTCGCGCTGGCAGTCTTGGTCGTCGAAAAAGCAGTCGTCGTTCATGGCGGCCATGGTGCCCGCCGCGCCAAAGCCGGTGAGGGCGACACTGGCGACGCCGATCCAGCCCATCTCGGTATCATAGACCCGGTTGGCGCGCTCGAGGTGTACCACGTCGTGTTCGCGCACCCGCTGGCAGGTGCGGTCGAGGACGACGCTGAGGGCACCCTGAACGAAGGTGACCTGGTGCGCTTGGAAAGTCACCTGCTCGTCGACGATGCGCGGGTTGCGAATGACGGTCGTCGCGTGCTGCTCCGTCAAGGAGTAAGAACAGTGTTGGCAACAAAAGGCGGTGAGCACGGCAACGGCCAAAATGGTCCGTGTTTGCATCGCGAAGCTCCTGAAGCTGAGTCGTGGGCGTTCGGGAAAGAACCCGAGCCCAAGGGACTTCCGTGGCCTGAGTGTATTCATGGCGACCTTGTTTTTCTGTCTAGAGTCCACGTCCGTCGAGGCGTGCGCGCCGCGGCCGCCTGGCGGCAAGGTCGGCTTTTTGGCGCACTCGCCGCGTCGATTATGATAGCGGTGGTCGTCCAAGGTCGGGACGGCTGGGCCGTGCATTGTGTGGCCCATTCTTTCACCGAAAGTCAAGCAGGGAAGCGCCGTGATGATGACAACATCCAAAGCATTTCGCAGAAGTCGACGGGCACGGGTAGAGGCGAAGGTCAGCGTGGTGGAGCCAGGGCATCCTGGGCGCGCCGATTTCGAAGTGCTCGATGTCTCCGAAGGGGGGCTTTTTTTGGCGGATGACGCGGCTTTTGCGCAGGAGTCTTCCATGCGCGTGGGCGTGACTTTGGCCGAAGGGATGACGGTGTGGGCCTGGGGTCAAGTGCGTTGGCGGGGTCTCAAAGACGGGATTCGCGGGGTGGGTTTGGCTTTGTCCTTCGATGGTCCTGAGTTATCGGTCCTGTGGCGCGACATGGTGATGCGTTGGGTGCAGGCGCACAATTTGGCACTGCTGGCAGGTTTGCGGACCAACTAATAGGGATGGGCGACCTTGCCATGCCAGTCTAGAGGGGCTTAAATGTGGGGGTTCGATCTGACGACAGGCGAGGTCGCCTCCAAGTATCGATAGGCAAGTCTCCGATGACATCAGTGCATCCCGACGAGCAGCTTCTGGCCGATCATTACAAGCATTTTCGCGTTCTTTTTCGCGCGCCGCGCGGCCTCTTGGCCCGCGGGGTGACGCGGGGTGGGCGCACGGAGCTGTTGCGCTTGGTGTTGCCCGAGGAGGGCGAGCGCGCGACCTTGCAAGCGGGTCTGCGCGGCTATTGGGAGGCGCTGGAGGCGGTGTCTCATCCTGGGGTCGCTTGGCCCAAGAAGGTGTTGGGGCCCGCGCCGCTGCTCGGTCTGGTTTATGCCTCTTCACCGGGTGCGATGACGCTGGCTGACGTGGTCTTTGCGCCGGAGATGGCCATGGCGCCGGCGGCTTTGGTGGGGCGCTTGGTGCCGGTAGCGGAGGCGCTATCGGTGCTGCACGCGGCGCGTCTGGTGCACGGTGCGGTGGCTCCCGTGACGATGGTGCACGAGAAGCGCGGAGGGGAGCCCGGATTGCGTCTTTTCGATGCGGGGCTTTATCGGCACCTGCGTCCTCTGGAGGTGCGTGAGGTCCTGGGCGCGGGTCCTTCACCTGCACGCAGCTATCCCCCCAATTTTGCATCAGATGTCCGTGCCATGGGCTTTACGCTCCTCTGGTTGCACAGCCTGAGCGAGGAGCGCACCTCGTGGCTGCACGGGACGCAATGGCCCGAGGCGATGGTGGACCTGGCGCGGCGGGCGGTGCGTAAGCATCCGCTGCGATCTTCGACCTTGGTGCGTGAGCTGCGCCGCATCGCGAGCCAGTGGGACAAGCTGCGCAGAGCAGGGGTCGTGCGTGAGCGCTCGCCCCTGCTGAGCACCCAAGGTGCCTTCCTTGGTGAGCGGGTCCCGTGGGCGGCAGAGGAGGTCGAAGAGGAAGGGGGCGCCAGGGAGGTGGAGGACCTCGGTGGCGACGGCGAAGTCGAGGACGACGCTGCGGCTGTGGCGGCTGCGGGTCAGGAGAGCGCGTCCCCCACTTTGGGCGCACGCCCCGTGTCAGTGGAAACCAGTGAGACATTGAGCGAGACGCCGGAAGACGGGACGGTCCCGCCACCTCCGCCGATGGAGGCGCCCGAGAAGTCGCGGCCGCGATTGCTTGGGGTGGTGCGTGACGACGTCGTCGAGGAAGGGGCCGAGCTGGATGGTGAGGATGCGCTCGATGATGCGGCGCTCTTCAGTCCTAGAGGCGAAGTGGTGGTGACGAGCCATGTGCTCAAGCCGGATCGTCACTATGGTGAGGTGGAGCGTCCGTGGTCGTCCATGCGCTTGCGGCTGACGGCCTTCGTGCTTTTGGTTGCGGCGCTGGTCTTGACGGTGCTGGTGGTGCAACGGGTGCTGCAGGAGGACGTGCCGCGTCAGGTGGCGCCGGCGGTGGCCGAGGGGCGTCATCGCGCGTTGCTGCCGCTGCAGTGGGGTGTGCATGCAGAGGCGGTGGCGGTGTCGCGTTCGGCGACCTATGTCGGCTACTGTAGCGACAACGTCGGGGTGGTTTTTGCGGCAGAAGATTTGGCGCCGGTGGGTCAGTTTTGGCCCGATGGCGATGGCTGTGTGGCCATGGCCTTCGTGGGTGATGGCCCGGATTTGACTTTTGCCGATGATGAGGGGCGGATCTACTGGGTGGACGTGGTTGGGGGTGAGGCCCCACAGCTCGCGGGGATGCTGCATGCGCGCGTGAGGCGCTTGTGGCACGGTCGGGGTGTGGGAGAGGTTCTGGCAGAGGTGCTCCCTGATGAGGGAGTGGCCGCATGGGTGGCCATGGGGGACGGGCAGGTTCGCGGGCGCTTTGGCTGGAGCGCGGGGGCGTTTTCTTGTGCCGGTGGCTCAGAGCATTTTGCGCTGCTGGCTTCGGGGAACCAATTGGTGGCGCTGTCTGTGGCCGATGGCAGTGAGCTGCGGCGGTTGCGGGCGAGTGGGCGCGTGTTGGCCTGCGCCGTTTCGGGTGATGGCAGATCGCTGGCGGCGTTATTGGAGGATGGTAGCCTGTGGCAGTGGTCGGGTCCGTGGGCGACGGAGCCCGTGAATCTGCGGCCAGCGAAGGCGCTGCAGGCCTCTGAGGCGTCGCAGCTACGGCTTTTTTATGGTGCGAAGGCTGAGCAGTTGTGGCTGGTCGACGATGCCCAGGTGTGGTCGCTGCACAGCACGACGGGCTATGTGGAGCACGGGGAGGAGTGCCGGCGCTGTAAGGCCGCTCGCGGTCCCCTGTGGTTGTTGCCGTCGCCACGGCGGCATCATTTGGTGCGTCTCGATCGGGACAGGATCGAGGCGATTGATTTGGCGGACGATGTGGTGCTGAGGCCGGATGTGGTCCAGCCGGTGCACGTGGGATCGGTGTTTCTGCCAGACGGCGTGCGGGTGTTCTCGGTGTACAATCCGCGGATCCAGGGGGGAGAGGAGCGTAGCGGGGGTCACTTTGCGCGTTGGGACCTGGTGGAGGGCGTCCAGAGCGCAGGCCTGGCCTTTCGCGGTGAGGCCTATGCTGCGGCGATCTCAGAGGGCGGCGGTCGTGCGTTGGTGGCGGTGCATGAGGCGGGGCTACATCGGGTGCTGCTTGTGGACATCGATGGCTTTACCCTATTGGCATCGCGGACCCTTGGCAGCCGGGTGACCAAGCTGCAGTGGTCGTTGGATGAGCGGTATTTTTTGGTGGAGATGGCCTACCATGGGAGCGCGCTTTTCTTCGTGGGCGCCGATGGGATGTCGGCTCAGCAGGCCGTGTTGCAGGAGGTCGATGCCTGGGGGCGTGACAAGGTGGTGGCGATCTACAGGGATAGCCACATTTTGATTTGGAATGGTGTGGACTTGCGAGGGGAGAAGCTGGGCGGTGGGCGTTCTTCCGTGGCGATCCTGAGTGGGCGAGAGATCCGTGACTGGGAGGTGGATGGCCTGGTGACGCATCCCTTTTCGCGTTGGGCCGTGCTGTGGGGAGCAGGTGGGGCGCTGGCGCTACACCTGGAGAGTCGACATGCGGTGCATCTGGGGGTGAACGCGGCGGAGGGGGCCTATTTTAGCGGCAATGGCGGACGTTTTTCCGTGGGTGGTCATAGTTTCGATGGTGCCACGGCGCGCAAACAGCATTTCTTGGGGCTGGGGGTGGAGCGCGCTGCGCTGCAGTGGTCGGGGGATAGCCATTTCATCGCGGCGTGGGATGGACCGGGTGCCTTGTGGGAGGCCAAGGGTGGCGAGGTGCTTTTTGCGCGAAACGTGGCGCCGCGCGGTGCCAAGGTCCGTTTTTTTGGTAGCGCCACGGCTTTTCACCCTTCGCGAGCGATGGTGCTGCGGGATCGCGACGGGGTGCTGGGGCTGGACGCGGTGCGAACCCTGGCGCCGCTGTTTTTGCTGAGCTCGTCTGGGCCAGGGCAGTGGTCCGTCGTCGACCCACAGGGTATGGGGCGGCATGGGGGCGCGGGCCATTTGGCGGCGGACGGGCGCGGTGTGCGCGAGGCGTTGGTCCAAGAGTTCTCGCTTGAACCCCTGCTGACGGGCCTGCGCTTGGCCGCGACGCCACGGCAAGATCCCTTTGCGGGGCGTGAGCCTCTGCACCTCCCCCAGACGGTGCGGGTGCAGGTCGAGACGGTGCCCGTTGGAGCCGACGTCAAGTTGCTGCAAGCGGATTTCGAGGCGACCCTGTTGGGTCAGACGCCTCTGAGCTTTGAGATGGAGAGCAGGGACGAAGCGCTGCACTTGGAGTTGAGCCGTGCCGGCTACGCGAGTGAGAGCGTGGCCTTGGTGCCGAACACGGATCATCTGGTGGAGCGGACCATGATCGATGAATGGACGGCAGCAGAGTCTTCGTCGTTGGTCATCGAGGGCGGCGTGTCGGTGGCTTCCTTTTTGGGCTTGGTCATGTTGGAGCGGATGAACATCGACCGCTGTTTGCCGAACGCGGCGCGCGGCTTGACGGCGGCAGCGGTTGCGGTAGAGGTGCAGGTGACACCTGAGGGGCTGGTGGACCGGGTTGAGGTGTCGCATCCAGCGGCGGCGGTGCGGGAGTGTCTCGGGATGTTGATGGGCGATTGGCGTTTTCCCAAAGGTGATGCGGCGTCTGTGATACGTTTCGTGTTCAAAGCGAGGCGCGGCTGAAGTGGTGAAGCAGTGGTGAGAGATGTCTTGGACACGGGCTGGATGATGGATGCCAGCCTGGAAGTCATGGTGGCTTGCTTCGCGTTGGGCACCGGGGCGGGCGACCCGCAGCTCGCGGTGGTGGCGCGCCAGATGGCTGAGGACCTGGCGGAGGTGTTGACCTTGCGCCCGGGTTTCGTGACGCTGTCGCCAGCGCTGTTGGTGGAGGAGGGCGGGTCGTCTTTGCAGGGGGGGCGCCTGCGGTCGGCCTTTGCGACGTTTTTTTCCCTCCCCGAGACGCGCTGGGTGCGGGCGACGGCGGGGCGTCTTGGGGCGCAGATCGCCGTGAGCGGGCGCCTGATCGGTGAGGGGAAGGAGGTACACCTGGGGGTCAACGCGGTGGATATCGCGCGGGGGACGCTGTTGTTTTGCACGCAACAGCGCGGTGGCCGGGAGGAGGTGCCGTCTCTTCTGTGCGATGCGGGCGAGCGTTTATTGAGCGCCTTCAGCGGTGAAGCGCGGCCGCGGTGGCGCAGTGCGGTGCAGTCGCAGATCGGGACGGGGCATTTTCGGGCGTATACGAATTGGTCCATGGCGCGCGACATGGAGCGGCAAGAGGCATTGGGCTTGCGGCGCATGAACCGGTCGCGTTGGCTCGAGCGTCTGTGCTTTGCTCTGGGCGACGACGCCGCTTTTCACAAGGTGAGTCGCGTCTTGGTGTCGGCGCTGGAGTCGGGTCTGTCGCCAGCGGAGCTTCAGGTGATCCTCAAGGGCCTCAAGGGGGTGAGCGACAAGCATCTTGCGCCGATGATGGTGCTAGCGGAAGCACAGCGCCAGGCGGGTGCGCTGGCTGAGGCGCGGGGGACCTTGCGTTCGGCGGTGCGCCGTCACGAGGGGAGCGGGGCGCTGTGGTTCATGTTGGGAGAGATAGAGTCGGCGTTGAATTTGCCGAGTGCTGCGGAGTGTTTGCGGCGGGGTGGCGAGCTGGATCCGCGGCTGCGGCGGGCTTGAATGGCGTGGCGCTGGGGGGTGAGGTCAGTGCGGCGTCCAGGGACACTTGTCACCGGGCCCGGGGCGCGTGGGTGTGCCACTTTGACGCGTAAGCAGCCGATCTTCGGTGTCGTCAAGGCGTCCCGATGACGGGCGGCGCCGATGCGGGGCATGACGGCGTGCCCTGGATGTGGTAGGGTCAAGGGCAGTGTGGCGTGGGCATGGCTGGCGATGATCTTGCAAGGGTCGGGCGCGGCTTGGTGTAGACTGGCAGAACCGGGTGAGGGTTGTTGTCGGTCCGATGCCCAGGAATTCAGAGGACAAGCCCATGGTGGAACGCGTGGAAAAGAACATCGATGCCTCTTTGTGGGAGCAGATGGACCAACTTCGTCAGCAGGTGCACGCGCACATGGATGCGGGTGAGAGCCCTGCCTTGCTTGCGTTGGCGCAGTCGTTGACCCGGTTGACCCTGCTGGCGCAGCAGGGCCAGGTCGGCGCAGAGGCGTTGACTGAGGCGCTGCATGAGATAGCGGTGGCGTTGGATGGGCACAGCGCGGCGAGTACGGCCATGACGCTCCATGCTTTGCGGGCGGCCCTGCCTGGATCCAAGGAGGAGGCGCGTCTGGCGCAGAATCACCTTCAAGTGGTGGAGCGTCTGCTGACGGCGGAAGGGGGCTGGGACAGCGAGCGCTTGGACGCGGTCCAGTCGGCGTTGCTCGCCTATGGCCGTGAGCTTTCGCTCTCAGACGGTGTGGATGGGCCCTCGCTGGCGTCGCTGCAGCAGACGTTGCATGCGTCGATCGCTGATCAGGCAGCGGCGCTTCCGCCTCCGCCGCTTGCGGCATCAGCGGCAGAAGGGGCAAGGGACTTCCAGGCTGAGCTCTTGGCCATGATGGCGCCGCAGGGTGAGGTGCATCGTCTTTCCCTTGCGGGCGACGGTCCGCCTGAGATGGTTTTGGCGCGGGAGCCCGGCGATGGGGAGGTTGACGGGGCAGGTGGGTGGACACGCGAGGTGACGCAGGTTGCTGCGATGCAAGCGCAGGTCGCAGAGGCGCGGGCGCAGCTATCCTTTTTGCGGGAGCAGCACGCCGCGCATTGGCGCGACTCGAGTGAGGCCCAGGCGCAGCTCGCGGCACGCGCCGCGCAGGTGGCAGCCTTGGAGCAGCAGGTGCTGGCGAGCCAGCGGCGTTTGGCCGAGGCCCAGGGGCAGGCGGAGCATCGTGAAGAGGTTGCTCAGGCCGTGATGGCGACCCAGGATGCGGCGCGCGCCATGTTGGCGTCTGAGATGAGCTCTCTCGGCGGGATCGCGCAGCGCATGGGCTCGATCCTGGCGCAGCTCGTCGTGGGTGGATCAGAAGAGCAGATCGCCCGGGTGAAAGCGTTGGCTGCGGGAAGCTGGCGCACAGTGGAGCAGATCGAAGGGATAGGCAGCGAGCCGCGCGTGCATGACGTGCAGCAGGTGGTGGCAGAGGTGCAACGCAGCGTCGCGATGGCCCTCGAGGGTCTGGACTTCGCCGCGGGCAGCAGCGATTACGTCCAACTGCGCAACCTGGCCGAACAGAGCGCGCGGGCCGGGCGCCGAGCGGTGCAAGCGGTGACGGCGGCGCACTTCGCCATGCCGCTGCCCGATGTGACGCTGGATGTGGCTGACGACGTGGCGCGAGACAGCCACGCTTATGTCGAGGCGGCCGAGTTACTGGCAGTGCAGCGCGCGCGTTATAGTGGGCGGGCCTATCAGAGCCTCCTTTCCCAGGACAAGCTGCTGGTGCGGGAAGAGACGCTGGCGCCTCTCGGTGACTTTGGGCGCACTCAGGTGCGGGCGTTGGCACCCGTGCCCAAGCCCGAAGTAGCCCCGATGCCGGCAGCCGCGCCGGGGTCGCGGCGGCTCGAAGCGATCCAAGCCGACGCGAAGGATCGCTTGCGGGTGATCGACGGCCTGAGCGGCAGCGCCCAGGCCGATGGCGTGGCCTTCTTTGCGACGCACTCAGGCCTGGAGCCGGTTCACAATGCGGCAGTGGCGACGCGCTTGGTATCCCAGCATCAGAATTTCAGCGCGAGTGTGGGGAGTCGCACCGCTGGGATGGATTATTCTGGGCCGATGGCGCGCAAGCTGAATTCTCTGATGAAAGCTCTGGGTTCGATGGGGCTGCAGGCGTCGACCCGGCGTGAGTTGGGCTTTACGACCTCTTCTGCCTTCGAGATGGCGGCGCAAGATTCACCTCTCTTCAAGCGGGTGCGTTTTGACAAGGGTTCGTCGGCGGCACAGGACTACATGCCTGCGCTGCGCAAGGTGGCGGGCTTGAGTCACGGACCGCTGCGCAAGCGACACGACCCGCATGGGGCGGATCCGCTACGCAAGATGGACAAGGATGGTGAAGGGATTGACCTGCGGGACGCCAACTTGGATTTGGTGAAGATCATCGAGGAGAAGTTTGGCAACGCTGGTCCCAAGGGCGAACAGATCGCCGCTTACGGTGAAGATCCCACCCAGGGAGAGAGCTATCAGAAGGTCGTGGAGAACGAGTTTTCGCGCGTGGCCGTAGCGGTTTCGCAGTGGGTTGGCAGCCGTCTGCAGAACATCGCCGAGCGCGGTAGTGCGAAGCCGCGTGATCTCTTCGTCTCGGGGCAGCTCGATCCTGAGACACTGGTCAGCAACCTCAAGAGTGAAGCCAAGCAGATTCCGACGGCCGTCAGGGAGAAATTGGCGCCCTTCATCGAGAGTGACGTGGCGGACGTCAAGGTCTACACGGGCCCCATCGCCTCGATGGCGTCCTCCGCCATGGGGGCGCACGCCTTTACCTTGGGCAAGCACGTCTTCTTTGCCCAGGACCGTTTCGATATCTCTTCGCCTGAAGGCCTGGGCTTGCTGGCGCACGAGCTGCAGCATACGCGGCACTTCGATCGCGCTGGCACGGTGGAGCAGAAGGAGCAGGAGGCCGAGGGCATCGAGCAGCGTGTCCGGCGCGCCTTTAGCCCACTGGAAGACAAGTTCCTGGCGTTGGAGGATCGGGGGCGGCCCGGCGGCGGTGGACAGGCCCTGCGTGCGGCCAAGTCGGTGAACGATTTCAAGGTCTCAGAGCCCGTCCCTCCCAACAAGGGCGGTTTCAGACCGAATTACGATCCCGAGGTCATTCTCGACAGCGTCACGGAGATCATCCTCGAGTGGATGATGGAGTCCTTCCGTGCAGAACGGGAGCGCGCTGGCGGCGGCGAGTAGGTCTTGGCGAAGGTGCAAAAGGCCGTGGGCTGCTTCCCACGGCCTTTTTTGTGGTGCTCTCAGGTCAGCGCAAAGATCCCCAGGCCAGAGAGGAAGAGGATGGGAATGCTGATGGCGATGACGGCTCGCATGACACTGAGTCCTTGCGCGAGGCGAACACCGATGGAAAGCAGGACCACAAAGGCGACCATGGCCACGAAGGTGCCAGCAACGGGGATGAGCAGTAGGAGTCGCGCCGCCATGGCGTAGGCGACAATTTTGAAAGAGAGCAAGAGACCGCGGTGCTGAGGATGGAGGATGCGGATGCTGAGGTGGAGTAAGAGCCCGTAGAATAGGATTTCCGCGGCGGTGGTAAAAGGCAGCGCCAAGATGATGAGCAGGGTCAAGGCTTGGGGAGGGATGCTGTACTGCCGTTGCAGCTCGAGCAAGCTCGCCTGGGCTTCCGGCGCGGTTGGCAGCAGTAGCAGGGCTAGCAGGGCGCCGGTGAAGGCGCAGATGAAGCCAAAGAGCAAGGCGAAGTGGGCGTAGCGCTGGGGGTCGAGGTGGAGGAAAAAGCGCGAAGGGCGCAGGGCGAGGTGGGCCAAGGTGCCAGGGAGTTGGCGCAGCGTCTTGGGCTCGAGGTTCTCTTTGGGGTTGTATGGGATGGTGGCGTTGGCAGCGCCGTGCTCCAGATGCCTTGGTGTGGCACACTGGGGGCAGCGCATGAGGTTGTTATCGCTGTCAGGCCTGGTACATGCCGCACAGAGGAGATCGCCGCATCGAGCGCAGACGGCGATGGCTGGATGGAAAGGGTGGCTTTGGCAGCAGTAGGGCCATTCGGCATGGTTCAAGGAGGTGCAGGGCGTTGGATCCCCAGGGATCATTTCTTCCCCTGTTTGCGTGCCTTTCTGGCGAGTTTGCGCTTCTTTTTCGTTTTATCCTTCTCGACGGGGCTCTGGCGCACCATCTGACCTTTGAACCCAGGCGGGGTGTAACCTCGTGGTAGCCCAGGGGGCAGCATGGGCTGCTGTCCCATGCCGGGCATACCGGGCATGCCGGGCATGGCCGCCTGCTGCATGATGGACCCAAAGATCTCATTGAGATCCATGTTTTTCATTTGGCGGTAGGCGTCGACATGCTTGAGGCCGGGGATCTTGCTCATCCAGCCCGTGTTCTGGCCCAAGCGCCCCATCATTTCACGCATGGCGGCGAAGCGCTGCATGAGATCGACCACATCTTTGACTTGTCGTCCCGAGCCCTTGGCGACGCGTGTTTGCCGCCCTTTGGCATACATCAAGTCGGGGTTGCGGCGCTCTTTCTCGGTCATGGATTCGATCATCGACTTGATTCGGACCAGCTCGTAGTCGTCGACGGTGAGTTTATCGGCCATGCCGGAGAAGAAGGGCATCCGCTCCAAGACATCGCGCAGGGAGCCCATCTTTTGAATGGTGTTGATTTGCTCCATGAAGTGGTGGAAATTGAAGTTGCCGCTGAGCATGTCTTCGGCGTCAGCTTCTGCTTTCTCCTCGTCGACGATGCGATCGAAGTCCATCATGATGTCGACGATGTCACCGAAGCCGAGGATGCGGCTCGAGAGGCCGTCAGGGCGGAACTCCTTGAGGCGATCCATCTGCTCGCCTTCACCGATGAACTTGATGGGTTTGCCCGTGACCTCTTTGATCGAGAGCGCGGCACCGCCACGGGCGTCGCCATCGAGCTTGGTCATGATGAAGCCGTCGAGATCGAGGCGCTCATTGAACTGGACGGCAGTGTTGACGGCGTCACGGCCGATCATGGCGTCGCAGACGAGCAAAGTGTTCTCGGGCTCGCTCTCCTCGACGATTTCTTCGAGCTCGCCCATCAGGACGTCGTCGACAGCGAGTCGTCCGGCTGTGTCGAAGATGATGAAGTCGTGGTGATTTTCGGCGGCGAAGTCGATGGCATCCAGGCAGATGTCGACGGGATCGGCTTCGGGATCGGCGTAGACGTGGACGCCGATCTGCTCACCGAGCACCTGGAGCTGTTTGATGGCGGCGGGGCGATAGACGTCACCGGCGACCAGCAGTGGGCGGGCTTGGTGACGATCCTTGAGCCAGAAAGCGAGCTTCGCAGCGGTGGTCGTTTTTCCGGAACCTTGCAAGCCGACGAGCATGATTTTGGTGGGTCCCTCGGTAGCGAGGCGGAGCACCTGCTCGTCTACGGGCCCCATGAGGGCTTCGAGCTCCTCTTGGCAGATTTTGATGAAGTGCTGGCCTGGCGAGGCCTTGAGCACTTGACCGGAGCGATCCTTGGCTTTGACCTTGACGACTTCACCGAGTGAGCGCTCCTTGACTGCGTTGAGGAAGCGCTTGACGACATGGTAGTTGACGTCCGCTTCGAGCAGGCTGGCTCGGATGTCTTTCAGGGCGTCGTTGATGTTCTCTTCGGTGAGCTCACGGGTACCTTTGAAGCGATGGGTGATATCCCGAAAGCCTTTTGAGATGGTCTCGAACATCGTTGTCGGTCCGTCGTGTTGTCGCCGTAAGCGACGGTTTGTTTGGATAGCGCCGTGAAGGTCAGGGCGGCCGCGCGCCCAGGTCCGTACAGCGGGCCGGAAGCATAGTCGGCAAGGGTGCAGGGTGTCAACGTGGCTCTTGGACCGATGCGGCATGCGGGCGCGCATGTCCCCCATGGACGGCTGGTGCTGCCGTGGTGGTGGCGCCGATGTAGGAAGAGGCGGAGGGTAGGGCGGCAAGGTGCTTGGGCCTTCTTTGGGGGGGGGCGCTACCAGCACAAGGGCAGGTGGGCCGATGGCGGCTTGACGCAGGTGGGCGTTGGTGCTACCTAGCGCACGGATTCCTGGTGAGAAGGACGGCTGCGAGAATCTCCGGATGAGGAGGTGGGCGATGGGAATGCTGAGGTGGACACGCGGTGCGTGGTTGCTGTTGGTGTGTTGCTGCTTGCTAGGCTGTGGTGAGGCCAAGGAAGGTGATGGGAACGCCGTCAGGCCGGCGCGCGCGCCGTTGATGGGCGCTGCAGACAGTGCAGATGGCAGCGATTTTCAGTGCCAGATCGTTCTGGTCGAGCTCGGTCGCCGTTCGGACGGACTTGGTGGCTATGTCACGCGAGAGCAGACCTGGGTGTGGTTTGGCACGGTGGACGTCAGCGAGGCGTTGTTGGGGCAGGGAGCGCAGGCGGCGGTGCTCTATCATTATGGTGTCGACCCACAGTGGTGGCGGGTGCCGGCGGTGGAGGCCGTTGGCGGTGCCGCCGAGGGCTATCAGCGCTTTGCCTTTCGAATGGATACCCATTTGCCGACGACGGGCATGAGTGGGACGAGCTTGAGCCGGGCGGTGATCGAAGTAATCCCGGTGTTGGAGCTGCCGGGCGGCTTGCGCCTCTTCGATCACAACCGCAACCCAGGAGACTTCGACAACTACATCCTCAACGCGTCGAACGGCTTCAAGGTGGAGGCCGAGCTGGCATCGTGCACCGACGGCCACGCTGCTTCGGGAGCGGCGGTGAGCGAGCTGGGTTTGGAAGGATTGCCTCTAGGGGTCTTGCGTTTCGATGCCGGGTGGCAGGTGACGCAGGAGGGACCCATGGTGGAGGGAGGCCGGTTGCGGGTGCATTACGCGTTGGAGCGTCTGCCTGAGTGTAGAGGCACCCACAATGGCTATCCAGCCTGGGATACGCGGGCCTTTGTGCGCTTTATGCCCGGGGGGGAGGTTTACGATGGGAGCCTGCGCGCTTTCGTCAGCGACATGGGGAGGCCGACGACGGCCTACACGGCGGTGGCAGCGGATTTCGTGATTCCCCTGGGGGCGCAGCAGGCGGAGCTGTGGTTTTGGAATCAGTCCATGGGCGGTAGCGCTTGTCAGCAGTGGGATTCTCAGTTTGGCGAGAATTACGTGTTCCCCGTGGCCGCGCGGCCGCAGTGGCTTGGTAACACGGTGCTGAAGGTCAGCCGGGCGGGTGGGCATCCGTGCGCTGATGGGGCGGCATTGCTTGGGTCGTTTTCTTATGGGACCTGGGCGCGTACCCGGGCGGTGATGGCCAATCTTTGTTTTGAGGTCTACCAAGCAGGGGTGACCGATTGGGAGAATCCCGAGATTTGGCGGCACTTGGATGTGCAGGTGCATTACCGCTTCGATGATGGCGCTTTTCACAGCGCTTATGTGGATTTTTTGGATTTCGTGGGGGAGAACGGGCGTTTTGTTTTCGACATCTCTGCGGTGGATCCTTTCCGCTTCTACCACTGCCCCGATGCTGAGGTGGTCGAGGTGGTGGTCACGGAGACGGGGCAGCGGCAGGAGGTGGCACGGATGGAGTTCTTCTTCAGCGTCAACGGGGTCGCCTTGCGCCCGAGTACGGGGGCGTGGCGTTTCCTGGGTGAGTACTGGGATGACGAGAGCCCCTTCCGGCAGAGCCACTGTCTGTGAGGTCGAGGTGGCCAACGATGGGGTGAGGCCAGAGCCTTTGCCGCTGCCGCCGGCGGCAACTGAAGGTCGCGTTTTCGTGGATCGTCGTGTTGCCACGACGCACTTGCCGATGCCGGTCGTCTTCGCGGCGATTGAGGGCTTGGGTGGTGTTCGCGGTTGGTTGTTCGCCAACACCTTGTGGTGGTTGCGCGGGGTGTTGGATTGGTGCATCGGTGGGCCCGGTTTGGGCCGTGGCCGGCGGGATCAGGAGCACTTGGAGGTGGGGTCCGTCGTGGATTGTTGGCGGGTGGCCGCGTTGGAGAGGCCCAAGCGCTTGGTGCTGTGGTCAGAGATGCGGATGCCGGGGGAGGGGTGGCTTTCCTTCGCCGTTGAGGCCGAAGGCGAGGGGAGTCGGATCGTGCAGACGGCGACCTACATTCCTCGTGGACTGTGGGGATGGGTGTATTGGGGGGCGATGTGGCCCTTTCACCAGGTGCTATTCCCGGGGCTGTTGCGCAATCTGTTGCGGGTCGCCGGAGGAGAACAGTGGCTGTGGCGTCGTCGTTATGGCGGCCTGGTGTTGTTGTGGAGCGTGGTGTTGGCGCTGGTGGGGATGCTCTGGGGACCGGAGTTGGGGAGCCGGACAGGGTTGTGGATGGGGGCACGCGTGGCGTCGCTGGCCTGGGTTCACGGGGCGCTGTGGTGCCTGTGGGTGGCCGGGGTGTGGGGGCTGTGGCGGCGTTGGGGTTGGCGGTACAGCCTCGTGGCATGGGGCGTGGTCGTGCTCCACGCCAGCGTCATGGCAGGTTTCCCGTGGTTGGACCTGCGATGGACGGCGGTCATCGCGTCATTGGTGACGCTCTCGTGGGTGCAGCGGCGCGACAAGACCGGTGCTGCACTTGGCCTCCCCTATGCGGTGGCGACGGGGCTGGCCGTCGCGATAGGCTTGTAGCGCCTAGGGGGGCGAGGGTTTCTCGGCGATCAGCGCTTGAAGGTGGCGCCGGTGGCGATGAGCGCAAATTGGTGGATGGGGCCGCCAGCGGCGAGCTCTTCGTCAGAAATGAACTTATGTGCCGTGCGGTAGTGTTCGAGCTCCTCGGCGGGGATGGTCTTGACGGAGACCGTTCCCTGGGCGACGGCGACGGCGCCGACGGCGGTTTCGGGAGCGAGGAAGGTGGGCGCGGCGACGACGCGGACGACCTTGGTCTGGGCTTCATTGGTGATGCCGAACCAGCCGCGCCGATGGTAGCACATGTCGGTGACCAAGCCTGTGATCTGTACGTTTTGATCGACGTATTTCTCACCGCTGGCGAGGAGCTCATCGACGGTGATTTCCTGTACGCCGTCTTGCAGGGCCTGGCCGAGAGCGGCGTCGAGGGGCTCTGTCGAGGGGGCGAGAGGGTTGACCGGCTCCTGGTCGTGGTCGTGGTCGTGGTCGTGCTCATTAGCACTTTCGGGAGCGGCTTCCGTGGGAAGTGCCTCCTGCTCTGGGGTCGCGGGCGCCTCCTCGGGGTTTTGGTTGGCAGTCTTTTCCTTGGGGGCCGGGCTTGTGGCGGGAGCTCCGCTTTTAGTTTCACAGCCAGCGAGGGCGAAGAGCGTGAAGATGGCGATCAGGGCGATAGGGACAAGGGAGAGGGTCCGCTGGTCTTGCATGTTCAGGTCCTTGGGTAGGGGTCAGCCAAGCGCCCATGGCGCAGCTCAGTCAGGCGCGCAGGATAGTGGCGTCGTGAAGCGGGTGCAACGTGATCACGGCCGCAGGGGTTCAGGATGGCGTGGTGACGTCGCTGACGCGGTCTTCTTCAGCATCGTCTTCATCAACGGTGCTCAACAAGTCTGGCGAGAGACGCGGCAGTTGCACTGATGACCAGGAGACGCGGGTAAGGTTTTCGCTGGATTCCGTAATGAGGGACTCGACCTCGGGCGCTGTTCGCTGCAGCTCTTCGTTGATACGGATGACTTCGTCATCTTCAGGCGCGGGGAGGAGGATATCCATATTGCGCACGCGCGCGGCGAGGCGGTCGAGGCGGGAGATGGGCCCTTCCTGGAGGGTGGTGATGGCGGGGATGGGGACGGGGTGAAGTTGGGAGGGCGATTTTCGCCAGACGCGTTGGTGAAGGGCTTGGGCCAAATGTTCCAGCTCGGCAGAGGTGCCGCAGAAGGTGAGTGCCGTATGATCGGGGTGCTCTCGTTGGAGCGTGAGGTGGGCGCTGGTGTCGGGGCCCAGCCAGGCGGGTAACAGCCACTCGATGGCGACCCGGTCGAGGGCATCGAGGTGGCCCTCGATTTCGAGGTGGAGGGCTTTGGGGTTGGTGGCGATGGCCTGCTGGGCGTCAGCCGGGAAGTGGTCGAAGTGGAGGATGGTGGCGCCGGCTTGTTGCCATTGGCGGAGGATGTGTGGGCTCCACTGGGAGCGGGTGTAGGTCTGGGCCGAGAGGCGGCAGGAGGTCGCGACATGAGGCGGGACAAGGCCTGGGTCGAGGCGGGTACCCGTAATGTCGGTGAAGTGGAGGATGGCGTTGGCGATGAGGGCGCCGCTGAGGTTGGCGCAGCTCAAGCGCGAGGCTTGGAGATCCGTGCCGGTGAGGTTGGCACCTTCCAGGTCGGCGGCTTCGAGGTTGGCCCAGGTCACGCGTGCCCAGTTGAGCCGGGCGTTGGTGAGGTTGGCCCAGCTCATTTTGGCCCAGTGAAGGTTGGCGCTGGTGAGGTTCGCGTCGGTGAGATCGGCTCCTTCGAGGTCAGCCGATTCGACGATGGCCCCGGTGAGGTTGGCTCCGACGAAGATGGCCCCGATGAGGTCGGCAGCTTCGAGGGAAGCGCGAATGAGCAGGGCGCCAGAGAAATCGGTGGCGTCACCGGAGATGCCCGTGAGGGTCGCGCCCGTGAGATCGGCGTTGCGCAGGTTGGCGCGCGCCAGGTTGGCGAAACTCAGGACGGCCCGGGTGAGCGACGCTCCCATGAGGTCAGCGCCAAAGAGGTTGGCGCTGTCGAGGTTGGCGCCATCGAGCTTGGCGCCGCACAAGAGTGCGTTGGAGAAATCGCTGCCTTCGAGGTTGGCATGGCTGAGGTCGGCATGCTGAAGATCGACGCCGCGAAAGTCCCGCTCCCCGAGGGCATAAGACTGGAGTAGTTCGTCTTCGAAGCGACTGACCTTCAACGCGGACTCCAGGTCGTGGGCGCACGGTGTGGTCGGCGGTGCGCGAGTGAAGCTTAGCTCCAAGCGGAATTGTACAACGGCGTTGGAAGTGACGCAAAGCGTCAAGGTCGCATTTTCGCGACCCGCAGGGGTTGTGGCGCACGGCGGATGTGGTTGACAAAGGTCAAGAAAGGGATGAGAGGGAGAGGGTCAAGGGAGGTCGTATTCAATGTCCAAAGGGAGCAAGGTGATGGTCGGTAGCGCCAAGGGGTGGTGGTTGATTGCATTGTGGACTTTGGCGCTGATTCTTGTTCAGTGTAAGGGATCGGGGCCAGAGACTGAGGCGGTGGGTGCGCAGGCGCGGGCCGGACAGAGACCTTTGGGTGAGGGCTTGGCTTTACAGGTCAGCGAGGGGGATCGCTGTCCGGTGTGCGCGATGCAGGTGGCCGAGCATCAAGACCACGCGGCGGCGTTGGCGCTCGATGACGGTACGACGTACTATTTTTGTGGCAACGGCTGCATGATGCGGTCTTGGCTCGTGCCCGAGGCTTATCTTGGGGTGGCTGAGGGGCGTTTGGCGCTGCCTGTGGTTCAAGAGTACTACAGCCGAAAGCCGATGGATGCGCGGGAGGTGCTTTGGGTGGCGGATTCAGACGTCCAGGGGCCGATGGGGGTGGCGTTGGTGCCCTTGGCGGACGCTGCCGCGGCGGAGACTTTCAGGCGGCGGCATGGCGGCAAAGCGCCTTTTCGCTTTGAGGAGCTGCGGGCGGAGACGTGGGAGGGTCTGACCGGTAAGGGCGCCAAGCCTTGAGAGGTTGAGGGCGCTCTCAGGGGTGAAGGTGTTGCGATGGAAGGCGTAGCGGGTCAGAGGGGGCCGTCGAGGTGGCGCAGCCGGGTCAACTGCTGGCGTTGGGCCATGGGGGATCTGTGGCGCGGGCGGTGGATGCATGGCGGCGAAGCGTTGATGGTCGCGTCGATCGTGAGCCTTGGCGGGGCGGGGTTGTTGCTGTTGGCCATGTCGTCGGCGGGCGCGGTTGGGGCGCTGGAAGGTGGGCCTTCGTTGCGTTTGCGCCGCGCTGATGGGGCACCCATGGCTTGGCAGGAGACCCATGCGGCGGCGAGCGCCGTGTTGGGGGTGGCCGAGGTGCGCCGTGGCGATGTGGCGCTTGACGTGGATGTCGCGCGTGGTGATGCGGCGGTGTGGTATGTCGACGTTGCGGTGACCCGCGAGGAGGAGGCGGAGGTGATTGCCGCGGAGATCGCCGGGGGCCTTTCTTGGCCGGTGGCGGTCGAGGTCCGTTGGGCGCAGATCCAAAGTCGCAGGGAGGCTGCGTCGCGCCTCCAGGCGTGGGTGCTGCTGGCATTCGTGCCGGCGTTGCTGTCTTTGGCTTTGGCTGGTGTGGTGGGCCATCGCCGCGGCCTGACGCAGGAGGAGCTGGTGGCGACCTCGCGGCTGTTGGGTTGGCGCAGTGCGGAGCTGTTGTGGGTGGCGTTCTTCCGGGTCGCGGCGACGGCCGTATCGGGTGTCGTGTTGGGGAGCGTGGGAGCGCTGCTTGTCGTGTCCATGGGAGGGGTTCAACAGGGGGCGCGGTGGCTGGTGGCCTGGGAAGGGGAGGCATGTGCCGTGGGGAGCGGTGGGGGTTGGGCCCTGCTGTCGCTGTGGGCGGGTTGGGTGGCCTTGGTGTGGCTGGTGGCAGGCCTGTGGGCGCCTTGGCGGGCGAGTGTGAGGGAGCTGTGGACTTGAGAGGGGGGGGCATGGCTGAGGTGACGCTTTCTTGCCATGGGGTGAGCCTAGAGCGAGGCGGACGGCTGATTTTGGAGGAGGTGAACTGGGCTTGCAGAGGTGGGCAGATGACCTTGCTGCAAGGGGCGACGGGTGCGGGTAAGAGCACGTTGTTGGCGTTGCTGGCGGCGGTGCATCGCCCGAGCGCGGGTGAGGTGCGCGCGTGTGGCGCGCCGATTTCGCGTTGGGGAGTGCGGCATCGCGATGCGTGGCGCCGGGATCTGGCCTGGGTACCACAGCGCTTGGCTTTGGTTGAGTCACGCAGTGCGTTGGAGAACGTGATGTTGGGGGTGCTTCCGGATCGCATGGGTTGGGGTGAGATGGTGGCGCAGTCGCGGGAGGTTCTGGCCTCTTTGGGGTGTGGTCATTTGGCTGATCGCGAGGTTGGGTTGCTGTCGATGGGGGAGAGGCAGCGGGTGGTGGTGGCCCGGGCGTTGGTGCGGGAGGCGCGCTATGTGTTGGCGGACGAGCCCACGGCGCACCAGGACAGTTCGGCTGCCGAGGGCATCATGGCGGCGTTGTGTGCGCGGGCGGCGCAGGGGGCGGTGGTGGTGGTGGTGAGTCACGATCCGCGCTGGGATGGGGTGGCGAGCGAGCGATGGCGGCTTGCGGGCGGTCGGGTGGAGGCATTGGAGGCGGGATGTTGCAACACCCCCTGACGCTGTTTCTGAGCGTCGCAGACCTGCTTCTGGGTGGGATGGTGTTGGCGAGTGGCCGCGGGGCTTGGGGGACGGTCGTGGGTTGGCGTCCGGCGTCGGCGTCAGCAGAGCAGTTGTTGCGAGAGCGCCGTTGGGACGTGTCGGCGTGGCTGTTGATGTGGTGTTGGTGGCTCGCCTTGTTGTTGTTTGGCCTGCATTTTTTGGCATTGGCGGTGGTGCTGCCGACGGCCGTGACCGGTGCGATGTGTGGTGCTGGGGTGTGTGAGGTCATGGGTGGCGCCGGGGAGAGCGCGCTGGGGTTGCGCGGGGCGGCATTTTTGGCGTTGAGCGGGGCCCGGTTGGCCGTGCGTTTGGATTTGGCGCATCCCGAGAGCAAGGTGGCGCCGCAGGCTGGTGCCATGGTGTTGATCGCCTTGGTTCTGGTGTGGTGGTCGGCCCTCAGCACAGTCCGGGGTTGGCTGGTTCTGGATGGGATGGCGGTCGCGTCTTGTTGTGCCGCTCTGTTGGCGGCCCAACGCGAGAGCGTGGGTGGCGTGGGTGTGGCTTCACTGTGGTTGTTTTGGACGACGGGCACCTTGAGCGTCGTGATCGGCTTGGTGATGCTGCGTCGTCGTGAGGCGCGGTCATGGCCGCTGGCGTTTTTCGCGGTGGCATTGGCGTGGTTGGTGGGTGCTCGCTGGGCGAGTGAGGATTTTTTTACGTTATGGCATCACGGCGCGCTACAGCATCGTTGTCTGTGGTGCATGGTGAGTGAGCTGGGGGCGTGGCCGGGCTGGCTGATGTTCGTGGCCTGGTTTGGCGCGCTGTTGGAGTTGGGTGCGGCGGTGTTGGCCGTGGGGTGGTCGCGTCGCGGTGAGGAGTTGGGGCAGGTCGTGGCGGATGGGGCTTGGGCGCGGGTGGTGCTGGCGGTGCGCCGGTGGTCTTTCTGGGTGGTGTTGTTCGGGCTGTTGGCCTATTGGCCGTTGGTCTTTGGGCAGGAGGGGCTGTGAAGGAGGCGTTGTTTTTGGGCTCTGGTGTGGCTTTGGGCTTGTTGGGTTCGGGGCACTGTTTGGGGATGTGTGGTCCGTTGGTGGTGGCCTTCCCCGGCCGCACGGGGCGATGGATGTCGCACGTGCAGTATCACAGTGGTCGTTTGTTGACTTACGGGGCCCTGGGTGGGGTGATGGGTGGGATGGGTGGGGTGATGCAGGCCGACGCGCTGCCGCGTTTGCAGCTAGGGGTGATGCTGGCGGCGGCGGTCTTTTTGGTCATGTTGGGGGGGATGCGTTTAGGTCTGTGGCGTGAACCGCGGTGGTTGTCGTGGTCGGGGATCGCTCGCTTTCCCGGCCTGAGGCGTTTGGTGCGTTTGGATGCGGGTCAGGGTCAGGGGTGGCGTAGCTTTGCTCTGGGGTTGCTCTTTGGTTTCTTGCCGTGTGCGTTGTCGATGGCGGCGTTCATGGTGGCCTTATCGACGCGGTCAATGGGGTGGGGCGCGGCTTATGCGGTGGCTTTTGGCATCGGGACCTTACCGTCTTTGTTGGCGTTGGGGAGCGTGCTGGGGGTGTGGCTGCGGCGCTGGCGGGAGCACGGCGAGGCGTTGTCAGGGGTGATGATGGTGGCGATGGGGGTGGGTTATTTGGTGGACTTGTGGGTGAGTTGAGGCCGGGGCGTTGAGGGGGTTGCGGTGCGCTTTAATCGCCCATGAGAGTGTGGTAGTC
The DNA here is from genome assembly GCA_964454015.1 of uncultured Myxococcales bacterium. Taxonomy (GTDB): domain Bacteria; phylum Myxococcota_A; class Bradymonadia; order UBA4248; family UBA4248; genus CAYVQF01. The sequence continues at coordinate 237,855 of CAYVQF010000002.1, forward strand.
ATTGGGTTGCACAGGCGGTGTGGACCAGGGGCGCTGATTGAGGGTGTGGTGATGGAGTTGAATATCGGAACGGGTTTTGGCGGGCTGATCGTCGCGTTGTTGTGTGCGTGGGTGGCTTATCAGATGGCCAAGACCCGCCGTCGTGAGGCGGCGCTGTGGGCAGCTTTGGGCTTCTTTTTCCCATGTTTGAGTATTTTGGTGTTGTTGGTCATCGGGAAGAAGCAATGAGTCGAAGCGAAGAGGGCGTCTGGGGCCCGTGGCACCACAAGCGGTGGCGAGGGGCAGAGGGTGAGGGAGAGGCGTGTCAAAATTCATCGTCATAGAGGGCTTGATAGGGGTAGGCAAGACGAGCCTCTGCCGCTTGGTGCAGCAGAAGTGGGAGGCGAAGTTGGTGCTGGAGCCCTGCGAAGACAATCCGTTTTTGGCGGCATTTTATGCCGATCCGAAGCGCTATGCCTTTCCGGCGCAGATGTTTTATTTGGCGTCGCGTTTTGCGCAGCAACTGGAGTTGTGTCAGCACGAGTTGTTCACGTCGCTCATCGTGGCGGACTATCTATTTGAGAAGGATAGGCTCTTTGCCGAGCTGACCTTGAACGAGGACGAGCTTGGTCTTTACGATCGTTTTGCGAATCTGCTGCGCGGTTCGTTGTCTAAACCCGATTTCGTTTTATTTCTCGATGCTCCCACGAAGGCGATCATGCAGCGCATCAAGCGTCGCTCCATCGCGGCGGAGCAAGTGATCGAGGCGTCCTATCTCAATGCTTTGCGCAGCCGTTACTACAAGCTTTGGGATCGTTGGGATCGCTGTCCGGTCTATGTCATCGACACGGAGCGGATCAACTATGTGGACAACCCGGACCACGCGGCCTGGATCATTGGGTTGATAGACGGCTGGTTGGCGCAGCAGCCGGTGGCGGGTGCGCCGCTGCCCTATGCGCGTCCGGCGCAGCAATTGTCTCTTTTCTGAAGGGCGAGGGGCGACGGGGGTGCAGAAGAGAGGGCGTGTCGATGCGTGGGCGCCGGTGGCGGGGGCGTTGTTTTTAGGTGTGACCGCCTTGTGGCTGGTGGTGCTGTGGCAGGGCACGGTGTCGGCGCGGGGGCCAGTGGCGTGGCAGTGGCTGCCCTATGGGGCCTTCTCGGTGGCGACGTTGGCCGTGGTGGCGCTGTGTTGGCAGTTGCTGGTGGTGGTGCTGGGGCGCCGCGGCGAGGTCGCGGTGTGGGTCGTGGGTCTCGTGCTGTTGCTGCAGGCGCTCTTTGGGTTGCTTTATGTGGGTGATTTGCGGGCCTATCAGGTGACGGGGCTGCACCTCTACGATGCGGCGGTGCTGCAGGCGCTGGCCAACCCAGGTGTAGGGCGGGAGTGGCGTCTCCCTGCTTCTCTGTGGGTGACGCTGGCGGGATTGGGGCTTGGCTTTTGGCTGCTGCAATGGGGCTGTTGGTGGCTACTGCGGTGGTGGGTGGGATCGGGGGCGCCGCGGCGGTCGCGGTGGCTGTTCTGGGGGGCTTTGGGGCTCATGTGGTTGCAAGTGTTGTTTGGGGTGGTGTCGACGTGGGTGTGGTGTGCGCGTGAGGGGCGCGTCTCGCCGGCCTTGGCGGGGCTGCCACTGTATGTGGCGATATTGGGTCCGAGTCGGCATCGTTTGCCTTTGCAGGCGCTCGACTATCCCCAGGGGGCTATCGAGGAGGAGGTGTTCCCTGGCGACGGCCCCCCCATACTCTTTGTTTTGGTCGAGTCTTGGCGGGGCGATGCGTTGACGCCGTCTGCCATGCCGGGGTTGAGCGCGTGGATGGCGCGTCACGGTTGCGTGCGCTCGGAGCGTCATTTTGCGGGGGGCCACACCACGGAGTTTGGCGTATTCACGCTTCTCTATGGTTTGCATGGCTTTCTCTATCATCCAGCGCAGGCAGCGGCGCTGGTGCCGTGGCCTTTCGAGCGCTTGCGTGCGGCGGGGTATCGCATCGAGGGTGAGGGCGCTTCTTCCCTGTGTGATTGGAATGGTGGGGGCTTCATCTGCGATGCCTTCGACACCTATCGTGAGGAGCTGGCGGTGTCGCCCGAGGTTGGGGATGGCCGTCTGGTGGCGCGGGCGTTGGCGGCGATGGATGAGCCAGGGCCTTGGTTTCGCTTTGTGTTTTTGGCGTCGACTCATCACAACTATCACTACCCGGCGTCTTATGAGGTGCATCGTCCGGTGTTACCTGCGGATTACAATCATTTTCTTGGCGATGCGGAGTTGGCCGGGGATGCCGAGTTGATTCGCAACCGCTATCGCAATGCGTTGGCCTATGTGGATGACCTTTTGGTGTCGTTGCTGGAGGGGATGGCGTCCAAGCCGGCGTGGTGGGTGGTGGTGACGGGGGATCACGGGGAGGAGTTCTGGGAGCATGGTTTGCTGGGCCATGGGGCGCCGCATTTTACGCGCGAGCGTTTGGAGGTTCCGCTGTTGCTTTGTGGCTCAGGGCTAACGGGTCATCGCCGGGTTCGGCTGTCTTCGCATGTGGACGTGTGGCCGACATTGCTGTGGGAGTTGGCGCCGGCGTTGGCGGCGCGGGCGTCAGATTGGAGTCACGGCGCGGTTTTGCAGAAGCAAAACCAGCGCTCGGCGGTGGTTGTGGGGGGCTTGAGTTTTCCTTGGGGCTACGACCGCGTGGCTTTGTTCGATGAGGGGTTGGCGATTGAAGCGCGGTTGTGCAGCTCCGATGTGATGGCTTTATGTGTGGAGAGCGTCCGCGATGATGCAGGGCACGAGGAATTGGGGCGAGGGGGCGAGGTCGCCGAGGCTCTGCGGCGATTTGGTGAGGAATTTGCGCGTTTTTTACGCGCTCCGGCGCGCGGCTGGCGGGGATCGTGGCGGTTCAAGGCTGGGAAACCTTGACCATTCTCTTTGTGGCGACCTAGGATGCGTTGCCGCAGTGACCTGATGCGTTGCGTGGTCGTGTCGAGATTAGGTCTCAGGTCCGAATCCCAAGTGGGTAGGGCGGAGCTAG